>JAWWOH010000010.1:0-41248 GCA_033851845.1 Actinomycetota bacterium
GCTCGACGACCTGTTCGCCAAGACGGCCGAGATGGGCATGCCGGCCCTGGCGATGACCGACCACGGCAACGTCTTCGGCGCCTACGACTTCTGGAAGAAGGGCAAGCAGTACGGCGTCAAGAGCATCGTCGGGACTGAGGCCTACGTGGCCCCCGGCAGCCGCTTCGACAAGAGCCGGGTCCGGTGGGGTGAGGGCGGCGAGGACGACGTCTCCGGCGGCGGTGCCTACACCCACATGACGATGCTCGCGACGAGCACCGAGGGCATGCACCGGCTGTTCCGGCTGTCGTCCCTCGCCAGCCTCGAGGGCTTCTACTACAAGCCGCGGATGGACAAGGAGCTGCTCGCCGAGCACGTCCGTCCCAACATCGACATGATCGCGACGACCGGCTGCCCGTCCGGTGAGATCCAGACTTATCTGCGGATGGGCAACTACGAGGCGGCGAAGCGGTCCGCGGGGGAGTTCCGCGACATCTTCGGGGCGCAGAACTTCTACTGCGAGCTGATGGACCACGGCATCCCCATCGAGCGGCGGGTGCAGACGGACCTCATCCGACTGGCCCGGGACCTCGACCTGCCGTTCGTCGCGACCAACGACCTCCACTACACGAACGCGGAGGACGCCAAGGCGCACGAGGTGCTGCTGTGCGTGCAGTCCGGCAAGACGATGGCCGATCCCAACCGGTTCAAGCTCGACGCCAACGACTTCTACCTCAAGAGCCCGCAGGAGATGCGGATCCTGTGGTCGGAGTTCCCGGAGGCCTGCGACAACACGCTGCTCATCGCCGAGCGGTGCGAGATGTCGTTCCAGGAAGGCCGCGACCTCATGCCGCGGGTCGAGGTCCCGGCCGGCTACACCGAGGAGACCTTCCTGCGCGAGCAGGTGCACGCCGGCCTGCGCGAGCGCTTCCGCGGCGACGTGCCTGAGGGTCACCGGGTGCAGGCCGACTACGAGGTCGACGTCATCTGCAACATGGGGTTCCCCGGCTACTTCCTCGTCACCGCCGACCTGTGCCGGCATGCGAAGGAGAACGGCATCCGGGTGGGTCCGGGACGCGGCTCGGCCGCGGGCTCTGTCGTCGCCTGGGCCCTGCGCATCACCGACCTCGACCCGATCGAGCACAAGCTCCTCTTTGAGCGGTTCCTCAACCCCGACCGCATCTCCATGCCCGACATCGACCTCGACTTCGACGAGCGCCGGCGCGGCGACATGATCCGCTACGCCACCGAGAAGTACGGCGAGGAGCGGGTCAGCCAGATCATCACCTACGGCACCATCAAGGCGAAGCAGGCGATCAAGGACTCGGCGCGGGTCCTCGGCTACCCGTTCATCACCGGCGACAAGATCACCAAGGTCCTGCCGCCGGCGGTGATGGGCAAGGACATCTCGCTCGCGGGGATCTTCGACCCGACCCACAAGAGGTACGGCGAAGCCGGCGAGTTCCGCGCGCTCTACGAGTCCGACCCCGACGCGAAGGCCGTCGTCGACACGGCCAAGGGCCTCGAGGGCCTGAAGCGGCAGTGGGGCGTGCATGCAGCCGGCGTGATCCTGTGCCGCGAGCCGCTGATGGACGTCATCCCGATCCACCGCCGCGAGCAGGACGGCGCCATCATCACGCAGTTCGACATGGGCGCCTGCGAGACGCTCGGCCTGCTGAAGATGGACTTCCTCGGGCTGCGCAACCTCACCGTCCTCGACGACTGCCTCGCCCACATCACCAACAACCGGCACGAGACGGTTGTGCTCGAGGAGCTGACCCTCGACGACCGCAAGACCTACGAGCTGCTCGGCCGAGGCGACACCCTCGGTGTGTTCCAGATGGAGGGCGGCGGCATGCGCGCCCTCCTGCGCTCTATGGTCCCGACCACGTTCGAGCACATCTCCGCCGTCGGCGCGCTCTACCGGCCCGGGCCGATGGGCGCCAACGCGCACAACGACTACGCCGACCGCAAGAACGGCCGCAAGCCCGTCGTACCGATCCATGCCGAGCTCGAGGAGCCGCTCGCCGACGTCCTCGGCGACACGTTCGGGTTGATCGTGTACCAGGAGCAGGTCATGGCGATCGCGCAGCGCCTGGCCGGCTACAGCCTGGGCGCCGCCGACCTGCTCAGGCGCGCCATGGGCAAGAAGAAGAAGGAGATCCTCGACAAGGAGTACGTCCCCTTCCGCGACGGGATGCTCGGCAACGGCTACAGCGAGCGCGCGGTCAAGACCCTGTGGGACATCCTGGTCCCGTTCTCCGACTACGCCTTCAACCGCGCGCACACCGCCGGCTACGGCCTGGTCAGCTACTGGACGGCGTACCTCAAGGCCAACTACCCGGCCGAGTACATGGCGGCGCTGCTCACGTCGGTGCGCGACGACAAGGACAAGAGCGCGCTCTACCTCGCCGAGTGCCGGCGGATGGGCATCAAGGTGCTGCCGCCCGACGTCAACGACTCCGACAGCGACTTCACACCGCGCGGCACGGACATCCGGTTCGGGCTGTCCGCGATCCGCAACGTCGGCACCAACGTCGTCGCGTCGATCGTCGCGACCCGCACGTCGAAGGGCCGCTTCCTCGACTTCTCCGACTTCCTGCGCAAGGTCGAAGCCGTTGCGTGCAACAAGAAGACGGTCGAGTCGCTGTGCAAGGCCGGCGCGTTCGACTCGCTGGGGCACAGCCGCAAGGGGCTCGTGCACGTCCATGCCGAGGCGATCGATGCATGCTTGGAGACCAAACGGGCCGAGGCCATCGGTCAGTTCGACCTGTTCGGCGAGGAGGAGGCTGCCGACGGACTTGGCGGTGGTGTGTTTGACGTGAAGGTTCCGCTGGGGGAGTGGGACAAGACGCTGCTGCTCAACTACGAGCGGGAGATGCTCGGGCTCTACGTCTCCGACCATCCACTGTTCGGCGTCGAGCACCTCATCGCCTCGGCCGTCGACTGCCCGATCTCGGCCATCCAGGACCGCGACGACGGCAGCAACGTCATCGTCGGCGGCATCCTGTCCGGCGTCACGCGCAAGATGACCAAGCAGGGCAACGCCTGGGCGCTCGTGCAGCTCGAGGACCTCGAGGGCTCGGTCGAGGTGCTGTTCTTCCCGGCGTCGTACCAGCTGGCGGCGACGTTCCTCGTCGAGGACGCGGTCGTCCTCGTCCGCGGCCGGATCGACAAGCGCGAGGACATCCCGAAGATCATCGCCAACGAGGTGATCATCCCGGACCTGTCCATCGGACCGCGTGGCCCGGTCGTCGTGGCGATCCCGACGCAGCGGTGCACGCAGCCCGTCGTGGAGCGGTTCAAGGAGGTGCTGCGCAGTCATCCGGGTACGACGGAAGTGCACCTGCAGCTGGTCAGCGCCGAGAAGCGCACGGTCGTCAAGCTCGACGACGGGCTGCGGGTGGCGGCGACTCCGGCGCTGTTCGCTGACCTCAAGGCACTCCTCGGCCCGGGGTGCCTGCAAGGGTGACCGCATGCTGCCGCTGAAGCTGTGCGCCGGGACGCTTGTCGTCGAGACACCCGACCAGCTGCTGCTGGACTACGTCGACGTCCGTAACGGCTATGCGTTCCCGTCGTACGACCGGCTCGTCACCAACGGCGCCGCGACGCTTGTCGACGGCGACCTGCTCGCGCCTGCGCTCATCGGCGCGGAGGTCGACCGCGGCAGGTTCGCGCTGCTGCGCGAGATGCTGCCGGCGCTGTCGGGGATCGCGTCGCTGCCGGCTGTGCCACTCGAGGAGGCCGACGACGGGACGGTCGAGCAGGTCGCCGACCTGTTCGCCGTGCTCGACGAGGCGCCGTACGCCGGCAAGGGCGGTCCCTCATCGATACGCGGCACCATCATCAGCAAGGTGCTCCATCGAAAGCGGCCCGACCTCGTTCCGCTCTACGACTCGCGCATCTTCGAGAGCTACACCGCGCCGGGCGCGATCGAGCGGTCGACCCACCGGTCGTGGCGGGAGTTCATGGCACTGCTGTGCACCCAGATGCGTGACGACCTGCAGGCCGAGCGGGCCGCTTTCGACGAGCTGGTCGGGGTGGCGGGCGACGCGGGTGCGCTGCTGACCCGGCTGCGCATCCTCGACATCCTGGTCTGGCGCACAGCCGACAACTGGCACTGACCGCGCTTGCAGCCGCTGCGGCGGGGAACGGGTTGGCCATGGCCCCCCGTCATGCGCTCAGGCTCGCCGCTGCCCTGGCCCTGCTGGTCCTCGCCGTGCCCGGGAGCCCGGCCGGTGCGGCGGGCATCTATGCGGGACCGACCCCACAGGTCCCGTGCGGGCCTGGCTCGCTGCCGGAGACCGGGACGCAGGGCCGGGTGCCGGCGGCCGAGGTCGCGAGCGGTCGCGCCGCCAAGGGCTACCGCTGCAACACCACCCAGGTCTCGCACTTCGGCGTGACCGGCGGGTTCCAGGTGCACCGCTACGTCGACAAGGCCGGGCACGACTGCGCCATCTTCGACAGCACGCTGCTGTTCCCGCGAGACCTCGCGAACAACGCGACCGAGGGTCTCGGCGTCTTCATTCTGGACATGACCGACCCGGCGCACCCGAAGCACACCGCGACGCTGAGCACTCCGGCGATGCTGTCGCCGCACGAGTCGCTGCGCGTGAACCAGAAGCGCGGCCTGATCGCCGCCGACATGGGCTACCCGTCGACCAACCCGGGGTTCGTCGACGTGTACGACGCCTCGGCCGACTGCCGCACCCCGGTCCTGCAGTCGAGCACGCCGCTGGGCATCCTCGGTCACGAGAGCGCGTTCTCACCGGACGGCACGATCTTCTACGTGAGCTCGACCGGCGGGCACACGCTGACGGCGGTCGACCTGACGAACCCGAAGGTGCCGAGCATCCTGTGGTTCACGCCGCAGTACGCGCCGCACGGCATGAGCATCAGCGACGACGGCAACCGCCTTTACATGGCCGACACCGGCAACGACGGGCTGACGATCCTGGACGTCTCGCAGGTGCAGAAGCACATGCTCAACCCGACGGTCCCCGAGGTCAGCCACCTCACCTGGCCCGAGGTCAGCATCCCGCAGAACGCGATCCCCATCACGATCAAGGGTCACCCGTACGTCGTCGAGGTCGACGAGTACACCAGCTCCACGACCAACCCCGACTACGCAAACCCCAGCAACGGCCTCTACAACCCGGCCGCGAAGGTCGGCGCCGCGCGGATCATCGACATCGCCGACGAGAAGAAGCCGGTCGTCATCTCCAACATGCGGCTGGCCGTCAACCAGCCGAGCGCGCGGGCCGGGGACCAGCAGAACGACCCCGGCGCGCAGAGCCCGGTGCAGGGGTACGCGGGTCACTACTGCGCGGTGCCGACGCGGACCGATCCGACGATCGTGGCGTGCAGCTTCATCGTGAGCGGGTTGCGGGTGTTCGACATCAAGGACCCGGTGCACCCGAAGGAGATCGGCTACTTCAACGGTCCGGTCCAACCGGGTGTCGACATCTACCACTCGGGTGCGTTCGCCATGAGCGCGCCGGCGTTCGTTCCGCAGCGCAACGAGATCTGGTACACCGACGGCAACAGCGGCTTCTACGTCGTGCGGCTCACGGCCTCGGCCTTCGCGCCGGCCAAGCCGGTGGTGCGCACGCCGACGGGCGCCAAGCCCGCCGCCCCGCCGCCCGCCGGTGGCGGGTCGCTGCCCACGACCGGCCTTCCCGGGCTGCTGCCCTGGGTCGCGCTCGCGTCCGCGGGCGTCGGCGTCGTCCTGCTCCGTCGCCGGGTACGCGCCCAGCCGTACACCTAGCCCCGACTGGCCAGCGTCGTGGCGAGGTCGGTGGCGACCTTCGGGTCAGCGGTCGGGCTGGCGCCGTACGCGACCAGCCACGTGGTCGCGCCCTTGCGGAAGCGCACGGTCACGAGCTGGCCCTTGCCGCCGGGCAGCGGCTGACGGCGTACATCAGACTTCTCACCGATCGTCCCGGCGGAGATCTGCTCGCCGGTCGACGCGGCCAGGTCCGCATCCAGGTCGGCCGTCGCTCCGGACGCCGACGTGAACCGGCTGACCACGACCGACAGCACGCGGCCGGTCGCCGGATCGGCGTACTGAGCGACATAGGCGGACCGGAAGCCGTGCTGGGTGAGCAAGGTCCCCGCGCTCTTCGGATCGGCGGAGTAACCGGCGATCGTGTGCGCATCGCGTGGCCCCGACCCCGCCAGGATCGCGACCATGCCCGGCGGCAGATCGGCAGTCCTCGGCACGAGGTCTCGCAACGGGTCGGCTGGTAGGGCGATGTCCGGCACTGCGGTGCTCGCGGCGACGGAGCCTCCGGGCGACACGGGCGCCGCCGTCGGGCCCGAGCTGCCGCCGCATCCGACGAGCACGGCCAACAGCAGGACCCCCGGTAGGCGCACGCCGGGAGAGTACGACCATGCAGACTGTCCGGGTGAAGACCTGGCGCGAGGACGTCGGCGCGCTCGCGTTGACCGCGGGCGTGACGGTGCTGCTCGGCGCCCCGATCGGTCTGCTGTGGTCGGCGATCGCGCCGCACGCCCATGTCCAGGTGCAGGCCGGGGCCGCCTACATCTCGGACGCGACGACCGAGGTGTTCATCGCAGGAGACGGCTGGTTCATCGGGATCACGCTCGTGGCCGGCCTGGTCTGCGGGGTGCTCGCCTGGCTCGCCGCCCGGCGGTCCGGGCCGTTCGTGGTCGTCGCTCTCGCGGCCGGTGGTGTCGCGGCCGCCTACGTCGCCTCGCGGGTGGGCGTCCGGATCGGCCAGGACGCCCTACGCCAGCTGGTCCACGAGGGCAAGCAAGGCACGTACGTCGGCAACATCGCGCTGCAGACGAAGGCAGCGCTGGTCGCCTGGCCGCTGGGAGCCGTGGCGGCGTTCGCGACGATGGTGGCAGCACGAATCGACGAGCTCGACTGAGCAGCGCGCGGCTACGCTGGGCGGACCTGTTTCCCCGGCCGAGGAGCGCACCGTGCTGACCCGCATCGACCTGCGCGGTCGCCGGTCCGAGGATCCACGCGGCCTGCTGCCGCGGGCCCAGCTCGACGTGGCAGCCGCCGTCGAGCAGGTGCGGCCGGTGGTCGAAGACGTGCGCAACCGCGGTCTGGCGGCCGTCCTGGCGGCGACAGAGAGGTTCGACCGCGTCACCCTCACCGACATCCGCGTGCCCCTGGGGGCGCTGCAGCGGGCGCTCGACGACCTGGACCCTGCCGTGCGTGCAGCGCTGGAGGAAGCCGCCGCGCGCCTCAAGCGTGTGTGTACGGCGCAGCTGCGTGACGATGTCGTGGTCGATGTCGCCAACGGCGCGACCGTCACCGAGAGGTGGGTCCCGGTCCAGCGAGTCGGGCTCTACGTCCCCAGCTGGCTGATTGCCTATCCGAGCAGTGTGGTCATGAACGTCATACCGGCGCAGGTTGCCGGCGTGATGAGCTTGGCGGTGTCAAGTCCGCCGAAGCAGAACGGACTGCCCCACCCCGTGGTGTTGGCGGCGTGTGCCCTCCTGGGCATCGAAGAGGTGTACGCCGTCGGTGGCGCGCAGGCGATCGCCATGTTCGCCTACGGCGTCGAGGGTTGCCCTTCCGTCGACATGGTCACCGGGCCTGGCCGAGTGCACGTGGCCGCTGCCAAGCGCATCGTTCAGGGTCAGGTGGGGATTGACTCCGAGGCCGGCCCGACCGAGATCGCCATCCTCGCCGACGACACGGCGGATCCGGCTCATGTCGCTGCGGATCTCGTCGCGCAGGCCGAGCACGACGAGCTGGCGGCCTGCCTGCTCGTCACGCCGAGCACCGATCTGCTCGACCGCGTCGATGTCGAGCTCGACAAGCAGGTCGCTGCGACGCGGCACCGCGAGCGGGTCGAGACCGCGCTCGCCGGGCAGTCGGCGTACGTGCTCGTCGACGACCTCGACCACGGCCTCGCGGTGGTGGATGCGTGGGCTGCCGAGCACCTCGAGGTCATCACCGCCGACGCCCGGGAGCGGGCGCTGCGGGTGCGCAACGCGGGTGCGGTCTTCGTCGGTGGCACGACACCGGTGAGCCTGGGTGACTACCTGGCCGGGTCCAACCACGTGCTGCCGACCGGAGGCACGGCGCGGTTCAGCAGCGGCCTGTCGGCGCAGTCGTTCCTCAAGCGCATGTCCGTGATCGAGTACACCCCGGCGGCGCTCGCGGCCGCCGCTGACCACGTGTCCGCGCTCGGCGGTGCCGAGGACCTCGCCGCGCACGTCGAGGCCGTCCAGGTTCGGGTGCGGTGACCGGGAGGGGCGAGCTGCCCGTCCGCGACGACCTGCGGGGCAAGACGCCGTACGGCGCACCGCAGATCGCGGACGTGATCCAGCTCAACGTCAACGAGAACCCCTACCCGCCGCCACCGGCTCTGGTGGCGGATCTGCAGCGGGCTCTAGGCGAGCCTGGGCTTGCTCTCAACCGCTATCCCGACCGCGATGCGGTGCAGCTGCGCACGTCGCTGGCGTGGTACCTCAGCGACCGCACCGGTGTGCCGCTGAGCGCCGAGCAGCTATGGGCCGCCAACGGGTCCAACGAGGTCCTGCAGCAGGTGCTGCAGGCGTTCGGCGGACCGGGCCGCGTGGCGCTCGGGTTCGAGCCGTCGTACTCGATGCACCCGATCCTCGCCGCCGGGACCGGGACGCAGTGGGTCGGGGTGGGTCGGGCTGCGGACTTCACGCTGCCGCTCGACGCTGCGGTCACGGCGGTGCGGGAGCACCGGCCGGACGTCGTGTTCCTCACGACGCCGAACAACCCGACCGGGACGGTCACCCCGCTCGACGTCATCGCCGCGGTCTGCGATGTCGCGCCCGGCATGGTCGTGGTCGACGAGGCGTACGCCGAGTTCGCAGCCGGTCCGTCGGCGACGACGCTGCTGGCCCGCTACCCGAGGCTGATCGTCAGCCGGACCATGAGCAAGGCGTTCGCCCTCGCCGGTGCGCGGGTCGGCTACCTCGCTGCGTCGCCGGCGGTCGTCGATGCGCTTCGGCTGGTTCGACTGCCCTATCACCTCTCGGCGATCACGCAGCTCGTCGCGCGGATCGCACTTGCCCGGACGACGGAGCTGCTCGAGACGGTCGAGCACGTCAAGAAGCAGCGGGACCGGATGGTGGCGGAGATCGGCGCGCTCGGCCTCACCGTCGTACCGACCGACGCGAACTTCATGCTCTTCGGCCCGTTCGAAGACCCGCCGGCCGTCTGGCAGGCGCTGCTGGATCGCGGCGTGCTCGTCCGGGACGTGTCCTCCGGTCCCGGCCTGGCAGGCTGGTTGCGGGTCAACGCCGGTACGCCGGCCGAGACCACCGCGTTCCTGTCCGCACTGGAAGAGGTCATCCACTCATGAGTCGCCGAGCCGTGGTCGAGCGCACGACCAAGGAGAGCGAGGTCCGCGTCGAGCTCGAGCTCGACGGGACCGGGCAGGCAATCTCCGACACCGGCGTGCCGTTCTTCGACCACATGCTGACCCAGCTCGGCAAGCACGGCGGCTTCGACCTGACTGTCGTGACGAAGGGCGACCTGCACGTCGACGCGCACCACACCGTCGAGGACACGGCGCTGGCGATCGGGCAGGCGCTGAAGGAGGCGCTCGGCGACAAGGCGGGGATCCGCCGGTTCGGCGACGCGCTCGTGCCCCTCGACGAGTGCCTGGTGCAGGCCGCGGTCGACCTGTCCGGCCGGCCCTACGTCGTGCACGACGAGCCGGAGCTCGTCGAGCTGATCGGCTCCTACGACACGACGCTGACGCGCCACATCTGGGAGTCGCTCGTCGCCACTGCCGACATCTGCCTGCACGTGCGGGTGCTGTCCGGGCGCAACGCCCACCACGTCGTGGAAGCGCAGTTCAAGGCCGTCGCGCGGGCGATGCGCGACGCTGTCGCGCTGGACCCGCGGGTCGTCGGCGTGCCCAGCACCAAGGGCAGTCTTTGAAGAAGGTCGTGGTGCTCGACTACGGGTCGGGCAACCTGCGGTCGGCGGAGCGGGCGCTCTCGCGCGTCGGGGCGGAGGTCACCGTGACGGCGGACCTGGCCGCGGCAGCTGCGGCGGACGGGCTCGTCGTACCGGGAGTCGGTGCGTTCGCCGCCTGCATGGCCGGCATCGACGCGGTTGGTGGCGGTGACGTCGTGCGCGAGCGGCTGCGCCGGGAGCATCCGGTGCTCGGCATCTGCGTCGGCATGCAGGTGCTGTTCGAGAAGGGCGTCGAGCACGGCGAGCAGACGACCGGGCTCGGTGTGCTCCCCGGCGAGGTGACCCGCCTCGAGGCACCCGTCGTACCGCACATGGGTTGGAACACCGTGGAGCCGCCGACCGGCAGCGTTCTGTTCCGCGGTGTGGCCGACGAGCGCTTCTACTTCGTGCACTCGTACGCCGCCCGCGACGTGCCGGGGGCGATGACGACGTACGCCGAACACGGTCAGCGGTTCGCCGCGGCGGTCGAGCGCGGCATCCTGTCGGCCACGCAGTTCCACCCGGAGAAGAGCGGCGACGCCGGCGCGATCCTGCTGGCCAACTGGCTCGGCTCGCTGTGACCGGGTGAAGGAGAAGTGAGTAAGGAACGGGCTCGGGCCCGGGCGGCGCGAGAGGCACAGCGGGCGGCAGAGCGTGAGCGGGCGGAGAAGAAGCGCGCCCGACAGGCGCGGCTCGACGCGCTGAAGCCGAGCCTGCCCGAGCTGCCGACGCGGCGACGGCGCTACGGTGCTCTGCCGCTGCGGGTCGTCCTCGGCCTCGGTTTCGGCTGGCTCGTGACTCAGTGGGTGTTCTGGCAGGTGGTGGCGGACGTGCGCACGCGGATCGGGCTGGCCCTCGTGTCGGCGCTGGCCCTGCCGCTCGTCGTCGTCCTGATGCCGATGAGGGGAAGACGATGAGCCTGCAGCTGCTCCCGGCCGTCGACGTCGCCGACGGCCAGGCGGTCCGGCTCGTCCGCGGCGAGGCCGGCAGCGAGACGTCGTACGGCGACCCGCTTGACGCGGCGCTGCAGTGGCAGCGGGACGGCGCCGAGTGGGTTCACCTGGTCGACCTCGACGCGGCGTTCGGGCGCGGCTCCAACCGAGAGCTGATCGCCCGCGTCGTCGGTGCGCTGGACGTTCAGGTGGAGCTCTCCGGAGGGATCCGCGACGACGCGTCGCTCGCGGCCGCGCTGGCAACGGGCTGCACCCGCGTCAACCTCGGTACGGCGGCGCTGGAGGCGCCCGACTGGGTGCGCAAGGCGATCGCCGACCACGGCGACCGCATCGCGGTCGGGCTCGACGTCCGCGGTACGACGCTGTCCGCACGCGGCTGGACGCAGGACGGTGGCGAGCTGTTCGACGTGCTGGCCCGGCTCGACGCAGACGGGTGCGCGCGCTACGTCGTCACGGACGTGCACCGGGACGGGACCCTGACTGGACCCAACCTGGACCTCCTCCGGCAGGTCTGCAGCGCCACCGATCGTCCGGTCGTCGCGTCCGGCGGCGTGAGCTCGCTGGCCGACGTGCGGGCGCTCGCGTCGCTGGTCCCGATCGGCGTGGAGGGCGCGATCGTCGGCAAGGCGCTGTACGCCGGCGCGTTCACGCTGCCCGATGCCCTGGTGGCGGCGGCATGACCGAACGGGTCTCGTCGGGAGCGCCGTGGGAGCCGCTCATCGGCTACAGCCGCGCGGTGCGGGCCGGCGACACGGTCTACGTCAGCGGGTGCACGGCGACGGTCGAGGGCGAAGTCGTTGCCGTAGGTGACCCCTACGAGCAGACCCGCCTCGCCCTGCAGGGCGTCATCGACGCACTCGCGCGGCTCGGTGCCGAACCGCGCCACGTCGTACGCACTCGGATGTACGTCACCGACATCACCCGCTGGCAGGACGTCGGGCGCGCGCATGGCGACGTGTTCGGCGAGATCCGGCCGGCCACCTCGATGGTGGAGGTGTCAGCGTTGATCGACCCGCGGATGCTCGTCGAGGTCGAGGCGATCGCCTGGACCGGCGCGTCAGACTGACCCGCCGCCCGCTGAGCCCACTTCCCGTACGCCGGCCGTCCGTGATCAACGCGCCGTAACCGGATGAAGGCGGCGGCGAGGCATCGTCGGGTGATGCCGCGTTGATCAACGAAGGTCGGGTCGGTCGCGAAGGGCGGCTACGGGTGGTCGGCGGGTTGCCGCCGGTAGGGTCGAACGAGTGTCGGTGGCCGTCCGTGTGATCCCGTGCCTGGACGTCGACGCCGGCCGGGTGACCAAGGGCGTCCGCTTCCTCGACAACGCCGATGTCGGCGACCCGGTGGAGCTGGCGAGGCGGTACGACGCCGACGGCGCCGACGAGCTGGTCTTCTACGACATCACGGCCTCCAGTCAGACTCGTGAGACGACGTACGACGTCGTTCGGCGTACGGCGGAGCAGGTCTTCATCCCGCTGACGGTCGGGGGCGGGGTTCGGACGGCAGACGACGTGGACCGGCTGCTGCGGGCCGGGGCGGACAAGGTCTCGCTCAACTCGGCCGCCGTCGAGCGACCTGAGGTGCTGTCGGAGTGCGCGTCGCGGTTCGGGGCGCAGTGCGTGGTGCTGTCCATCGACGCCCGACGTGGCAGCACGGGTGGTTTCGAGGTGACGACACACGGAGGCCGCCGCGCCAGCGGCCTGGAGCTCGTCGAGTGGGCCAGGCGCGGTCAAGAGCTCGGCGCCGGCGAGATCGTCGTCAACTCGATGGATGCCGACGGCACCAAGCAGGGCTATGACGTCGAGATGCTGCGCGTGGTTCGCGCAGCGGTGAGCGTGCCGGTCGTCGCGAGCGGCGGAGCCGGCGCACTCGGCGACTTCGCGCCCGCCGTCGCTGCCGGCGCCGACGCGGTCCTCGCCGCCAGCGTCTTCCACTTCGGCACGTTCACGATCGGTCAGGTCAAGTCGGCGCTGCGGGACGCCGGCCACCCGGTGCGATGAGGAATTCCGGACGACAGCCGCGGGTCGTCCCTGGGAGACTTGCAAGACCGCCCCTGACCGCTGGAGACACGTGACCACGCCCACGAACGCCGGCGTGATCCGGCGCGGGCTCGGTGTCCTGTGGGTGGCGGTCAAGGAGCAGCCGAAGATCTTCGCCGTGTCCGCGGCCGGCAGCGCGCTGTTCGGGGTGATGACCATCGCGCAGGCCTACGTGTTCGGTCGCATCACCGAGCGCGTGATCGTGCCCAGCATCCGCGACGGCCACGCCCGCACCGGCTACCTGGTGGCGGCCTTCTGCGCGGTGGTCGCGACCGCGATCCTCAAGGTGGTCGGGATCATCGCCCGACGGCTCGGCGCGGGCGTCATGCAGTACCGCCTGCAGGCGACCTACCGGCAGCGGGTCACCCGCCGCTACCTCGAGCTTCCGCTGTCGTGGCACCAGGAGCACCCGACCGGTGAGCTGCTGTCCAATGCCAACAGCGACGTCGAGGCCACCTGGTTCCCGATCGCGCCGTTCCCGTTCGCCGTCGGTGTGCTGTTCATGCTCGTCGTGACCCTGGGCCTGCTGTTCGTCACCGACCCCGTGCTCGCGGTCGTGGGGTCCGTGGTCTTCCCGGCGATCGCCGTGCTCACCGTCTACTACTCCCGTCGGATGTCACCCCTGATGACGCGGGCACAGCAGCTGCGCGGCGAGGTGAGCACGATCGCGCACGAGTCGTTCGACGGCGCACTGGTCGTCAAGACCCTCGGCCGCGAGGGGCATGAGACGGCGCGGTTCCGGGCGAAGAGCCTGGAGCTCCGCGACACGATGGTTGCGGTCGGTCGCGTGCGCGGGCTGTTCGATCCGTTGATGGAGGCGCTGCCCGTTCTGGGCGTGCTCGTCGTGCTGCTGGTGGGCACCTCGCGGGTCGGGACCGGTGACATCGACAGCGGTCAGCTGGTGCGCGTGGCCTACCTGTTCACGCTGCTGGCCTTCCCGGTGCGCGCTCTCGGCTGGGTGCTCAACGAGCTGCCGCGCAGTGTTGTCGGCTGGGACCGCGTCCAGCGGGTCCTCACCGCGACCGGAGCGCAGGCGCACGGGGACCTTCGCGTCGGCGACACGGGACCGACCGGCCTGACCGTCGAAGCAGTGTCCTTCGCGTACGGCGACGCGGGCGTCCTGCGCGAGGTCACCTTCGACGTCACGCCGGGGCGGACCGTCGCGCTGGTCGGGCCGACCGGGGCCGGGAAGTCGACGCTGGCGTCCCTCCTCGTCCGCCTTGTCGACCCGAGCAACGGCACCGTCCACTACGACGACATCGACGTCCGCGACCTCGCCCCCGGCGCACTTGCGGAGGTCGCGTCACTCGTGCCGCAGCAGACGTTCCTCTTCGACGACACGGTCCGGGGCAACGTCACCCTCGGTGTGGACATGACCGACGGCGACGTCTGGGCGGCGCTGCGCATCGCCCAGGCGGAGCGGTTCGTCGACGCGCTGCCCGAAGGTCTCGACACACTGGTGGGGGAGCGAGGTACGACGCTTTCCGGGGGGCAGCGCCAGCGTCTGGCGCTGGCCAGGGCAGTCGTACGCCGACCGCGGCTGCTCGTCCTCGACGACGCGACGAGCAGCGTCGACCCCAGCGTCGAGCAGCGCATCCTGGCCGCCCTTCGTGACACCGACATCGCCAGCACGGTCGTCGTGGTGGCATACCGGCGAGCGACGATCGCACTGGCGGACGAGGTCGTGTTCCTCGACGAGGGCAGGGTCACGGCGCGGGGCAGTCACACCGAGCTGCTGGCCTCGTCGGACGGATACCGCGACCTCGTCACGGCCTATGAACGAGCCGAGGCCGAGCGCGTCGCCGAGCTCGAGGACGACGAGGTCGTCGCATGAGCGGGGGAACCATCGAGGGACGCACGACCGAGCGGGGCGCCATCGCGACGCTCGTGCGCGGTGTGCGGATGACACCGGAGTTTCGGGAGGGCCTGGGCGTCACGCTGCTGCTCGCCCTCCTCGCCACCGGCGGCCGGATCGTCGTACCGGTCGCCGTGCAGCAGACGATCGACCACGGCCTGAACCGGCCCGGCTCGCCCGACCTCGCTCTCGTCCGCGTCGCCTGCGGCCTGGCAGCCCTTGCCGTGCTGGTCACCGCCGTTGCCAACTACCTGATGAACGTCCGTCTCTACCGCACGAGTGAGAGCGGGCTCGCGGCATTGCGCGTCCGGGCCTTCCGCCGGGTCCACGACCTCTCCGTCCTGCACCAGGCCGCCGAGCGACGCGGTTCTCTCGTCTCGCGCGTCACCAGTGACGTCGACACGATGAGCACGTTCATGCAGTGGGGCGGGTTGCTCGTCCTGGTGTCCATCGCGCAAGTGCTCTTGACCACGGTCGTGATGCTGCTGTGGTCGTGGCAGCTGACCCTGGTCGTCTACCTGTGCTTTCTGCCGCTCGTCCTGGCCATCCGCGTGTTCCAGCGCGCACTGCAGACGGCGTACACGACAGTGCGCGAGCGCATCGGCGAGCTGCTCGGGGCCGTCGCCGAGTCGGTGGTCGGGGCGCCGGTCATCCGTGCGTACGGCGTGCAGAGCCGCACAGCCGAGCGCATCGACGGTGCCGTAGCCCGCACCATGAAGGCACAGACCAATGCCCAGAAGATCGCAGCCGTCACCTTCTCGTTCGGTGAGCTGACGGCGGCCGTGGCCAACGGCGCGGTGATCGTGATCGGGGTCCTCCTCGGCGTCGATGGCCACATCACCACCGGCCGACTGGTCGGCTTCCTGTTCCTCGTCACGCTGTTCGTGCAGCCGGTGCAGGTCGCGACCGAGGTGCTCAACGAGGCCCAGAACGCCGTCGCCGGGATGCGGCGCGTGCTCGGCGTGCTGGACACGCCCACCGACGTGGCCGACCCGGGCGACGACGGGAAGGTGCTGCCGGACGGTCCCATCGCGGTGCGGTTCGAGCACGTGTCCTTCGCCTATCCGGGCGGGCCGGAGGTCCTCCACGACATCGACCTGCAGATCGCGGCGCGGACGCGAGTCGCCATCGTCGGCGAGACCGGCAGCGGCAAGACGACCTTCGCCAAGCTGCTCACCCGGCTGATGGACCCGACGCGGGGTCGGGTGCTGCTCTCCGGTGAGCCACTGGACGTGCTTCGGTTCTCGTCACTGCGCAGCCGCGTCGTCATGGTCCCGCAGGACGGGTTCCTGTTCGACAGCACCGTCGCCGACAACGTGCGGTACGGCCGACCGGACAGCACGGATGACGAGATCGCCCACGCCTTCGTCGAGCTCGGCCTCGCCGACTGGGTGGCGCAGCTGCCCGACGGCCTGCGCACGTCCGTCGGGGAGCGGGGCGAGTCACTGTCGGTCGGTGAGCGGCAGCTCGTCGCGATCGCTCGCGCGTACATCGCGGACCCCGACCTCCTGGTGCTCGACGAAGCGACGTCAGCGGTCGACCCAGCAACCGAGCTTCGCCTCAACCGGGCGCTGGACTCGCTCACCCGCGGCCGCACGACGGTCGCCATCGCGCACCGGCTCTCCACCGCCGAGGCTGCCGACGAGGTGCTCGTCGTGGACTCCGGGGTGGTCGTGCAGCGCGGCCCGCACGCCGACCTGGTTCACGTCGACGGGGTCTACGCGAGGCTGCACGCATCGTGGATGTCGCAGAGCCGGTGAGTGCCGTCGCGGAGAAGCGCGGCCTGCTGATCGGCTTCGGCGTCTTCGGGTCCTTCTGGGGTGCGTGGGCCGCGCTGCTGCCGGCGGTCAAGGCGCAGACGGGCGTGAGCGACGGCGCGCTCGGTCTCGCGCTCGCGGTCATCGCGCTGACCGCCGTGCCGGCGACGCTCGTCGGCGGACGCGTCGTGGACCGGCTCGGTGCGGCGCGGGTGCTGCCGGCAACGATGCTGGCGTTCGCACTCGCGGCACCGCTACCCGGGCTTGCGCACAGACTGGGGACGCTGCTGCCCGGCTTCGTGCTGCTCGGACTGGCCAGCGGCGCGCTCGACATCGCTCTGAATGCCGCGGCAGCGGGCTGGGAGCGCCTTGAGGCCAAGCGGCTGATGGCGGCCGGGCACGCCGCGTTCTCCGCGGGGGTTGTCGTCGGCAGCGTGAGCTCCGGCATCGCCCGCCAGCAGGGCGCGCATCCGTTGCCGGTCCTCATCGTGGTCGCCGGCGCGACCGCGTTGCTCGCGTGGCGGCAGCCGTCGTACCGCCTCACCCGAGGCGAGCAGCCGGCCCCGCGCGCCGGCTGGGCGCCGGCGCCCATCCTGCTGGCGCTCGGGGTCCTGGTCGCGGCGTCGTTCCTGACCGAGGACGCGCTGCAGACCTGGAGCCCGCTGCAGCTCGAGCGCGGCCTCGGCGCCTCACCCGCGGTCAGCGGGCTGGGACCAGGGATGTTCGCCGGTTCGATGGCCGTCGGGCGCCTGGTCGCGCACGTCGTCTCGCGACCCGGACGCGAGATCCGGGTGATCGCCGCGGGCGGGCTGGCCGCGGGTGCCGGAGCTGTGCTGCTGGCCGTCGCCCCTGGGCAGGTCGCCGGCCTCGCGGCGCTCGCGCTCGCGGGTGCCGGTACCTCGGTCCTCGCGCCGATGCTGTTCTCCGCGATCGGCGATCGGAGCGCGCCCGGGCGCGAGGGCGCCGACCTGTCGACCGCGTCCGGGCTCGGCTATGTCGGCTTCCTGGCCGGCCCACCCCTCGTCGGGGCGATCAGCGCGGCGACATCGCTCCCGGTCGCGCTGGGCTCCCTCGGCTTCTTCGGCCTGCTGATCGCCGTCGGCGGGCCCGTCGTGCTCCGCCGACCCGCCGTCGCCGTCGAGCATCGGTAACACTTGGGGCATGACCGGCACCGCAGTGCGTCCGACCGACCTCGACCCGGCCATCGCGGCGCGGCTCAAGCGTGACCGCGACGGTCTCGTCGTCGCCGTTGCGCAGCAGCACGACACCGGTGAGGTGCTGATGGTCGGCTGGATGGACGACGAGGCGCTGCACCGCACGCTCACGACCGGGAGGTGCACCTACTGGTCGCGCAGCCGGCAGGAGTACTGGGTCAAGGGCGACACGTCGGGTTCGCAGCAGTGGGTGAAGTCGGTGGCGCTCGACTGCGACGGCGACACCCTGCTGGTGCGGGTCGACCAGGTCGGCAGCGGCGCCTGTCACACCGGTGACCGCACCTGTTTCGACGCCGATGCGCTACCCGTCGTGGTCGGCAGCGCGTGAGGCTGGGCGAGACGCGGCCGTCGCGGGAGGAGTTCGAGCGGCTCGATGCGCCGCTCCGACCGGTCACCCGTCGGCTGCTAGCTGACAGCGAGACCCCGGTGGGCGTCTACCGCAAGCTGGCCGGCAACCGGCCCGGCACCTTCCTGCTCGAGTCCGCCGAACAGGGCAAGCAGTGGTCGCGCTGGTCGTTCGTCGGCGTGCGCTCGGCCGGCGTCCTGACCGAGCGGGACGGCGCATCGCTCTGGCTAGGGCCCGAGCGCGCGGACCTGCCGACCGACCCACTGGAGGCTGTCCGCGTCCTGGCCAGGGAGCTGCGCTCTCCGCGCAACGCCGACCTGCCGCCGCTGACCGGCGGGCTCGTCGGCTACCTCGGCTACGACGTCGTACGTCGACTCGAGCGGCTGCCGAGCACGGCGCCCGACGACCTCGGGATGCCCGAACTCGCGATGATGCTTGCCACCGACCTCGCGGTCCTCGACCACTCCGACGGCACCGTGCTGCTCATCGCCAACGTCCTTCCTGGTGCGACGTACGACGACGCGGTCGCGCGTCTCGACACGATGGCGGCCGATCTCGGCAAGAGCGCCGAGTCGAGCGTCGCGTCGCTCGACGACTCGGTCGTCCCGGACGTTCGTGGACCCTCGGCGCAGCACTACATGGACGCGGTCGAGACCGTTCGCGAGCACATCCGGGCCGGTGACGCCTTCCAGGTCGTCCTGAGCCAGCGGTTCGAGATGACGACGGACGTCGACGCGCTCGACGTCTACCGGGTGCTGCGCGCGACCAACCCGTCGCCGTACATGTACCTCCTGCGGTTCGCCGGCCACGAGTCGCCGTACGACGTCGTTGGAAGCTCCCCCGAAGCGCTGGTGACGGTCACGGGATCCCGCGCGGTGGTGCACCCGCCGGCGGGCACCATGCCGCGCGGCGCGACGCCGGCGGAGGACGCCGCGCTCGCTGAACAGCTCCGCAGCAGCCCCAAGGAGCGTGCCGAGCACGTGATGCTCGTCGACCTCGCTCGCAACGACCTCGGGCGCGTCTGCACCGCCGGATCAGTCGACGTCGTCGACTTCATGCGGGTGGAGCGCTACAGCCACGTCATGCACCTGGTGTCGACGGTGTTCGGCGAGGTGGCGCCGGGACGCGATGCGCTCGACGTGCTCGACGCGACCTTCCCAGCAGGCACTGTGTCCGGCGCGCCGAAGCCGCGCGCGATGGAGATCATCGAGTCGCTCGAGCCGACGCGGCGCAACCTCTACGCGGGCACGGTCGGCTACCTCGACGCGGCCGGCGACATGGACATGGCAATCGCCATTCGCACCGCGGTGCTCCACCAGGGCAAGGCCTATGTGCAGGCCGGCGCCGGTCTGGTCGCAGACAGCGATCCCGCCAGCGAGCAGCGCGAGTGCGAGAACAAGGCGGCAGCTGTCCTGCGCGCGATCGCCATCGCCGGCACGCTTCGGTGACAGCCGACTGCCCATGAACAGCCGCCGCGAGCTCGTGGTCGCCGTCCTGCTCTGCCTCGTCGGGTCTTCCGCGGTGCTGCTCGCCGTCTCCCGTGCCTGGGTGTCGTATCAGCTCCCAGCTGCCGCGCCGCTGCCCGCGAAGTCGTTTCAGGTCGACGGGACGCGGCTCGCACCCGGCGCCCGAGCGCTCGCACTGGTCGGTCTGGCCGGCGTCGCCGCGGTGCTGGCGACCCGTCGGCTCGGCCGCGCGGTGATCGGCGGCCTGCTCGCTGCGGCGGGTCTCGGCATCGTCGGCGTCGTCGGACGAGCGCTTGCCGACCCCGACGCGGCGATCCGCCGCAGCCGGCCGTTCGTCGACGTGCACTTCGCCCGGGGTGCCTCCCTCGGTCCTTGGCCGTACGTCGCACTGCTCGGCGCGCTGCTGGTCGCAGCAGCCGGCGTCGTGGTCGCCGTACGAGGAAGGTCCTGGGCGGCGATGTCCGAGCGGTACGACGCGCCGGCACGCACCTCGCCCGGTGAGGGTTCGCTCTGGGAGGCGCTCGACCGCGGTGAGGACCCGACGAACGAGGTGGACCGGAGCGACGGATAGGGTCGATCGGGTGAAGCGCGGGCGATCGTGAGCGTCCTCGACGACATTCTGGCCGGGACGCGGGAGGACCTCGCCGCACGTCAGGCCGCGGTGCCGCTCGAGACCTTGAAGGACCGCGCGGCAGGCGTCCCGGCCGCACTCGACGGCGTTGCAGCGCTGCGCCAGCCCGGCGTCGCCGTCATCGCGGAGGTCAAGCGGTCAAGCCCGAGCCGGGGCGCACTGGCCGCGATCGCCGATCCCGCCGCGTTGGCCGCCGATTACGAAGCCGGCGGCGCAGCCGTCGTCAGCGTCCTCACCGAGAAGCGTCGATTCGGTGGCTCGCTCGCCGACCTCGATGCCGTCCGGGCCCGGGTCGACGTGCCGTTGCTGCGCAAGGACTTCGTCGTCTCGAGCTATCAGGTGTGGGAGGCGCGGGCGCACGGTGCCGATCTGGTCCTGCTCATCGTCGCGGCCCTCGAGCAGAACGCATTGGTCTCGCTCGTCGAGCGCACCGAGTCGCTCGGCATGACGCCGCTCGTCGAGGTCCACGACGAGGACGAGGTGGCCCGCGCTCTCGACGCCGGCGCGCGGGTCGTCGGCGTCAACGCGCGCGACCTGCGGACGCTGGAGGTCGACCGAAGCGTCTTCGGCCGGCTCGCACCGCACGTCCCGGACAACGTCGTGAAGGTCGCGGAGTCGGGTGTCCGCGGACCGCACGACCTGCTGGCCTACGCCGCTCACGGCGCCGACGCCGTGCTCGTCGGCGAGGGCGTCGTCACCGGCGGCAACCCCCGACAGGCCGTCGCCGACCTCGTGACCGCAGGTGCGCACCCGAGCGCCCGTCACTCCGGATGAGCGGCCAGCCCGACGCGGCGGGGCACTTCGGACCGTACGGCGGCCGCTTCGTCCCGGAGGCGCTGATCGCCGCGCTCGACGAGCTGACGGAGGCCCACCGCACGTCGCAGCAGGATCCGGCGTTCGTCGCGGAGCTCGATCGACTGCTGACGACGTACGCCGGCCGGCCGACCCCCCTCACCGACGCCCGCCGGTTGTCGGAGCACACCGGTGGCGCCCGCGTGGTCGTCAAGCGCGAGGACCTCGCGCACACCGGCTCGCACAAGATCAACAACGTGCTGGGCCAGGCGCTGCTGACCAAGCGGATGGGCAAGAAGCGGGTCATCGCCGAGACGGGCGCCGGCCAGCACGGCGTCGCGACAGCCACCGCAGCCGCGCTGTTCGGCTTCGACTGCACCGTGTACATGGGCGAGGAGGACACCCGACGGCAGGCGCTGAACGTCGCCCGGATGCGGCTGCTCGGCGCGGAGGTGGTGCCGGTCAGCACCGGCACGAAGACGCTGAAGGACGCGACGAACGAGGCCTTTCGTGACTGGGTGGCCAACGTCGAGACCACCCACTACGTCATCGGCTCGGTGGTGGGACCGCACCCGTTCCCCGCGATGGTCCGCGACTTCCAGCGCATCATCGGCGTCGAGGCGCGATCGCAGTGCCTGGAGCTCGTCGGACGGCTGCCCGATGCCGTCATCGCGTGCGTCGGTGGCGGCAGCAACGCGATGGGCGTCTTCCATGCCTTCCTTGCGGATGAGGCCGTCGCGTTGATCGGCTGCGAGGCAGGAGGCGACGGCGTCGAGACGGGCCGGCACGCCGCACCACTGACGGCCGGCAGTCCTGGTGTCCTGCACGGCGCCCGCAGCTACCTCATGCAGGACGACGACGGCCAGACGCAGGACACGACCTCGATCAGCGCGGGCCTGGACTACCCGGGGGTGGGTCCCGAGCACGCGTGGCTGCGCGACAGCGGCCGGGCGCACTACCGCGGGGTCACCGACGCCGACGCGATGGCGGCGCTCGAGGTGGTCGCGAAGAAGGAGGGCATCCTCTGCGCGATCGAGAGCGCGCATGCCTTCGCCGGCGCGTTCCAGTGGCTCGCCCAGCAGGGCGATGTTGCCGACCGCGTCGTACTCGTCAACTGCTCCGGCCGCGGCGACAAGGACGTCGACACCGCGGCCCGCTGGTTCGGCCTGGTAACGGCCGAGGAGGTGGCCGAGTCCGAAGTCGTGAAGCTGACGGAGGGCGAGTCCCCATGAACCCGCTCGACCAGGTCTTTGCCCGCTGCCGATCCGAGAACCGCGCGGCGCTTATCGGGTACCTGCCGACCGGCTACCCGTCGTACGACGGCTCGATCGAAGGCATGCACGCGATGGTCGAAGGCGGCGTCGACGCCATCGAGGTCGGGATCCCCTACAGCGACCCCGGCATGGACGGGCCGGTCATCCAGGTGGCCGTCGACGCGGCGCTGCGCGGCGGGTCGCGGGTGGCGCACGTCTTCGACGCGGTGCGGGCGATCAGCCCGCAGGTCGCGACTGTCGTCATGGGCTACTGGAACCCGATCGAGAAGTACGGCCCGGCGCTCTTCGCCGGCGACCTGAAGGCCGCCGGGGGGGCCGGAGCCATCACGCCCGACCTCATCCCCGAGGAAGCCGGGCCATGGATCGAGGCTGCCTACGCGGCCGAGCTCGCGCCGGTCTTCCTGGTCGCTCCGAGCAGCACCGACGAGCGGATCGCGGTCGTCGGGCGCACCAGCCGCGGCTTCGTCTACGCCGCGTCGACGATGGGCGTCACCGGCACCCGCAGCACCGTCAGCGACCGGGCGGAGGAGCTGGTCGCGCGCACCCGCAAGCAGACCGACCTGCCGGTGTGCGTCGGACTGGGCGTGAGCGACGGCGACCAGGCCGCCGAGGTCGCGCGCTACGCCGACGGCGTCATCGTCGGGTCGGCATTCGTCCGCGCCGTCGCCGACGGGCCGGACGCCGTACGCCGGCTCGCCGAGGAGCTGGCAGCGGGCGTACGCCGGGGGCGGGCGTGAACCTCGCCTACATCCCGAGCCCGAGCCATGGCGTCTGGCACCTCGGCCCGCTACCGATCAGGGCCTACGCCCTGTGCATCATCCTCGGCGTCGTCGTCGCGGTGGACATCGGCGAACGGCGCTGGGTCGCCCGCGGCGGCCCCAAGGGCGCCGTCGCGGACATGGCCGGCGTCGCGGTGCCGTTCGGCCTCGTCGGCGGCCGGATCTACCACGTCCTCACGAGCTCGTCGCAGTACGTCGACCACCCCGTCGAGGCGCTCTACATCTGGCGGGGCGGGCTCGGCATCCCCGGCGGCATCCTCGGGGGAGTGATCGCCGGGATCGTCTTCTGCCGACGACGCGGCATCAGTGCCGGCGCCATGGCAGATGCGATCGCGCCCGGCGTACCGATCGCGCAGGCCATCGGGCGGTTCGGCAACTACTTCAACCAGGAGCTGTTCGGCCGTCCGACGCACCTGCCGTGGGGCCTCGAGATCGACCCGGACAACGCGGATGCCGTGCCAGGAGCGGAGGCCTACCACCCGACGTTCCTCTACGAGGCGCTCTGGAACCTCGGGGTCGCGGGCGTCGTGCTCTGGGCGGACCGGCGCTGGCGGCTCGGTCACGGCCGGGCATTCGCTCTCTACCTGGCGCTCTACGCCGTCGGCCGCAGCTGGGTGGAGGCGCTGCGCATCGATGAAGCGCATCGGTTCTTCGGGTTGCGTCTCAACGACTACGTCGCGGCCGTCGTCTTCGTCGGCGCGGTCACCTACCTCGTCCGCAAGCGCGGCAGCGGTCGCGAGGAGGTTGTGGAGAACGTCACGGTGGAGCAGGCGGTGGAGGAGCCGGACGTAGCCTTGGAGCCGTGACCGTCAAGAGCGAGCGCGTCCCGCCGGAGCAGCACCACGACCACCGCGACGTCACCGGTGGCTGGCTGCGTCCGAGCGTCTTCGGGATGATGGACGGGCTGGTCAGCAACACGGCCATCATCAGCGGCGTGGCGGGCGGTGGCGTCACAGGTCATGCGCTCGTCCTGACCGGCGTCGCCGGCCTCGCCGCCGGGGCGTTCTCGATGGCGACAGGCGAGTACATCTCCGTGGCGTCGCAGAGTGAGCTGACCCGCGCGGAGATAGAGATCGAGAAGGCCGAGATCGCCCGCGTGCCCGAGGCGGAGGAGGCCGAGCTGGCCGCGATCTACCGCGGCCGCGGTGTCGACGACGCGACTGCGCGCGAAGTCGCCCGGCAGCTGTCCGCGGATCCCGACCAGGTGTGGCGCGTGCATGCGCGTGAGGAGCTCGGTGTCGACCCCGATGACCTTCCGTCGCCGTGGGTGGCGTCCGGGTCGTCTTTCGTCGCGTTCAGCATCGGCGCGCTCGTCCCGTTGCTGCCCTACCTGCTCGGCGCGCGGTCGCTGGCTCTCGCGGTGGTCCTCGCCGGGGTTGCGCTGTTCCTTGGCGGCGCGCTGGTGAGTCGCTTCACCAACCGGTCCGCGCTCTACAGCGGTGCCCGTCAGCTGGTGCTCGGGGGGCTGGCCGCCGGCGTGACCTACCTCGTCGGCCAAGCGGTGGGCACCGGCGTCAGCTAGCCGGCGACGAGCTCGGTGCGCGAGGTCGGCAGCGCGGTGGTGCCCGCCCGCAGGTGCAGCTCGACGGTGACCCAGCCGTTCTCGCTGCGGACGTCGACGGTGCCGCCGTAGACCTCGACGAGCCGGCGTACGACGTACAGGCCCATCCCCATGCCTTCGGCATCACGCGTGGCGCCGCTCGCGGCCTGCGTGAACGGCTCGAACAGCCGGCCCGCGTCGTTGTCGTCGAGCGGGCGGCCCTCGTTGCTCACCGTGATCCAGACGCCGGCCTCGTCGCGGCCGCCGGCGAGGATGGGGACGGCACCCAGGTTGCCGTGCTGCTGCGCGTTGTCGACCAGGTTGGCGAGCACCTGATGCAGTGCGTGCCGGTCCATGTGGGCGACGGTCCCGGTCTCCACCACCACCGAGACCGGCGGAGACTCCGGGCGGTTGGCGCCGGCCAGCATCGCGACCTCGGCGGCGACGCCGTCGACCTCCGCCAGTGCGGTGGGGTCGGCGGCCGTGGCGCGGGCGGCGGTCAGCATGTTCTCGAGCAGTCGAGAGAGCCGCTCCTGCTGGTCGAGTACGGCGGCGAGCAGGCGCTGCCGGCTCTGCTCGTCCAGCCGGTCACCACGCTTGAGCAGCGTGAGCGCCGCACCGCGGATCCCCGTCAGCGGCGTGCGGAACTCGTGCGACACCGTCGCGATCAGGTCGGCGCGGATGCGGTCGGTCTCCTCGAGTCGGGCCCGCACGCTCGTCGTGCCCTCGTCGAGCTGCGCCCGCAGGTCTGCCTCGACCCGTCGCGTCTGCTCGCTGGCGTACCAGAAGATGACGAGAACACCCGACTCCGCCAGCACGAAGCCGGCGTGGATGAGGGCCCACAACCACGGGTTGCCGCCGTGGTCGTAGACCGAGTGCTGATCGAGTACGCCGACCGCGCCGTGCTGTACGGCGACAAACGCAATCGCCAGTGCGTAGACGGTCCAGTCCTGGTAGAGCGCGATCAGCGCGATCACCACGAAGTAGTGGAAGTGCAGCTCGGTCGCACCGTTGAACAGGTGCACCAGCAGCGCCGAGCAGCTCACCAGTCCCAGGCTGGCCGCGAGGGACTGCACCCGCCGCGAGAGCGGAGCCAGCGCCGTGGTCAGCAGCAGCGCGACCGGCGTGATCTCGACGACCGCGTGCAGCGGCCCGTAGCCGCGCAGAATCGTGATCATGGCAATCGCCGGCAGGTGCGCCGCGAGCAGACCGCAGACGATGCGATGCCGCCAGGAGAACTCCGGGTCGGTCAGCGCGCCGCCCTGCGGCAGCCAGCGCCCGTGGGCGCGCCGTAGCGGCGCCTCGGGACGGGACGCTGACCGGGCCATGGGGTAGAGCCTCCGCGATGCCGGGCGGATGCACCATGACCCGAAAGGGTCATTGTGGGCATTAGGGGAGGACATGCCGACCCGGTTCGCCCGGTTGGCGGAGCGCTGCCGTGTAACCTGAACGTCATCTGCGGCAGGGCCAAAGTCGTCCCGGGGAGCAGGTGGCACCACCCCCGATGACGACGCTCTGCGAGGCCCGTGATGACTGCACACCTCCCGCCCGCCCAGGGGCTCTACGACCCTGAGCAGGAGCACGACGCCTGCGGCGTGGCCTTCGTGGTCGACATCGCCGGCCGGGCCTCGCACGACATCCTCGAACAAGGCCTGACCGCGCTGCGCAACATGGAGCACCGAGGGGCCTCCGGCAGCGAGCCCGATTCCGGTGACGGCGCTGGGATCCTCATCCAGGTCCCGGACGCCTTCTTGCGCGCTGTGCTGTCTGAAACGGCCGACATCTCCCTCCCCGAACCAGGCATGTACGCCGTCGGCACGGCCTTCCTGCCCTCCGAGGCGGCCGCGCAGGCCGACGCCCACGACGCGATCGACAAGATCGCGGCCGAGGAGGGGCTGCGCACCCTCGGTTGGCGTGACCTGCCCGTCGACCCGGACGGCGCGGGCATCGGCGCGACGGCTCGCTCCGTCATGCCGGTCTTCCGCCAGCTGTTCCTGGGCGCAGCGACCGACGACCTCACGTCGTACGCCCTCGAGCGGCGCGCCTACGTGACCCGCAAGCGGGCCGAGCACGAGACCTCGACCTACTTCGCGTCGCTCTCGGCGCGGACGCTCGTCTACAAGGGGATGCTGACGACCGGCCAGCTCGAGCCGTTCTTCCCCGACCTGTCCGATGACCGCTTCCAGAGCGCGCTGTGCCTCGTGCACAGCCGCTTCTCGACCAACACGTTCCCGAGCTGGCCGCTGGCGCATCCCTACCGCTACATCGCTCACAACGGCGAGATCAACACCGTCCGCGGCAACCGCAACTGGATGCGCGCGCGAGAGGCGCTGCTGCGCGGCCCGTACGAGCTGCCCGACGACCTGACGCGATTGTTCCCGATCTGCACACCGGGCGCGTCAGACAGCGCGAGCTTCGACGAGGTGCTCGAGCTGCTGCACATGGCCGGTCGGTCGCTGCCGCACGCCGTGCTGATGATGGTGCCGGAGGCGTGGGAGAACGCGCCGGAGATGGATCAGGCCAAGCGCGACTTCTACGCGTTCCACTCGACGCTGATGGAGCCATGGGACGGGCCGGCCTGCGTCACCTTCACGGACGGCACTGTCATCGGTGCCGTGCTGGACCGGAACGGGTTGCGGCCGTCGCGCTGGTGGGAGACCGTCGACGGCCGCGTCGTGCTCGCCTCCGAGGTGGGAGTCCTCGACATCCCCGCCGATCAGGTCGTCCGCAAGGGCCGGCTGCAGCCGGGGAAGATGTTCCTCGTCGACACGGCCAAGGGCGCGATCGTCGACGACGAGCAGGTCAAGGCCGAGCTCGCCGGCGAGCACCCCTACGGCGACTGGTTGCACAGCGGTCTGATGCGGCTGCCCGACCTGCCGGACCGCGAGCACGTCGTCTACACGCATGAGTCGGTGCTGCGACGCCAGCAGACCTTCGGCTACACCGAGGAGGAGCTGCGGATCCTGCTGACGCCGATGGCGAAGGCCGGGCTCGAGCCGATCGGCTCCATGGGCACAGACACTCCGGTTGCCGTGCTGAGTGAACGGCCGCGCTTGCTCTTCGACTACTTCAGCCAGCTGTTCGCGCAGGTCACCAACCCGCCGCTCGATGCCATCCGTGAGGAGCTCGTCACCTCGCTCGGTGGTTCCATCGGACCGGAGCAGAACCTCCTGACACCATCACCGGCGTCGTGCCGCCAGGTCGTGCTGCCGTTCCCCGTCATCGACAACGACGAGCTTGCGAAGATCACGCACATCAACGAGGACGGCGACCTGCCGGGCTTCAGCGCGGTGACCGTGCACGGGCTCTATCCCGTCAACGGCGGCGGCGAGGCGCTGCGCGACGCGCTGGATCGGGTCCGGCGCGAGGTGTCGACGGCGATCGCCGCCGGCGCCCGCATCATCGTGCTGTCCGACCGCGACTCGACCGCGCACATGGCGCCCATCCCGTCGCTGCTGCTGACCAGCGCGGTGCACCACCACCTCATCCGCGAGAAGACGCGCACCCGCGTCGGGCTGATCCTCGAGGCGGGTGACGCACGCGAGGTGCACCACATCGCGCTGCTCATCGGCTACGGCGCGGCCGCCGTCAACCCCTACCTCGCGTTCGAGACGATCGAGGACCTGATCTCGGCGGGTGCCATCGTCGACATCGAGCCGCAGCAGGCCATCCGCAACTACATCAAGGCGCTCGGCAAGGGCGTTCTGAAGGTCATGTCGAAGATGGGCATCTCGACGATCGCGTCCTACACCGGTGCGCAGGTGTTCGAGGCACTGGGCCTCGCCCAGGACCTGGTCGACGAGTACTTCACGGGCACGACGTCGCGACTCGGCGGGATCGGCCTCGACGTGGTCGCCGAGGAGGTCGCCGCCCGGCACGCGAAGGCCTACCCGGACAACCCGACCGAGCGGGCGCATCGCAAGCTCGAGATCGGCGGGGAGTACCAGTGGCGGCGCGAGGGCGAGATTCACCTGTTCAACCCCGAGACCGTCTTCACCTTGCAGCACTCGACCCGCACGCAGAAGTACGACGTCTTCAAGCAGTACACGTCGAAGGTGGACGAGCTGTCGGCGAAGGCCGGCACCCTGCGCGGGCTGTTCGCCTTCCGCACCGACCGCGCACCGATCTCGATCGACGAGGTCGAGCCGGCCAGCGAGATCGTGAAGCGGTTCAACACCGGTGCGATGTCCTACGGCTCGATCTCGGCAGAGGCACACGAGACGCTCGCGATCGCGATGAACCGCCTCGGTGGCCGCAGCAACACGGGTGAGGGCGGCGAGGACAGCGACCGTCTCTATGACCCCGAGCGGCGCAGCGCCATCAAGCAGGTCGCGTCCGGCCGCTTCGGCGTGACGAGCGAGTACCTCCTCAACAGCACCGACATCCAGATCAAGATGGCGCAGGGCGCGAAGCCCGGCGAGGGCGGCCAGCTGCCGGGCCACAAGGTCTACCCGTGGGTCGCGAAGACGCGCTACTCCACGCCGGGCGTCGGCCTCATCTCACCGCCGCCGCACCACGACATCTACTCGATCGAGGACCTCGCGCAGCTCATCCACGACCTGAAAAACGCCAACAGGGACGCGCGCATCCACGTCAAGCTCGTCGCCGAAGTCGGTGTCGGCACCGTTGCCGCCGGTGTCTCCAAGGCCCATGCCGACGTCGTACTCATCTCCGGACACGACGGCGGCACCGGAGCCTCACCGCTCACGTCGCTCAAGCACGCCGGCGCGCCCTGGGAGCTCGGACTCGCGGAGACGCAGCAGACCCTGCTGCTCAACGGCCTGCGCGACCGGGTGACGGTCCAGGTCGACGGGCAGCTCAAGACCGGCCGCGACGTCGTCATCGGCGCGCTGCTCGGTGGTGAGGAGTACGGCTTCGCGACGGCGCCGCTGGTCGTCAGCGGCTGCATCATGATGCGGGTCTGCCACCTCGACACCTGCCCGGTCGGCGTCGCGACGCAGAATCCCGAGCTGCGCAAGAAGTTCAGCGGCAAGCCGGAGTTCGTCGTCACCTTCTTCGAGTACATCGCCGAGGAGGTGCGCGAGATCCTCGCGTCCCTGGGCTACCGCACGCTCGAAGAGCTCATCGGGCACACCGAGCTGCTCGACACCCGCAAGGCGATCGAGCACTGGAAGGCCGCGGGGCTCGACCTGCAGCCGATCCTGCACCAGCCCGACGTGCCGACCGACGCGCCGCGCACCCGGCAGGTCGACCAGGACCACGGCCTGGCAGCTGCGCTCGACAACGAGCTCATCCGCCTCGCGGCGCCGGCGCTGGAGTCCGGTCAGCAGGTGCGCATCGACCTGCCCGTCCGCAACGTCAACCGCACCGTCGGCACCATGCTCGGTGCCGAGGTCACCCGCCGCTACCGCGCCGCCGGTCTGCCCGAGGGCACGATCGACGTGACCCTCACCGGATCCGCCGGCCAGTCGTTCGGCGCGTTCCTGCCGAAGGGCATCACGCTGCGGCTGTTCGGCGACGCCAACGACTACGTCGGCAAGGGCCTGAGCGGTGGCCGGGTCGTCGTCCGCCCGGACCGCACCGCGATGTTCCCCGCGCAGGACAACGTCATCGCCGGGAACACCCTGCTGTACGGCGCGACGAGCGGCTCGCTGTTCGTCCGCGGCGTCGTCGGGGAGCGGTTCTGCGTGCGCAACTCTGGCGCGACTGCGGTCGTCGAAGGAGTCGGCGACCACGCCTGCGAGTACATGACAGGTGGTCGCGTCGCGATCCTCGGCCGCACCGGTCGCAACGTCGCGGCCGGCATGAGCGGCGGCGTCGCCTACCTGCTCGACCTCGACGAGCGACTGGTCAACCGCGAGATGGTCGACCTCGAGCCGCTGGACGACGGCGACGTCGAGACGCTGCGGCAGATGCTCAGCGACCATGCGACCGAGACCGACTCGCCGGTCGCGCAGGCACTGCTGGCCGAAGCCGACTGGACGCGGTTCACCAAGGTGATGCCGCGCGACTACAAGAAGGTGCTGCTCGCCATCGAGCAGGCCCGTCAGGACGGCACCGACGTCGACGAGGCCATCATGGCCGCGAGCAAGGGCTAGCGCGATGGCTGACCCCACCGGGTTCCTCAAGACCGACCGCGCGCTGCCCACGAGGCGGCCCGTCGACGTGCGCATCAAGGACTGGAAAGAGGTCTACGAGGACTTCGAGCCGACAGCCCTGAAGGCCCAGGCCGGCCGCTGCATGGACTGCGGCATTCCCTTCTGCCACAACGGCTGTCCGCTCGGCAACCTCATCCCGGAGTGGAACGACCTGGTCTGGAAGGACGACTGGCGCGAGGCGTCCGAGCGGCTGCACGCGACCAACAACTTCCCGGAGTTCACCGGGCGCCTCTGTCCGGCGCCGTGCGAAGCCGCCTGCGTGCTCGGCATCAACGCCAACCCCGTGACCATCAAGCAGGTCGAGGTCGAGATCGTCGACCGCGCGCTCGACGAGGGCTGGGTCGCGCCAGTCCCGGCCGCCGAGCAGACCGGCAAGAAGGTCGCCGTGGTCGGATCGGGTCCAGCCGGCCTCGCTGCCGCCCAGCAGCTGACCCGGGCGGGTCATGAGGTGACCGTTCTCGAGCGGCAGGCCCGCATCGGTGGGCTGCTCCGTTACGGCATCCCCGAGTTCAAGATGGAGAAGGCCGTCCTGGACAAGCGCCTCGCACAGATGAGCGAGGAAGGCACCCGCTTCCAGGCCGGCATCGAGGTCGGCGTCGACGTCACTGCAGACGAGCTTCGATCGTCGTACGACGCCGTTGTCCTCGCGGGTGGCTCGACCGTCGGGCGCGACCTGCCGGTGCCGGGTCGCGAGCTCGACGGCATTCACCTCGCGATGGACTACCTCAAGCCGTCGAACGAGGTCCAGGAAGGCAGCCGCGACAGCTCGCCCATCACCGCCGAGGGCAGGGACGTCGTCATCATCGGCGGCGGCGACACCGGAGCCGACTGCCTCGGAACGGCGCACCGGCAGGGCGCGCGGTCGGTCACGCAGCTCGAGATCCTGCCGCAGCCGCCGGACCAGCGCGCCGAGTCGACGCCGTGGCCGACCTGGCCGCTGATGATGCGCACCAGCAGCGCGCACGAGGAGGGCGGCGAGCGGATGTTCTCCGTCAACACGGTGCGCTTCCTCGGCGACGACGACGGCGTGGTGTCCGGTCTCGAGCTCGTCGACGTGGAGATGGTGGACGGCCGGTTCGTCACCGTCGAGGGGACCTCGCGAGTCCTGCCGGCGCAGCTCGTCCTGCTCGCGATGGGCTTCGTCGGTCCGCAACGCGAAGGACTGCTCGAACAGCTCGGCGTCGAGATGGACCCGCGCGGCAACGTCGCGCGTGACGACGGCTGGGCGACGAACGTCCCCGGTGTCTTCGTCGCCGGCGACATGGGTCGCGGCCAGTCGCTCATCGTCTGGGCGATCGCCGAGGGCCGCTCGGCCGCCTCTGCCGTGGATGCGTTCCTGTCGGGCTCGACGCTGCTGCCGTCGCCGATCCTGCCGACGACGCGGGGGCAATAGGGTCGGCCGGTGAAGCGGCGCGCCAAGATCGTCTGCACGCTCGGGCCGGCCACGCACTCGTACGACGGCGTGCGGTCGCTCGTGTACGCCGGCATGGACGTGGCCAGGCTGAACTTCTCGCACGGCAGTCGTGACCAGCACCGCGAGGTCTACGGCTGGGTCCGGCGGGCCTCGGACGAGTCCGGGCGCGGCGTCGGGGTGCTGGCCGACCTGCAGGGACCGAAGATCCGCTTGGGCGCCTTCGCGACCGGTCCGACCGTCTGGGCGACCGGGGAGACGGTCACGATCACCACGGAGCCGTGCCCAGGCGACCACGACCGGGTGTCGACGACGTACCCGGGGCTGGCCCAGGACGTCGGAGCCGGCGACCGCCTGCTCGTTGACGACGGGCGGGTGGCGCTGCGTGTCGTCGCCGTCGACGGGCCTGATGTGCGGTGCGTCGTCACCGAAGGCGGCCCGGTGTCCAACAACAAGGGGCTGTCGGTGCCCGGCGTGGGTCTCAGCGTGCCGGCGCTGTCCGACAAGGACGTCCAGGACCTCGAGTTCGCACTCGGGTTGCGCGTCGACATGGTCGCGCTGTCCTTCGTCCGCACGCCCGACGACATCGTCGGCGTCCATGCGGTCATGGACCGGGTGGGCGCCCGGCTCCCGGTGCTGGCGAAGATCGAGAAGCCACAGGCGGTGGACAACCTCGATGCGATCGTCGAGACGTTCGACGGCATCATGGTCGCCCGCGGTGACCTGGGCGTCGAGATGCCGCTCGAACGCGTGCCGCTCGTGCAGAAGCACGCGATCCAGGCGGCCCGTGAGTACGCCAAGCCGGTCATCGTCGCGACCCAGATGCTCGACTCGATGATCGGCGCGAGCCGGCCGACGCGAGCCGAGGCGAGCGATGTGGCAAACGCCGTCCTCGACGGGACGGACGCGGTGATGCTGTCTGGCGAGACGAGCGTCGGGCACTACCCGGTCGAGTCCGTCGCGACGATGGCCCGCATCGTCGTCGCGGCGGAGGAGGAGCTCGCGAAGGTGCCCCGGGTGGAGCGCGAACCCGAGGGCGTCAGTGCGGCGATCGCGAAGGCCGCGGCGGAGGTGGGCCGCAGCGTCTACGCCTCGGCGCTGGTGGCGTTCACGCAGAGCGGTCGCACCGCCCGGCTGCTGGCAGAGCACCGCTCACCCATCCCGCTGCTCGCGTTCACACCGATGCCCGAGGTGCGCAGCCAGCTGGCGCTGACGTGGGGCGTCGAGACCTTCCTCGTACCGCCGGTCGAGCACACCGACGACATGGTGCGGCAGGTCGATGCGGCCATGCTCGACCTGGACCGGATGCAGCCGGGCGACCGGATCGTCATCGTCGCCGGCTCACCGCCGTCGACAGTCGGGTCGACCAACGCGATGCGGGTCCACCGCCTCGGTGCTGCGCCTGCTTCGGCGTACCCGACTCAGACGCTGTAGTAGAGGTACCGCGGTGCCTTGACGCGCATCGTGGAGTAGGACCGGTTGCCGAACATGTTGTACTGCTCGATCAGTGCCGAGCCGTCCGCGTACACCGCCCGCACCCACCCGACGTGACCGTAGGGGCCAGCGGTGATGGTGCCGTTCGGGACGCTCGAGCCGTTCGCGTACCACGCGCCGTGCTCGTTCTCGTTCCACTGCGCGATGGCGCCGACACGCGGCTGGCTGCTGATCCAGACTCCGCGGGCGCGCGCGGTGTTGTCCCAGTTGTAGGCGCTGCCCCAGTGCTGGGTGACGTTGCTCACCGGGTGACCCGCCTGCGCCTCGCGCCAGGCGACGAAGCTCACGCACTGACGGACCGTGAAGCCCCAGCGGTCCGCGACGTTCGAGGTGTACGTGCGGTAGGGGTAGTCGTCGCCGGCCGCGAACGCGGACGATGAGAAAGCCGTGGACAGGCACAGCACGGTGGCCGCGACGGTGATGAGGCGTCGGAGGGCTCGCACAGCTGGTCTCCTCGGGGTTGGGGACTCGCTCGGACTATCGGCAGCGACCTGAGCGGCCCTGAGCAAAAAGAACTAGGCCGACTCGAGAAATCGCATCGCGGTGGAGGCGTCGTCGTTACAGATGCAGACGCAGCTCGTGGACCCAACCACGACAAACGGGCAGAGATCGCCCGCGACACGGCAACAGAGCGTGTCGAGTGGAGTTCCGTGCGGACTAGTGCGGGTGGGGGAGTGTCACCCCTGATGCACCGCGAAAGAGTGCCCCCGGTGGGATTCGAACCCACACTGTCGGTGGTTTGAGCACCGTGCGTCTGCCGGTTGCGCGACGGGGGCCGGTGCCGATCAGGGTACGGCGACGCGCCGCCCGTAGGGTCGCTGCATGAGCGGTCCGACGCGCGTTCTCATCGCCGAGGACGAGGCGCTGATCCGTCTCGACCTTCGCGAGATGCTCGAGGAGGAGGGCTACGACGTCTGCGGCGAGGCGGGAGACGGTGCATCGGCCGTCGAGAAGGCGAGGGAGCTGCGGCCCGACCTGGTGATCCTCGACGTCAAGATGCCCGTCCTCGACGGCATCTCCGCCGCCGAGCAGATCGTCTCCGCACGCATCGCGCCTGTCGTCATCCTCACCGCGTTCAGCCAGCGCGACCTCGTCGAGCGGGCCCGCGAGGCGGGCGCGATGGCCTACCTGGTGAAGCCGTTCCAGAAGAAGGACCTGCTCCCCACGATCGAGATGGCCGTCTCCCGGTTCGCCGAGCTCGTCGCGCTGGAGAAGGAGGTCACCGACCTCAGCGGTCGGCTGGAGGCCCGCAAGCTCGTCGACCGCGCCAAGGGCGTCCTGCAGTCCGCGCACGGCATGGCCGAGCCCGAGGCGTTCCGCTGGATCCAGCGGACTTCGATGGACTCCCGGCAGTCGATGCGGGCCGTCGCGCAGGCCGTCATCGACGGGACAACCGCCCCGACTTAGGACACGGCCAGGTCACGGAGCGTGGCGGAGGTGGCGCGGGCGCTTGCCGGGCGTATACGTTCGCGCCTGCCAGGGCCGTTTGGCCACGGTGCGCGGGCCAGTTGCCGGCGCGGGACGAGATACCGGGAGCACGCGTGCTGGACCGACGACTTCTACGACTTGCGGTGCCCCTCGCGGTGGGTGCACTCGCACTGACCGCGTGCGGCGGCTCCAGCGGGGGCAGCAGCGGGAACGGCGGCAAGAAGACCTACACGCTCGCCTACCAGGGCCCGCTGAGCGGCGCCAACGCTCAGCTCGGCATCAACATGGACAACGGCGTGCGGCTTGCCGTCGAGCAGGCCAACGCGAAGGGCGACCTGCCCTTCACGCTGAAGTTCGCCAACTCCGACGACGTGGGTGATCCCGCGCAGGGCCCGACCGCTGCGCAGAAGCTCATCGACGACTCGAGCGTCGTCGCTGTCGTCGGCCCGGCGTTCTCGGGTGCGACGAAGGCCTCCGAGCCGCTGTTCACGCAGGCCAACCTGGTGAGCGTCAGCCCGTCGGCGACCAACCCGACACTGACCAGCCAGGGCTTCAAGACGTTCTTCCGGGTCGTTCCGCCGGACGACGCGCAGGGCGCCGAGGCAGGTGCCTACATGGTCAAGGGCCTCAAGGCGAAGTCCATCTACCTCGTTGACGACAAGAGCGAGTACGGCGTGGGCCTGGCCGACGTCATCGCGAAGAACGTCGCGGGTCCGAAGCTCAAGCGTGAGGGCATCCCCGTCACCAAGGACTACTCGACGATCGCCCAGAAGGTCTCGGCCTCGGGCGCCGACGTGATGTTCTACGCCGGCTACTACGCCGAGCTGGCGCTGTTCACCAAGGCGCTGAAGGCCGCCGGCTACAAGGGCGCCATCGTCTCCGGTGACGGTGCCAACGACGACCAGCTCATCACGCAGGCGGGCGCGGCGAACGCCGAGGGCATCTACCTCACCTGCCCGTGCAACGACGCCAACGTCGACCCGAACGCCACGGACTTCACGGCGGCGTACAAGGCGAAGTTCAAGACCAACCCGGGCACCTACTCGCCCGAGTCGTACGACGCCGCCAACGCCATCATCGCGGCGATGAAGGGCATCAGCGGCGACATCACGCGCCAGAAGGTCGTCGATGCCGTGAAGGCGATCGACTACAAGGGCATCACGAAGCAGATCAAGTTCGAGCCCAACGGCGAGGTCCAGGGCAAGACGATCTTCGTCTACCAGGTGAAGGGCGGAAAGCGCGCCATCCTGGGGACCACGGCCGAACTGGCCAAGTAGGCAAGCACACAGCCGAGCCGGGAGTGTTCGCACTCCCGGCTCGGCGGGTGTTCGGCCCCAGCATCTTCGCCTCACGAGGAGCCCGGTCTCCGAGATGTGCTTCACCAGCCAGTTCTGGCAGCTGACGGTCGCAGGCCTTGCGATCGGCTCGCTCTACGCGCTGATCGCGCTCGGCTACACCCTGGTGTACGGCGTACTCCAGCTGATCAACTTCGCGCACAGCGAGGTGTTCATGGCCGGCGGGTTCGGCGGCCTGTTCATGGTGCGCCGACTGCTCGGCGACTCCGCGCCGAGTGGAGCGGCCACCGTCCTGATCACGACGGCGGGAATCCTCGCGGGCGCGGCCGCGGGCGCCGCCACGGCGTTCGTGCTGGAGCGCACTGCCTACCGGCCGTTGCGCCGGCGGGGTGCGCCCCGGCTCGCCTACCTCATCAGCGCGATCGGCGCATCCCTGTTCTTGTACAACCTCGCGGGCAAGGAGTTCGGCCGACTGGCCATCCCGGTCCCGCAGATCTACGAGTCGGTGACCGTCTTCCACATCTTCAGCGCACGGGTGACGACCAACCAGCTCGTCATCGCCGGCGCCGGTCTCGTCATGCTCGTCGGGCTCGACCGGCTGGTCGCCAAGACACGGCTCGGGCAGGGCATCCGGGCGGTGGCGCAGGACGCCGAGACCGCGAGCCTGATGGGGGTCGACATCAACAAGGTCATCACCCTGACCTTCGTCATCGGCGGCCTGCTCGGCGGGGCGGCGGGCTTCCTGTACGGCCTGACGTTCAACGTGCAGTACGACATGGGCTTCATCCCCGGCGTGAAGGCGTTCACCGCTGCTGTCCTCGGCGGCATCGGAAACGTCCGAGGCGCCGTCCTCGGTGGCCTGGTCCTGGGGCTCGTGGAGAACTACGGCGTCGCCTGCGCCAGCTCGTCCTACCGAGACATCATCGCCTTCATGATCCTCGTGCTCGTGCTGCTCGTGCGGCCGTCCGGGATCCTCGGCGAGCGGCTGGGGAGGTCGGCGTGAGCAATCCGACGCTCGAGCGCAGCGAGACACCGGGTCCGGGCTCGCGGTTGCCGTGGCACCGCAACGAGGACTACCGCCGGATCTTCTCGCTGCTCATGGTCGGTCTGGTCGTCGCTCTCATGACGGGTCCCAGCGGCAACCGCGACCACCCGACGGACGGCATCACCGGCTCCTGGTTCCACCCGCGAGTGCTCGTCTTCCTCTTCGCAGCGCTGGTCATCGGGCTGCTGATGACCGGCTACGACCGTGCGAAGGGCGCCGGCCGGGGCAACCCGCTCGCCCCCGCGATCGCGCCGATCACCGCCGTACGCGACCGCATGACGTCGCAGCCACTGCTGCGCTACGGCGTCTACGCCGCCATCCTGGCCTTTGCGATCTTCTACCCGCAGACCCTGTCGCCGTTCTGGCAGCGCGTGCTGGTGGACCAGATCGGCATCTACGTGCTGCTTGCGCTCGGCCTCAACATCGTCGTGGGGCTGGCGGGACTGCTCGATCTCGGCTACATCGCCTTCTTCGCGATCGGCTCCTACACAACCGCCTACTTCACCGGCAAGCTCCCGGTCACGCCGCCGTTCACCCTGAACCCGCTCGAGGTCGTGCCGATCGCCATCCTCGCGACGCTCATAGCCGGCGTGCTGCTAGGCGGTCCGACCCTGCGGTTGCGCGGCGACTACCTGGCCATCGTCACGCTCGGCTTCGGTGAGATCGTCCGGATCCTCGCGGTCAACGGCGACGACTTCTTCGGGCACAACGTCACCAACGGTCCGCGCGGCGCAGTCGGCATCCCGCATCCCTCCGTCCATGCCGTCGGCATCAACTACGAGTGGACGCTGTCCTCGTTGCCCTACTACTACCTGCTGCTGGCGCTCGTGATCGTGCTGCTGATCGCGTTCAACCGGCTGGAGAACAGTCGGGTCGGCCGTGCGTGGACCGCGATCCGCGAGGACGAGGTGGCCGCCGCCGCCAGCGGCGTACCGACCGTGAAGTACAAGCTCATGGCGTTCGCGATCGGCGCGTCGACGTCCGGTTTCGCGGGCGTTCTCTATGCGAGCAAGGTCGGCTTCATCTCCCCGGACAACTACCTGCTGCTCTTCTCGATCCTCGTCGTCACGATGGTCATCTTCGGCGGAATGGGGTCGCTGCCCGGCGTCGTGCTCGGCGCAGCCGTCCTCCAGTGGCTCCCGCAGGTGCTGCGCGGGAAGGTCCCACCCGAGGACCGCTACATCTACTTCGGGGCGCTGCTGATCCTGATGATGATCTTCCGTCCGCAGGGGCTGCTGCCGTCGCGGCGCCGCTCTCGTGAGCTGAAGCTCTCGGAGGAGGGCATCGGCGGAGCCGACAGCCTCGGCGCTGCCCCCGGCGGAGCCGCGTCATGAGCGCACCGGCGGTCGAACACGCGCCGGCACCGACCGATAGCGACAACGTGCTGGAGGTCCGCGACCTCACGCTGCGATTCGGTGGCCTGACCAGCCTCGACGGCGTCAGCCTCACCCAGACGCGCGGCGAGGTGCTCTCGGTGATCGGGCCGAACGGCGCGGGCAAGACCTCGCTCTTCAACTGCCTGACCGGCGTCTACACGCCACAGGAGGGCGACGTCCGGTTCCACCCCGAGGCCGGGGTCACCAAGTCGGTCCTCGGCCGCAAGCCGTACCAGGTCAACCACCTCGGCATCGCTCGCACCTTCCAGAACATCCGCCTGTTCAACGCGCTGACCTCGTTGGAGAACGTCAAGATCGGGATCGAGTCGCGGCAGCGGACCGGCCCGATCGGCGCGATGCTGCACATGCCGTGGAACCGCCGCGAGGAGCGGGAGAGCGACGCGGAGGCGTTCCGGCTGCTTGAGTTCGTCGGCCTCGGCAAACGTGCCAACGAGGTCTCGTCCTCGTTGCCGTACGGCGACCAGCGCCGACTCGAGATCGCCCGCGCCCTCGGCACCCGACCGCAGCTGCTGCTGCTCGACGAGCCCGCGGCCGGCACCAACCCGGCCGAGAAGCGCCAGCTCGAAGTGCTGATCCGTGACATCGCGGGCACCGGCGTGAGCGTGCTGCTGATCGAGCACGACATGAAGCTCGTCATGTCGGTCGCGACGGACGTCGTCGTGCTCAACTTCGGGCAGGTCATCGCCGCGGGTACGCCGCAGCAGATCCAGCGCGACCCGAAAGTCGTCGAGGCCTATCTCGGTGGCGGGGATGACGACGCAGCTCCGGCCGCCGCGAAGAAGGCTCCGGCGAAGCGGCCACCCGCGACGAAGCCGAAGGACTAGCGATGGCGATGCTCGAGCTGCAGGACGTGCATGTGAAGTACGGCGCCGTCGAGGCGCTCAAGGGCATCACGCTCGACGTCAACGATGGGGAGATCGTCACGCTTCTCGGCGCGAACGGCGCCGGCAAGACGACGACGCTGCGGACGATCTCCGGCCTGCTGCGGCCGTCGGCCGGACGCGTGATGTTCGAGGGTCGTCCCATCGACCAGATGCCGGCCCACGAGGTGCTCGGCATCGGCATCGGGCATGTGCCGGAGGGCCGCCGCGTCTTCCCACGGATGTCCGTGCAGGAGAACCTCGAGATGGGTGCGTACCAGCGCAAAGGCGGCAACAAGGAGATCATGCAGCGGGTGTTCGAGCTGTTCCCCGTGCTGCTCGAGCGCCGGACGCAGGACGGCGGCACGCTGTCAGGTGGGGAGCAGCAGATGCTCGCGATCGGACGCGCCCTCATGAGCCGGCCGCGTCTGCTGCTTCTCGACGAGCCGTCGATGGGACTGGCGCCACTCATCGTGGCGAAGATCTTCGAGATCATCGCCGAGATCAACAACGACGGCACGACCGTGCTGCTGGTGGAGCAGAACGCCGCGCAGGCGCTCAAGCTGGCCAGTCGCGGCTACGTGCTCGAGACCGGCTCGATCGTGATGAGCGACGACGCCACGACGCTGCTGTCCGATGACCGGGTGCGGGCTGCGTACCTCGGCGAGGACATCGGCGCCGCCTAGCACGGTGGTGCGCTCGGTACGCGGCAGGGCCCGTGCTGCTTTTGGCACCGTCCAGGTCTTCCCCGACCCTGCACGTTCTCTACTCGGCAGCGCGGGCCCCACCGGGGGCGAACCCTAGACCTGTGGTCGAGAGCGGGTCAACGGGCCGCCCGGGGGTCTTGGTTCACCCGGTGGGGCCCACCGCCCGGTCCGGTGCGGGGGCTAGTGTCCCGGCCATGTCGTGGAGCGCGGTACGGGTGCGCCCGGCCACCGCGCAGGACATACCGGCGATGCTCGAGTTCGGTGCGGAGCTGCGCGAGCAGATCGTTCCGAGCGTCGACCGCAAGCGACACCGGACGACGCCCGCCGCCAGTCGGGCCGGTCTGGCTGCCCGCTACGAGCAGGCGCTGGACGACCCTGATCGGCACCTGGTCGTCGCGGTTGCCGACGACGACGTGCCGCTCGGGATGGCGTTGTTCTCGGTCGCTCCGGCAAACGCACTGCTGGACGTGCCCGCGCTGCACGTCAGCCACGCGGTCGTCGCCGACCGGCACAGGCGGCGGGGCGCGGGCAAGGCCCTGGTGGCCGCAGCGGCTGCATACGCCGACGAGCACGACCTGGACCAGGTGGTCGTCTCGGTCAACCCCGGCTCGCGCGACGCCAACCGCTTCTTCGCGCGACTGGGCTTCGCTCCGTTGGCCGTACGCCGGGTGGCACCGACCGCCGTCGTACGCCGTCGGCTCCAGACGAGCGACGCACCGCTGGCCGAGCACGTGGTCCGGCGCCGGCCACGCCGGCTCGGACGGCTGCCCATCGGCACCGCGCCGATGTCCCTGGGGCCGGCCGAACCGGACCGCTAGCTGTACTGCCCAGGCACGTTGGTTGTGTGACACGACCTAAGTGATCTTGCAAAGCGAAGACCTCCCGTCGTGGAGTGGAGCTGTCTAAGAACCGCTCTACGACCGGGAGGTCTTCGTGTCC
>JAWWOH010000012.1:0-4913 GCA_033851845.1 Actinomycetota bacterium
GGACACGAAGACCTCCCGGTCGTAGAGCGGTTCTTAGACAGCTCCACTCCACGACGGGAGGTCTTCGCTTTGCAAGATCACTTAGGTCGTGTCACACAACCAACGTGCCTGGGCAGTACAGCTAGCGCTCGCCCTGCCGCATGTTCGCCGATCTGCACCGGTGATAGCCGGTGTGCGGACCGGACACCGGTGATAGCCGGTCCAGATAGGCGAAGATCTTGCTGCTAGACCTCTTCCCAGGCCCGGGCCAGCAGTTCCCGGGTGTCGGGGAGCAGCTGCGGCAGGACCTTCGTGTGCCCGACGACCGGCATGAAGTTGGTGTCGCCGCCCCAGCGCGGCACGACGTGCTGATGCAGGTGCGCGGCGATGCCGGCCCCCGCGATCGTGCCGAGGTTCATCCCGACGTTGAACCCGTGCGCCCCCGATGCGTGGCGCACGGCGCGGATCGCCCGCTGGGTGAGGAGGGCGATCTCGTTGGCCTCGTCCGTGGACAGCTCGTCATAGCCGCTGACGTGCCGGTACGGCACGAGCATCAGGTGGCCTGAGTTGTACGGGAAGAGATTGAGGACCGCGTACGCCGTCGCGCCGCGCGCCACGACGAGCCCCTCGTCATCGGGCTTGCCGGGGATCACGCAGAACGGGCACTCGTCGCTGCTCGCCTCGCCCTTGATGTAGGCCATCCGGTGCGGCGTGTACAGCCGCTCGAAGCGGTCCCGCAGACCCGCGCCGTACTGCTCCTCATGCTCGGTCATTCACGGCCTTCACGATCCTCGCGATCGCGTCGTCGATCGGGATGCCGTTGTCCTGCGTGCCGTCCCGGAAGCGGAAGCTCACAGCGCCGGCGGCGATGTCGTCCGCGCCCGCGATCAGCATGAAGGGCACCTTCGCCTTCTGCGCGTTGCGGATCTTCTTCTGCATCCGGTCGTCGGAGACATCGACCTCCACGCGGATGCCCTGCGACTTCAGCTTCGCCGCGACGTCCTGCAGGTAGCCGTTGAAGTCCTCGTGCACCGGGATGCCGATGACCTGCACGGGCGACAGCCAGGCCGGGAACGCGCCGGCGTAGTGCTCGACGAGCACACCGATGAAGCGCTCGATGGAGCCGAACTTCGCCGAGTGGATCATCACCGGCTGCTGCCGCGAGCCGTCGGCAGCTTGGTACTCGAGCCCGAAGCCCTTGGGCTGGTTGAAGTCGTACTGGATCGTCGACATCTGCCAGGTGCGGCCGATGGCGTCCTTGGCCTGCACGGAGATCTTCGGCCCGTAGAACGCGGCGCCACCGGGGTCGGCGACCAGCTCCAGACCGCTGTCGACTGCACACTGCTCGAGGACCGCAGTCGCGGTCGCCCAGTCCTCGTCGGAGCCGACGAACTTGTCGGGCTTCGAGTCGTCACGGGTCGACAGCTCGAGGTAGAAGTCGCTGATCCCGAAGTCCTTCAGCAGCCCGAGGATGAACGTCAGCAGGTGCTTGATCTCCGCCGGTGCCTGCTCAGCGGTGACGTAGGAGTGCGAGTCGTCCATCGTCAGCCCGCGCACGCGAGTGAGGCCGTGCACGACGCCGGACTTCTCGTAGCGGTAGACCGAGCCGAACTCGAACAGCCGCAGCGGCAGCTCGCGGTAGGACCGCCCGCGCGACCGGTAGATCAGGTTGTGCATGGGGCAGTTCATGGCCTTGAGGTAGTAGTTCTCGCCCTCGAACTCCATCGGCGGGAACATCGTGTCCGCGTAGTACGGCAGGTGCCCGGAGGTGTGGAACAGGCCTTCCTTGCTGATGTGCGGGGTGCCGACGTACTCGAAGCCCTCCTCGATGTGCCGCCGGCGTACGTAGTCCTCCATCTCGCGCTTCAGCACCCCGCCCTTAGGGTGGAAGACGGCGAGACCCGACCCGAGCTCGTCGGGGAAGGAGAACAGGTCGAGCTCCGCGCCCAGCCGACGGTGGTCGCGCTTCTCGGCCTCTTCGAGCATCGTCAGGTGCGCCTTCAGCGCATCCTTGCTCTCCCACGCCGTGCCGTAGATGCGCTGCAGCGGGGGGTTCTTCTCGTCGCCACGCCAGTACGCCGCGGCACTGCGCATGAGCTTGTACGCCGGGATGTCGCGGGTGGTCGGCAGGTGCGGTCCGCGGCAGAGGTCCTTCCAGACCGTGTCGTCGCCGACCAGGTTGTCGTACATGGTCAGCTCGCTGCCGCCGACCTCGACGTCGGCACCCTCGCCCGCGGCCCCTGCTGCCGGGCCTTTCAGTCCGATCAGCTCGAGCTTGAACTTCTCGTGCTCGAGCTCCTTGCGGGCGTCGTCTTCCGACACGACCCGGCGCGAGAACCGCTGCCGCTGCCGGGTGATCTCGCTCATCTTCTTCTCGATGGCGACGAGGTCCTCCGGCGTGAAGGGCCGCTCGGGAAGGAAGTCGTAGTAGAAGCCGTCCTTGATCGGCGGCCCGATGCCCAGCAGCGTTCCCGGGAACAGGTCCTGCACCGCTTGGGCGAGGACGTGCGCGGCGGAGTGCCGCAGGACCGCGCGGCCGTCGTCGCTGCCGTACGGCACGGCCTCGACGTTGTCGCCCACGGCCACGACGTGCGCCAGGTCGCGCAGCTCGCCGTTGACCCGGGCGACGGCCGTGTCCGTGACACCGGCGTCGCGCAACAGCTCGCCGGCCGTGCGTCCCGCCCCGTCCGTCGGGACGGTCAGGACGGACGCGGGCTCGGACACGGGGACGGCTCCAGCTGCAGCGACGGATCGGACTGCGAGCCTATCGGCGCGCTGCCACCCGAAATCGCCACTGGTGCCGCCCTACCGCCGTACGCCGGGATAGCCGATTGTCGCCTCCACGCGAGGAGGCAGACGCCACCCGATGGGCAGGTACGGCGCCATGACGACGCCGGACGCTGCTCAGCGGTCTGCCCTCGAGGACGACCTCGCCACCGACCGGCAGGTCGCGGAGGAGCTGCAGGACCGGCTGCGGCGAGAGCAGCAGACGGCTGCGGCGATCCGCGCCTACCTGATCAGCGGGCGCGACCTGCCGAGCTAGACCCGAGCGCCGCGACCGCGGAAGACCGAGTAGCCGCCGGGGCCCGCGAGGCAGGCCGCGACCAGCAGGACGAGACCGACGATGATGGCGCCGCTCAGGAGCTCCACAACACCCCAGACGGCGAGGACAACTGCTGCGATCCACAGGAGAAGGTTCATGGTGGATCAATACCCAGCGTTACGAGAGTTCACGCATCGCGGCGGGCGTAACAGGGTGGGCGTAACAGGACTCGAACCTGTGACCTCACGCGTGTGAAGCGTGCGCTCTAACCAACTGAGCTATACGCCCGACAGAGCATCGGTGGACCGCGCGGAGACTACCCGAACGAGCCGATCACGCGATCGACGATGTCGTACCGGCGCACGGCCAGAACGCCCGCAACGAGCAGCACCAATCCGCCGAAGGTCGCGGCTGCGGAGTGGACCGGCCGCTGCCGGGCGGCTTCCAGTGCGAGCCGTCCGCGCACAGCCGCGCGCAGCCGCAACCGCTCGGCCCAAGCGAACTCCGTCGACCACAGCCACAGCCCGAACAGCACCGGCGGGATCGTGAGCGGCCCCGGCAGCACGATGAGGACCAGCCCGAGCGCGATGAACAGGGCTCCGACGAGGAAGACCACGACCTTCAGCAGGAGCGAGCCCGCCGTCGTTGCCCGCAGCCGGCTGCGCCACGCGGGTCGGGCCGGTCCTGTCATCCGGCCATCCTGCCTTCCCCTAGCGGCTCCGGCAGCCGCATGCAAGGGCGGTGCCGAGGCGGCCCCGATCCCGCTAGGTTCTGCGATGTCCGGTTCTGTGACCCCTCGTCCGGATCCATCCAGACCCTGGCCAGTCGAACCCGCCAGCCCGGTTAGAGATGGCGGTCAGAGGGGCACCTCTAGCACGACCGGCCCGCACGATCCGCTCAGCAGGAGGTAGGCCAGATGACGCCCCGCTCGACCTCCGTGAGCACCGAGCTCCAGCTCCGTCTCGTCGTTCCGGGGGCCGCTTCCCTGCCGGTGCGGGCGGGGCTGCGGTACGACGTCCTTGACCCGTACGCCGTGCAGGTCGCCTTCCACACCGGCAACGGTGCCGACGCCGACGTCGTCGAGTGGACCTTCGCCCGCCAGCTGCTCACCGACGGCGTGACGTCGCCCGTCGGCGAGGGTGACGTGCAGGTCTGGCCGTCGGCCAGCGCCGGCCTACCGGTCGTGTGCCTGTCGCTCTCGTCGCCGTCGGGCAAGGCGCTGTTCGAGGTCCCGCTCCCCGAGCTGGTCGACTTCCTGGGCCAGACCTACGCCGCCGTGCCGACCGGGGCGGAGAGCCAGCACGTCGACGTCGACGCGGAGCTGGCCCTGCTGCTGTGGGCCGAGCCGGAGACCTGAGCAGCGCGGTTCAAGACCTCGGTCGGAGCAGGCCTGTCTGCTAATGTTCCGGCCTGTTGCGCGGGCGTGATGCGGCCGGTGACACGCGGACGTGGCTCAGTTGGTAGAGCACAACCTTGCCAAGGTTGGGGTCGCGGGTTCGAATCCCGTCGTCCGCTCGGAAGGCGCCCTCGGGCGCGTCTCGCTGGTACCGGTTCCCGGTCCCGGCCGGGTGGCCGAGTGGCTTAGGCAAGGGCCTGCAAAGCCCTGTACGCGGGTTCGATTCCCGCCCCGGCCTCAGCCTCCACACCACACGACAACTCCATACGCACGGGCGATTGGCGCAGTCTGGTAGCGCGCTTCCCTGACACGGAAGAGGTCACAGGTTCAAGTCCTGTATCGCCCACACCTCAACCGCGGGTGCCGTCCGCGAACCCCACCTCCCGTACGCCGATGGCCAACCCGCCGCTGCCGGCCGCCACCGCCTCAGCCCGACGGAAATGCACAATCCTGAGCGGCCGAGCGGCGGGGCACGCGTACGCGCGCCCCGACGTA
>JAWWOH010000040.1:0-12602 GCA_033851845.1 Actinomycetota bacterium
TGGTGCAGTCGGCGTGTGTGAACTTCGCGCCGACAACGCCGACGTACGCCGTGACTGCGGTGACCGGTGTGATCTACAAGGTCGCTGGCACTGCGACCACCGGCGGCAACGGCGTGGCCGGCACGACGATGACGATGACTGCCGTGGCGGACACGGCCAACGGCTATGTCCTGGCGGCCGGGGCGACGACCAGCTTCCCGATGGTCTTCGACACGGCGCCGACCTGCACCACGTCTGTCACGGCCCGGGCGCCCACGCTGGTGCAGTCAACCTGCGTCGGCAACACGGCTTCCACGCCGACCTACACGGTGACCGCGGTGACCGGGGTGATCTACAAGGTCGGCGCCGCGACGAAGACAGGCACCAACGATGGGGTGGCCGGTACGACGATGACGTTGACGGCTGTCGCGGACACGGCCAACGGCTACGTGCTCGCTGCGGCCTCGCCGACGAGCTTCCCGATGGTGTTCGCCGCAGCTCCGGAGTGTGCTGACCCCACGGCGACCGTCACCAAGACGAACGACGCGAACGGTGACGGGATCTTCAGCACCGACGAGGAGTCACCCGCCGTCACCCGGCCCGTGACGTTCAAGCTGCACGTCAGGAACACGAGCCCGTACGCGATCAGCGTCGGCCAGTCCATCTCGGATGTCGTCTGGGTGGGTGCCCAGCCGACGCAGGAGACGGCCCCGACGTCGTACACCTGCCTTCCCGCGATCGCCAACCTGGCCCCGAACGCCACTGCCGACTGCACCTTCACCGTCGACAGCTACTCACCGGCTGACGGAGCCATCAAGTCGGACCAGGCTACGGTCACGCTGACGAAGTACGTAGCTCCGCTCGTGGCGATCAACCGGTTGCGGGTCGCGGCGTTCGTCGGGGCCGCTCCGTTCACCGCGACGAGCAACGTCTCGACCGTCAAGACGAACGTCCCGCCGACCCGGGTCGCTGCTGTGGCTCCGACGGTCACCCAGTCCCAGTGTGCCAACGGCGTCGCAACGACACCGTCGTACACCGTGCCGGTCACGCCGGGAGTCGTGTACTCACCCGCCGTGGGTGGTGCGGGTGTTCCCGGTACGACGGTGACCGTGACCGCGACCGCCGTTGCGGGCTTCGTCCTCAGCAACCCGGGCGCGAGCCCCTTCAGCGTCGTCTTCGCCGCTGCCCCCAGCTGCGGAGGTAACCCGCCGCCGCCGATCATCCTGCCCAGTCCCAGCCCGAGCCCGAGCCCGAGCGCCAGCCCCGCGCCTGACAACAACCTCGGGGTCAGCAAGACCGGACCCGGCTCGGCCCATCCCGGCGACGAGCTCGTCTACACGATCGACGTGACGAACGCGAAGGGAACGCCCGCGACGGCGTTCACGGTGACCGACGTCCTGCCTGTCGGTCTGGCCTACAGCTCCGCGTCAGGTACCGCCTTCACCTGCGCGATCGCCGGTCAGACGATCGCCTGCGTCTACAGCGGCACGCTGACCGTCGGCCAGCACGCCAGCATCATCGTGCGCGCACTGCTGGATGCGGCGTACACCGGCAAGACGGTGGCCAACACGGCCCTCGTCGACCCGGGCCGCGCCGACACCGATGCTGCGGACAACAGCTCGACCGCGACGACAGATGTCGTCCCGGTGCCGCTGACCGGTGGTGGCGGTGGCGCCGCAGAGGAGCCGACGCCGGCACCGTCTGCTGCCCCGACCGGTGGCGGTGGGGGAGCGGTCGGCCTGCCGTTCACGGGCGCGAACAGCCTGCAGGTGCTGAGGCTCGCTGTGCTCCTCCTCGTCGTCGGCCTGTTCCTGATGCTGGTGACGCGCCGTCGCCGCGGCGCGACCGAGTAGCGCCACGAACCTCCGAAGGCCGCGTCCCACCCGGGACGCGGCCTTCGGTGTACGACGGCAACAGCGGGTGCCGCGAAAAATGGTCCTCAGGTAGTCCGAACGGGCCATGACGAATCGGCCGTCCGTCGCGCACTCTGGCACCAGCACCAAATAGGACAGTTCAGGCAGGAGTATCCCGTGGTCACATCAGCCCCATTGCGCCGGCTCGCCTGCGGTGTCGTCGCGCTCGCCTTTGCCGGCCCGGCCGTGCTGCTCGGCGGCGTCGCGTGGGCGGCGGACCCCAGTCCGGCCCCGGTAGACAACACCGCGGGGAACGCGCCGGCGCAGGCGCCGGCCGCTCAGCCCAGCGTCGGCAGCTGGATCATCGGCGGGACCCTGCTCGAGGGCAGCACCGGCACGCCTGCCAAACCGGCCGCCAAGCCGGCCGCCAAGCCCGCTGCGGTCGCACCCGCCGCGGTCGCGCCGGCCCGCACGTCGACGCGAACCATTACGCGCACCGCGACGCGTTCGACCAGCGGCACCACGACGCGCCGTACGACGAGTTCCGCTCCGACCGGTCCGAGCGCCCTGCCCTTCACCGGCAACCACCTCGACGCACTGGTGCCGGCCGGGATCTGCTTCCTGGCAGGCGGCGTGATGTTGATGCTCGCCGGCCGGCCGCGCCCGAGCGCCGTCCAGCTGTAGAGCCGTCAGACCTCCGCGAGCGCGACGAGAAGCCGGCGCAGGGAGTCCAGCCGCGCCGGGTTGACCGCTGCCGCGTCGAGTGCGCATCCCGCGGTGTCTGGCAGGTGGCTGCAGCCCGGTGGGCAGTGCGCCGCCGCCCCGGCCAGGTCGGGGAAGGCCGCCAGCACCCGCTCGGGTGACACCGCGCCCAGGCCGAACGACCGCACACCCGGGGTGTCGATGACCGTGCCGCCGTCCGGGAGCTCGAGCGCGACCACGGACGAGGACGTGTGCCGGCCCTTGCCGATGCCGCTCACGTCGCCGACCGCGCGGGCGGCGTCCGGCACGAGCTGGTTGACCAGCGTCGACTTGCCCACCCCCGACTGACCGAACAGCACGCTGGTCCGCCCCGCCAGCCGGGCGGCGAGCTCCGGCACGCCGGACTCCGGTCCGGTGACGACCGCCTCGACCCCGAGCGGCTGGTACAGCGCCAGCAGCTCATCCGGAGAGGCGAGGTCGGACTTCGTCAGACAAAGCAGGGGCTCCAGGCCGCCGTCGTACGCCGCGACCAGGCACCGGTCGATCAGGCGCGGTCGCGGCGGCGGGTCGGCGAGCGCCGTCACGACGACGAGCAGGTCGGCGTTGGCGACCACCGCCCGCTCGATGGGGTCGGTGTCGTCGGGCGTACGCCGAAGCAGGCTGGTGCGCGGCTCGATCCGCACGATCCGGCCGAGCGCGTCCGGCCCGCCGGTCAGCTCCCCGACGACACCGACGCGGTCGCCGACGACGACCGCGCGGCGGCCGAGCTCGCGGGCCCGGACCGACGTGACGAGGGAACCGTCATCGAGCCGCAGCCGGTACCGACCGCGGTCGACGGTGACGACGGTCGCCGCGGCCGCCTCCTCATGCGCCGGACGGGTGCGGGTCCGCGGTCGCGAGCTGCGGCCGGGACGGACGCGGACGTCGTCCTCGTCCAGCTCCCGGGCCGTCATGACCCGTCGAGCATCCGCTGCCACGAGCCGGGGAAGTCCGGCACCGTCTTGCGCGTCGTGGCGACGTCCTCCACCCCGATGCCGTCGACGCCGAGGCCGAGCACCGCCCACGCCATCGCCAGCCGGTGGTCGTCGTAGCTGTGCATGGTGCCGCCGGTCAGCGCGCGCGGCCTGATCTCGACCCCGTCCGGCAGCTCGCGGACGTCACCGCCGAGGGCGTTGAGCTCTTTCGCCAGCGCCGCCAGCCGGTCGGTCTCCTGCAGCCGGATGTGCGCGACGCCGCTGAAGCGGCTGGGCCCGTCGGCCAGGGCCGCCAGCGCGGTCAGCACCGTCGTCAGCTCCGGCGCGTCGCGTAGATCTGCCTCGATGCCGCGAAGGCCCGAACCCGCCGTCACGGTGACCGAGTCGTCGGTGCGGGTTACCTCGCCGCCCATCCGCTCGAGCAGCTCGGGAAGCACCGCCCCGGGCTGCGCGGTGTCCCGCGGCCACCCGACGACGGTGACGGCGCCGCCGGCGACGAGCGGGGCGGCGAGATAGGCGGCGGCCGTCGACAGGTCCGGCTCGACGACGGCGTTCCGCGGCCGCAGCGGCCCGGGCCGCACGGCCCAGACACCAGGTGTGCCGTCGTCGACCTGCGCGCCGGCAGCGCGCAGCGCCCCGACCGTCATGGCCAGGTGCGGCGCGCTGGGCAGCGGCGGTCCTTCGTGCCGCACCGTCAGGCCTTCGTCGTAGCGGGGAGCGCTCAGCAGCAGTCCGCTCACCAGCTGGCTGGACGCGGACGCGTCGATCACGACCGACCCGCCGCGCAGCCGACCGGCGCCGCGCACGACCAGCGGAAGCGCTTCGGTGCCGTCCAGATCGGCGCCGAGCTCGCGCAGGGCGGTGAGCAGCGGGCCGATCGGTCGCTCGCGCACCCTGGGGTCGCCGTCGAACCGCACGACCCCCTCGGCCAGCGTCGCGACCGGCGGCAGGAAGCGCGCGACGGTGCCGGCGTTGCCGACGTCGATGCGATCGGCGGTCGGCCGCAGCACGCCGGCGGTCCCGTCCACGACCCAATCGGCGCCGTCGTCGGTGACCCCGATCCCGAGCGCCCGCAGGCCGGCCGCCATGAGCTCGGTGTCGCGGCTGCGCAGCGGCTGGCGTACGACCGATCGTCCGCCGGCCAGCGCGGCCAGCACCAGGACGCGGTTGGTCATGCTCTTCGAGCCCGGCAGCTCGACAACCGCCGTCAGCGGCCGCCGGGCCCGCGGCGCCGGCCAGACATCTGTCACGGACGCAGTCTCGCAGGTGGCTCTGGCCACCCTGTGTAATCGACAAAACCGGACATCGCGGGGCGCTGGTCACGCGGTGTAGTCAAGGAATCGGAGGGACCGGCCGAGGGAGAGGCATGCGCATCGCTTCCCCCCGCTCCCTCCGGCAGCACCTCCTCGCCGCACTCGCCGTTGCGGCGACCGCTGCCGCGATGCCCGCCCCAGCCGTCGCCGGCGTTGCCGGCGGCCTGGCCGAGGGCCGCGACGCAGCACCGGTCGTGGTCTCCGTGGGCGCCGAGGCAGCGGCGCACTGGATCCCCGGGACCCGACGCCGGGTGCTGGCCGCGCCCTCCCTGCGCAGCAGCACGACCACCCCCGTCACCACCGCGGCCAGCACGACGGCCGCCCCTGCCGCCGTCGTACCGGCCGTTGTGAACCCGACCGCCGCGAACCTCGCGCCCGAGCACGGCACGAGCTACACGTTCATGGCCGAGCCGACCGCCGGCGATCCGATTCGCTGGGACGCCTGCGGCAGCGTGCACTGGGTCTTCAACCCCGCCAACGCCCCCGCCGGCGGGCTGACTGCGGTGCAGAGCGCCGTGAGCCGGATCTCGGCCGCGACCGGGCTGCAGTTCGTGTACGACGGCACGAGCGATGAGACCCCGACGGGCGCCTACCTCGACGCTCAGACCGCGGCGACCGGCTTCCGCCCGCTGCTCGTCGGCTGGAGCACTCCGTCGGCATCGACGCTGCTCGCCAACCAGCCGGCCAGCCTCGTCGGGATGGACCAGACGATCTGGGCCCGTCCCGCGACCGGCGCGACGCACATCGTCAGCGGTGTCGTCGCCCTCAACGCGACGGTGACCGCGCGCACCAGCGGGGCCAACTCGTGGTTCACGTTCACGCTGCACGAGCTCGGGCACGCCGTCGGGCTCGGGCACACGACCGACGCGACCCAGATCATGGCGCCGACGATCCCCGCAGCGGCGACCGACTACGGCAGCGGCGACCTGGCCGGGCTGGCGAAGGTCGGCGGGACCTGCTGAGTCCTGCCCGGACCTATCCTTGACCGCATGCGCCGGACCGCTTGGATCGCCGTCGGCGCCTGCCTGCTCACGCTGACCGGCTGCACGCACAAGGACGACAAGGCCGGGGCGACGCCGGCGCCGAGCTACAGCGCGCCGCCGGTGTCGCCGCTGCCGACCTGCGGACCGGTCAAGCCGACGGTCTACACGTGGCCCAAGCAGATCCCGCAGGACCTGCCCCGGCTCCCAGGTGCGGTCCTCGAGTCGAGCAAGACGACGACGGACGGCCTGTTCATCGTGCTGTTCTCGACGAAGGCGTCCCTGCGCGACGGTGTCCTGTTCATCGTGAAGAAGCTGCCCGCCGCCGGGTTCCAGCTCGCCCGCGGTGACGCCGAGCAGACCGAGGCTGATGCGCCGTTCAGGAAGGGCGATCTGCGGGGCGTCCTGCGCGGAGCGGCGATCGGCCTGTGCGAGACCAAGTGGGTCCTGGCTGTTGCGCGCACGACGCGCACCTCGCCGCTGCTGCCGGCGCATCAAGGCCCGTCTCCCTCGCCGCTCCCGTTCGGCTGATCACGGCGCCGCCCCGGTAGACGGGCCGTTAGGGTCCGCGGGTGGACCCGGGCGTGCTGCTTCAGGCAGTGGTCAGCGGCCTCGCGACCGGCGCCCTGCTCGGGCTGGTGGCCCTGGGGTTCACCCTCGTCGCAGGCACCGTCCGGGTCCTCCATCTCGCCCACGGCGACGTGGTGGTCGCCGCGGTCTTCACCGGCGTACTCGTCGTTCTCGGCCGTACGCCGGTGGCAACGACGCTGTCGGCCGGGCCGGCCGTCGGGTTCGCGTTGCTCGTGCTCGCCGCCGGTGCGGCCCTGTCGGCTGCCGTCGGCTGGCTGGCGGTCCGACCGCACCTGCCGGACGTCACGACAGGGCGCTCCGGCGACGCCCTGGGCTGGGTCGCCGCTCTTGTCGCAGCGGGGCTGCTGCTGCGCGAGCTGCTCGGCCTGCTCCTGCCGGAGCAGGCGTACGCCGTACCCGACCCCTTCCGGCTCGATGCCATCACGGGCAGCGGCGTGTTCTCGTTGCCGGGCGGCGGCACGCTGCCGGCGCGCGTGCCGGCGGTGCTCCTCCTCGGCGTCGCCATCGGAGTGGCCGCCGAGCGGCTGTTGGTGCGCAGCCGCTTCGGCAAGGCGCTGCGCGCGGTCGCGGACGATCCCGACGCGGCCGCGCTGTGCGGCATCCCGGCCCGACGCGTCGTGCTGCTCGCCTTCGTCGCCGCCGGGCTGCTGGCCGGGTTCGCCGGGCTCTTGTACGCCGGTGACCCGGGCCGGACGATCGGCGTCGACGACGGTGTTGTCCTCGGCCTGGCCGGGATCGCGGCGGCCCTGCTCGGGGGGCTCGGCTCATTGCGCGGCGCCCTTGTCGGTGGCCTCGTCGTCGGCGTCGCCCAGTCGATCGCGGTGACCCAGCTCGGCGCGGAGTACGCCGACGTCGTACCCCTCGGTCTGCTCGTCGTCCTGCTCGCCCTCCGGCCGCAGGGTCTGCGGCGATGACGACGGTCGAGCTCGCGCAGGCGCTGTGGCTGCTGGTGGCCGCCCTCGGGTTGTCGCTGTCGGTGCAGTACGCCGGGCTGCCGGTGCTCGGCCAGGGCGCGTTCGTGGCCGTCGGCGGCGTCGGCACCGCGCTGCTGGGTCCGGGCGGCGCCGGCTGGCCGCTCGGGCTGGCGGCTCTCGCGGCGGTCGTCGTCGCGGGCGGGCTCGGCCACCTCGTCGCATTTGGCGCGAGCCGGCTCGAGGGCGCCTATCTCGCGCTGGCGACCTGGGCACTGGCCTGGCTCGCCTACCGCCTGATGCTCGCCTTCCCGTCGACGTTCGGTGGCGCCCAAGGGCTGGTACGCCGCGCACCGGCACACGTCGTGTCGCCCGCGCTCGGGCTCGATGTCAGGCTCACGCCCGCGGTGCACGTCGGCCTCGCCGCGGTGACGTGCGTCGTCGTCATCCTGGCGGTGATCCGGCTCGACAAGGGACCCGCCGGCCTCGACCTCGCTGCACTGCGCGAAGGGCCGGAGCTGGCAGCGTCGCTCGGCGTTCCGGTGGCGGCGCACCGACGGGCCGTGCTGACGGCGACCGCGTCGCTCGGAGCCGTGTCGGGAGCCGGCACCGTCGTCCTGCTCGGGCTGGTCGCACCGGCCGACGTCAGCCCGCTGCTGTCGCTGCAGCTGTTCGTCGCGGTGCTCCTCGGCGGGGCCGCCGGGTGGTGGGGCCCGGTCCTCGGCGTCGCACTGCTCACGGTGCTGCCGCACGTCGCGGACGCCCTGCCCGGAGATGCGGAGCGGGCACGGGGTGTTCTCACGGCGGTGCTGCTCGTCGTCGTCCTCGTCATACGGCGTGTCCTGTCTCGCGTCCGCGTCGCCGTACCCGATGTCGGCCGGGAGCGGCCGGTTCCAGCGCCCCATGTGCCCCACGACGTTGCCGGCACCCACCCGGTGCTGCTCGAAGCCAGCGGCATCACCGCGTCGTACGGCGCGGTGCGAGCTGTCGACGAGGCAGCGATCGAGCTGCGCGCGGGTCAGGTGCACGCCCTGATCGGCCCGAACGGATCCGGCAAGTCGACGCTCATCAAGGTCCTCGCCGGCGAGCTGGTCCCGGACGCGGGCGCAGTCCTCGTCGGAGGCCGAGCGCCCACCGGCAGGGGGCCGGCTGCCCGGGTGCTCGCCGGCGTGGCCGCGACGCCGCAGCGCACGGTGCTGCTCGCCGGCTCGGCACCCGAGCGGCAGGTCGCCGTCGGGGTGCGCGGCGGCACGCGCCCCCGGCATGCCGTGCTGCGCCACCTGCTCGGTACGCCGTCCTCCCGGCTGGCCGAGCGGCGGTCGCGTGCCCTCGTGGCCGCGGTGCTGCGCGAGACGCGGCTCTCGGCTGTCGCCGGCGTCTCGCCTACCGAGCTGACGGTCGGCGAGCAGCGGCTGCTCCAGATCGCCCGCGCCCTCGCCACGGGTGCCCGCGTCCTGCTCCTCGACGAGCCGGCGGCTGGGATGTCCGCCGACGAGCGTGCGACGCTGCGCCACGTGTTGCGCCGACTGGCTGGGAACGGGCTCGCGGTCCTGGTCGTCGAGCACGACATGCGCCTGGTCAACGCCGTTGCCGACCGGGTGACAGTGCTCGACGCGGGACGCGTCATCGCGGTCGGTCGTCCGGCCGAGGTACGAGCCTCGCCCGACGTGCAACGGGCCTACCTCGGAGTCACCGGGTGATCCGCCGCCTCGTCCTCGCGCTCCTCGTGCTGGCCGCAGCAGCATGCAGCGGCAGCAGTGGAGGCGCGGACGGGACGCAGGGCGACGTGGTCATCGTCGTGTCGGCGCCGTTGACCGCTCAGCCGTGGATCGGGCGGTTCGCCGAGCGCGGTGCGCAGCTCGCTGCGAAGGAGCTCAACGCCGCCGGCGGCGCTGCCGGTCACCACGTCGTCGTGGACGTCCTCAACAACGGCGGCTCGCCGCAGCAGGCCGTTGCCAACGCGCGCACAGCCGTCGCCAAGCACGCACTGGCACTGATCATCGACGGTGTAGGGGCGATCGCGAGCGCCGACGTGACCGACCCGGCGTCTCTCCCGGTCTTCATCGTCTTCGAAGGCGGCGCGTCCTTGGTCGATGCCCACCAGCGACCGACCCTGTTCCGGATGGCACCCGCGAACAAGCCGATGGCGACGCGGCTCTCCGACTACCTGTCGGAGAAGGTGAAGGTCGCCGGCCTGCTCGCCGACGACTCGACGTTCGGCCGGGAGGGTGCGGCGCAGACGCGGGTCGCCTTCCAGCGCAACGAGATCCGACTCGTGTCGGACAGCTCCGTCCCCGAGGGGACGAGCGACGTGGCAGCGCAGGTGCTCGAGGCGCGGCGGAACGGCGCGAAGGCGCTGGTGATCTGGGCCCGTTCCACCGGGCTGGCGGCAGCATTGCGGGCGGCGCGGTCGAGCGGCTGGGACGTGCCGATCTACGCCGGTCCGACGGGGGAGGACCCGCTCGTGCGGCAGCGGCTGGCCGACCACCCGGAGTGGGTCGACGGCCTGACGTTTGTGTCGTTCCGGATCACGAGCGAGACCGGACCGGCGCCCTTTGCGGCGTACCGGAAGTCGTACGAGAAGGCGTTCGGCGTCGAGAAGATCGGAGTGCGCGCCGGCGGTCGCGACGTGGTCATGCCGCCGGACTGGTCGATGTACTCCTACGACGCGGTCAAGCTGGTGGCGGCCGCGCTGAAGAGCTCCGGCGGTCGGCTGGGGGCACCGCTGATGCAAGCCATGCAGCGCACAATCGTCACCGGCGCGAACGGCGACGAGCGCGGCTTCGGCGCAGAGGACCGCGAGGGCGTCAGCCCCGACGACATGTACTTCGGCGTCTTCAAGGACATGCGCTTCAAGGCCGTGACCGACGACATCCTGTCGACGAACCTGCCGGCAGTCGAGCAGTAGCCGGTGGGGTAGCGAAGATGTGCGGCCGCTATGCAAGCAGCGCGAACCCCGACGACCTGGCGTCGTACTTCACCGTCGAGGAGCCGCCGGACGAGGTGCTGCCCCCGTCGTACAACGTCGCTCCGACCGACCCTGTCTACGTCGTGATGGAGCGGCACGACAAGCGGCAGCTGCGGGTGGTGCGGTGGGGCCTGGTGCCGTCGTGGGCAAAGGACCCGAAGGTCGGCGCGCGGTTCATCAACGCGCGCAGCGAGACCGTCTCGGAGAAGCCGGCCTTCCGGGCGGCGTACCAGCGACGTCGCTGCCTCGTCCCGGCGGACGGCTACTACGAGTGGGCCGTCCAGGGACCGCACAAGCAGCCGTGGTTCCTCGTTTCCCGCGACCGCTCGCCGCTGGCGATGGCCGGCCTCTACGAGGTGTGGAAGGCGCCGGATGAGACGCTGCTGTGGACGTGCACGATCCTGACGACGGACGCGCCCGACGAGCTCGGACAGATCCACGACCGCACGCCGCTGCTCGTGCCGCCGGCGGACTGGGCGCGCTGGCTCGACCCGTCCGTCGAGGATCCCGGGCAGGAGCTGCTCGTGCCGGGGACGCCCGGCTTCCTCGACGCCTGGCCGGTCTCGCCGAAGGTCGGAAACGTGAAGAACAACGGGCCGGAGCTGGTCGAGCCGTACGTCGAACAAGACGCCACCCTCTTCTGATTGCCGCTGGGGAGTTTCAGCCGGAGGCAGACGGCGAGCGTTCGGCTCCTCGTCGTCGGCCTCTCGCGACGGCAGGTGTCAAGAGCCGCCAGGCTGGCTGTGGATAAGAAATTCCTTGCACAGCAGGGCCTTTGGTGTTGCAGATGCCGCCGAGTCATGGCATGATTCGAACATATGAGCGAATACCTGGCGACCCCGCCTGTCCTGTCGAGCCTCACGCGGCGCGTGCGGCTCGGGGGCGATGCGGCCATTGCCGAGGCCGTCGAACTGATCCCGCTCCTTCCACCCGGTCCGGAGTCGGCGTCGCTGCTGATGTCCCTACCGGCGTCCTCTGACCGGCTGTTGCAGTCGGTGGTGCTCGAGGCGTGGGACCGGCATGTCTCCTGGGCGCAGGCGATGCTCTACGGCGCGGCGCAGCCCTTCGCCTGCAGTGACAGCCCCGAGCGGGACAACCTCGAGACGGTGCGGCACGCACTGGGGCTGTCAGCGCATGGCGCCAAGAACGTCCAGGCGGTCTCGCGACGGCTGTTCACCCTGTTCGCCTCGACCCTGGGTCTGCTCCAACGCGGCCAGATCAGCCGCGGTCATGTGTGGGGTCTGATCGAGATGACCGCCGACCTCGACGACCACGAAGCGGGCCTGATCGAAGACCGCGTCATCGCCGAGGCACCCGGCCAGACGATCGCGGAGTTCCGGAAAGCCCTCGACCGAGCACGGCAGGCGGTCTGCCCCGAGGCTGCGCAGCAACGCCACGAGCGCAAGGTGGCGGGGCGTCAGGTGACGCGCTGGACCGACCGGGACGGGATGGGCCGGCTGCTCGCCGACCTCCCACCCGAGGACATCGCGGCTGCGTGGGAGGCGCTGTGCCGGCGCGCCGACCAGATCGTCCAACCCGACGATCCGCGGGGACGATCTGCCCGGCTCGCCGACGCGCTCGTCGAGTCGATCACCGGCCTGCCCGCAGCCAACGACCCACGCCGCCGGCCCGACACCCCGGCCACGATGGACGACGACTTGGAAGAGCTGGAGCGAGCAGCATCACCCCGGCCAGCCGACGCTCCTGTCGCCGTCAGCCCGCGCCCAGCCGAGCTAACCGATCCGGCAGAATCGACGTCGGGCCAGACGGCACCGCGCCAACAGCCGCCTCCTCTTCCGGAGCCGGCCGCGCCTTCACCACCGCCAGGGGACGTCCATGGCGACGAGGTGGAGATTCACGTGGTCGTGCCGATCGCGCAGCTGCGCGGGCAGCCCAAGCCGACCGCCGCTCCAGACCCAGAGTCGACGGTTGTGCCCCTGGCTCCCCGGCGGACCCGGCGCGCCCGCACCCGCCGCGGCCGCCGGCTCAGCTCCACCCTGTGGGCCGTCATCGGCCTGGACAGCCTGCTCGGCAACGCCGACGTGCCCGGAGAGATCTCGACCTTCGGCGCCGTCCCCGCGACCGTCGTACGGCGGATGGCGCAAGGCCGGGTGATCCTGCGCCGACTCGTCGTCGACGAGCGCGGTCACCTCCTCGATGCAGAGCTGACCGTCACGCTGGCAGCCGGATCGGAGCTGGGAGCGGCCGTCGACGAGCTGATCACTGCGCCCTACCGCACACACCCACTGGACTACGGCAGCACCGTCTACCGCCTACCGGCCGACCTCGACCGGCACGTCGTCCTACGCGACCGCACCTGCACCGTGCCCG
>JAWWOH010000022.1:0-29231 GCA_033851845.1 Actinomycetota bacterium
GACCTCGCGCGTGAACGCCTCGAGCTCTTCCCAGGTGAACCGCTCGATCTCGTCCCAGGACAGACCTTCGATGTCGTTCCACGTACCGCCCGTCACGCTTCCATCTGCCTCTCCGCGGCGGTCAGAACGTCATCGATCGCGGTGCGCATCCGCAGGACCTCCGGCGGCACCGGGGACGGCGCCATCCCAAGCTCGCGCAGGATGTCGGGTGTGCCGGCGCCGTGCACCTCGAAGTTCTCGCGGCGCGCGGCCGCGAGCTCCCGCAGACTCGGCTGCTTTGCCTGCACGAGCTGCGCTGCCGCGTCGACGCTGGACATCCCGAGCATCGCCGACTCCATCGCGCCGGCGACAAGCTCCATGACGCGGATTGCGTCGAGGGGCTGGTCCGCGTCCGTCATGCCGGTGACTCTCGGTCAGCCGCACAAGGCCGGTCAAGGCTGGTCACGCGCTTGGTCACGGACGCCGCGCTTCTGACCATCGGCAGACGAGGCCATCCACGGCGGCGCACCCGCTCTCACCTGGGCAGATACCATCAGCCACCACCACCCGTGTCAGGCCGTGTCGGGCTGTACGGCTCTGTTAATCGCAGGGTTTCTGGTTCAAGTCCAGACGGGGGAGCACCCAGCCTGGCTTGCGCCGACTCAGCGGACCCGCCACTGTTCGCGCCATGCTCCTGTTCGGCGCCGCGAGCGGCCGGTTGCCACGGCCGCGGCGCGCACGATTCGCTGTCTGCGTCGTAGCGGCAGCGCTCGCGCTCAGTGGCTGCAGCGGCTCGAACCACCCACCCGCGGCGCGGACACCGGCAGTGCGCGTGCCGTCGGCAGACCCGGCCGACCCGGAGTCGGTGGCGCGGACCTTCCTGGCGACCTGGTCAGCCCAGCGCTATGGAGATCTAGCGGCGCTGGTCGACGACCAGACCTCGGACGTCGCGGGGATCTACCAGCGATTCGCAGAGCGACTCGGCATCGAGAGCATCAACGTGCGTCCGGGCGCGTTCGACGCGGCGACGAAGACGCTGGCGTATCACGCGACCCTCCAGCTGCACGAGCTCGGTGAACTGCCGGTCGACAACGTGCTGCACGTCGCAGCCGCCGGCGCCGGCCCCAAGGTCGTGTTCACCTCGGCCACGGTGTTTCCGGGCCTGGTCGCGGGGCAGCGAGTCGTGCGCACTGCGACCGCGTTGCGCGGCCGACTGCTCGACGATGCCGGGCGACCGCTGCGCGGGGTCGACCGCGACCTCGACGTCAACGTGCTCGGGCCGGTGTCCGCGGACGGTCACGGCAAAGGCGGCCTCGAGCTCGCGCTCGACCGTCAGCTCGCCGGCTCTCCTGCCACCCAGATCCAGGTCGTCAGCGCGACGACCGGCGAGCTCGTCCGCGTCGTGGCCACGTTCGGTGCAGGACACGACGCGCCGGACGTCACGACGACGCTTCAACCAGCCGTGCAGCGGGCCGCCGAGGCCGCGCTCGCTCGCGCGCGTGGCCCGGCCGCCCTCGTCGCGATCGACACCCGCACCGGCGCGGTTCGCGCGGTCGCGAACGCGCCGCTGACCGGCTTTCCGTCAGCGCTGCGCGGCTCGTACGCACCGGGATCCACCTTCAAGACCGTCACCGCCCTCGCCGCGCTGATGCACGGTTTCACCCCTGCAAGCCAGCTCGACTGCCCCGCGACGGTCACGGCGGGCGGCAAGCAGTTCCGCAACCACGAGGCAGGCTCCCGCGGCCGGATCAGCCTGCTCACCGCCTACGCGCAGTCGTGCAACACCGCCTTCGTCAACCTGTCCCAGTCCCTGCCGAAGGGCTCCGTCACCGCAGCTGCCCGGCTGCTCGGGTTCGACGCGGCGGAGCCGCTTCTCCCCGTGCCGTCAGCGGGTGGCACCCTGCCGCCGCCGGCCGACACTGCCGAAGCCGCGGCCGACGCGATCGGGCAGGGTCGGGTGGAGGCCAGTCCGCTGCTGATGGCGTCGGTGGCAGCCGCCGTCGCCGACGGCATGTGGCGCCAACCTCGGCTCACCAGCTGTCCGAGGTGCTCGGAGCACCCGCTGCCCGCCGCAGCAGTCAGTGGGCTCCGGCAGCTGATGCGCGCCGTCGTGACGTCCGGCACCGGCTCCGCCCTCGCGCCGTTCGCCACCCCGCCGGTGTCCGCCAAGACCGGGACCGCGGAGTTCGGTGCCGGTACGCCGCCCAGCACCCACGCCTGGATGATCGGGTTCCGCGGCCATCTCGCCTTCGCCGTGTACGTCGAAACGGGGGAGTCGGGCGGTCGCACCGCCGGCCCGATCGCAGCCGCCTTCCTGCGGGCGGCGGGTTGACCGCTGCAAGGAGCGGTCGATCAGCGGGTGCGTAAAGATGCGCGAACCTGCCGGGTCCTCCGGACGTGGAAGAAGCATCCAGGCGTGGGGAGACGGCGTGAGCGAGTCGGCGGCGGACGACCCGGCGTACTGGCGTGCTCTGGCGGAAGCCAGGGGCCTGGTCATCCAGGCACTGCACGAGTTCAACTACTGGCACGAGTCCTCGGTGGCGCGTGGCGAGGTCATCGCCGGCCTCGAGCAGTCGGTGCAGATGTGGCGGGACCGCTGCGAGCGAGCCGAAGCGCAGCTCGCTGCTGAGTCCCGCGGCCGAAGCCGGCCGGCTGTGCTCCTCCGCCGTACTGGTGGCATGGCGCGTGGTCAGGCGCGAAGACTGCTGGCCCGCGACGGCGCCGCATGACGCGCCGCGTGCCGGTCGTCGTCGTGGGGACAGGCGCTGCGGAGCCGGCCTTTCGGGCGCTGTTGGAGCAGCGATCGAACGACATCGCAGGCGTGACCGGTCTGCTCCTGGTGCCGGTTGAGCAGTGGGGGCCGGAGCCATCGGTCATCGTCAACACGGGCGCCGGTCTCACGACGGTGATGGCGGCGGTGCAGGCAGGCCACAGCGCCGTCACTGCGGATCTCGGCGAGCTCGTCAGTGCTCCCACAGACTTCGCCGTCCTCCGGGCTGACGGCCGGCTCGGACTCAGTGGCGCGCTGCTGCCGGGGTTTCCGCTGGCGCAGACACTGCGACGGCAGGTCGAGAGCGGCGACGTCATCGAGTCGGTCGAGATCGTCGGGCCGGCACTGGCGACCCTCGTCGACGAGGCGCTGGCCGTTTCAGCGCTGATCGGCGTCGAGCTGCGCCGCGAGGACGTGACGATCCCCGTCGACGTCGCGGCCGCGGCCAGCTGGTCGGTCGTCGTCGGCCATCACCTGCCCGTCGTACGTCCTGCTTCCGCGATGCTGCCCGCACCCGTCCGCACGGTGACCGTGCGGAGCCGATGGACCGGTGGTGACGGGCTGACGCTGACCGGTTCGGTGGGTGGCGCCGAAGCGGTTGCCGGGGCCCTCCTGGCCGACCTGCTGGCCCTCGCCCGGGAAGAGGACACGCCTTGGCGGGCCCATCGTCGACGCACCGCCGCGGCATGAGGAGCCGCTCGCAGTGAGGGTCGGCGTGTACAGCCGCTGGATCGACACGCTCGGTGGTGGCGAGCAGACCCTCGGCGCGTTCGCCGCAACCCTGGCGGAGCACCACGACGTCGACCTGATCACGCACGAGCGGCCGGACTGGAGCCGCTTCCAGGCCACCCTGGGCTTCGACCTCCGCTCACTCACCACCCGCGTGCTGCCGTACGACCGCGATCACTACCGGCCGCTGCAGACGGCCACCAAGGACTACGACCTGTTCATCAACTGCTCCTACCTCGACCCGGTGCGGGCCTATGCACGGGTCAACGTCCTGCAGGTCTTCTTCCCGCCGGCGCCGCCGCCGGTCATCAACGGGATCACGCCCGTGCCACGCGTCCCGACAGCTGCGTTGCGACCCGTCGGAGGTCTGCACCTGCTCGAGCGCGACCGTCAGGGGGTGTTCGCCTGGACCGACGGGCATGCGCGTTTCGCGGTCAACCCGTCGGCGGTTCCGACAGCGGACGTGACATTGCGGCTGGCCGGTGCACGGCCGGCGCGCCTGCCGCGAGCAGCCGTCGAGATCGAGGTCGACGGCAACGCCGTCCGCTCCGTGCAGCTGCCGAAGCGGGGCTACGTCGACGTGCAGGTCCCGATGCCCGCGGTCCGGCCCACGACGGCCGCCACGTTCGTGGACGTCCGCAGCGACACCTTCGACCCGTCGCGGTCCGGCACCGACACCCGCACGCAGCTCGGCGTTCGGGTCGCGTCGGCCGGATCCGTCTCGCTCGACCGCTGGACCGACCACCGGCGGTACATCGACGCGATCGGCACCTACCAGCTGCTGCTGTCGAACTCGCACTTCACCCAGCGGTGGGTGGCCCGCCGCTTCGGCAGGGCGAGCGAGCTGCTCTACCCACCCGTCCAGGTCGGCCAGTTCGCGCCCGGTCCGAAGCGGCAGCGCATCATCAGCGTCGGCCGGTTCTTCGTCGACGGCCACACCAAGAAGCAGCTCGAGATGATCCAGCTCTTCCGCCGCCTGTGCGACGAAGGCCTCACCGGCTGGGACTACCACCTGGCTGGCGGCACGCATCACGACCAGCGCAGCGCCCGCTACTTCCAGGACTGCCTGGCAGCCACTGCCGGCTACCCGATCACGCTGCACCCGGACGTGCCGTTGTCCGGGCTGGTGGACCTGTATGCCGGCAGCGCCCTGTACTGGAACGCCACCGGTTACGGCGAGGACGAGGACCGTGAGCCGGATCGCTTCGAGCACTTCGGCATGACGACGGTCGAAGCGATGGCGAGCGGCTGCGTGCCGCTGTCCTATGCCCGCGCCGGCCAGCCGGAGGTCATCGAGCACGAGCAGTCCGGGATCCTCTGGGAGACCCTCGACGAGCTCGCCGACCAGACGCTCGGACTCATCGCCGACCCGGCCCGTCAGCGCCGGCTCTCATCAGCGGCGCAGCAGCGAAGCCAGATCTTCACCTACGCGCGGTTCCGGCAGAGCCTGCATCGGCTGCTGGCTGACACCAGCCGGTACTCATGACGAGCCGAGCGCTGGTCACCGGCGGCGCCGGCTTCCTCGGCCGGCACCTCGTCCAGGCACTTCGACCGCGCTACGACATCGTCGACGTCGTCGATGTGCAACCGGCGCGGCCCTGTGCTGTGACCACTGGCCATGTCGGTGATGTGCGCGCCGTGCTGCCGACACTTCCGGCGTACGACGCCGTCTTTCATCTTGCGGCGTTCGTCGGCGGGCGAGCCGGGATCGAGAACGGGCCGCTCGCCGTCGCGTCGAACCTCGCGCTCGACGTCGCCTTCTTCGAGTACGTCGCACGAACGCGCCCGTCGTACGCCGCCTATCTGTCGTCCTCCGCTGTCTACGCGGCGCACGCGGCCGACCCGGCCGGCGCCGCCTTGCGGGAGGACTGCGCGGACAGCACGTCGCCGCAGGTCGGCCGCCCGGACGGCACGTACGGGTGGGTGAAGCTGACCGGTGAGCACCTCGCGCACGTCGTCCAGGACCGGTTCGACGTCCCAGTCGTCTGCTACCGCCCCTTCACCGTGTACGGGCCGGAGCAGGGCACGGACTACCCGGTGCCGGCGATCGTCAGCCGCGCCCTCGCGCGCGAGGACCCGCTGACGGTGTGGGGCTCGGGGGAGCAGAAGCGCGACTTCGTGTACGTCGAGGACGCCGTCGCTGCGATCGTGGCGACGCACGACCAGGCACCTGGCGGGCCGCTGAACGTCTGCACCGGCAGGGCCATGAGCTTTCGGGAGCTGGCCAGGGCAGCCGCGGATGCCGTCGGCTACCAGCCGGAGATCGTCGGGGACCTCACCAAGCCGGGCGGCGTCGGGGCGCGGATCGGTTGCCCGGACCGGCTCAGCAGATGGTTCACCTCGGACACGTCGCCTGCCGACGGCATCGGGCGCATGCTCGGCTCCCTCACGCCGGCGTGAACGAGCCTCAGCCGGCCGGACTTCGGCTCAGCGAGGCGGTCATCGGTGGGTTCGCGACCGTTGTCGCGCTGACGGCATGGGCGTCGCTCGCACTTGCGCATGCCGGCCGTCACTCGGGTGCCGCAGTCGGCACCGCGATGACGATTGCGTCGCTGCTTGTCGTCGGCGTCACCTGGCGGACGTCGCGTCGGGTCCAGCTGGTGCGCGATCCCCGCACGCTCGCACTGCTGCTGATCGCGGGTGTCGGTATCGCCGTGATGTTCCTGCCCGGCTGGCGCTACACGGTCGGCGACAAGGACCCCGGCGGCTACATCTCCCACGCGGTCTCGATCGCGCACACGGGAGACGCGGTGGTGCCCGACCCGTTGCGCGAACGCGTGGCGCGAGTCGCACTCAGCGGCCCGGGCGCGCGCTTCCCGGGCGTGTGGATCCGCAGCTCCGACGGCAAGACGGTGCCGCAGTTCTTCCACCTTTGGCCGGCGCTGCTGGCTTCGGCGTACGACGGCTTCGGGGATCGTGGCCTGAGCGATCTCGGGCCGGCGCTCGGGGTGCTCTCGGTGCTCGTGCTCGTCGTCGCGGTCCGTCGGGCCGCAGGCGGTGTCGCGGCTGCGGTCACGGCCGTGCTGCTGCCGACGAACATGCTCCAGGTCTGGCAGGCCAAGTACCCGACGACCGAGATGCTCGCGCAGCTGCTCGTCGCCGGTGCGCTGCTCGGCATCGTGCTGGCGGTGTCGCTTCGCTGGCAGCCGGCAGCAGCTGCGGCCGGCCTGTTCCTGGGCATCGGGTGGTTGGCCCGCGCTGACGGGCTGGTCCTGGTGGGCTTGGCCCTGCTGGTCGGCTGCGTGCTGTGGGCGACATCGCGCTGGGACCGACGGTGCACCGCCTTCGCGCTCGGGTTGCTGGTCGTCGTGCCGCACGCGGCCTGGCAGGCGTGGTGGTACGCCCGCTACTACAACCTCATCAACGGCATCCCGACCGGCTCCACGGTCATGCTCGCTGCAGCGGGTCTCATCGTTGTCGCGCTGGCCGCTCGGCCGCTCCTTCGTGGCCGCGCCGCGGGCCGCGTTTCCGATCGCCGGACACGGCAGATCGGCGTTGCCGTCGTGTGCGCCGTTGCCGGGGGTGTCGCGCTCGGCTTCCTGCGGCCGCGTCTGTTCGGCCCGGCGTACCAGGACTTTCATGGACCGCGGGTCCGCAGCTACGACGAGCAGACGTTCCGTCGGCTGTCCTGGTTCCTGACGCTGCCGGGGCTGGCGCTGTTCGTGGCGGGCGTCGGTGTCGTCGCGCTACGCCGGTGGAGTGCAGCGCTGTGGTCGCTCGTGCTGCCCGGCCTTCTTGTCATGCCGGTCTACTGCTACTCGTCGCACAACTCCAGCCGGCTGATGTGGTGGGGGCGCCGGTTCGTGCCGCTGGTCCTGCCCACGATCGTCGTCCTGCTTGCACTCGCCGTGGCGTACGGGCTGCGGCAGCGCCTGCTGCGGCCGGTCGCGGCGCTGCTGCTCGTCTTCCTGGCCGCAACCTTCCTGCATCAGTCGTTGCCGCTGCGCCATCACGACGAGTACGGCGGCGCGCACGCCGTTGTCAGCGAGGTCGCCGATGTCTCGCGCGGCGGCGTGCTGCTCTGGCAACCGGGGCGGTGCTGCACGAGTGCGACGCGGTTGTTCGCCATTCCGGTCTGGCTCGACGGCGGGGTGGTCGGGAGCCCGATCCCGACCGACCCGGCCTTCCGCCCGGACTACGTGCAGCAGGTCCTCGTCGCGTTCGCTGGCCGGCCGGTCTTCGTCGCCTGGGCGGGATCTGCACCGCCGGAGGGTCTCGGCGCGGTCAGGGTCACCCCCGAGCGGCACCTCGTCACAGACCTGCCGGTGTGGCAGGAGAGCGACACGACTCGACCGGACCACGCGACGTCGGTCCACGTCGACTTCACGATATGGCGCGTCGCACGGCCGTGACGACGCGGTCCACATCGGCTGCTGTCAGTCCGTTGCCCGAAGGCAGCACGACGCCCCGAGCAGCGACATCGCGGCTGCCCGGCATGACCGCGTCCCCGGCATCCATGCAGTGCAGCGGCGTGTAGGCACCGCGCGTCTGGACGCCCTGCGCCGCCAGCCGCTCGACGAAGCCGGCGTGGTCGTCGACGAGCACGAGGTTGGCCCAGCGCGCGTGCCGCGTCGTGTCCGGATGCAAGGCGGGGAACGAGACATGGCCGGCGAGCTCCTCGGCGTACCGATGCGCGTGCTGCTGGCGGCGCAGCAGGAACTCCTCGACCCGCCCCAGCTGCACGCGACCGACGGCTGCCGCCAGCGCGCCCATCCGCACGCCGGTGCCGCGAGCGATCCGTTCGTAGGGGCGCTCCGCATTGTCGCGTACGCCGTTGCTGCGCAGCAGCCGGAGCCGGTCGGCGAACGCGGCGTCGTCCGTCACGACGGCCCCGCCCTCGCCGCAGGCGACGAGCTTGTTGGCGTAGAACGAGAAGCAGCCGGCCACTCCGAAGCTCCCCACCGGCCGACCGCGATGAGTGGCGCCCAGCGACTGCGCACCGTCCTCGATGAGCAGCAGCCCGCGGTCTCGGCACCAGGCCTCCAGACCGCTGAGGTCGCAGGGCTGGCCGTACATGCTCACGGCGAGCACCGCGCGCGTCGCGGGCGTGAGCACCGCCTCGGCGTGCTCCGGCGTCAGGCCGTACGAGCGGGGGTCGCAGTCGGCGTACACGGCGTGTGCGCCGACCCGGTGCACGGCGTCGGCGCACGGCGCGAAGGAGAACGACGGCACGATCACCTCGTCGCCCGGGCCGAGGCCCAGCGCCAACCAGGTCAGCTCGAGGGCCGTCGTCCCGCTGCTGGTGGCGATGGCGAAGGACCGCCCGACGTACGCCGCGAGCTCACGCTCGAACGCGGCAACCTCGCTGCCGTTGCCGCTGAGCTCGCCCCGAGCCAGGCAGGCGGCGGCAGCAGCAGCCTCGGCAGGGCCGAGGTCCGGTCGATGCACCGGCACGACCGCCGCCTGCTCACCCATGGTCCCCACGCCTCACGTCGACAGCCCGCCCAGTGCTTCCACGGTTGAGGGATTCTGTCGGTTCGGCTCATCGGGCATCGCCGAGTGGGCGGGCGGTGACTGCCAAGTAGCCCGGTGGTCAGGCCCAGACGGGCCACTGTGCCCCGTCCGCCAGTAGTGCGGGCACCAGGACGGAAACGGCCCGGACGAGCTCTACCGACGAGGCGGGACAAGGCAGACGATGTGGACATGTCCGCAGACGTGTCCTTGCCGGCTCCGCGCCAGCAGCCGGTCGAGGTCATGTCGGTCGACAGCAGCGTCGCGCTCGGGTGCTCGGGATGTCATGAGGAGCTGCGGCTGCCGCTCGAGCCGGTGGCGCCCATGCTCGACGCGATCGGCGACTTCGTACGCCGGCACGCCGCCTGCCAGTAGCGGCTCAGCCGATCAGCTGCCGCCAGTTCGGCGGCACGCGTCCCGCCGGTCCGGGCACGGGCTGATCGAGTGGGTGATGCAGCGGCGGGGCCAGTTCGGTCCCGCTCGCGTAGTCCTCCGCGGTGAAGTCCCAGAACCAGTCCTCGCCGGGCTCGAAGGTCCGGATGACCGGATGGCCGGACGAGCGCCAGTGCGCGGTGGTGTGCTTGGACGGAGAGCTGTCGCAGCAGCCGATGTGCCCGCACTGCGCGCACCGTCGCAGGTGCACCCACCAGCCCGCCCCGTCCCCGGCACCGCACTCGACGCAGCCCTCGCCGCTGGGCGGGACGGTCGGGTCGATGCCGGGGACAGGAGTGGTCATCAGGCCGCGACGGTAGCGGGCAGCCCCGCGGCGTCGGCGACGTAGCCGGGGTCACGGGCTACGCCGTCCCGGCGCATCGGTCGGATGAGCGATGTCACGACGACGGCCGCGAGCGCGAGGATGCCGACCGCCACGGAGAAGGCGGTCGTGAACCCGTGCACCGATGCGGCCCGGGAGACACCGCCGTGTGTCACGGCGTACGACGCCGTTGCGCTCGTCGCGATCGTGTTGAGGAACGCGACGCCGAGCGAACCGCCGACCTGCTGCATCGTGTTGACCAGGGCAGAGGCAGCGCCCGCGTCATGGTTGGGCACTCCGAGCAGTGCCGTCGACGACAGCGGCACGAAGACGTGGCCCATTCCGAGACTGATCATCAGCATCGAGGGCACGACGTGCGTGAGGTACGCCGAGTCGGCGGGCAGCTGCGTCAGCCACAGCATCCCGAGAGATGCCAGGGAGAACCCGGTCGTCGCGAGAACGCGCGGACCGAAGCGCGGCAGCGTCCGCGACGCGATCGTCGCCGACGTGATGATGCCGAGCGGGAACGGCAGGAACGCGATCCCCGCCTTGAGCGCGCTGTAGCCGAGGACGCCCTGGAAGTAGTAGGTCAGGAACAGGAACGTCGCGAACATCCCCATCGTCGCGAGCAGGAACGCGAGGTACGCGCCGCCCCGGTTGCGGTCGAGCACGATGCGCAGCGGCAGCATCGGGTTGGCCGCCCGGCGCTCCCACCCGACGAACGACGCGAGCAGCACGACCGAGACCGTGAGCAGCGTCAGGGTCAGTGGCGCCGTCCACCCGTGGATGGATGCCTCGGTGAAGCCGTAGACGAGCAGGGCGAGGCCGCCGGTCGCGACGAGCGCGCCCGGGATGTCGAAGTGCCGGTCGCCTTCGGCGCGGCTCTCCTTCAGCAGCGGCCACGCGAAGGCGGCCACGACAAGCGCGATGGGCGTGTTGACCAGCAGTGTCCAGCGCCAGGAGAGGTACTGGGTGAGGATGCCGCCGGCGATCAGACCGATGGCGGCGCCCGTGCCGGAGATCGCGGCGTACACGGCGAAGGCCTTCGCGCGTTCCTTCGCCTCGGTGAACGTCGTGGTGATGAGCGAGAGAACCGCTGGTGCGAGCAGTGCGGCGAAGACCCCCTGGACGGCGCGGGCGCCGAAGAACCAGCCGGCCGACTGGGCGAGGCCGCCGAGCGCCGAAGCGCCGGCGAAGCCGAACAGGCCGATGAGGAAGGTGCGCTTGCGGCCGAGGTAGTCGGCGATCCGGCCGCCGAGCAGCAGCAGCCCACCGAAGGTCAGGGTGTACGCCGTGAGCGCCCACTGCCGCTGGGCGTCACCGATGTGCAGCGCCGCCTGGGCGTGGGGGAGGGCGATGTTCACGATGGACGCATCGAGAACGATCATGAGCTGGGCGATACCGATGACGGCCAGGGCGAGCCAGCGCCGGTCACGGCCACCGGCTTCCGTCGCGGTCGCCGCCGGGTCAAGAGCGGTGGTGGTCATGTGTCTCCTTGCGGACTTGGGGCGGTCGCCTTACGCTGTCTGCTGAAGCGGATGCCGCCTCCGGAACACTAACGGAGGCACCCTCCGCTTTGTCAAGGCCAATTTCCTGGTCGTGGGTCACAGCGGAGGTGCGGCGGTGGCGCGAGCGCAGCGGGCCGATGCCTGCCGCAACCGCGACCGGCTCCTCGAGGTCGCCTCGGCTGCCTTCGCGGATCGCGGTATCGACGCCTCGCTCGAGGCGATCGCGAAAGAGGCCGGCGTCGGCATCGGCACGCTCTACCGCCACTACCCGACCCGCGACGCGCTCATCGAGGCGGTCTACCGGCACAACGTCGAGCTGCTCTGCGACGGCGCCGACGAGCTGCGCGCGACCCTGCCGCCGGACGAGGCGCTCGCGCAGTTCATGCAGCGGTTCGTCGGCTACGTCGCGACGAAGAAGGGGCTGGCGACCTACCTCAAGTCCGTCATCGGCGCGGACTCAGAGCTGTTCCGGTCCTCGCAGGCGCGGGTGTCGGAGACGATCGCGAGCCTGGTCTCGGCCGCGGCGGAGGCGGGCAGCATCCGCCCGGACGTCGAGGGGATGGACCTGCTGCGCGCGCTCAGTGGCGTCTGCATGATGACCGACCACCCCGGCGGCCCGGAGCACGGTGTGCGGGTGGCGACGCTGCTGATGGACGGCCTTCGGTACGGCGCGCCGGTCACTGCATCGCCGTAACGACGCGGGCCGGCTCGTCGTTGGCCGACGCATGCCACACTGACGGCACAACGCGTGCTTGGGTCCGTCCGGACCATGCGCCCAACGCCGCAGTTCTCGGACGTTGGGTGGGCACACGATGGCCGCTTCCTCGCCGTGCTAGAGCTCCTCGGGCAGGTCCGGCGAGCTCGAGCGATGCGGCGCCTCGTGGTGCGCGCCGTCGAGCAACGAGGCGCGCGTCGCGGCCAGCGTGGCGCGCTGCGCCTCGGCGTTGTCGGCACGCCGGCGGCGCAACGAGGCAGCCGCAAACAACGCGTTCCGACGGGAACCACGCTGAAGATCGAGTACGACGGACCAGGTCGGCATCGCGGATCCTTTCGTCAGGTTGACGACCGCCGGGATCCGGAGCGGCGAAGCGCGGCCGACAGGTGCAGACCGCACCGCCAAGGTAGGGCGTCGGGACGCTTTGCACCAGGTGCCGGATGAGTGACACTGCGGCGCAGCGACGCCTCGCGACCGTGTGCAGTGCGACCGTGACAGTGCTCACGGCCGATGGCGCGGCCGCGACACTGGTCGCCGCAACCGGGCCGACGCTGGTTCACGCGACGGATGAGACCGCCGGTCGGCTCGAGCGCGAGCAGCAGACGTGCGGGGAGGGTCCGTCGCTGTCAGCGTTTCAGCTGCAGGCACCGGTGGTCGTCGACGACCTGCGGGGGACGGAGGCGCAGTTGGACTGGCCGATGCTCGCGGATGCGCTGCACGGCATGGATGTCGGCCGGTTCGTCGCGCTGCCGGTCGGCCTCGGCGGGATCCGGTTGGGGGTGCTGTCCATCTACAGCCACCGGCCCGGGGCGCTGTACGACGGCCAGCTCCCGGCGGCGCTGCTCGCGGCCGATGCCGCCGCGCTGGCGATGCTCGACGCGGAGGGCGAATCCGCCGGCGCAGTGCCGTTGTCAGAGCTGGGTCCGGTGCTGGACTACCGCATTCACCAGGCAACTGGCATGGTCATGGGGCAGACCGGGCTCGACGCGCGCGATGCCTTCGCGCGGCTCCGCTCAAAGGCGTTCACGGAAGACATCCCGCTGCAGCGACTCGCGAGCGACGTGATCGCTCGACGGGTGAGATTCAACTCGGAGATGCCATGACCCAAGACACCGGCGAGATCGACCGCCAGCACCGGATCGAGCGCATGTTCGTCCTGCTCGCCGACACGCTGGCCGCCGACTTCGACATCAGCGACGTGCTCGACCACCTCGCGCAGGCCTGCGTCGACCTGGTCGGCGCGACCGCAGCCGGCATCCTGCTGGCCCATCCGGGGGACACGCTGCGGGTTGTCGCGGCGTCGGACGAGTCCAGCCACCTGCTCGAGGTGTTCCAGCTGCAGGGGCAGTCCGGTCCGTGCCTGGACGCCTACGCCAGCGGTCGTCCGGTCGAGGTCCCTGACCTCGGTGCTTCTGCGGAGCGGTGGCCACAGTTCGCCGAGCGTGCCGCGGCGCTGGGCTTCCGCTCGGTGCATGCCTTCCCCATGCGGCTGCGCACTGAGGTCATCGGGGCGGTCAACCTGTTCCACGCCACTCCGACGGTGCTTGCGGTCGAGGACGCGCACGTCGCTCAGGCACTCGCCGACATCGCGACGATCAGCGTGATCCAGATGCGCCTCCTGCGCGAGCGGGTGGAGGTCGCCGAGCAGCTGCAGCTCGCGCTGAACAGCCGCGTCGTCATCGAGCAGGCCAAGGGGATGCTGGCTGAGGTCGGCGGGGTCGAGATGGGCCGCGCGTTCGACGCACTGCGCCGTTACGCCCGGGACGGCAACCTGCGCCTCACCGCGGTGGCTGAGGCGATCGTCAGCCGCGAGCTAGGCGCCGACGTCGTGCTCGCCCACCGGAAGCGGTGAGGTCAGGCGGCACGGGACGCGGCGACGACGACCTCGGCCAGCTTGCCTATGTCGGTCTTGTCGACGCAGGCCCGTACGCCGATGCGCATGGCCTCGTCCCGATCGGCCTGGTCGAGATAGGCCGAGCAGATCACGATCGGCTGGGTGGGGTCGATGGCGAAGATCCGGCGGGCGACGTCGAGGCCGGACAGCCCCGGCATCCGCATGTCGAGCACGACGACATCGGGACGGTCTCTCGCCCAGGCCTCGAGGGCCTGCTCCCCGTCCTCGGCCTCGGCGGTGATCTCGCACGCGCCGTCGAGGGTGAGCGACATGCCGATCAGCAACCGCATGTCCGGCTCGTCGTCCACGATCAGCGTCGTCACCACGATGCTCCTCAACCTCCGCGTTGGCTCCTCGACAAGACTGGCAGAACCGGACAGAACGGGCCATAGTCCATCGGGGCCCCTCAGTGCTGGGCCCACCGGGCGACCCCGTGGCGGAGGGTTCTGCTCCGATCGTGCACCATGGCCGCCGTGCCCCGCCCCCCGCGTCTGCGCAGCAGCATCACGGGCCCGGTCGCACTCGTCGTGATCACTGGGGTTCTTGCGACCGGCTGTGGCGGTTCGTCCGCCGAGACCGCGGCGACGCCCTCGCCGACGCCCTCGCCGACCACGGCAACCGAGCGGCCGACGCAGCGGCCGAGCGGTTCGCTCCCGCCCGAGGCCGCCACCACTCCGGGCGGCAAGTACTACGCCGTCTTCCTGGCTGTCGCGGGCGATGCCAAGGACCCGGCGCTGGCCGACGCGCAGGAGCGCGCGAAGGTCCTCGGCTACCAGGGCGGCGTCGGGGACATCAACTGCACACCCGGAGCGCGGGCGGCGCTGCACCTGAGCGACAGCGGCGCGTTCACGGCGTACTCGATCTTCTTCGCGACCAGCGAGCAGGCGCAGGCTTTCGCGAGCAGCTACTCGGGCCGAGTCGTCGGCACGGCGTACGTGACGGCCGGCTGCCTTGACTGACCGGCCGGTCGATCGGGCGGAGGTCGAGGCGGCCTTCCGCCTGCACTGGACCACCGGGAGCGTCGACGAGAACTGGGCCGCCTGGCCGGACCGGCTGACGCCTGACGTCGAGTACATCGAGCACGTGTACGGCGAGATGAGCGGCCGGGAAGCGGTGCGCAGCTGGATCGTCGGGCTGATGGCGCAGCGCGCCGACGTGCACGCCGTCCTGGACTGGTACGTGATCAGCGGACGGCGGCTGATCCTGAACATGACGAACCGCTACTACAACCCGGACCCGGACGGGAAGCCGTTCGACTTCCCGGGCCTGTCGGTCCTCGGTTACGCGGGTGACGGGCTGTTCGGCTACCAGGAGGACTACTGGAGCCAGCGGCTGGCGAAGGTCGCGTACGCCGGCTGGTCGGCTGCGGTGGAGCAGCGGGGCGGCCGAGGGCTGGAGGGTGGTCGGCTCGAGCGGCTCGAGATGGAGCGGCGCGAGCAGACCATCGCCGTGCTCGACCGCGGAAGCAGCTGAGCTCTCGCTGCTTCGGAGCGGCCCGGCAGGTGCGCCATGGGCACCTGCCGGTGCCGCACCGTGGATCGGCGCGTTGCCGCTACCGCTACGACCAGGAAGTCGCGCTCATAGCCGGCCTCCTTCCTGGGGTTCGAACTGCGACCGAGCCGACGCGTTCCTCGAACACGACGGCGAGCAGGGTTGCGCAGCCGATCAGACCGGCTCCCGCCGCGACGAGGTTCGCGTCGATCCACTGCGCCGCCGCGCCGGCGATCACGACGCCCACGAGCTGGGCCGCCATCAAGCCCATCATCGCGACGCCGAACGCGCGGGCTCGCGCATGCGCCGGGACGGCGGCGGCGAAGGCCGCGTTGGCCGGGACCTGGACGGCCGCGCTGGCTCCGACGAGCAGCAGCAGCGCAAGCGACGCCGGGCGGTTGCTCGTCAGGCCGCACATCATGAGGGGAACGGTGCCGGCGAAGCAGATGGGTTTCAGCAGCCGCTGCCGCGCCGGCGGCGGGACGAAGCGCGCCATGACCACCGAGCCGATCACGCTCCCGCCGGCGACGACGCCCATGATCAGGCCCACGGTTGCCGCCCCGCCTCCGAGGCTCGCGGCGTAGGACGGGGCAATCGCCTCGGCGACGACGATGTACATCGCGCTGACCATCGCCAGCTGCAGCGGCCGGCGCAGGCGGGTGTCGGCGACTACGAGGCGCATCCCCTCCCAGGTCTCCGCGCGAAGGGAGGTGCGACGGTCCTTGGGCAGCGCCGGCGGTCGGGCCGTCAGGCCGCGCAGCAGCAGCAGTCCCGAGGCGATGAAGGAGAGCGCATCCAGGGCGAGGGCTCCGCGCGCGGAGAAGACACTGACGAGAGCGCCGCCGGCAACGAAGCCGATGAGCTGCGACGACTGCGTCAGGCCGTCCTGCAGTGAGAGGGCGACCGGGTACCTGTCATCCGGCAGCACCTGCGGCACCAGCGCCGCTCGGGAGGACCGGAACGGGGGCGACAGCATGGCCGAGGCCAGCAGCAGCGCGCAGACAGCAGCGAGCGGCATCCTGGGCAGCGACGCTGCACCGATGAGCGCAGCCCGGATGAGGTCGACGCCGACGAGCACCCGTCGGCAGGGGAGGCGGTCGGCCAGCGCCGAGAGCCAGGGCCCGCCGACGACCCACGGCAGGAAGATCGTGGTGTACGCAAGGGCCGCGAGGAAGGCGGAGTGGCTTCGCTCGTAGACGAGGACGGCCATGGCGACGGCCGCGAGCTGGTCGCCGAGCAGCGAGAAGACGTCCGCCGTGACCAGCGCGCGATACTCGCGCACGCGGAACAGCGCGCTGTAGCTCGCAGGCGGCGCGGCAGGGCCGGCCGGTGTCTGCGTCACGGGCTTCTCCTCGTCGTTGTTGGGGGGTTCAGGCGGGCGCTCGGTGCTGAGCGCCCGCCTGGGAACCGCGTGCGCCGCATGGGCGGCGCCTGCGTTGCTATGACCAGCTCGCGCCGCGCATGGCGTGCTCCTCTCAGCTCGGGTTCTTCACGGCGGTGCGACTAGGACCAGGTGCTGGAACGCATGGGGATCTCCCTTCTGCTCGCGGTTCGTCGTGGTTGCGGTGGTGTCAGGACCAGCTGTTCGAACGCATTGCGTCTCCCCTTGGCGCGTGGCTGATGTGCGCGGACACAATGCGCAGAGGGGCATGAACACCGGAATAGTCCGACGACGCCAGCAGCGGGCTATTTCGGCGTCAACGGCCGGTTCTGCGTGCGCGCGAGAGTTGCCCGGGTTCAGGGCGATTTGGCCGAGCCGATGTCGACGGCGCAGGACCTAGCCGGAGCAGTACGCATGGCCCACGTCCGGGCGGACGCGACTAGCCCGCGAGCAGGCTCGGCGGCTGCTCGAGCAGGAGGGCGTCCACGGCGAGCTGTCGCTTGACGTCGGGCGGCGCGGCCCATCCGGTCGAGACGAGGTGCTCGAAGAGCAGGACGCGGGCTTCGATGACCGCCTCCGCAGTCGCCAGGCTCTTCGCCCGCGGGCCGCCGGTGCGGTTGGCGGCGAGCGCCAGCCGGTAGCGCGAGAACAGCCGCTCCAGGACGGCGTCGTTCCGGCTCATGATGCTCATATCGGATTCGGCGGAGCGGCGGTTGAGCGGTTCAGCCGGCGGCTTTGCGCTCCAGCTCGAGGCACCACACGATGTCGCAGCTGGCATCGAGCCGGGTGCTGCGCACGAAGACGCTCCAGCCCTCCCGGCGGAGCTCGGCGGCGCGGGCGAGCGCTTCGGCTGCCGGGCCCGCCACCTCGATCACGCTGCCGCTGCCCATGCCGTCCCCTCGTTCGCGTTGATGATCGGGAGATCGTGCGGGCGCAGTCGTGCGTTACAGCCGGAAGTCGGTGCGCAGGGACGGGGCGGTCGCGGCCGCCCGCAGCGGGCTGGTCGCGGTCAGCTCGGCCAGGTAGCGGGTCAGCGAGTAGTGGGTCAGCGCCCGGTTGGCCACGACGTGCGAGGTGTACGGCGAGACGACGACGGTCTGGACGGTGTTGTCGGCCGAGTAGTCGTCCTCGTCGAACGTCACCACGATGACCAGCCGGCCGGCCCGGTAGTCCGCGCCCTGCCGGATCACACCGAGCCACCTGTTGAGCCAGTCATCGGCGGTGGCCAACGAGCAGTCGTGCGCGTCGTTGCAGATGTCGGGGATGACCAGCCCGACGGTGGGGAGCATCCCGGCGTCGACGTCCGCGCGCAGTGCCCCGGCCGCGGTGCTGCCGAGCGGTACGTCGAACCGGTTGCAGTGGGCCCTCGAGGCCGCATCGGTGAAGTAGGCCCAGGGGTTGTGCTTCACGGCGTACCTCGACGTGGAGGTGCGCGCGCACGCGGTCGGCATGGACTCGGCGTAGGTCTTGGCCGTCCGGCCGCCGGCGATCACGCGGTCGAACACGCTCGGGCCGGTGATGGGGTGGCTGGTCGGTCCCGCGTCGTCGTGGACGCCGAACGTCGACCCGCCCGCGAGTGCGAGGTAGTTGGGCAGCGACGGGTGGGTGACGGCCTTGTACGCCGTCGTCTTCCCGTAGGTCTGCGCGAGCGCGGCCAGGTGCGGCATTCCGGCCAGCGCTGACCGCGGTGTCTTGTTCTCCTCGACGACGACGAGCACCTTGGTCGGGCGCTGAGCCTTCGATGCGATCCAGAGCGGAGCGGCAGTCGAGTGCGTCGGTGGATGAGCCGCGGCGCAGCCGGCCGACAGGACCCCTGCCACGGCGAGGGCGGCGACGCAGCTGCGTGGACGCATACGTCCAGTGTGCGTCACCGTCGTCCGGTTCGGTCGTTGCGCCGTGCGACGAAGGAGTCACCGGTATGGGTCGCCCGACGAACCGCTTCGCTGCACGCCGTACGGCGTCGTTGGCGCGGATGGCTGCGGACATCGAGCTGCCGCCGCGCGATCCGGGGGAGTCCCAGGGCGCGTACTACCGCCGGTGTGCCGTCGTCTGGCTGAAGGCGCCCGGGGACTGCGACCCCGAGATGCGCCTCGAGGTGCTGCGCCTCGGCGCGCTCGCCTCTAGCCCGGTCCGCCCCTGACCGGGCGGGTCCGTCTGGTGGGCGGAATGGGCCGAACGGCTGCGGAATGGCGTCGGGTGGGAGATCTTCGGCGCATGTCCACCGACCCGCGCGCCGAGCTGCGGGCCTTGGCGCTGTGGCACACGCGCCGGCGCGCCGTCGACGAGCTGCTGGACCCGTTGCTCGAGTACGGCCCGGTCGCGGTGGAGCGGGTTGCGGAGCGGTTGTCCCAGGTGCAGGCCCTCGTCGGCGACGAGCAGCGGGCGTTCGATGCGTTCGTGGAGATCGTGCTGGAGCACCAGCAGGGTGAGGCCGTCGTGCTGGAGATGTTCGGCCGCCAGGCTGGTGACGGGCCGGACCGCGGCGATCGTTGAATCCCTAGACTCGGCCGCGGGGCGGTAGCTCAGCCGGTTAGAGCAAGGGACTCATAATCCCTCGGTCGTGGGTTCGAGCCCCACCCGCCCCACTCGCGGCCGGCATGGCCTCGTCTGATGATCAACGCCAGCGAAAGTCACGTGCGGGCGTGCTGGTCGGCGACCCCTTGTGGCGTTGATCAAGTCGGACGTGGGTCTCCCTCGACAGCAGTCAGGCCTGCCGGATCCGGATGAGGTTGCCCGCCGGGTCGCGGAACGCGCAGTCACGGATGCCGTACGGCTGGTCGGCCGGCTCCTGCACGACCTCGGCGTCGCTCGCCTGCACCTTCTCGAACGTCGCGTCGAGGTCCGGGGTCGCCAGCAGGATCCAGCCGTACGTGCCCTTGGCGATCATCTCGTTGATGGTGCGTCGCTCGTCCGCCGTGATGCCGGGGTCGACCGCCGGCGGCGACAGCAGGATGCAGGTCTCCGGCTGGTTGGGCGGACCGACGCTGATCCAGCGCATCGCGCCGCTGCCGACGTCGGTGCGCACCTCGAAGCCGAGGACGTCGCGGTAGAACGCCAGCGATGCGTCCGGGTCGGTGTGCGGCAGGACGGTGGTGTGAATGGTGAGGTCCATGGCTGTCACGCTAGATGCGGCTCGCGCGCCGGTGCTTCTCGATTTCTGATCGGTCTGGTCACCTGCTTCGCGATGCACGGCGGCATCCCCGTCGTGGTGCCGACACCTTCGCGCCGGTAGACGCTGGGGGCCACGCCGACCAGCTCGTTGAACCGCGTGCTGAAGGTCCCGAGGGACGAGCAGCCGACGGCGAAGCAGACGTCGGTGACACTGAGGTCGCCGCGGCGCAGCAGCGTCATTGCCCGCTCGATGCGCCGCGTCATGAGATAGCTGTACGGCGACTCGCCGTACGCCGCCTTGAACTCACGACTGAGGTGGCCGGCCGACATGTGCGCGCCGCGTGCGAGCGCTTCCACGTCGAGCGGCTGCGCGTAGTCCCGGTCGATCCGGTCACGGACGCGGCGCAGTCGCATGAGGTCCTGCAGTCGCTGCTTGTCGGCGGCGGTGCTGGTCACCCTGAAGATGGTGCCATCGGCGTACGGCCGTCGAGGATCGTGCGCAACATGTCGCTGTCGATGTTGCCGCCGGTCTGGATGACGGCGATGCGGCGCCCGCGGTTGCGCTCCCTCTCCTCGATCGCGCCGGCCAGGGCGAGCGCGCCCGCTGGTTCAGGGATGTTGTGCGTGCACGTGAGCAGCACCCGGACCGCAGCGGCGGCGGCATCCTCGCTCACCCGCACGATGCGCGCGGCGCCGCCAGTGATCGTCGCTACGGCGTTCGCGTCGGGAACGCGGCAGGCGACGCCGTCGACGAAGGTGTCGGCTGCCTCGGTTGCGACGGGTGCACCGGCGTCGAACGACAGGGCTGTAGCCGGGGCACGGTCGGCGACGACGCCGACGATCTCGGTCGACAGGCCGAGCAGATCGCGTACGCCGATCAGCCCGGCGATCCCCGACCCCATGCCCACCGGCACGTAGACCGCGTCGAGGTCGGCAACCGCGTCGAGCAGCTCACGCGCGTAGGTCGCGACGCCGAGCACGAGATCCGGGTGGTACGCCGGCACCGCCTCGAGGCCGCGCTGCGCAGCCAGCTCGACGGAGTGCTCGCGCGCTGCCTGGAAGTCATGGCCGTGCTCGATGACCTCGGCACCGAAGCCCCGCATGGCGGCGTTCTTGTCGGGGCTGTTGCCGCGGGGCACGACGATGCTCACCGCGACCGCCTGAGCGCGACCGGCGAACGCCAGGCTCTGCCCGTGGTTGCCACGGGTTGCCGAGACAACGCCCTTCACCGCGGGCCGCTCGCGGTGGAGCCGGTCCATGTAGACCAGCCCACCACGCACCTTGAACGCGCCGGTCGGGGTGTGGTTCTCGTGCTTGACCCAGACGTCGGCACCGACCGCATCGGCGAGCAACGGCCAGGCGTACTGCGGAGTGGGGGGCACCCAGCGGTGCACGAGGTCCGAGGCCCGCTCGAGCTCTTCCGCCGTGAACGCCATCAGTGCTCGGGCCGGCGTACTTCGGTGGCGAGCACGGCGGCCTGCGTGCGCCGTTGCAGGCCGAGCTTGGACAGCAGGTTGCTGACGTAGTTCTTGACCGTCTTCTCTGCGAGGAACATCCGCTCACCGATCTGCCGGTTCGTCAGGCCCTCACCGATCAGCTCGAGGATGCGCCGCTCCTGGTCGGTGAGCCCGGCCAGCGGATCGGCCGCCTTCGGCGCGCGCAACCGCTCCATCACGGCGGCCGCGGCGCGCGGGTCGAGCAGCGAGCCACCCGCTGCGACGGTTCGCACCGCGCCGACCAGGTCGGTGCCGCGGATCTGCTTCAACACGTAGCCGGCGGCGCCGGCCATGATGGCGTCGAACAGCGCCTCGTCGTCCGCGAACGACGTCAGCATCAGGCAGGCCAGCTCCGGCAGGTCCGACCGGAGGTCGCGGCAGACCGCGACCCCGTTGCCGTCCGGGAGCCGCACGTCCAGCACGGCGACATCGGGTTTCGTCGCCGGCACCCGGGCGAGTGCCTCCGCAGCTGTCGACGCCTCGCCGACCACCACGATGTCCGGCTCGGCTTCGAGCAGCTCTCGTACGCCCCGCCGGACGATCTCGTGGTCGTCGAGCAGGAACACCCGGATGACTGCGTCGGTCACGTGGTCAATCTGTCACGGCGACGAGCACGTCATCGACCGGACGCCGAGGTGTCGCGACCGTTCGCGACGCGAAGCCCATCCGCAGCACGAGCTGGGGCATCCCGGCGAGCCCGAGTGCCTGTCGCACCCCGAGCCGGTACGCGACGATGTCGGTCACCTGACCGAGCGGCTGCGCCTGTACGCCGAGGTCAGCCGCGTGCAGCAGCACCGCGGCGAGCGCCTGCCCGGCGCGGAGCCAGGAGACCGGTTCGTCGTCGTCGGTCGTGAGCGCGACGACCGCGGGGTGATCCGGCGCGGGCGCCGAGCCGTCGAGCGCCGCGGATCGACCGCGGCCGAACGAGCGCTGTCGCAACGACGAGCCGGGCGCCTGGTCCAGGGCATCCACCGGGATGCCGTCGGGCTGCGGCGTCCCGGCGTGGACCCATGCGGACAGCTCCTCGCGGTAACGCGGGTCGCGCTCCTCCATGAGGTCGGCGTTCGACAGCAGGACCTCGAGCTCGATCAGCTGGTCCTCCGAGGCGATCTCCGGGAGCCGGGCGCCCTCGGCCTGCGCGGCGTCGCGCAGGACGTCCAGAACGGCGGCCGGTACGGCGCGATGCTCGAACGCCCCGCGGTACGTGTGCCGCTGCAGGATGGCGGTGGCGAGCCGGATGTCGGCGTCGGTCGCGGGCGCGCCCGGGCTGAGCACGAGGTCGGCGAGATGGGTCGGGTGGCCGGGGTCGGGGAGCAGGTGGACCTGCGTCGCGAGGCCCAAGGCGCGCGCGGCGACGCGGGCGTGGAACAGCGCGGCGCCGCAGGACAGGTGCAGCTGGCGGCCGTCGGGATCGAGGACGCGCAGCTGCCGCGCCGGGTCGGCGTGGAGCTCGAGCAGTCCCGGCCCTGAGACGAAGCGCCACGGCTGCGTGTTGTGCACGCTCGGGGCGAGGCCGGCCGCCTGCACGACGTGGCGGAGCTGCTCCTGCGTAGGGGTGGCGGTCACGACGTGTCCTTTCTGGCGAAGGTACGACGCCGACGGCCGACGCCTGGGGAGGCGCCGACCGCCGGGGTCAGTGGGTACGACCGGCTCAGACGGTGCTGGCTTCGGGGTGCCAGCCGGGGACGCGCAGCTCCGCGTCGGCCGGAGTGCGCCGCAGGTGCCACATGCCCAGCAGCGTCAGCAGGAACATGAGCCCGGCGCCGGCGAACGCACCGACGGCGGCGATACCGGCGATCTTGCCCATGGTCCCGAACGCGTACGCGTTGAGCAGCAGGCCGCGCAACGTCTCGCCCTTGAAGACGGTCTCGCGGGTGACGTTCAGGTCGGCGAGCTGCTGGTCGAGTGCGGCGGTCGGCTGACCGGCCGTCTTGGCGTCCGCGATCTGCGCCTTCAGGGCGTTCTGCGCGCCACCGAGCTCGGCGTAGGTCCTGCCGCCGCTGATCCCCTTGACGTGGACGGCGATGAAGTGGTCGGCGTAGGCCTTGGCCTGGTCGCCCGTCACGAGCTGCTGGCCGGCGTACTTGGTGAGGTACGGCTTGATGGCCGGGTCGGCCAGCGCCGGGCCGACCGGGGGGATGAAGATCTTCTGGGCAGTGAGCTGCGTTTTGACCTCGGAGGTCACGAAGTTGTGACCCCAGGTCAGCAGCCCACCGGCGACGAGCAGGACCACCGCGAGGACGAGACCGCCTGCGGTGAGGATGGCGTCGAACGTCTTGCGGCGCATGATGTGCTCCCTCTCGGCTGCACCGGACGGGATGTCCCGTGCTGTGCCTCAAGGCTCGTCGAGCGGCAGGCTCGCGAGCAGGGTCGAAAGTCCCGGGTCGGTACGCCGAAAGACCGCAGTGCCCGGCGACCGTGAGGCAGGCTGTGAGCATGGAGCGCGCGGGGGCCGAGCGGATGCGCAGCCTGCTGCAGGCCGTCATCGCCGTCGCGGGCGACCTCGACCTGCAGGCCGTGCTGCACCGCATCGCCGAGGTTGCGGCGGACCTGGTCGACGCGGAGTACGCCGCGCTTGGTGTGATCAGCGAGGACGGCAGGTCCCTCGCGCAGTTCCTCGTCGTCGGTGTCGACGACGAGATGGTGGCGCGGATCGGCAGCCTGCCTGCCGGCCACGGCGTCCTGGGCAAGCTGATCAGCGACCCTCGGCCGCTGCGGCTGGACAACTTGGCCGATCACGCGGACTCGTTCGGGTTCCCCCCGAACCACCCGCCGATGCGCACGTTCCTCGGCGTGCCGATCCGCGTGCGCGACGCAGTGTTCGGCAACCTCTACCTGACCGAGAAGCGGGGTGGCGGCAGCTTCGACGACGGTGATGAGGCGATCGTCCTCGCTCTCGCGGCAGCGGCGGGCGTCGCGATCCAGAACGCCCGGCTCTACACCGAGACACGACAGCGGGAGCGCTGGCTGGAGGCCAGCAGCGAGGTCACCACGTCGCTGCTCTCCGGCAAGGACCCGGAGGACGTGCTGACGTTGGTCGCGCAGAAGGCGCGCCAGGTCACCGGTGGAGCGCTCTCGTTCGTGGCCCTGCCGGTCGACGGCGACCGACTGCTGATCGAGGTGGCTGACGGCGAGGGCGCCAACTCGCAGCGCGGTCAGATGCTCACCCGCAGCGATGTCGACAACGGCGACTGGCTGGCTGTCGCCCTGGCCGGCAACGAGGGCGGCTCCCGAGGCGTGCTGGTGGTGAGCGGGGTTCCTACCCCTGACAGTGCAGTCGCGACGCGGGCGCTCAGCAGCTTCGCGGCGCAGGCGGCGGTTGCGCTGGAGCTGGCCGAGCGGCGTCGGGACGCCGAGCGGTTCGCGGTCTTCGAGGACCGAGACCGGATCGCGCGCGACCTGCACGACCTGGTGATCCAGCGGCTCTTCGCGACCGGCATGCAGCTCGAGGGCGCGGTCCGCCTCATCGACAGCCGGCCCGCGGAAGCCGGCACGAGGGTGCGCGCTGCTGTCGACGACCTGGACGACACCATCCGCGAGCTGCGCTCGACCATCTACGGGCTGCAGGCGCCGGAGGACGAGCGCTCGTCGCTGCGGGCGCTGATCCTGCAGGTGGTCGACGCGGGTGCGGAGCAGCTCGGGTTCGCACCCTCGCTGCGGATGGACGGGCTGCTCGACACGCTCGTGCCGGCCCCGGTGTCCGACCACCTGCTGGCGGCCCTGCGGGAGGCCCTCAGCAACGCGGCACGGCATGCATCCGCGCGAGCGGTCGAGGTCACGGTCGCGGTCCGAGGTGACGAGCTGGTGCTGGACGTCGCCGACAACGGCGTCGGCATCGGGAAGACGCAGCGACGGAGCGGGCTGGGCAACCTTGCCGCTCGAGCGGCTCAGCTGGGCGGCGAGCTCGAGCTCGAGTCGGCTCCGGGTCGCGGCACCCGGGTGACCTGGCGCGTCCAGCTCGGCAGCTGACGCAGCGTCAGGCTGCGTCGACGGCGGACCGGATCCGGCGACCGCTGATCTCGCCCGGCACGATGCAGACGCGGGCGTCGTGTCCATCGCCGGCCATCGTCACGAGCGGCACGGCGCTCTGCCGGGTGAGCTCTCCGGGTGAGCGCAGCAGCCGAGCGGTGCCGGTGACGAGGACGCTCCATCCGGTCCCCTGCTCGGTGTCGATCTGGTCCACCTCGAAGGCGACGACCTGACCGTCCAGCCGACGGCCGAGACCGTCGGCCTGCGTTCGCAGCACCACGTGGTGTCCGACCAGGGCGTAGTTGACCGGACGGATCGACGGCAGCGCGCGCTCGGTGAACGCGACGCGGCCGAGACTTGAGCAGGCCAGCAGGTCCATGCACTCGGCGCGCGTCAGCGGCTCCAGCCGGTCCACAGCGCCTCCTCGGTCGGGTTCGTCCCACCATGGCCGGACGCGCCCTCGGCGAACAGGGTCTTTCGGCCCGCCTCGCCCGGGACCGTGTGCCCTGCCGTCTGCAACCGCCGTGGCACAGGCTGGCGGCATGAGAATGGTCGGCACGGAGAGCATTGCCGGTGCCCTGGCGCCGTTGGCTGCCGGCCGGCCGCGTGTTGTCGTGCCCGGCAACTTCGCCACCCCCCACACCGCTCTGGGCATCGTCGACGCGACCTTGCCGGCGTACCGGCTGTTCGCATTGAACGCGCAGCTCGGGATGCCCGACAGGCCGGGCGTCCAGCACGAGACGCCCTTTGTCGGGCCTGGTGTACGGCGCAGTGCGCGGCTCGACTACGTGCCGGCGCGGCTCAGCCTGGTGCCGCGGCTGTTCGCGCGTACGCACGCGCCGGACGTCGTGCTGCTGCACACGACGCCGCCACGTGCCGGTCGGGTGTCGATGGGTCTCGAGGTCAATGTCATGCCCGCGGCCGTGGAGGCGGTACGGCGCCGTGGTGGTCTCGTGATCGCACAGGTCAACCCGCGCATGCCGTGGACGTACGGCGACGGCGAGCTGGCAACCGACCTGATCGACCTCGGGGTTGAGGTCGACGAGCCGCTGGCGAGCCCGCTGCCGCGCCCGCCGGGAGACGTCGAGCGGTTGATCGGTGAGCGGGTGGCCTCCTTCGTCGAGGACGGCGCGACGCTGCAGATGGGCATCGGCGGCGTGCCCGATGCGACCCTTGCCGGCCTCGTCGGTCGGCACGGGCTGCGGATCTGGACCGAGATGTTCTCGGACGGCGTGCTGGCCCTCGACGAGGCAGGCGCGCTTGATCCCGACGAGCAGCTCGTGGCGTCGTTCCTGTTCGGGTCGCCGGAGCTCTACAAGTGGGTCGACGGCAACCCCCGCGTACACATGCTGCGCACGGAGGTCACGAACGACCCCGCCGAGATCGCGCGGCACCCGCGGATGACCTCTGTCAACAGCGCCCTGCAGGTCGACCTCTACGGGCAGGCCAACGCGTCGTGGGCGGGCGGGCGGATCTACTCGGGCTTCGGAGGGCAGAGCGACTTCGTCGTCGGCGCACTGCATGCCGCCGGCGGGATCGCCGTCGTCGCGCTGCCGTCGTGGCACCCGAAGGCCGACTGCTCGACGATCGTCGCCAACCTCGACGGCCCGGCCACGAGCTTCCAGCACTCCTGGGTCGTCACGGAGCAGGGTGCCGCGGCGATCTGGCCGGCGACCAGCCGCGATCAAGCCCGCAACCTCATCCAGGTCGCGCATCCGGACGCACGAGCCGAGCTGCAACGGGCCGCGGCGCCGAGGTGGCTGCTGTCATGACGCTGCTCATCGACGTCGCGGCGTTGCGGATTCGTCCGATCCGACCTGATGACACCCCGGCGCTGCACGTGATGCATCGCGGCCTGTCGGCGCGCAGCGTCTATCAGCGGTTCTTCGCCGTGCTCCCGGAGCTCACTACGGAGCAGGCCGATCGGTTCACGCACGTCGACGGCGTGGAGCGGTTCGCGTTGGTCGCCGAGGCACCTGACGGCTCCCTCGTCGCCGTCGGTCGTTACGACCGGTTGCCGCCCGACCTTCATCAGGCAGAAGTCGCGGTCGTCGTCGCGGACTCCTACCAGCACCACGGCCTGGGAACTGCGTTGGTGGCCAGGCTGACGGCGCATGCGCGGGCCGCCGGGGTCACCGAATTCGTCGCGGACGTCCTCACCACCAACCGCGCGATGCACCGGGCCTTCGCTGATGCAGGTCTCGTCGCCGCCGCCGACAACGACCACGGTGTGGCGCACCTGGTGATGCCGCTCAGCTGAGCCGGCGTCCGGTGATCCGGGTCGGGCGCACGCGGATCACGTGCCGACGTGGCCCGGCAGCCCAGGGCGGCTCCCCGAGCCGCTCCGCCAGCTCCTGCGCTTCGCCGGCGCGCAGCCGCTCCGCCCGGCCGACCACCACGACGGACCGGCCGGTGCGTTCGTGGTCGTCGATGGCGTCCATCTCCATGGCGACCAGCTCGTGACGCTCGGCGGCTTGCAGCTTGGGGCCCGGACCGGATCGGATGAGCACGTGGTCCCCGTCGACGACGTAGTTGACCGGGACGATGTCGGGGACACCCGCGCGCGCCACGTACGCGAACCTCGCGACGGACTGCGTCCTCAGCAGGTCGTAGCACTCGCTGCGGCTGAGGGCATGCAGTGCACCGGGCTCGCTGCCTTCGATGCCGAGGTCGCTGGTGATGGCCAGCCTGTCGGCGACCGCAAGCGCGACGGAGACCGTGGCATCGCGTGCATTGGCCAGCGCGCCCCTCGTCGGCCGCAGCATGAGGTCCGTGATGCGGGTCATGGCGCCAGGCTGGTACGGCGCAGGTCGACGCAACAGGGTCTTTCGTCCCCGGTCGTGGCAGCCTGTGCACGATGCGGTGACTCCCGAACGGAGCAGCTGATGCTGGAAGGCGCTGACCACACCGACGTCGACGTGCTGCTCGACGAGGTCGTCGCGGAGCTCGAAGCCACCCGCGCGGCGTGCTTCGTGCTTGATGCGGCGCTGCGACTTCGCTGGGCGTCGAGCGAGCTGCACGCGATGATGGGCGCCGGTCGTGACGAGCTCGGGTACGGCGAGCACCTGGTGCAGGCCCTCAGCCGGCCGGCGTGGACCGAGCGGCTGGGCGCGGAGAGTATGAGCGCTGCGGGGGAGCGGCTCATGCCGTTCGTCGCCGCGCATGCGGTGGGCTACGACGGCCCCGGCGCCGGACTGCTCTCGGGGCCGGCTGTGAGCGGTGTCGTGCCGGCCCGTCCGCCGGCGATGTGGACCGGCCGGCTCGACTACGTCGACCTGAACGGAAGGCCCGTTCCGATTCGGTACTCCGTGACGCTGCTCGGCCATCCCGAAGCGGGCTGGATCGGCGCAGCGGTTGTCATGGGGAGCCCGCTGCGGGCGTCCGTGCTGTCGCTGCTGACCCGCGGCGACGAGCAGCTGTTCGAGCGGATCGCGTCACTCGCGACACCGCGCGCCGAGCCGGCGGCGGTCCTGTTCGTCGACATCGAGAGCTCGAGCCAGCTGTCGCGGCGGCTGTCCACCGCTGCCTACTTCGAGCTCATCAGCACTGTGCTCACCGCGACCGACACCGCCATCGCCCGCAACGAGGGCATCGTCGGGAAGCACGCCGGCGACGGTGCGACGGGGTTCTTCCGGGCCTCCGACGCCGGGAGCGCCAGCCGAGCGGCGCGCAACGCGATCCGCACCGCGGGGGAGCTGCAGCGGGAGGTCGACGACCTCGGGCAGCAGCCGAGCCTGCGCCTGAACGTCGGCCTGCACTTCGCGCCGCGGCTCTACCTCGGTCAGCTCATCACCAGCGGACGGCTCGAGGTGACGGCGCTCGGCGACGAGGTCAACGAGTGCGCGCGGGTGCAGGAGAGCAGTCGCGGGGGTGCCGTCCTCGCGACGAAGCTGCTGCTCGAACAGCTCGACCCGCAGGACAGCGCCGACCTCGGCATCGAGCCCGACGCCACGGTCTACCGACAGCTGAGCGACTGGCCGACG
>JAWWOH010000045.1:0-3482 GCA_033851845.1 Actinomycetota bacterium
TGAGTTCGACCCGTGCCCGCAAGCCCGCCGGATCGGTGGCCCTCGTCGGGGCCGGGACCGGTGACCCAGGGCTGTTGGCGGTCCGTGCCACGGAGCTGCTCTGGGCAGCCGACCTGGTGCTGGCTGACGTCCGTTGCGGCGACGCAGTGCTGGCCCTTGCCGGGCCCACGACGGAGATCGTCGTCACGGAGCCCGGCGACCTGCAGAGCGCAGCTCTGGTCGCAGCGGCGAAGGAGGGCCGGGCCGTCGTGCGACTGCTGCCCGGCGACCCGTTCGTCGCCGACGAGGGCGCGAAGGAGGCCGAGGCCGTCGTCAAGGCCAAGCAGCGGCTCGAGGTCGTCCCCGGCGTACCGCATGCCGTTGCCGTGCCGGCGTACGCCGGTGTCGCCGTCGGCCTGCCCCGCACGGTGGCGCGCGTGAGCGACGCGACCGACTGGCGCGCGGTCGCCGCCTCACCCGGCACCCTGGTCCTGCTGTGCGGCGCGTCAGAGGTCGCGAAGGCAGCGGCATCGCTCGTCGAGCACGGGCGCAAGGCCGACACCGCGGTGTCGGTCACGACCGGCGGCACGTCGTCGCACCAGCGCACGGTGCTCACCACGCTCAACTCCGCTGACACCGACCTGCGCGGCGTCGACGGTGACGCGGTCGTCGTCGTCGGCGACCCGGTCAAGAAGGCCGAGCGGCTGTCGTGGTTCGAGAGCCGGCCGCTCTACGGGTGGAAGGTGCTGGTGCCGCGCACCCGCGACCAGGCCGGCGCGCTGTCCGCCCAGCTGCGCGGCTACGGCGCGGTGCCCGTCGAGGTGCCGACGATCGCGGTCGAGCCGCCCCGCACGCCCGCGCCGATGGACCGCGCGGTGAAGGGCATCGGCGACGGTCGCTACATGTGGGTCGCGTTCACGTCGACCAATGCCGTCAAGGCCGTCCGCGAGAAGCTCGAGGAGTCCGGGCTCGACGCGCGCATCTTCAGCGGCGTGAAGGTTGCCGCGGTCGGTGACGCGACGGCGCAGGCCCTCGTCGACTTCGGCATCCGGCCGGACCTCGTGCCCTCGGGCGAGCAGTCGAGCGAAGGGCTGCTGAAGGACTGGGCGCCGTACGACGACTCGTTCGACCCGATCGACCGGGTGTTCCTGCCGCGTGCCGACATCGCGACCGACACGCTCGTCGCCGGTTTGAAGGACCTCGGCTGGGCGGTCGACGACGTGACTGCGTACCGCACCGTGCGGGCTGCACCGCCGGCCGCCGAGACGCGCGAGGCTCTGAAGGGCGGCGGCTTCGACGCAGTGCTGTTCACGTCGTCGTCGACGGTGCGCAACCTCGTCGGCATCGCCGGCAAGCCGCACGACACGACAGTGCTCGCCTGCATCGGGCCGGCGACGAAGGCCGCGGCCGAGGAGTTGGGTCTGCGCGTCGACGTCCTGTCGCCGAAGCCGGACGTCGCGACCCTGGTCGAGGCGCTGGCGGAGTACGCCGCGGCCCGACGTGCCGACGGCGAGGCGCCGCCGAGTGCCAGCCGGAAGCGGAAGACCGCCAAGAAGTGACCGGACCCGGCTTCCCGGTGTCGCGGCCGCGACGGCTTCGGCGTACGCCGGCCCTGCGCCGGTTGGTGGCCGACGTGCGCGTCGACCCCGCGGATCTCGTGCTGCCGGTGTTCGTGAAGGAGGGCATCTCCGCGCCGGCGCCGATCGCGTCGATGCCGGGGGTCGTGCAGCACACCCGTGACTCGGTGCGCAAGGCGGCGCACGAGGCGGTCGAGGCCGGTGTCGGTGGCCTGATCGTGTTCGGGATCCCAGCCGTCAAGGATGCGCGCGGCTCGGGCGCCGATGACCCCGACGGAATCGTGCAGCTGGCCGTGCAGGACCTGATCGCCGAGGTCGGCGACGCGACTGTCGTCATGACCGACCTGTGCCTGGACGAGTACACCGACCATGGGCACTGCGGGCTGCTCACGGCCGACGGTGACGTCGACAACGACGCGACGCTCTCGCGCTATGCCTCTGCCGCGGTCGCGCAGGCTCGTGCCGGCTCGCACGTTGTCGCGCCCAGCGGGATGATGGACGGGCAGGTCGCGGCCATCCGCGCGGCGCTCGACGCCGACGGCTTCAACGGCACACCGATCCTGGCGTACAGCGCGAAGTACGCCAGTGCGTTCTACGGTCCGTTCCGCGACGCCGCGGAGTGCGCGCCTCAGTTCGGTGACCGCGCGGCGTACCAGCAGGACGCCGCGCGCGCGACATCCGAGGGCGTGCGCGAGGCGCTGCTCGACGTGGCCGAGGGCGCGGACGCCGTGATGGTGAAGCCGGCGATGGCCTACCTCGACGTGGTGCGCGCAGTCGCCGAGGCCGTCGACGTGCCAGTCGCGGCGTACCAAGTAAGCGGCGAGTACGCGATGGTCGAAGCCGCTGCGGCGCAGGGCTGGATCGACCGGCGCCGCATCATCCTCGAGACGCTGACTGGCATCCGGCGCGCGGGTGCCGGCATGGTGCTGACCTACTGGGCGGCCGAAGCCGCGGCCTGGCTCGCCGAGTGACCTATTCGTACGACGCCCCCGCGTCGCAGGCTCTTTTCGACCGCGCCACGGCAGTCACGCCGGGCGGCGTCAACTCACCCGTCAGGGCCTTCCGGGCTGTCGGCGGGACGCCGCGGTTCATGGTGTCGGGCCGCGGGCCCTACCTCACCGACGCCGACGGCCGCGAGTACGTCGACCTGGTCTGCTCATGGGGACCGATGATCCTCGGTCACGCGCATCCGGCGGTCGTCGAGGCGATCCGCGCCGCGGCCGGCCGCGGCACATCGTTCGGTACGCCGTCGCCGGGCGAGGTCGAGCTCGCCGAGGAGATCGTCGCGCGGGTTCCGCCGGTCGAGCAGGTGCGGCTGGTCAGCTCGGGCACCGAGGCGACGATGAGCGCCATCCGGCTTGCCCGCGGCTTCACCGGGCGCAGCAAGGTCGTGAAGTTCGCCGGCTGCTACCACGGCCACGTCGACGCGTTGCTCGCCAGCGCCGGCTCCGGCGTCGTCACCCTCGGGCTGCCGGACACACCGGGTGTGACGGGAGCGAGCGCAGCCGACACCATCGTCCTGCCCTACAACGACCTGGCTCTCGTCGCTGCGGCGTTCGAGGAGCACGGCGACGACATCGCCTGCGTCATCACCGAAGCCGCCGCGGCCAACATGGGCGTGGTCCCGCCGTCGCCGGGTTTCAACGCTCTTCTGGCCGAGACCGCGCACGCCCACGGCGCGCTGTTCGTGCTCGACGAGGTGATGACCGGCTTCCGCGTCGGCCCGGCCGGATGGTGGGGACTCGAGGGTGTGACGCCTGACCTCTTCACGTTCGGCAAGGTGATGAGCGGGGGATTGCCGGCGGCGGCTTTCGGCGGCCGAGCCGCTGTGCTGGCGTCGTTAGCGCCGGCGGGGCCGGTGTACCAGGCCGGGACGCTGTCCGGTAACCCGGTGGCCGTGGCGAGCGGGCTGGCCACGCTGCGGGC
>JAWWOH010000091.1:0-9201 GCA_033851845.1 Actinomycetota bacterium
TTCGTGTTGATCCACGCGGACTTATGCGGGTTGCGAGCCCTGGAACCCGCATAAGTCCCCGTCGATCAACGTCCATCCACGAACTGCCAACGGAGCTCCAGATGCGCCGCACCGCGATCACTGCCCTCACTGTCATTGCGCCTCTCGCCCTTGCTCTGAGCGCATGCGGCAACGACGCGCCTGCCAAGCAGCCGGCGGTGTCCTCCTTCGCGGAGGGCACGTGTCGCGTCGCGGCGCCGGACGTCCTGGCTCTCGGCGCGGCCGGGCAGCGGCTGGGTACGACGAGGACCGTTGATGGTGCCGTGCTCACGGACCTGCGCGATGCCCAGGCCGAACTGCGCACGATCACCGACGGCGCGGAGCCGGCGTACAAGAACGCCTTCTCGAAGCTCGTCGAGTCGACAGGTTTCGTGCGGATCCGGGCCGACGGCAACAGCTATGACCCGGCACTCGGCCGGCAGCTGATGGCCGACTACAACGGCGTCCTCAGCGCATGCGCGGTGCGCCGGTGAGGTGGCGCAGCCTGCGGAAGGCATCGGCGGGTGATGACGCGGAATCGGCGTGTGCCCGTGCCGAGGCCCGGGTCATGACCCTGCTCTGCGGACTGTGCGGCGACACCACGGAGCTGGAGAAGAACCTCGTCGTGCTGGAGGCGCAGGTGATCGTCTTCGTCGACGCGCACAGCGCCCATGACGGGCACGCGGTCCACGTGCGGGTGGAGTCCGGCGGGCCGTAGAGCCGGGGTCTCTCGTAGTCTGCCGCCGTGCCCCAGCCGATGCCCGGTCCCGACACGAGGTGGCGCTGCACGGTCTGCGGGAACCTGACTCGCTTCGACGTGCTTCGTACGACGAAAGCCCGGGAGTACGTGCATGCCGATCTGGCCGGGGTTCAGGAGGTCGAGGAGCGCGAGCTGCTCGAGGACTCCGTCGAGCACGTGACCTGCCGCTGGTGCAACGCGGTCGACCAGGTCGAGCTCGTCCCGCGCCCCGGCTAGGGGAGTCTCGCTGATGTTCGCCATCTGCACCGGTGATGGCCGGTGATGGCCGGTCCAGATCGGCGAAGATCTTGTTCTCGGCGTTCTTGTCGGACCCGCTCCCTAGCGTCCGGGGGGCCGGTACCTGCACCGGTCCTGCTTCCCCGGGAGGGTGTCGTGCTGATCGACTGCGAGGGGTGCGCGATGCGCGACCTGGCCTGTGACGACTGCGTGGTGACGGTGCTGCTGGGCGGTGCGCCGGGTGCCGTCGAGGTCGACGAGGGCGAGCGGCGGGCGCTGGACGTGCTGGCCGAGAGCGGGTTGGTCCCGCGTCTTCAGCTGGTGCCGTTGGGGCCACCGGGACCGGTGCCCGAATCGGGCCGCGCTGTGTCCTGAGCCGCCTTTCCCGATCGGCGCCCCGACACGCCCTGACGGTCCTTGTACGGGTTCGCCCCGGCTTCTAGGTTCGATCCGTGGCGTCTCCTAGGGTTACAGGCGCCTTACCCCGTCCTCGGAAGCTGGGCCGGGCGGCTGCCGCCATCGGGCTGGCCACGGCTCTCGCCGTGGGCGCGGCGCCCGGCGTCGGTCAGGCCGACCCACGGCCGTCGATCGCCGACGTCCAGCGCCACATCGATGCGCTCAACGACCAGGCCGACCTTGCCGTCGAGGCCTATGCGCAGGCTCGGATCAAGCTGACCGAGGCCCGCCGGAAGGCAGCCGTCTCCCGCGGCCGGGTCCAGCGCGAGGAGGCCTCGCTCGCCGCCGTACGGCATGCCATGGACTCCGTCGCGTCGAGCGCCTACCGCAGCGGGGGCACGGACGCGCTGACCTCGCTGGTGACGACGAGCAGCCCGCAGTCCTTCCTCGACCGGGCTGCCGCCCTCGACCGCATCGCGCGCGACCAGGCCGCCCGGCTCGCCGCGGCCGCGACGGCCCGCCACCGGCTCGCGGTCGTCGAGGACCAGGCGGCCCGCGACCTCGTGGCGCAGAAAGCCGTGGAGGCGGATGTCGCGCGCAACAAAGCCACCATCGAGCACACGCTGCAGGCCCAGAAGACGCTGCTGTCCCACCTGCAGGCGGAGGAGCGGGCGCGCCTCAAGAAGCTGCAGGAGGAGCGCGCCGCCGAGGCCCGCCGCGCCGCGCTGCGAGCCAGGGCCTCTCGCGCACGGCTGGTCCGGTCTGCGTTCGCGACCTACAACGGGCCGGCCAGCGGCCGCGCCAGTGCGGCCGTCGCGGAGGCCTACAACAAGCTCGGCAGTCCCTACGAGTGGGCCGCCGCGGGTCCGGACCGGTTCGACTGCTCCGGGCTGACGATGTGGGCCTGGGCTCGTGGGGGCGTGTCGCTCCCGCACTCGTCGCAGGCGCAGTACGACGAGCTGCCGCACGTCGCGCAGTCCGACATCCAGCCCGGCGACCTGACCTTCTACGGCAGCCCGATCCACCACGTGGGCATCTACATCGGCGGCGGCCAGATGATCAACGCCCCGCACAGCGGTGATGTGGTGCGGATCGCGGACGCCTTCCGCAGCGACTACGTAGGCGCCGCCCGCCCCTGACTCGACCGGTTTCGGCAGACGGCTTGTGCGCAGCGGCCCCAGCCGCAACACTCGGGCCGGTCGCCACGGCTGCGTGGCCGAGTGGAGGTCTTGTGCGCCAGCTGCACGTCGTCGCGCTGAGCGAGGACGGTCGCTCGGTGCTGCTCGCACCCTCGAAGACCGCCAAGACCGGGACGTTCGCCCTGTCGCTCGACGGCAAGCTCGCCGCCGCCGTCCGCGGCGACGTCCCCCGAGTGGGGGAGCAGCAGGCCCGCGAGGCCGGCGTGACCCCCAAGGAGATCCAGGCCCGGCTGCGCGCCGGCGAGTCGGTCGAGCAGATCGCCAACGCCGCCGGCGTACCCGCCGCCCGCGTCGAGCGGTTCGCCGGACCGGTGCTGTCCGAGCGCGAGCGGATCATCGACGAGGCGCGCGCCGGCTTCGTCAACCGCAACCGGCACGGGGTCTCCAAGCTGCCGCTCGGCGATGCGGTGGAGGCTGCCCTGGCGGAGACGTCCGGCCTGCGGCCTGATTCGGTCACGTGGACCGCGCGTCGGCTCGACTCGGGGCACTGGCTGCTTCAGCTGTCCTACGTCGCCCGCGCGAGGACGCGGACCGCGAGCTGGGTCTACGACCCGCATGCGCGCTCCGTGACGGCTTCGGACTCTGCCTCGGCGGCGCTCGGGCATGTCGGGGAGGAGCCGGGGCCGCACCGGCTCGCCAACGCCGCGCCCCGCCCGGTGGCCACGCCACGGGCGGCTCGCCCCGCGAAGAAGGCGGCGAAGAAGCCGGCGAAGCAGGCCGCCAAGAAGGCCGTGAAGAAGGCGGCCAAGAAGGTCGTGAAGAAGGCCTCTGTCGCGCGACCGAGCGTCAAGAAGGTCGCCCCCAAGCCGGTCAAGAAGGTGGCAGCGAAGAAGGCCACGCCGAAACCGGTGGCGAGGAAGGCGGCGCCGAAGCCGAAGACGGCCACGAAGAAGGCAGCTCCTAGCCGGACCGCCAAGCGGCTTCGGCACTCGGCCGCCGCCGAAGCGGTCGCGGCTGTGCCTGCGGTGCAGTGGGGTCCGCCGGTCGACGCGGCACCCCCGACGCTGCGCGTCGTCCCCGAGCCCGTTGTCGAGCGCACTCCCGAGCCCGCACCGGAGCCGGCGGCCGTCGAGCCACGCAAGAAGCGCGCGGCCGGCGAGCGCGCGCACGTGCCCGACTGGGCCGACGTCCTGCTCGGCACAGCACCGAAGCGGTCGGACGACTGAGCCGGACCACCCGGCTGGTCTGGCTGTGCCTGCTCGCGCTGCTGCTCACCGGCTGTCGCGACCCGCACCGGGTCGCCGGTCCTATCATCGATCGCGACACCGGACTGCGCGGCTTGAGCACCGCGATCAAGACCTTCGGGGTCGCACGCAAGCAGGTGCTCTCCGCGACCGGTGACGTCATCGCGGCAGCCATCGCGCTGGACGCTGCGGATGAGGCATGTGCTGCTGGTACGACGAACGCGGCCTCCGCGGCACGCGCGAAGGCGCGCGCAGCGAAGCCGAAGGCCGAGGTCGCACTCAAGGTGCTGCCGGCGAGGCTGGCGTCGTACCAGAAGGCCTTGAACTCGCTCGCGGCGGCGCAGCAGCGGGCGACCAGCCTCGACCCGGATCAGCGCGCCGCCCTCGACGCGGTTGTCACCGGCGGCCGGGCGGAGGCGCGGGCGTCGGATGCGTTCCGGGTCGCGGGTAAGACGGCGTGGCCGGCGTACGTGAAGCTGGACGCGACCCAGTCGTTCTGGCTCGACCAGCGGCTGGCCGGCAACTACCGCACCGTGCAGGACGCCGCCAACGGCTACGCGGTGCTGACCCGGGACGACCGGCCGGCACTCGAGCGGGCCCGCACGCTGCTGGAGCGCGTCGACACCGCGCGCCGACCGGTCAGCGACCGGGTGCGGGCCGCGCTGGCCGACGCAGACACGGCGCTCGCGCCGTTGCGGTCCGCGGGCTGACCGGCGCCGTAGCGCCCGGATCGGAGCGGTTTGCGCCGTACGATCTGCTCGTGCCGAGCCATCGCGAGCGACGCGCGCGGCACGTACGCGGCCTCGCGCTGGTCGTCGCGATCCAGCTGGTGGCTGCGCTGGGCGGCCTCGCCGCGGTGCGCCTGCAGGACCACGCGCACGGTTCTTCGACTGCCGTGCGAGGGCGGGTCGCTCCCGGCGCGGCGCTGGACGCGCGGGACCGAGCGGTGCGCGCGCTGCTCGACGCGCGGTCGGCCGCCATTCGCGACCGCGACCGAGCGGTCTGGCTGGCGACGGTCGACCCGTCGAGCACTGACTTCTACGCACGTCAGGGCCGGCTCTTCGACAACCTCGCCGACGTGCCGCTGAGTGACTGGTCCTATCGCCTCGACGCCGAGTCGGCTCGGCCGGCAAACGTCGGTCTCGACGCGAAGCGCGGACCGGGCTGGTGGGCGCCCGCGGTCACGCTGTCGTACCGGATCACCGGGTACGACGACGCGCCGACCATCGAGCCGCAGCGGCTGACGTTCGTGTCCCGGGACGGCGGCTGGTTCATCGCGGCAGACGACGACTTCGCCGATGTCGGCCGGGATACGACGCGCGGCCTGTGGGACTCGGGTCCTGTTGTCCTCGTACGCGGGCGCAGCTGCATCGTGCTTGGACATCCGAGCTCGCGTCCGACGATGCGTCGGGTCGCTACGTCCCTGGATGCCGCTGTCCCGCGGGTCGTGGCCGTCTGGGGTCCGAGATGGGGCCAGCGGGTCGTCGCGCTGGTGCCGTCGTCGCAGGAGGAGCTGGCCCGGGTCGTCGGCGGACACGGCGACTACTCGCAGATCGCGGCGGTGGCGACGGCGGAGCTGAAGGACTCGACGAGCGGCTACCACCCGGTCGGCGATCGCATCGTCATCAACCCGCCGACGTTCGCCAAACTCGGCACCCTCGGGCGTCGTGTCGTGCTCACCCACGAGGTGACGCACGTCGCGACGCGTTCGGCCAGCGGCCCGGAGGCGCCGGCCTGGCTGGTCGAGGGCTTTGCCGACTACGTCGGCTATCGCGGTGTGCACGTGCCGTACACCGCATCGGCCGCAGAGCTGCGCACTGCCGTACGCCGGGGACGGGTGCCGGATGCGCTGCCGACCGATGACGACTTCGACGGCAACAACAAGGACCTCGCGCAGGTCTACGAACAGGCCTGGCTCGCGGTCACCCTGCTCGCAGAGCAGCACGGACGCGACGGGCTGCTGCGTTTCTACCGCGAGGTCGGACGACCCGACGCGAAGCCGACGGCGCTCAATGACGCGTTCCAGCAGCTCTGGGGGACGAGCCTCGCGACGTTCACCACCCAGTGGCGACGCGACCTCGTGACACGACTTCGGTGAACCGTCTCGCCGTCGTCGTCACCATGGTCGTGCTGCTCGCCGGGCTGGCCGTCGCGCTTGCGTTGACCGTCCCGTGGACGGTGCTGCCCGGCGCCTCGCCGCACGTCGATGTCGCCCGGGACTTCACCGGCGCCGAGGTGGCGCGCGAGGTGGCGTACCACTCTGCAGTCCGACCGCCGGTGTTCGCGGGTCTGATCTTCGGGATGGTTGTGTCCGGCGTGCTCGCACTGACCCCCATCGGGGCACGGGTCGTCACTGCTGTCGCGCGCCCGGTTGGTGGAAGCTTCGTCGCACGCGTCGTGCTCGGGACGTTGGCGATCACCGTGATCGGGCACGTCCTCACGTTGCCGGTCAACGCGTGGGCAGAGCGGGTGCAGCGCGAGCACGGGTTGTCGACACAGACCTGGGGCAGCTGGTTGCTGGACCGGGCGAAAGGCATCGGCGTCGGCACGGTGATGACGTCGCTGGTGCTGCTCGCAGTCCTGGGACTGGTGCGGGTCGCTCCGCGCACGTGGTGGGCGTGGGCTGCCGCCGTGACCGCTGCCTTCGTCGTGCTCGGCTCGTTCGTCTACCCGCTGCTGGTCGAGCCGGTGTTCAACACGTTCACGTCGTTGCCCGCAGGACAGCTGCGGACCGACCTGCTCGAGATGGCGGCCCGTGACGACGTGCCGGTGAAGGACGTGCTGGTCGCCGACGCCTCCCGACGTACGACGTCCTTGAACGCGTATGTCAGCGGGTTCGGGTCGACCCGGCGCATCGTTGTCTACGACACGCTCCTGCAGAAGGCGCCGCCGGCCGAGGTCGAGCTGGTCGTCGCGCACGAGCTCGGGCACGCCAAGCGGAAGGACGTGCTGCACGGGACGTTGCTCGGTGCGCTGGGTGGTGCTGCGGGCGTCTGCGCGCTGGCGCTGCTGCTGTCGTGGACGCCGCTCTTGAAACGTGCCGGAGCTTCGTCGCCCGGGGACCCGCGGGTGATCCCGTTGCTGCTGTTCGTCGTCGCGCTGTCGACACTGCTGCTCGGGCCGGCGACCAACCTGGTGTCGCGGCGAATCGAGGCGCGTGCCGACGTGCACTCGCTCGACGTGACGCACGACGTGCCGACGTTCATCGCGTCCGAGCAGCGGTTGGCGCGCACGAACTTGTCCGACCTCGAGCCGAACACGTTCCTCTACGCGATGTTCGCCACCCACCCGTCGTCGCCGCAGCGGATCGCCCTCGCCCGTGAATGGGCCCGGCTGCACTCGTGAGGACGCTGGTCGTCACCAACGACTTCCCGCCGCGACCGGGTGGCATCCAGGCCTTCGTGCACTCCCTCGCGTCGCGGCAGCCGGCCGGCGAGGTCGTCGTCTACGCCTCGTCGTGGAAGGGTGCTGCGGCGTTCGACGAGGCACTAGGGTTTCCGGTCGTCCGGCATCCGACGTCGTTGCTGCTGCCCACCCCTGCCGTGCTGCGACGAGCGCGGGAGATCGCCGCTGCGGAGGGGTGCGACCGGGTGTGGTTCGGGGCGGCCGCCCCGCTGGGGCTGCTCGCCCGGCCCCTGGGGCTGACCCGCGCGGTCGCGTCGACGCACGGGCACGAGGTCGGCTGGGCGCTGCTGCCCGGAGCGCGTCAGGTGCTCGGCCGGATCGGTCGTGACGTCGACGTGGTGACGTACCTGGGGGAGTACACCCGCGCGCGGCTGGCGCCGATCGTGCCGCGGTTGGAGCGGTTGCCGAGCGGCGTCGACACGTCGCTGTTCCGGCCGGGTGCAGGTGGCGATGACGTACGCCGGCAGTACGGCCTGGTGGACCGGCCGGTCGTCGTCTGCGTCTCGCGGCTCGTGCCGCGCAAGGGACAGGACGTGCTGATCCGCGCGCTGCCGACGATCCTGCGTCGGGTGCCGGACGCCGCGCTGCTCTGCGTAGGCGGCGGGCCGTACCTTGCGACACTGCAGCGGCTGGCCCGCGAGAACGGCGTTGCCGATGCGGTCGTGCTGACGGGGTCCGTGCCGTGGGCGGAGCTGCCGGCGCACTACGACGCAGGGAACGTCTTCGCGATGCCGTGTCGGACGCGGCGACGCGGGCTAGAGGTGGAGGGGCTCGGCATCGTCTTCCTGGAGGCGTCGGCGACGGGGCTTCCGGTGGTGGCCGGTCGGTCCGGCGGCTCGCCGGACGCCGTGCTGGACGGCACGACCGGGCAGCTCGTCGACGGCACGTCCGGGTCCGACGTGGCCGAAGCGGTCGTGACCCTGCTCGAGCAGCCCGACCACGCGGCGGCGATGGGCGCCGCTGGTCGCGAGTGGGTCGAACGCGAATGGCGCTGGGACGTGCTGGCCGGTCGGCTGCGGGCACTGCTGGCCGGCTGACCGCAGCTATCCGGCGAACTCCCAGTGCCAGGGCTCCGGCTTGCTGCCGTCGATCTCGGCCCACTCGGGGTGGAACCAGCCATAGCGGGGGGCGTTGTCGACCATCCACTGGTGCGCCGTGGTGTCGAAGGACTCGATCCCACCGCAGAGGTCTGCGGCCAGGCCCCACCCGTGGTTGCTGTGGCCCGGCTCGGCAGCCAGCGTCGGCTTCTCGGCGGCGACGATGACCTGCGCGTCGAAGCTGCGATACGAGTCGGTGACGCACAGGGGCGTGCTGAAGGCGCCGGCGTACTCATGGGCCATCGCGTTGAAGGCGTACGCCGCATCGGCCCGCAACCGATGGGAGGTCGTGAACAGGAGCGGACAGAGGGCGTCGAGCGGAATCGTGCCGTTCGCATACCTCGAGACGTCCAGGCCCTTGCAAGGGGGCGTAGGAGCCCACCCGGCGGCCCGAGCGATCTCGGCAGCGGTCAGGAAGTTGCGGTCGCGCTGGCGCGCCAGCCGCAGGGTGTCCGTGCTGCGGGCAAGGGCGGCTCGCCGGTCGACCACCTGCTTCCGGTACGCCGCCACGACCTTCATCGCAGCAGCGTTCGAGACCGCAGCGGCAGCCTCCGCATCACGCTGCCGCGCGACGGCAACCTTCGCGGCGGTCGCCGCAGTGCGCTCGTCCGCCTCGGCCGAGATGAGCCCGCTGACCGCCCGGCCCTTGCTGCCGGCGACGTGCTGCGCCACGCGCAGGCCGTTCAGGAACTGCACCGGACCGCGCGACTCGAGCGAGGCGCTGACGATGAACAGCGACGAGTCCACCATTCCGCTGCGGTACAGCGATCCGGCGTACGCCTGCAGGTTGGTGCGGGCGACGTCGGTCGCGTGCGCGGCCTCGGCAGCGCGCTCGGCCTGCGACGCCGCCTCCCGTGTCGCGTCCGCCGCCTGCCGTCGACGCAGCTGGTAGGCCTGCAGGGTCGCCGTCGCCGACAGCGCCGCCT
>JAWWOH010000109.1:0-26602 GCA_033851845.1 Actinomycetota bacterium
TCAGCTGGTCCCGCGGCTGACCGACCCCCTACGTCCGACTGCGGGGTCGCCCCGACGACCACTTACTCGGACGCAACGCCGGGGGTCAGCCGACGAACAGGTGGGCGACCTTGTAGAAGACACCGGCCACCAGCGCCGCCGCCGGGATCGTCAGCACCCACGCCATCGCGATGTTGCCGGCGACGCCCCACTTCACCGCCGACAGCCGCCGGGTCGCGCCGACGCCCATCACCGACGACGTGATGATGTGCGTCGTCGACACCGGCAGCCCGTACGACGCCGTCGCGAACAGCACCGACGACGCAACCGTCTGCGACGCGAACCCTGCCGCCGGGTCCATCTTGATGACCTTGCGACCCAGCGTCCGCATGATGCGCCATCCACCGGAGTAGGTGCCGAGTGAGATCGCGCTCGCTGCGGACACGATGACCCACAGCGGTACGCCGGCGTCGGCGCCGAGGTGGCCGGACACGACGAGGGCGAGCACGATCACGCCCATCGTCTTCTGGGCGTCCTGGAGCCCGTGCCCGTAGGCCATGGCCGCACTGGAAGCGATCTGGGCGAACCGGAAGCCCCGGTTGACCTTACGCGGCGCCACCGACCGGAAGATCCACAGGATGATGAGCATCAGGATCGCGCCAAGGGTGAAGCCGACCAGCGGCGACACGACCATGGGGATGACGACCTTCACGTAGACGCCATGCCACTTCACCGCATCGCCGGCGGCGAGTCCGGCGCCCACCAGGCCACCGATGAGCGCGTGCGACGACGACGACGGCAGGCCGAAGTACCAGGTGATCAGGTTCCACGTGATCGCCCCGACGAGCGCGGCGAAGACGACCACCATGCCCGCGCCGCTGTGCAGCTGCGCCGGGTCGAGGATGCCCTTGCCGACGGTCTTCGCGATCTTCGTGGAGACGAGTGCGCCGACCAGGTTGGCGACAGCAGCGAGCGCCAGCGCGACACGCGGCGTGAGGGCGCGCGTCGACACCGCGGTGGCGATCGCGTTGGCCGCGTCGTGGAAGCCGTTGGTGTAGTCGAAGGCGAGCGCGATGACGACGATCGCGATCAGCCCGATGTCCATACCTGACAAGGGGGTCAGGACTCCTTGACCGTGATCGTCTCGACCGTGTCCGCCACGTCCTCGAACGCGTCGGCCGCGGCCTCGAGCTCGTCAGCGAGGTCCTTGAGCTTGAGCGCCGTCAGTGCGTCGTACTCGCCCGAGAAAAGGCGAGCGACCGTACGCCGGTAGATCTGGTCGGCCTCGTTCTCGAGCCGGTTGACCTCGATCCAGTAGGCCTCGAGGCCCTTGCGCGTGCGCAGCTCGGGCATCGCCTCGGCGGTGCGCGTCGCGGCGCGGACCAGCACGTCGACGGTGCGCATGACCTCGTCCGGCAGGTCGCCGAGGTTGTAGAGGACGACGAGGTCGGCCGCGGCCTCCATGTAGTCCATGACGTCGTCGAGCTTGCTCGCCAACCGGTAGATGTCCTCGCGGTCGAACGGCGTCACGAAGGTCTGGTTGAGCTGACGCATGACGGTGTGGGTGATCTCGTCGCTGGAGTGCTCGATGTCGCGCATCTTCGCGGCCATCGCGGCCCGGTCGGCCCCGGGCTGCAGGCCGTCGCGGAGCAGCTCAGCACCGGTCACGAGGTTGGTGGCCGCGGCCGTGAAGTGGTCGTAGAGCGTGGTGTCGCGGGGCGTCAGACGCAGGCGCACGGCAGTCCTCGGATCGAGCGGCTGGGGATGGGTGTCGAGGCGAGCCTAGGGGCGCGCGGGGCCGTCCCCGCGGCTGGGCAACGGACCGTCCACGTGCTGTTCATCTCCCCCTCTTGCGCTGTTCACTGAACACCGCTAACTTATCGGCGTTCACTCACTTCGGGGGTCCTCGTGCTCACTCGTCTCGCGTCCTTCTCCGTCTCCCGCCGACGGTTCGTCCTCGCGCTGGCACTGGCCTTCATGGCGCTGGCCGGCGCGATCGGCGGCGGCGTCGCCAAGGAGCTGTCCGGCGGCGGCTTCGACGACCCGAAGGCGCCCTCGGAGCAGGCGGCCCAGCTGCTGCACGACCAGTTCGGGGGTGGTACGCCGACCATCGCCCTGCTGCTCACGACCAAGGGCAACGTCGACGACCCCGCCATCGCGGCGGCGGGTCAGCGGCTGGCCGCGAAGTTCGCGGGGGAGCGCGACGTCACCCGCGTCGTCTCGTACTGGACCGTCGGCCGGCCGGCCACCTTGCGCAGCCGCGACGGCCACCGCGCCCTGGTGCTCGCGCGCATCAGCGGCAGCGACGACGCGATGGTCGACCGGGCAGCGGAGCTGACCCCGGCGTACAGCAAGAGCATCGACGGCTTCGACGTACGCGTCGGCGGCATCGCGGAGACCTTCGACGAGGTCGGTACGACGATCGAGCACGACATCGTGCGCGCCGAGGCGATCGCGTTCCCGGTCGTGGCGATCCTGCTCGTCCTCGTCTTCGGCAGCGCGATCGCGGCCGGCCTGCCGCTGCTCATCGGTGTGCTGTCGATCCTCGGGACGTTCCTCGCCTTGCACCTGACTGCGAAGTACACCGACGTCTCGATCTACTCGGTCAACCTGGCGACATCCCTGGGCCTCGGGCTCGGCATCGACTACTCGCTGTTCATGGTCACCCGCTTCCGCGAGGAGCTGCGCAAGGGGCGTGCGGTGCCCGACGCGGTCGGGGCGACGGTGCGCACCGCCGGCCGCACCGTGCTCTTCAGCGCCATCACCGTCGGGTTGTCGCTCGGCGCGCTGATCGTCTTCCCGCTGTACTTCCTCAAGTCCTTCGCGTACGCCGGCATCTACGCCGTCTTCTTCGCGCTGATCGGGGCGCTCGTCGTGCTGCCCGCAGCGCTGGCGGCGCTGGGGACGCGGATCGACAAGCTCGACCTTCGCAAGCCAGTACGGCGGGTGCTCGGCATGTCGCCGCCGCGCGAGAAGGCGGTCGACGAGGGGCTCTGGCACCGGATCGCGGTCACGGTGATGAAGCGGCCGATCTCCGTCGCGACGGCCGTCGTCGCCCTGCTGCTGCTGGCCGGGACGCCTTTCCTCGGCGTCGCGTTCAGCCTTCCTGACGACCGGGTGCTGCCCAAGTCCGCTGAGGCCTACCAGGTCGGACAGGTGATGCGCGACGAGTTCCCCGGGCGCGAGTTCGCTGCACTGTCGGTGATCGCGCCGAAGCTGGCGGTCGAGGTCGACGGCGACACACCGCCGGTCGAGCGCTACGCGCTGGCGCTGTCGAAGGTGGCCGGCGTCGGCCGGGTCGACGCGGCAACCGGGACGTACGCGGGTGGTCGCCGGCTCGCGGGGCCGACGCCGCTGTCCGCGCGCTTCTCGCAGGGCGGCGGGACCTACCTCTCCGTCGTACCGAACATCGAGTCGATCAGCGCCCGCGGCGAGAAGCTCGTCCACGACATCCGCGCGGTGCCGTCGCCACTCGGTCACGTCCTCGTGACGGGGCAGTCGGCGCGGCTCGTCGACACGAAGCACTCGCTGGGGTCGAAGCTGCCGCTCGCGCTGGGCTTGATCGTGGCGGCGACGTTCGTGCTGCTGTTCCTGTTCACCGGCAGCGTTGTCATCCCGCTGAAGGCGCTGGTGCTCAACATGCTCTCGCTGTCGGCGACGTTCGGCGCGATGGTGTGGGTGTTCCAGGAAGGGCACCTCACCAAGTACATCGGCGACCCCAACGTCACCGGCGCGCTCGACACGACAACACCGATCCTGATGTTCTGCGTGCTGTTCGGGCTGTCGATGGACTACGAGGTGTTCCTGCTGTCGCGCATCAAGGAGGAGTACGACGCCTCCGGTGACAACCGGCGCGCGGTCGCGCTCGGGCTGGAGCGCACCGGACGGCTGGTGAGTGCGGCGGCAGCTCTGCTGGCCCTGGTGTTCCTCGCGTTCGTGTCGTCGGACATCAGCTTCATCAAGCTGCTCGGGCTGGGGACGGCACTGGCCGTGCTGGTCGACGCGACGTTGATCCGCGGCGCACTCGTCCCGGCGTTCATGCGGTTGATGGGCCGGGCCAACTGGTGGGCACCGCGTCCGTTGCGCCGGCTGCACGACCGGATCGGGCTGGCGGAGCACCTCGAGGTGGACCTGCCGGCTCAGCGCGGTGTGGAACGGCAGCCCGCGGATGTCTGAGACCGCCGTCCGGCGGCGGTCGGCTCGTGGCAAGGGGGCGGAGCTGCGCGGTGAGCTGCTGCGGGCAGCGATGGACCTGCTCACCGAGACCGGCGAGGAGGACGCCGTGTCGCTGCGCGCGGTCGCCCAGCGCGTCGGGGTCAGCGTGCCGAGCATCTACCTGCACTTCGCCGACAAGCAGGCGCTGCTCGACGCGGTGTGCGAGGAGGTGTTCGCTGCGCTCGACGCGCAGATGCAGGCGGCAGCTCGCGAGGGGACCGATGTCTTCGACGCCTTGCGCCTGCAGGGGACGGCGTACGTGAAGTTCGCCGTCGCCAATCCGGAGCACTACCGGATCGTGCTGATGCGCAAGCACGACCCGCAGACCGGTGGGGAGCACGCCGACTTCGTGATGGCGAGCAGCGCCTTTGCGCACTTCGTCGGGTCGGTGCAGGAGTGCGTCGACGCCGGCGTACTCGAAGGCGACGCCGGCACCCTCGCGCTGCAGCTGTGGGCGGCGGCGCACGGGGTGGCGGCGCTGCTGGTGGCGAAGCCCTACTTCCCGTGGCCGCCGCTGGACGACTACATCGAGCAGGTGGTGCGGATGGCCGGGATGGGCATCGCTGCGAGCAGCCGGCTCGCGGACTGCGACGCCCTCCCGCTGCCCGAGCTCATCGAGCGGCTGAACACGCTGCGCCCCTAGTCCGGGGCCGGGCCTCAGGCGGGGTGGGGCAGCGCCTTCGCGGTCTTGCGGGCCTTCTTCGCCGTACGCCGGGTGAGCCGGCCCGCCGCATGCGGGATCGACTCGCGCCCGCCGGTGTCCGCCGCCGCCAGCAGCAGCCCACCGAGCATGCTCAGGTTCTTGAAGAACTGGGTCTGCTGCGCCCGCTTGGCCGTCTTGTCGTCCTCGCTCCAGAACGGGTGGCCGACGTACGTCGTCGGCACCAGCGATCCCGCCAGCGCGAGCGCGGAGAGCCGCGGCAGCCGGCCGGTCGCGAGCGCCAGCCCGCCTACGACCTGCGTCGCGGCGTTGATGCGGACCAGCTTCTCGGGGTCCTGCAGGCCGGCCTTCGCCACCAGCTCCTGCCGCGGGCCGGGGTTGCGCAGGGCGTCGACGCCTCCGGCGATGAACATGCTCGCGAGAAGCGGGCGGGCCAGCGTGCGGGTCGGGCTCACGGTGTCCTCCAGTTGGGGTTGGGCTCGTCGTACCCGGGTCAGGCCTCCTGCAACGCCTTCTTCATGCCGGCGAGGTCGAGCTCGGGTCGCACCGGCCACTGCGGGTCCATCTCCTCGAGGGTTTCCGTCAGCAGGTGCGTGATCGCCCAGTTGCGGTACCACTTGCGGTCGGCAGGTACGACGTACCAGGGCGCGGCGTCTGTGCTGCATCGTTCGAGCACCGCGGCGTACGCCTCGCGATAGGCCTCCCACTTGGCGCGTTCGTCGATGTCACCCGGGTTGACCTTCCAGTGCTTGCGGACATCGCCGAGCCGGGCCAGCAGCCGCGATCGCTGCTCGTTCTTGGAGATGTGCAGGAAGACCTTCACGAAGGTGACGCCAACGGCGACCTGCTTGGCCTCCCAGGCGTTGATGAGGTCGTAGCGCTTCTCCCACTCCGCCGGGGGCACGATGTCGTGGACGCGGACGATGAGCACGTCCTCGTACTGGCTGCGGTTGAACACCCCGAGGTAGCCGGCCGGCGGGACCGCCTTGGTGATGCGCCACAGGAAGCTGTGCTTGAGCTCCTCGTCGGTCGGCTTGCCGAACGAGGTGATGCGCACGCCCGCCGGGTTGACGAGACCCACGACGTGCTTGACCGCCCCGTCCTTGCCGCTGGTGTCCATCCCCTGCAGCAGCAGCACGACGCGGCGGGTGCCGCCCGCCTTGCCCTCGGCGTACAGCTTCTCCTGCAGCTCGGCCAGCTTCGGTGCGAGCTTCCACACGTCCTTCGCGGCGCGGCGCTTGCTCTTCACGCCGGGCGTCGCGTCGGTGCCCTTCTCGCCGACGGAGACCGAGATGGCGGCGGGATCGAGGCGCAGGCGCTTGCGGACGTTCATGCCGCAGTCTTGCTCATGCCGTCCCTCACCCAGCAGCGAGGAGGACCACCCCGGCCAGCGCGATCGCGACGCCGGCTCGCTGCCGGCCGATCAGGCGCTCGTGCAGAAGGAGCACGGCGAGAGCGACCGTGATGACCGGGGACAGCGTCGCGAGCACTGCGACGATGCTGACCAGTCCTTTGGTGGTGGCAATGCCGTACGCCGCCGTGCCGGTCACCAGCAGCACGCCGGGGACCGCAGCCGCCGCGATCTCGCGCACCGGGATCCGCCACGGGATGCGGGCCGCCGCGACCACGAGCACGGTGCAGGCGAGCAGCGCCGCACGGCTGTCGAGGACCGCCCTGGTCGACCCGTGTTGCGACGCCTGGGCGAAGACGGCGAGGAACGTGCCGAAGACGGCTGCCGCGAAGATCGCGAGCCCGACGCCCGCCACCGGGTCGGCGTCCGGGTGTGGTGCGGCGCGCGCGGCGGCGAGGGCGACACCGAGGATGGCGACCGGAATGCCGACGAGCTGCAGCACGCTTGGTCGCTCACCCTGGAGCATGGAGACGACGACGGGTACGACGGCACCGGTCGAACCGATCGGCGCGACGATGCTGATGGGCCCGCGAGCCGCTGCTGTGTAGAAGGTGGCGAGGGCGGCGCCGTTGAGGATGCCGGCCGCGATGCCCAGCAGCAGTCCGGTCCGGTCCGTGCTGCCGCCGCGGAGGGCGAACAGCACGAGCGCGCCCACCAGGCTCGCGGTCTGGCCGACGACCAGCACGCCGCCCAGCGGAAGTCGACGGGTGAGCAGCGGCCCGAGGTAGTTCGCAACGCCGTACGTGAGCGCCGTCAGCAGCGCAAGCAAGACCGCAACCACGCAGGAGACAAGTCGCGGTCCGCCCGGCGTCTTCCATGCGATCGACGCGTGATCCCGGAGTGGGCCCCGTGGGACTCGAACCCACAACCCGCGGATTAACCTGCCACTTCGTCTTTCGACGCCGCTCGTAGAGCGTTCGTGGTCTGGACTGTCCCTTCACCCTGGCGCGTCGCCCTCGGGCTCTGCGCTGTAGGTGCCACCCGTCCAGTCTCTACACCTTCCGAGGTCGCCCTCGGCTTGGCTCGGGATTGCCATGCCCGTGGAGCAGGCGAAGGGTTCCCCGACTTTGAGTGGTGTCATCCCGGCCGTTTCCGGTCAGGCGCTCCTATTGAAGTCCGCTGCTCTGCCAATTGCGCTAGGGGCCCTAGCAGGTCGGACTGTAGCGGCCGCCGGCCGCTCGTGCGTAGCGCCGAGGGCCCACGTGTCGGCTATGCTCTCCAGCGTCTCCGACGGCCAGACAGTCCCCATCGTCTAGCGGCCCAGGACTCCACCCTTTCAAGGTGGCTACGCGGGTTCGAATCCCGTTGGGGGCACGTTCCACGGCAAGTCAGGTCTGGAAGCCCCACCACCCAGGCCCCGTAGCGCAGTTGGTTAGCGCGCCGCCCTGTCACGGCGGAGGTCGCGGGTTCGAGTCCCGTCGGGGTCGCTGAAGCACCAAGGTCAGGTAGCTCAGCTGGTAGAGCACACGCCTGAAAAGCGTGGGGTCGGCAGTTCGATCCTGCCCCTGACCACCTCATCCCACCAGGTCGGCCGACCTCAGCTGGCCGTCTTGCACTGTCAGGTGCCAGACGCTTCCCTTCCGCACCCGGATCCGCTCGCGCTCGACGCCGAGTGCCTCCAGCGTCCGTGGGATCACCCCGCCCTGGCTGCACACGACGATGGCCTCGCCCGGTACCACGACCTCGAGCAGGTGCCGCTCCGGATCAGCCGGCGCACCCTCCTCGCCGAAGAGCGGGTCGATCTCCAGCGGCACGCCGACCGTCTCCGCCACCCCGACAACGGTCTGCCGGCACCGCAGCGCCGGCGCCGAGAGGACGCGGACGGGTTGGTACGACGGCAGGACCCCGGCGAGCTCCTCCGCCTGCCGCCGGCCACGTTCGTCGAGCGGCCGCTCCGAGTCCGGCCCTCGCCAGGTCGACGCTTCGCCCGCGCTCGCATGCCGCACCAGCAGCACGACAGCGGCATCCGCCGGCTGGCCGTCGATCACGCCGTCATCGTGCCCCGCGGGGGGTTCGCGTAGCCGGGTCGGGTCCCGAGGACTGCCGCTGGCGCGGTGCGGGCACCCGTTGCAGGGTCACGACAAACGTCGTACCGCCGTCATCGTTCGGCTCCCATCGGATCTCGCCTTGCTGCGCCTCGACCAGCCGCCTGGTCAGGGCGAGCCCGAGGCCGCTCGACGGTGACTGGCGCTGTGGCTTCGAGCCCTTGACGCGGTAGAACGGCTCGAACACCCGGTCGCCGACCTCGGCGGGGATCCCGCAACCCGTGTCCGCGACGCGAAGCGCGACGCTATCGCCGTCCGCGCGCGCGGTCACCCGGACCTCGCCGCCGCGCGGCGTGTACTTGACCGCGTTGTCGAGGAGGTTCAGCACCACCTGGCCGAGGCGTGCCTCGTCGGCAACGACCGCGAGTGACCGGGCAACGTCGAAGGTCACGGCCACGCCGGACGTCAGCTCCAACGTCCGCGCCGTGTCCGCGAGGCTGCCGAGAACACGGTCGATGCGCACGGGCTCGAGGTGAATCTCCAGACTGCCGGACTCGGCGCGGGCGATCTCGAGAACGTCGTTGATGCGAGCGAGCAGCTGAGTCACCGACTCCTTCACGGTGCGCCCCGCATCGCGCGCCAGCTCCGGGCTCTTCGGGATGTCGGGGTCGAGCAGCATGTCCGCCTGACTGAGGACGACGGCGAGCGGCGTACGGAAGTCGTGACTGATCCCGGTGAAGAAGTCGGTCCGCTCGCGGAGCAGCTGCTCGACGTCGGCGGTGCGTTCGATGACGCGCTGTTCCAACGTCGCGTACGACGCCTCGAGCTCCGTCGCCATCTCGTTGACGCCGGCGGCAAGCTCGCCGAGCTCATCGCGGCCGAGCACTGGCGCGCGCGCTGTCAGGTCACCCGCGCCGAGTCGCCGGCTGGTGTCGACGAGCGGATGTACCTGGCGCAGGATCGACCGGCTCAGATACGCGCCGATGGCGAGCACGCCGACCATCGCCAGGAACAGAATGGCGGCGAACCGCAGCGCCGCGCTGCGCACGGACGCGGACACCGAGCCGGTCGGAATGCTGATGCCGAGTGTCCCGACGCGCTGGCCCTGGACGACGAGAGGCGTGTAGAGCGTCGCGGCCTCACCGATGTTCGTTCGCTGAGTACGACGGATGTCAGAGCTCACCGATGGTGCCGAGGCCAGCCGCACCGATCCGGCCGCGGCCACGGGGGCGCCGGCTGCGCTGAACAGCGTCACTGTTGACGAGCCGCCGCCTGGACCGGGGGGCGCGATCCTCCGGGCCAGCTGGGTCACGTCGACCGCGGCTACCGCCGCGGCTGTCGGACGACACGGCGTGTCGGCGCAGATCGCCACGGCGACCGCCAAGACGACGTGCCCGTCCAGCCGGGTGAGGAGTGCCGCTCGGGCGGCCGGGCGACGAAGGGCTGCAGCGACGAGCTGCGGTTCAACCGTCGAGGACGTGCCGCGAAGCCGGCTATAGGCACCGATCGGGTAGCCCTTGTCGTCCGTAACGACAACCGAGCTCAGATCCTGCTTCAGCGCCGCGACGGACGTCAGCAGATGATCGACCTGCGCCCCGTCCTTCGCCGCAGCCGCGGCCGACATTCCCTGCAGGTTGGCGGCAAGGCTCACGGACTCGACGAGGTAGAGCTCGCGGTCGTGCATCAGCGACAGGGTGTCGACTGCCCGCCGACTGAGCGACTCGTCGACCGCCGCCTGCGCCCGCGTCGACTGGTCGTGGACGATGAGCAGGGCTCCTACCGAACCGGTGACCAGCATCAGCAGCAAGAACGGGACCAGCAGCTTGTAGAAGAGCGGCAGGTCGCGAAACCGACCGAGTCGCGATGTCACCGGGCCCTGGCCTGCGCGCGACCGCTGCTGACCCGCGGCGCTCCCCGGTCATAGAGATAGACGTCCCCGTAGAAGTTGGTGTCGGCCGGGACAATGGGCGCCCAGCTCTCGAACGCGACATAGCGTCCGTCTGGCGAGATGACCGCCAGCCAGCTCTCGCCATGGGGCTGCTGTCCGTCCGGCGTGAGCGAGACCTGCGTGATGGCGCCGGGCGTCCCGGGTCGTTTGGTCATGTCGCGGATGAACGTGTCTGCCGGAGTGCAGCCCGTGCCGGGTGCGGTGTAGGTGGGGACGCCACCCTGACACTGGGCGTCGATGCGGCTATTGGTGTCGACGTCGGTGAGATTGTCCGCCGCGCTCCAGAAGACGACGTAGCGACCGTCGCTGGTCGCGGACGCCCAGCCGCCGTAGTCGTTCGGTGCGCCGCCGTCGATCGCCACATCGACGGGCCTGGTGATACCGCGGCGAAGGTCGCGGATGTAGGTGCGCGGGCAGTAGCCGGTCTGCGTCGCGAAGAACGTGCAGGGGGCCGTCGCTGCCTGTTGAGGCTGGGCTGTGAAAAGGACGTATCGACCGTCGGGTGTCAGCGATGGTGCGTAGGCGCCCTTCGCGAACTGGTGGCCGTGTTCGTCGAACGAAACCATCGTCGTGCGGTGCAGCCGCCGGTCGCGGACGAACACGTCGTTGCTGCCGTTCGTATCCGCCGCGGCGAGGTTGTCGGCTGCGGTCGTGAACGCGACGTAACGGCCGCCTCGGCTGATCGCCAACCGGATGAACGCGGGCGCCAGCGGCACCGTGGCGCCGTTGCTAGCGGTGGCGCCACCCTCACCCAACGGGTTGACGTCGACTCGCTCCGTGTGCCCGGTGACGCGGTCGTGGAGGTAGATGCCCGGGCAGGGCGAGATCGGTGGAGCCCCCGGACTGTTCGAATCGCTGTAGTAGTCGGAGGTCTGACAAAGCGCCGTCGGCGAATGCGCAACGAGGTTGGTCGCGAAGGACACGAAGGCGACGTAACGGCCGTCCGGCGAGAGGGATGGCGCCCAACTGGCACCATCCGCCTGCTCACCGCGCGACGACACCGACACCCGCTCCGTCTGCCCAGACACGACGTCGTGGACGAAGATGTCAGCGCAGCTGGTGTCGGCGCTGGCCTTGTTGTGCTGGAGCAATGCAAGGTCGCAGTGATTGGTGTCGTGCGGTATCAGGTTCGACGCCAGCGACGAGAACGTGACGTAGCGCCCGTCGGCCGAGATTCCATAGGGCCCATAGCCGACGATGCTCGAGTCATTCCCGATGACGCCGCGCGACGATACCGAGGCGAGCAGCGTGCGGTGCCGCTTCATGTCGCGGACGTAGACATCCGTGCAGTCGTTGCCGGTGCAGGTCACATGTGCTCGGGTCTTTACCGCCGGAACAAGCGGCTGATCAGAATGAAACGCCACCCACCGTCCATTGGCAGAGATGGAGACCGAGAAGCTGCCCTGCTTGCCGCACGACCCCGCGTCGGGCACTTGGCCGATCACGTCTGGACAAGCCACGTGACCGCTCGCGTCGAGCGACGCGATGCTGACCGAGGGCTGGGGCTCCAGATGGAACACGAGTGGGCCGCCGGCGGGGCGATCGACCTGGAAGAAGTAGGTGTCGCCTGCGGCGACATCGGTGATGACCGACGGATTGCCGGTGGGCGAAACCGCGCAGCCGACCTGGCGCAGGCCGTTCAGGCTGCGGCCCTCATATGCCGCCAGCGCCGTGCTCGTTCCCGCGGACACGGAGGCCCGCAGCCGCTCGGCGGCAGGTGCGTCGTACCGGAACCACACGGTCCCGCCGACCGGGCTGCAACTGCCGGGCTCGCCCGGCTGCCGGGTCGCGCCGCTCGTATTGGCGCGGCCGGCCCATGGCAGCGTCGCGACCGGCGCAGCGCTTCCGAAGTCGTCGTTGTTACCGACGGACAGGACGGGGACGTCTCCGAGCCCTGTCTGGGCTGTGTTCAGGAGGGCCGTGAGTGACTGCGGTCTCGACCCGGCCACCGTCGTCACCGTCGGCGCGATAGCGGCGCCCGCGGGGCCGCCGAGGGCTGCGGCGACGAATCCCGGACGCAACGGGTGCACGGCTGCGTGCAGGGTCGCGTAGTTAGGGCCCTGCGAGCCGGGGAGGGATGCGGCCCCCTGCAGTCCCGGAAGGCGTAGGCCCACCACGACTGCACCGAACAACAACACCGCGTCGACGATCAGCACGGCAACCGGCAGCAACCAGCGCCGTCGCGTCAGCCGTTCGCGGATCACGCGGTGATCCCGCCAGGGCACAGCCGACGGTGTCATGACAGAACCGTCCACTCGAGCTGCTCGGACGCCGGCGGCGCATAGGCGCAGAACGCGCCGGTGCGGACGGCGGCGGCGAGGTGCCCACCCAGTGCGGGCGCGACCTCGGTGATGCGTTGGATCACGGTGCGGATCGCCTTCGTCACCCGCACCCGCTGCCGCTCCGACTGCGAGCCCGTCTTCCGGTCGCGCCCGCCGAGCCCGACGGCAGCGGACAGCTGGTCGGTGAGGGCGTCGAGCTCTGCCCGCGCCCGCGCGGCCCGTTCGAGGTCAGACCACTCCTGAGCTTCCTGCAGCTCCTCGCTCAGCTCCGAGATGCGGCGTCGGTACGCCGCCTTCGCCTGCGCGTCCAGGATCGGCCCCGCGTCGCCGAGCGAGCTCGAGACCGTCAGGTCGCCGTGTTCGGCTCGCAGACCACTCGCGACGCTCCCGCCGTCGACATGCAACAGCAGGTCGCTCACGTGGTGCTCGCGACCCGGAGTTGTCAGCAGGATCGCGAGGTAGTGCAGCCCCTTCGCGTCACGGATGCGCACGACCGTGTCGCCGGTGCTCAGCGCCCAGACGTCACCCTCCCGGTCGAGTCGCGCCGTGCGAGCCACCGCCGCGGGCGCACTCCGGCCGCGCAGCTCGGCAAGGACCACGTCCGCGAGACCCGCGGGAAAGACCACCTCACCGAGAGCGATCCGGCGTACAGAATCGGCGATCTCGGCGGCTCCGGCAGTCTTGAGCAGGTAGCCGGCCGCTCCCGCGTGGACAGCGGCCACCACGTCGGCTCGTTCGCCTTGCCCGGAGAGCACCAGGACGCGCAGCTGCGGTGACCGCTCGAGGAGCCGGCGGGTCGCTTCCACGCCGTTCGCGCCCGGCAGGTCGAGGTCCATCACCACCACGCCGATCGCCACGTCTTCGGCGATCCGGAGCGCCTCCTCCGCATCGGCGGCTTCGACCACCGATGACGCGACCTTCTTGCGCTCGAGCACCTGGCGGACCGTCTCCCGCCACAGCGGGTGGTCGTCGACGAGCAGGACGGTGAGACCGATGGGCTCAGCCGGCCGTGAGGTGTCGTCAGAGCGCGCGCCAGAGCGTCGCGATTGCACCAACGCCTCCACCGGTCCCCTCCGAGCGTCGACTCTCACCGGTGGCGTAACCCCGCGGGTTACACCGTTACCCCCGGTCAACGATGATCCGGCTCCTCCGGCTACGGGTGCAAGACAGGTCATACCGGGCATCGGACCGCCCCACCGGCGCCGCTGAGCGTGGGAGCGGCTGCGGTCACGACGTTCCGAGCTCGGTCACGCCTTGCCTGTCGCCGCACCACTGCGGCGAGCGCTGGAGGGTCCGGCGTGCAGAGGGGGAGACATGCTCACGAACTGCCGAGCCGGGTCACGGCTCATCGCGATTGCGGGGTCCGCGGCCGCCATGACAGCTGCGATCGCGCTGCCGGCGTCGGCCGCGACCAGCACCCAGTCGTTCACGGCGCCGTACTCCGCCGCCGGCGGCGTCCAGAGCGACGACTGCACCGCTGGTGCGACGTGCAGCGAGAAGGCGACCGGCGACGCGAACACCGGTGCCGTCACGGCCTCGGCTGACTACAGCCGTACGACGGCGGTCGACTCGCAAGAGACGCCGTACGCCTACGGCTACGTCCAGCAGCAGATGCGGCTGCCGCAGACCGGCGCAGCCGACATCACCTTCACGTGGGCCGTCGACTCCGCCAGCAGCTCGGCGGTGGCGACACAAGGCCTGGTCAAGGCGAAGTCGTACTTCTTCGCCACCGAGGACTCGTGCCGCTCCTGCACCGTCGTGACCGCGATCCAGACCGTCACCGAGGCGATCTCGACGAACGGCGTTCCGGCCATCTCGTCGCCCACCGCGACGACCTACGCGCTGACGGTCCACGTGACCGGCCGCAAGGGAGCGGTCATCAACCCGTACAGCGTGGGCAGCGTCTACGTCCGGGCGTCCGGCCCGTGCGATCCGACCTGCGGCACGACCGATGCCCGCACCCACGCCGGACGCGGCAGCGTCTCGCTCAGCGCCCACCTGCAGACCATCACCGTGACGGCGGTGCAGTCATGACGTGCTCCCGGATCGCCATCACCGCTCTGAGCACGGCCACCCTGCTTGCCTGCGTGGCGGCGACCGGCGCCGCGCATCCGGCCAGCGCCGACGGGCCGCCTCTCGCGCCGAGCGAGCACCGTCCGCCGTCGGCAGGTGCCCCGCTTGTCTTCGACCCGCATGCCGTACGGCCGGCGACGTACCCGCTTCCAACTGCCAAGCCGTTCGAGCTAGCAGTGGGCGGCCACAAGCTGAACGGAGTCGGGCAGTCGCCGACCACCATTCGGGGCCTTGTCTACAACCCGGATACCTCGGCTGAACCAACGTGGGCCAAGCCCGTCCTCGTGGTCCTGAGCCCGAACTTCCAGGATCCCCTGGAAGCGGCAGCCGCCTCTGTCGTGCCCGCCGCACATCAGGAGCCCGACGCTGACGCCGCCTATTTCGCGTTCATGGCTGCTCAGGCGAGGCGCGGCTACACCGTCGTCGAGGCCGACATGCGAGGCAGCGGGGACTCTGGGGGGTGTGCCGACTTCTGGGGGCCGGACTCGGCCCAGGACTTCCGTGACGTCGTGGCCTGGGCCTCCACGTACGACGGGCACCATCACGACGTCGGTGCTTTCGGCGCCTCCGCCGAGGGCATCGCGATCACCAACGGCATGCGCGGCGCCGGCCTGAAGACGGCGGTCGTGTCACAGGCACTCACCTCCGCGATGGACACCGTCGCGATGAACGGCGTCCCCTTCGACGGGTCCGCCACCATGGCGACGTACTGGGGGTTGGGCTACCTGCCGTCCGGGGATGCGCACAGCACCGAGATTGCCAGGCCGACCTGCCCACCCGTCCCGAACGACCACAACGACTACTCCGGCACGCAGACGCCGTGGTGGACCGAGCGGGACTACAAGAGCGATCTCGCCAGCACACCGAGCAGCGTGTTCTACATCGGCGGTCTGCACGACCGCACCATCGTCCCGGTCAACCTCGACAGCTGGTACGACAAGCTGCCCGGCTTCAAGCGGGCCATCTTCGGCCACTGGGAGCACAGCCCGTACCACGAGAGCGACGGGTTCGGCGGCTATGACCGCGACGACCTGTACGCATCGATCGAGACATGGTTCGACCAGCAGCTTGGTGGCCTCGACGCAGGCGTCACGAGCTGGCCCGACGTCCAGGTCCAGGCCGATGACAAGACCTGGCGGGCCGTGCCGAGCGTGGCCGGCATGACGTCGTCCGTTCGGCAGCTGCCCCTCGGAATCTCGCTGCTCGGTGTTCACACGCTCGGTGCAGCCGGGGCCCCCGGAAGCACCGCCACCTTCGGTGGTACGTCGGTCCTGACGTTCACCGCGAACCGGGTGACGAGCCCCGTGCATCTGTCCGGAAAGGCGCAGCTCTCGGTGCCCGTGACCTTCGATGCGCCCACAAGCGGACGGGTCGAGGCCGACCTGTTCTCTGTCGACGCGGCCGGAACCCGGACCGAGGTTGTCCATGGCCTGCGAGCAGCGGACCACCTCACATCGGCCGAGACCGTTAACTCCGTGTCCGGCAACACGCCGTACACGCTGTCGTTCACCACGCCGTTCTTCGACGCCACGGTGCCGACCGGCTCGCACCTCGAGCTCGACTTGCGCTCGTACACGGCTGCCACCAGCACAGACGCAGGCATGGTGCCGTCACCGCCGTACACCGCAACCATCCCCGGCGACGGGTCGGCTGTGCTCACGCTGCCGATCGCAAATGACACGTGCGGTGTGACGGTCGTGCAGACCACGGTGGGCGACGAGCCCACGGGGCCGACGCTCGGCTGCCCCGACCCGAACCGGGTGCGTTGACATGGCCAGGATCAAGGACGTCGTGAGAGCTCTCGCCGTCGTGGCCGCCGCGGTCATGCTGATGGGTGGAGCGACCGTGGCGGCGGCCCAGGGCAAGGGATCGGGCAGTGGGGGCGGCAAACCCTCGCCGTCTCCCACGCCTACCGCGTCGCCCACGCCGACGGCTACACCGACACCCACGGCGATCCCGAGCCCATCCCCGACACCGTCGCCGGCGGACACACGAACCCCGACGATCCTCGTCGCCAACGCAGACGCGACACCGTCGGGCTACCTGCCCGGCTGCGGGCCTCCTTTCGGCAACTGCGTGCTGGTCGGCTACCTGAACACCTACGGGGTCTGCAACGCGCACCTGAGCGACAGCTCCGGTACGCCGCTGGCCGGAAAGGTCATTCAGTTCGGCTATCCATGCGCCGGAACGTCGACGACCAGTGCGACAGGCGACGCGACCATGGCGGTACCACTTGGAACGGCCGGCTACGGCTGGGTCGGCCCGTCGTACGCCTCGTTCGCCGGCGACTCGCAGTACGCCCCGAGCGAGTCCCAGGCAGGTGCCACCGTCACTGCCGGGGACATCACCGTTCACGTGACTTGACGCTGGTGGACGTGACGAAGCCCCGCCGGTCAGACCGGCGGGGCTTTTGTCGTACGGACATGACGGCGCCGCCCGTGGAGGCAGGCGGCGTCGTCGTACTGGGTTCGCGGTCTGGGTACGCCGCGGGGGAACGGAGTGCTAGGCGGAAGGACGCGGCTGCGGAATGCCCGCGAGCAGCGAACGCACCTCGGCCTCGCGGTAGCGCCGGTGGCCGCCAAGCGTCCGGATCGACGTCAGCTTGCCGCTCTTGGCCCACCGCGTGACCGTCTTCGGGTCCACGCGGAACATCGTGGCGACCTCGGCGGGCGTCAGCAGTGCCTCGGCGTCAGGTGTGCGGGTGCTCATGGCATTGCGTCCTCTCGTCATGGAGCTGGCGAGCCGGCACTGGCGCCTGCTCCGAGACTGATAGTGCGCGATGTCGGGTTTCTCCGGAATGGCCCGTGCGGGCCATCTTGTGACTAGTCCCCGCGTTGAGATCTACGCCCTAGTTGGCGGCTTCCACGCCCTGCAGGGCCTTCATCCGGGCCGCCACCCGACCGTACGCACCGCCGGCACGAACCGCATCTCCTTCGGACAAAGCAGCCAGGGCATGGGCGATATCGCGGGCCGACTCGTCCTGCCGGAGCTCCGGGTCATCCAGCAGGTGCACCAGACCGCCGTAGTCGAGCTCGACCATCGACCGCGGGTGGAACTCCTCCAACCAGCGCCCCATGTCCTCCACCCCTGCCGTGACCAGACCGTCGTCGAGGGTGCGGCGCAGCACGGCAAGAGCACGGGCGGTACGACGGCGCGCCCGGGACATCGCGGTGCGGTAGACGAGCGAGCGGCCCGTCACGCGGGTCGTGCCCGCAGCCGGCGCCCCGAGACTGACCTCACGCTCGTCGGCCTCGACCAGCAGGAACCACCGCAGCGGCACCTGCCAGGTGCTGCTCAGGATGTGCGTGTGCAGGTCGGGGTGCTCGATCCGCCACTGCTCGAGCTCATCCTCGGCCGCCTCCGCCGCCGGTCGCGGGACGAACATGTCGGCCAGCTCGTCGGGCAGCGGGTCGCGGAAGTCGCCGATCGCCTCACAGGCCCGGATCCGGGTCCGCCAGGGGCACAGCAGCGTGACCCCGTCGACCTCGGTCACGAAGGCGTGCTCGCCGACCACCGGCATGATCGCCGGCACCCGCCCGAGGACGGCGCGGACGGCGGCGGCCTGCTCCATCGCCATGCCGCCCTGGACCGTCGGGATGTTGCCCGCCCGCAGGTACTGCTCCCAGTGCCGCCGCTCGTCCCGGTCGAACGCGGCCAGCGGCTCGTAGACCCGCAGGTGCGCCGCGAAAGCCGTCACGTCGCGCATCGTTGCACGGCCGTCAGTCGCGCACGGACCGCCGCAGACCAAGTGCGAGGAGCAGTACGCCGGCGGCCAGCAGCGGAAGCCCCAGCCCCAGCCCCGTCGCCGGGAGCCGACCGGGCGCGGGCCGCGCGTCGACCTTCGACGGGACCGTCGTGGGGGTCGCCCCCGTCGCTGCCTTGGCCCCGAGCACGAACGGACAACCCAGCGAGCCCGCCAGGTCAGCGGCCGGCAGTACGGTCGCTGCTTCGTCCCGGCGGCTGCCCACGGTCAGACCGGTGAGCTTGGAGCCGGTCGCCATCACGGGCGCGAGCTTGAGCTTCGACAGGAAGTCGACGGGCACGTTGACGCGCACCTCCGACGCCTTCTTGTCGAAGGCACCCGTCAGTGCGGCACCGATCTGCGTGCGGCCCGTGGTCTTGAGCTGCTCGAGGTGGTAGTCGTCCTGCGGCTGGGTGGCGTCGTGGACCCCGACCGCCTGGTAGGTCTGCCCGCCGTACGCGAAGGAGAACTCGACGAACTCACCCGTCGCACCGGCGGGCGGGTCCTGGGACAGGTCGAGCATCTTCGTGTGGAACACGACCGACTTCTTCGCGGCGTCGTAGGTCACGTAGCCCTTGACGATGTCGAGTGCCGGCGCGTTCGGCAGCGGCGCGGCGACCTGGAAGTCGGTCGCGTCACCCGACGGATCGGTGAAGGCGGCGTCGGCGGTGCAGACCAGCCGCGGCGGCGAGATGCGCTCGGGCGTCATCCGCTGACCTGACGTCACCGAGTAGCCGCTCGTCTGCCGGACGTACGCCGAGATGTTCGAGCCCGGCGACGCCTCGTTGTCGGCGAGCGCGATGTTGGCGCGACCGGCTCCGTCGATCGCGACCTGGAAGAAGTCGAGCAGCGAGCGGTCACCGGACGAGCCGGGGATCGGGAGGTCGCAGAACGTGCCGTTGTTGCAGATCGATCCGTGGTGCATGACCGGCGTCGCGTAGTTGGTGTAGGTCAGCATCGTCGGCGCAGCCGCACCCGTCGAGCTCTTCGCGGTCGCCTTGCCGAGCTGGGCGAACGCCACGGTCCAGTTGGTGAGCCGGTCACCCTGGTTGCGGTAGATGAGGTTGGAGCCCTTCGCGCCGCCCTCGCCGTGGTACCAGACGACGTCGACCGTCCCGTTGGCGCCGGCGGCCATCCACGGGAACAGGTCGGACCTGCCCTCGTCGGGCTTCGCACCGCGGTTGTCGGTGTTGATCTGGAACGGCTTGGACCAGGTCTTCGCGCCGTCGGTGCTGACGGCGTACTCGATCTTGTATCCGTCCGACCAGAGGCTGTAGACGTTGCCGGCCTTGTCGACCTCGACGACCGGGAAGAGCAGGTTGAGCTCCCGCTTGCTGCCGGCCGGTGTCGAGTAGACCATCGTGTCCGTCCACGTGACCCCGCCGTCGCTGCTCTTCGCGACGTAGATCGTGTCCTGGTGGTTGTAGTTAGTGCCGGGCGCGTTGGAGTCGATCTGCGCCTGCGCGTTGTCGGCAGGGTCGCGCGGCCCGCCGAACGTGGCGTACATGACGTGGGTCGGCTCGCTGGACAGCAGGTTGTTCGTCCCGGTCGGGTGTGAGTAGTCCGTGACGATGTTGCCGACCTGGTTCTGGTTGACGACCGACGGCATCGTCGCCGGGTCGATGATCCCGTGTGCGCCGTCCGGCGCCAGGGAGACGTAGGTGTTGCCCGCGTCCGGCGACTCCGTCACGACGATCTGGCTCGTGTCGACCTTGTGGAAGATCAGGAAGTTGGTGTGCGAGCCGTCGAAGGCCTGCCACTGCCGGTCGGTAAGGGTGTTCTGCGTCCCGTAGGGGTTGAGCAGCTCGAAGCTCTTGCCGCAGTCGATCGATCGGGCGACGGTGAAGTTGTCGAGCAGGTCGATGTTGTGCAGGCCGGAGTACGAGATCGCGTCACAGGGGGAGCCCTCGGCGTAGCGCGCGTTGCCGACGCTGATCTCGGAGTCGCCGCCGCCCGTCCCGAGGTCGGGCTGCATGACCGGGCCCTGAATCAGGGCGCTCGACCCGTCGGGGTTCTTCCTCTCGGTGATCCGCCAGAAGTTGCTGCCGAGTCCGGTCGGTGCGGAGACGTAGGCCGCGGACAGCCCGTCCTTCGGCACCCGGATGCTCGGCTCGGCGCCGCCACCGGCGAGGAGCATCGGCTTGGTGAAGGTCGCGGCCGGCGGAGCCGTGGTCGCGGAGAACGCTGCGGTGGCACCACCCGCGATCAGCAAGGCGGCAACAGCGGTGACGAGCGGGGCGGAACGGCGGGCCATGGTGGCCTCCAGACATCGGCGTACTGACCCTCTTCGGCGTCCTGCGACAGGCACCTGCCGGTGCACTGCCACGGTTAGGCTCGCATTCATGGCTGTCTTCGATCGCACCGACCACCTCAAGGACGCGGGGCACGAGCAGGTCGTGTTCTGCCAGGACCGCGCCAGTGGCCTGAAGGCGATCATCGCGATCTACTCGACCGCGCTCGGCCCGGCGCTCGGTGGCACCCGCTTCTACCCGTACGCCGACGAGGACGCCGCCGTCTCCGACGTGCTGAAGCTGTCCAAGGCGATGGCCTACAAGGCGGCCTGCGCGGGCATCGACCTCGGCGGCGGCAAGGCCGTCATCCTCGGTGACCCGTCAACCGACAAGACCGAGGCGTTGCTGCGGGCATACGGCCGGTTCGTCGAGTCGCTGGGCGGCCGCTACTACACCGCCTGCGACGTCGGCACCTACGTGCAGGACATGGACGTCATCGCCAAGGAGTCGCGCTTCGTCACCGGCCGCTCGCCCGAGCACGGCGGCGCAGGGGACAGCGCAGTGCTCACGGCGTACGGCGTGTTCCAAGCGATGCGAGCGGCAGCCGAGCACACCTGGGGAGCACCGACCCTGCACGGCAAGCGGGTCGCCGTCGAGGGCGTCGGCAAGGTCGGCTACCACCTCGTCGAGCACCTGCTCGAGGACGGCGCGTCGGTGATCGTCTCCGACGTCAACCCGGCCGCCGTCGAACGCGTCCAGGCGCTGTCGACAGAGGTGGCGGTCGCTGCTGTGGGTGACCTGCCGACCCTCGACTGCGACGTCTACGCCCCGTGTGCCCTCGGCGCCTCCATCACCGACGAGCTCGCGCCGAAGCTGCGAGCGAAGGTCGTCTGCGGTGCCGCCAACAACCAGCTCGCGCACCCGGGTCTGGAGAAGGTGCTTGCAGATGCCGGCGTCCTCTACACGCCCGACTACGTCGCCAACGCCGGCGGCCTGGTGCAGGTGGCCGATGAGATCGAGGGGTTCCGGTTCGAGCGGGCCAAGGCCAAGGCCGCGAAGATCTACGACACGACGCTGACGATCTTCCGGACAGCCGACGCCGAGGGCGTGCCACCCGCCGTCGCCGCCGACCGCGTCGCCGAGCGGCGGATGGCCGACGTCGGCCGGCTGCGCACCGTGCTGCTCCCCGGCCGCCCCTAGCAGCCGTCGTACGACGAAGGCCGGCCCCCTGTTCGGGAGCCGGCCTTCGGACTGCTTTGGGGTTAGCGCTTCTTCTTCGGCGTGAACACGTAGGTCACCGTCACGGTGGGCTCACCCTCGAGGTTGCAAGCACCCATGATCACGACGGTCTTCTTCTTGAAGCTCGCGGACATGGTCTCGAGGTCGGTCGGGCTGCCACCGTCGGCGTCGCCCTCGACCTCACCGGACGCCTTGTCACGGATGTCGCCGGACCAGTCGAGCGTGTTGTTCAGCGTGACCTCGAGCGTGCCCGGGCCGGGGACGGTGAACTCCTGCGTCGCGCGACCGGTCGGGGTCACCGGCGCGCACTTGCCCTTGCCCGCGGGAGCGGGCGTGTCACCCGTCGGGTCGGGGTTGGCGGCTGCGGTCCACGAGCCCTTGACGACGCCACCGGTCGGCCCCGCGAGAGCGGGCGTCATCGAGCCGGCGGCTGCGAGCAGAGCGGCGGCTCCGGCGAGAGCGGTGCGTGTGCGCATGGCAGGTCCTTCAGCTTGGGTGGTGGGTGGGTTACTTGAACGAGTACTTGACGTTGGCGGTGGGACCACCCGAGAAGTTGCAGCTGCGGATGATGACCTCTTCGCCCTTCTTGAGCTTGAAGCCGTCGATGTGCTCGGGCGTCTGCGGGTCGTCGGTCGCGGCCTGCGCGCTCTCGGCGGAGTTGGTGCCGTCCTGCACGAGGGCCAGGTCCCAGTCGCCCTGGAAGCCGCTCTGGTCGACCGTCAGGCGGCCCTTGAACGGCGCCTTGAACGTCTCGTCGAAGTTGGACCCGGGGACGTCGCCGTGGCAGACGCCCAGCTGCACGTTGGTCGGGCTCGGCGGGAACGCGGTCGCGGTGTAGGCCTTCGTGACCGGCTTGGGCCCGGCGAGCGCGGGGCTCATGGAGCCGATGCCGGCCACGAGGACGAGGCTGGCAGCGAGAGCGGTACGTGTGCGCATGTCTGGCTCCGTCTGTCTTGGGTGATTCGGGGATTCGTCATCGCCCGACCGTTTCCTGCTGCCGAGAACGACTGTCTGCACAGCCAAGTGACGGCGCGACCGGAAACTGGGCTAGTACGCCCGACTTGGTGCCGATTTGTCCCCGGCCCGGAGCAGCGGCCCGATCCGCCGGACGCCCCGGGGTGTGGTCCGCCTGCGAACCCTGTAACGTTGTGCTCCTGGGGAGCGCCCGAGGACAAGTCGGGCGCAGCCCGCTGTCCCAACACCCGCCTCCGGGGTTCTCGCCCCGTCGGATCGAAGGGGTCGAGCCATGGGGCGCGGCCGTGCCAAGGCCAAGCAGACGAAGGTCGCCCGCGAGCTGAAGTACAACAGCGGCGGCACCGACCTCGAGCGTCTCAAGGCCGAGCTCGCCGGTGGTGCGCCGGCTGCCCCGGCGGCCGCACCCCTGGACGACGAGGATGACGAGTTCGAGGACCCCTACGCGTCCGACGAGGACGACGACGAGGACGAGGACGACCTCGCGGCGAAGTAGCCGCGTGTCAGCTGGGGTGTGATCCGGTCAGCACGACGTCGCCGGACCCCTGGGTGACCTCGCCGGCGACCCAGGCCGGCACGTGCCGAGCCAGCAGCACCGCCAGCGCCCGGTCCACGTCCTCGGCCGGGACGAGGGCGACCATGCCGACGCCCATGTTGAACGTTCGCTCCATCTCGGCCGTCTCGACCCGGCCGCGGCCGGCGACGAGGCCGAACACCGGCGCCGGCATCCAGGTGCCGCGGTCGACCGTCGCCGACAGGTTGGCCGGCAGCACGCGGGCGAGGTTGGCTGCCAGCCCGCCGCCGGTGATGTGGGCGAAGCCGTGTACGCCGGTCTCCTCGATGAGCGACAGGCAGTCCTTGGCGTAGATCCGCGTCGGCGTCAGCAGCTCCTCACCGAGCGGGCGGTCGAGCTCGTCGACCTGCGCGTCGAGCCGCAGCCGCGCGCCCTGCAGCAGCACGTGCCGGACGAGGGAGAAGCCGTTGCTGTGCAACCCGCTGGAGGCCATCGCGATGACGACGTCGCCCTCGCGCACCGTGTCCGGCCCGAGCACGTCGTCGGCCTCGACGACACCGACGCCGGTGCCGGCGATGTCGTAGTGCTCGGGGCTCATCAGCCCGGGGTGCTCCGCCGTCTCGCCGCCGACCAGTGCACAGCCGGCCTGCGCGCAGCCCTCCGCGATACCGCCGACGATCTCGGCGATCTTCTCCGGGACCACCTGGCCGATCGCGATGTAGTCCTGCAGGAACAGCGGCTCGGCGCCGCACACGACCAGGTCGTCGACGACCATGCCGACTAGGTCGATGCCGACGGTGTCGTGCTTGTCCATCGCCTGTGCGATCGCGAGCTTCGTACCGACGCCGTCGGTGCTGCTGGCGAGCAGGGGCTCCTTGTAGCGGCTCGTGTCGAGACGGAACAGCCCCGCGAACCCCCCGAGCCCACCGACGACCTCGGGGCGGCCGGCGCGCGCGACCTTGCTCTTCATCATCTCGACGGCACGATCACCGGCGTCGATGTCGACCCCCGCTCCGGCGTACGACGACCTGCCCGTCATGGACGGGACAGCGCGTCTTCGGCACCGCCGGCCGGCAGCAGCGAGTCGATCCCGTCGACCCCATCGCCGCCGTTGTGCACGACCTTCGCGCCGTCGTCGGTGTGCGCGTGATCGACGATGTGCTCGGCATTCGCGTTGCGCGCGATGCCTTCGAGCACGTGCTTGCCAATGAGGTCGGGCTGCGGGATCTCGATGGGGTAGTCGCCGGTGAAGCAGGCGCGGCACAGGTTGTTGGCCGGCTGGTTGCTCGCGGCGGTGAGGCCCTCGAGGCTGACGAAGGCGAGCGAGTCGGCGCCGATCGAGGCGCGGATCTCCTCGACACCGAGGCCGCTGGCGATGAGCTCCGCGCGACTGGCGAAGTCGATGCCGTAGAAGCACGGCCACATCACCGGCGGGCTGGAGATGCGCACGTGCACCTCGGCGGCGCCCGCCTCGCGCAGCATCCGCACCAGCGCGCGCTGGGTGTTGCCGCGCACGATGGAGTCGTCGACGACGACCAGCCGCTTGCCCTTGATGACCTCGCGCAGCGGGTTGAGCTTGAGCCGGATGCCGAGCTGCCGGATGGTCTGCGACGGCTGGATGAAGGTGCGGCCGACGTAGGCGTTCTTGACAAGCCCTTGCCCGTAAGGGATTCCGCTCTGCTCCGCGAAGCCGATCGCGGCCGGCGTGCCGGACTCGGGGACCGGGATGACGAGGTCGGCATCGACGGGCGCCTCGAAGGCGAGCGTGCGTCCGACGTGCAGGCGCGTCGTCATGACCGAGCGGCCGGCGATGGTGGTGTCGGGGCGGGCGAGGTAGACGTACTCGAACAGGCAGCCCTTCGGCGTCGACTCCGCGAACCGCTGGCTGCGAACGCCGTGGTCGTCGATCGCGAGCAGCTCGCCGGGCTCGATCTCGCGGACGAAGGACGCGCCGACGATGTCGAGCGCTGCCGACTCGCTGGCGACGACCCAGCCCTTCTCGAGCCGGCCCAGCACCAGGGGACGGACGCCGTGCGGGTCGCGCGCGGCGTACAGCGTGTGCTCGTCCATGAAGACGAGCGAGAAGGCGCCCTTGAGCAGGGGAAGTACGTCGAGGGCAGCGACGTCCAGCGGCTTGTCGTCGGCTGCCGCGAGCAGCGTCGTGATGAGGTCGGAGTCGGTGGTGGCGCCCATGTTGTCGGCCTTGAGGTCGCGGGCCGTGCGGGCGAGCTCGCTGGTGTTGGTCAGGTTGCCATTGTGGCCCAGCGCGACGCTGCCGCCGGTCGGCAGGTTGCGGAACGAGGGCTGCGCGTTCTCCCAGGTGCAGCTGCCGGTGGTGCTGTAGCGGCAGTGGCCGATGGCGACATGGCCGCCGAGGGAGCTCAGGGTGCTCTCGTCGAAGACCTGGGCGACGAGGCCGAGCTCCTTGTAGACGACGATCGCGCTGCCGTCGCTGACGGCCATGCCGGCGGCTTCCTGGCCGCGGTGCTGGAGCGCGTACAGGCCGTAGTAGGTGAGCTTGGCGACGTCCTCTCCGGGTGCCCAGACGCCGAAGACGCCGCACTCCTCGCCGATCGGGCGTTCGAGGTCGTCGTCGGTGCTGTCGGAGTGGCTGTTACCGGGCTGGCCCTGTGCGTGCGGCACGCGGGGAGCTCCTCGGGGAGAAGGCGGGGAAGCCGACTGCGCCGAGTGTACCGGCGGCGCTGCGTCGTACCCGCCTCACACTCCGTGACCTGTCGGGCACGATACGAAGTAGTTGCCCGAAATGGGTGGAATCGTTGCGTTTACGGGAAGGGGACGTCGCATCGGCCCGACCAGGGCCATCCCAGCGTGCAATCGAGCGTTTCCCTACAGGAGGAACATCAGTGAAGCGTCTTCTCGTCGGCGGTGCGATCCTCGCCCTCGGCCTCAGCGGCATGGCGACCGGGTTCGCCGACCCCACGCCCGGCCAGGGCGCCCAGAAGAGCCCCTTGTCGGCTGTGGACACGACGAACGCCTGTGACAGTTCTTCCGACGCCGGGGCCGGCGACACGACGGGCTTTGCGATCCTCAACGGTGCCGGCAAGGTCGGGGCCATCAAGAAGATCGTCGGTGAGGTCTCCCTGAAGGCAGGACAGCCGAACTCCGAGTACGCCGTGTTCGTCGCCGAGGAAGGCGGGGACTGCATGCCGACGGGGACGCTCTCCACGAACGAGGTCGGGCACGGCAACTCGCACATCGACTCCTCGCACGTCGACGGGTTCCCTGCAGCAGCAGGCACCTATTACGTCGTGCTTCAGGACGCCGACGGTTCCGAGGTCTTCGCCTCGGCGCCGGTTCCGATCAGCTAGCACTGCCATCACAGAACGGCC
>JAWWOH010000143.1:0-3591 GCA_033851845.1 Actinomycetota bacterium
GAGCGGCGTGCTCGGCGTGACGGGCGACCTCGCGCGACTCGAGCCGGTCATGCAGGCGCCCGACCTCGGCGGTGTCCAGCACCGCAGAGGAAAGCACCGCCTGACCGTTCGCCATACCGAGAACCTAACCGCACCCACCGACAGAAACCCGACCCGAAATCCCTTGGTGGACAAGGACTTTCTATCCACAAGGGACGGACGGCGACCAACACGCAGGCAGCCGGCGCGGACCCGGCGCGCGACTCAGCGAAGCGCGTCTTCTTCCGCGTCGTCCGGGGGTGGCGGCGTACGGCAGGCGCGCTCCAGCAGCAGTGCCATGACGATGAGGACGATCGCGGCGAGCGACGCCAAGCCCGACACGCGCGCGTCCTCGCCATAGGTGGCGACATCACCGCGGCGCGCGAAAGTCCACACGAAGATGCCGCCGTACACGCCCCCGACGACAGCGCCGCCGAGCGACGACGCCTTCGCGAGCACGGCGGCCCGCGCGATCTGCAGCGGATGCATCGGCCGCCCGGACGGTCGTCGCCCGCGCACCTTGCCGCGCACCACCCAGGCCATCGAGCCGAGGACGACAGCGAGCAGTCCCAGGCTCACCGGCGCGAGCGGCGGCAGCGGCGGCAAGTCCGAGTACGACGTCTCGGCAAGCAGGTAGCCAAGGGCAGCGGCGACGAGCAGCACGAGGAACAGCACCGAAACCCTCGTCGGTTTCACGGCCGCACCACCGTGACCGAGACGTCGTCGAACGCCAACGGGATCGGGGCGCCGGGCTTGTGCACGGTGAGCTCGACCTCGAAGACCAACGGGTGGGCCAAGCACACTGCTGCCAGCCGGTCGGCAAGGGTCTCGAGCAGGTCACACGGCTCACCGGCGATGACCCTCGCCAGCGCACCCGCGAGTACGCCGTAGTCGATGGTGTCCGTCAGCGCGTCGCTTGCCGCAGCAGCGCGGGTGTCCAGCGAGAGCACAGCGTCGACAACGAAGTCCTGACCGTCGCGCCGCTCGTCGGGCAGCACGCCGTGGAAACCACGCACGCGCAGGCCGGACAGCGTGATGCGGTCAGTCATCGTCATCCTCGGCGATGGTCCCCATGACGGGCGACCCGTGGTGCACCTGAAGCCGCCAACCGTCCCCCCGCCTGCGGAAGACGTTCGTCGCCACGACCTGTCCCGACGACCCCTCCTGGGTCACCTCCGTGAGGATGTTCTCGGTGCACGTCACGACCGCGGTGTCCCCCGCCACGCGCACGTCGACGTCGGTGAGGAAGAACTGGATGTACGGCGTGTTCGCCATGATGGCGGAGAAGGACCGAAGGACCTGACGGCGGCCACGCAGCATCGGCCAGCCGGGATGCACGCAGACGAGCGCCTCCGGCTCGTCCTCGTCCCACACCGACGCCATCCGGTCGACGTCCGCGCTCTCGAGTGCCTCGTACAGCGCGGTGTTCGCCGCCTCGACATCCGCCGTCATCGCGACAGCTCCGCGACGACGCGCACCGCATCGGCGCTCGATGCCACATCGTGAACGCGCACTCCCCAGACGCCGGCCGCTGCGGCGTGCGCCGTGATGGCCGCCGACGCCGCATCCCGTTCCGGCGCCGCCCGCCCGTCGAGCAGCGCGCCGAGGAAGGCCTTGCGCGATGCACCGACGAGCAGTGGCCGACCCAGCCCCTTCAGCGCAGGCAGCGCGCGCAGCAGCGCCCAGTTGTGGTCCGCGTTCTTGGCGAAGCCCAACCCCGGATCGAGTACGACGTCCTGTACGCCGGCTGCCGCCGCCGCGTCCCGTCGCACGGACAGCTCGGCGCACACGTCCAGCACGACGTCGTCGTACTCGGCCCGCGTCTGCATGTCGGCACTCGGCCCGCGCCAGTGCATCGCGACGTACGCCACGCCGAGCGCGGCGACCGTGGACAGCATCTCCGGGTCGCCGAGACCGCCCGAGACGTCGTTGACCATCACCGCACCGGCCTCGACCGCCGCACGAGCGACGGTCGCCCGCGTGGTGTCGACCGACACCACGGCGCCGAGCGCAGCGAGCTCTCGCACCACCGGAAGGACCCGCTCGATCTCCACCTCGCAGGGCACCCGCGCCGCACCCGGACGGGTCGACTCGCCGCCGACGTCGATCAGGTCGGCGCCGTCGGCCAGCAGCCGCTGCCCGTGCACGACCGCATCGTGCAGATGCGCGTCGCTGAACGAGTCCGGCGTGACGTTGAGAATCCCCATCACGCGAGTGCGGCCGAGCTCAGGGAACCCCCGCATGGCGATCAGGACGCGGGGTCGGCCCGCCGGGAGGACCGCGACGTGCGCCCCGTGGTCTTGTCCTTGGCCGGCGTCGCCGCGCGGTTGACCGAGCTGCGCGAGCGCGCCGCCGAAGCCGGCGCCGCCGTCGTACGCCGTCGTGCCGGCGCCTTCGCCGCCCCGTTGGACTTGCTGCCGTTGGACTTGGTGCCGTTCGGCTTGCTGCCGTTGGACTTGCGGCCGCGGGCGAGGTCCTCGAGGTCGTCGGGGCCCATGATGGCGAGCTCTGCGGGCGTCAGGACCGGAGGGCGCTCCGACGGTGGCCGACGACCGTTGGCCGTCATCACCGCCCGGGGCGGGCGCTTCACGACGGGCGCGAAGACCTCGAGCACCTCGTCCTTGTTGACGGTCTCCTTGTCGAGCAGCCGCAGGACCATGTCGTCGAGAACGTCGCGGTACTCGACCAGGATCTCCCACGCCTCGTGGTGCGCGTTCTCGACCAGCGCGCGGACCTCGGCGTCGACCTGCGCAGCGACCTCCTCGGAGTAGTCGCGGCCGTGCCCCATGTCGCGACCCATGAAGACCTCGCCGGACTCCTGGCCGAACTTCACCGCACCGAGTCGCTCACTCATGCCGTACTGCGTGACCATCGCCCGCGCCGTGGCGGTGGCCTTCTCGATGTCGTTGCTCGCCCCGGTCGTCGGGTCGTGGAACACCAGCTCCTCCGCAGCGCGACCACCCATCGCGTAGGCGAGGGTGTCGAGCAGCTCGGCACGGGTCTGGGAGTACTTGTCCTCGGTCGGCAGCACCATCGTGTAGCCGAGCGCGCGACCGCGCGGCAGGATCGTGATCTTGTGCACCGGGTCGGTGTTGGGCAGCGCGTGCGCGACGAGTGCGTGGCCGGCCTCGTGGTAGGCCGTGACCTTCTTCTCCTTGTCGCTCATCAGCCGCGTGCGCCGCTGCGGCCCCGCGATGACGCGGTCGATCGACTCCTCGAGCGTCTCGAGGGTGATCTGCTTCTGCCCGGTGCGCGCGGTGAGCAGCGCCGCCTCGTTGAGCACGTTGGCGAGGTCGGCGCCGGTGAAACCGGGGGTACGGCGGGCGATCGTCTGCAGGTCCGTGCCAGGGGCAACCGGCTTGCCTTTGGCATGCACGTCGAGGATCTGCTTGCGACCGGCCATGTCGGGGCGGTCGACGGCGATCTGCCGGTCGAAGCGACCGGGGCGCAGCAGCGCGGGGTCGAGGATGTCGGGCCGGTTGGTGGCGGCGATCATGATGACGCCGCCCTTGACGTCGAAGCCGTCCATCTCGACGAGCATCTGGTTGAGGGTCTGCTCGCGCTCGTCGTGCC
>JAWWOH010000001.1:0-3082 GCA_033851845.1 Actinomycetota bacterium
TGGCTCCGGAGCCAGCTCACCCAGATCAAGGCGATGAGCCCCCAGCCGGAAACAGGTAGGAAGGAGCAGGAGATACGTGACTGATAAGGACGTTATTCGGACCCACGACAAGGATGCGACTGCGAGCGTCAGCGAGAGCGAGAACCCGGCAATCCCCGCCCCGACTCCCAAGCGAGGCCGGCCCAGGACGAACAAGGACTGGTGGCCGAATCAACTGGACCTCTCGGTGCTCCACCAGCACTCGGCTTTATCCAATCCGGTGGGCGTGGACTTCAATTACCGCGAGGAGTTCAAGACTCTCGACCTCGACGCGCTGAAGCGCGACCTGATCGAGCTGATGACGACGTCGCAGGACTGGTGGCCCGCCGACTACGGCCATTACGGCGGCCTCTTCATCCGCATGACGTGGCATGCCGCGGGCACGTACCGCATCGCCGACGGCCGCGGCGGCGGCGGCGAGGGGGCGCAGCGCTTCGCCCCACTAAACAGCTGGCCCGACAACGCGAACCTCGACAAGGCGCGCCGCTTGCTCTGGCCCATCAAGCAGAAGTACGGCCAGAAGATCTCCTGGGCTGACCTCCTGGTCTTCGCCGGCAACGTGGCCTTGGATTCGATGGGCTTCAAGACATTCGGCTTCGGCTTCGGGCGACCCGACATCTGGGAGCCGGAGGAAATTTTCTGGGGCTCTGAGGACACCTGGCTCGGAGACGAGCGCTACAGCGGCGACCGCGAGCTGAGCGGACCGCTCGGCGCGGTTCAGATGGGCCTGATCTACGTGAACCCGGAGGGGCCCAACGGCAACCCTGATCCTCTGGCTGCCGCCCGGGACATCCGCGAGACCTTCGCCCGTATGGCTATGAACGACGAGGAGACGGCTGCGCTCATCATTGGCGGCCACTCGTTCGGCAAGACCCATGGTGCGGCCCCGGCGACGAATAACGTCGGGCCGGAGCCGGAGGCTGCTCCCCTCGAGCAGCAAGGCTGCGGCTGGAAGAACAGTTTCGGCAGTGGCAAGGGCGGCGACACCATCACCAGCGGTCTGGAGGGCGCCTGGTCCAACACGCCGACGAAGTGGAGCAGCGGATTCCTGGACAACTTGTACAAGTACGACTGGGAGTTGACGACGAGCCCCGCTGGGGCGAAGCAGTGGACGCCGAAGAATCCCGAGGCCCAGGGGACGGTGCCGGATGCCCACGACCCGTCGAAGCGGCACGCGCCCATGATGCTGACGACGGACCTCGCGCTCAGGTTGGATCCGATCTACGCGCCAATCGCGAAGCGCTTCCACGAGAACCCGGACCAGCTCGCCGCCGCCTTTGCGAAGGCCTGGTACAAGCTGTTGCACCGCGACATGGGGCCCGTCTCGCGCTACCTCGGCCCGTGGGTTCCGGAACCGCAGCTGTGGCAGGATCCCATCCCTCCCGTCAATCACGACCTGATCGGCGACGGGGACATCGCTGCCCTCAAGGGGAAGATCCTCGCATCGGGATTGTCCATCTCGCGGCTGGTTTCCACCGCCTGGGCGGCCGCCGCCAGCTTCCGAGGCACCGACAAGCGCGGCGGCGCGAACGGGGCGCGGATCCGCCTGGCGCCGCAACGGCAATGGCAGGTCAACGAGCCGGCCGAGCTGGGCAAGGCGCTGCAGGCCCTCGAGAAGATCCAGCAGGACTTCAATCGGTCACAGTCCGGCGGGAAGAAGCGGGTCTCGCTCGCCGACCTGATCGTGCTGGGCGGCTGCGCGGCCGTCGAGCAAGCGGCAAAGAACGCCGGGCACACACTCACGGTGCCGTTCGCGCCCGGACGCACCGACGCGTCGCAGGAGCAGACCGACGTCGAGTCATTTGCCGTACTCGAGCCGACCGCCGACGGATTCCGCAACTATCTTGGCGCGGGCGCCAGGTTATCCCCCGAGACGCTGCTGCTGGACCGGGCATTCATGTTGACGCTGACCGCTCCCCAGATGACGGTGCTCGTCGGCGGCATGCGGGTCCTCAACGCCAACGTCGGCCAATCCTCACACGGCGTCTTCACTAACCGGCCCGGGACGTTGACCAACGACTTCTTCGTCAACCTGCTCGACATGCGCACGGAGTGGAGGCCATCCGGCTCGGCGGACCACCTGTACGAAGGGCGCGACCGCACCACGGGCAAGGTCACGTGGACCGCCACGGCCGCCGACCTCGTCTTCGGTGCGCACGCGCAGCTCCGCGCAGTCGCGGAGTTCTACGCATCGAACGACGGCAAGGAGAAGTTCGTCCGCGACTTCGTCGCCGCGTGGGACAAGGTCATGAACCTCGATCGGTTCGACCTTGCCGCGCAGGGCCACCGTCACGTACCTTGATTTAAGGAGTACGCCCGGGGACGGCGGCCGCGTTCTGGCGGCCGCCGTTTTGTCCCGGCTCGATGACCCGCCTCAGGGAAGCGCGATCGCTTCCGATCCAGTCATGCTCTGATAGCTCGCCTGCACGGTCGCGCTTCCGGAAGCGATCCCGGTGACGAGTCCGGTGGCCGAAACGATCGCGACCGCAGTGTTCGACGACGACCAGGTCGCCTGAGCCGTCACGTCTTGTGTGGCGCCCGATGCGAGAGTCGCGGTCGCGTTCAATTGGGACGTGCCGCCAACGGCGGGCGACGTCCCTGTGACTGTCAACGACGCGACGTCCGCCGGCGATGTCGCCGAGTTCGAACACGCGCCTGCCATCATGCTCAGCCCGATCACCAGAACCAACAAGGCAGATCCTCGGATATTCATAAACAGCCTCCTTCAAAATGTGTTTGCGAACCTGAATCGCGCGATTGTGTTGGCGGATTCAGCCGCCCCGTCCCCGCGGTGCCGGCCTCACGCGGCGCTCGTCAGATCCACCACGCCTGTCGTCCGGTGGGCGTTCGCCCCCAGCCACGTCGACACAGCGTCGATCACGGCAGATCGATTGACCGGATGCCCCTCTGCGGCGAGCCGTACTCGGACGGTGTGCGACTCGAGCCCGATCAACGTCATGTCGAGGCACCACGCATCACCGACGAGCGACGTATCGACGACGTAGAGCTCCCATGACTCGACGCCGATGCCGATGGTGGATCC
>JAWWOH010000100.1:0-15832 GCA_033851845.1 Actinomycetota bacterium
GCACAACATGCGACAGCCACCGGCGCCGCGGGCAGTCGGGCTCACTCTCGCGCCACCCGTGACGCTCCCGTAACCGTTCTTGGCCGGCCGATCGCCATCCGCTCCCTAGACTCCGGACGACGACCGAGCGCTGGGGAGAGGCAGACGTGCCGACGACGGAGGACCTGCTCCGGACCACGCTGGCCGCGGTCGCACCGGGCACCGCTCTGCGCGACGGTCTCGAGCGCATCCTGCGAGGCAACACCGGCGGGCTCATCGTGCTCGGTCACGACCGCGCGGTGGAGACGTTGTGCACCGGCGGCTTCAGTCTCGACGTGGAGTTCTCCGCGACCCGGTTGCGTGAGCTCGCGAAGATGGACGGCGCGGTCGTCGTCACCAGTGACCTGAGCCGCATCGTGCGCGCCGGCGTACAGCTCGTCCCCGACTCCAACATCCCGACCGAGGAGACCGGCACTCGGCACCGCACCGCCGAGCGGGTCGCGAAGCAGACCGGCAACCCCGTCATCAGCGTCAGTCAGTCGATGCGCATCATCGCCCTCTACGTCGACGGGCGCCGCTACGTCCTCGACGACTCGGCCGCGATCCTGTCGCGCGCCAACCAGGCGCTGGCGACGCTGGAGCGCTACAAGCTCCGCCTCGACGAGGTCGCGGGCACGCTGTCTGCGCTGGAGATCGAGGACCTGGTCACGGTCCGCGACGCGATGGTCGTGCTGCAGCGGCTCGAGATGGTGCGCCGGATCGCTGCCGAGATCGAGGGCTACGTCGTCGAGCTCGGCACCGACGGCCGGTTGCTCATCCTGCAGCTCGACGAGCTGATGGCCGGTGTCGAGGGAGAGCGCGAGCTCGTCGTACGCGACTACCTGGTCACCGGCAGCGGACGTCGCCAGCGCACCATCGAGCACGCCCTGGCCGAGCTGGACGTGCTGACCGGCAGCGACCTGCTCGACCTGCAGGTCATCGCGAAGGCGGTTGGCTATGCCGCGACCTCGGACGCACTGGAAGGCGCGGTGTCGCCGCGCGGCTACCGGCTGCTCGCGAAGGTGCCGCGGCTGCCGCGGCTCGTCGTCGACCGGCTGGTCGAGCACTTCGGTGGCCTGCAGAAGCTGCTCGCGGCCGGCATCGACGACCTGCAGCTCGTCGAGGGGGTCGGTGAGACGCGGGCGCGGTCGGTGCGCGAGGGCCTGTCGCGGCTGGCGGAGAGCTCGATCCTCGAGCGCTACGTCTGACCTCGCGCGAACCCCACCTCCCGTACGCCCCGCTCGCACTTACCGGCTCAGATCCGAGCCCGAACGCCCTCGTGGCTCCGTTCTCATCCGGTAAGCCCACTGCTCGTACGCCGTGGGCGGCCAACTCAACGGTCCGCGTCGCATCCGGCCGGGAGGGGCGGTTACCGGTCAGACGCGGGCGGCGTCGATCATCTGCTCGAGGTCGACCAGGAAGACGGGGCCGGTCGCCCCACGAAGAACCTCCATGACGTACGGCGGCAGCACGCCGTCGTCCGCACCGGGGCCGGCTTGCGGAAGCTCGTCACGCGTCACGACCGCGCGCACCCGGTCGACCGCCACCCCGACGCTGCCCTCACCGTCGGCCTGACCGCGCTCGAGCACCAGCACATCGCCGCGGGTCTCCGCCGTTGCACCGACCCGCAGGTCGAGCACCGGCAGCGACGTGCCGCGCAGGTCCAGCACGCCGGCCAGCGGCGGCGCCATCCCCGGCAGGTCGGCGAGACCCTCGAGCCGCACGACCTCACGAACCGACTGCAGCCGAGTCGCGTACTCACGGGTGCCGAGGGCGAACGTCACCAGCTGCTCGCTCACGGGACCTCCTGGGCCAGCTGCTGCTCGAGCTGGCTGCACAGCGCGGCCAGCTCCTGCACGCTACGGCCGCCGAGCTCAGGTGCGGTGGCCTCCGTGGCTCGCTGACCCAGCGTGTCGGCGGCTGCGCGGTACTCGCGCGCGGCCGCGGCGGGATCGCCCAGCCGGTGCAGCACTCCGGCCAGCAGGAAGTGACCCAGCCCCGATCCCGGGTCGAGGTAGACCGCCTTGCGCAGGTCGACCAGCGCGTCGTCGTCGCGGCCCGCGTTGACCAGCGAAAGCCCGCGCAGGTAGTGCCCCATCGGGTTGAGCGGCTCAGCGGTGACGAGATTCGTCGCGGCAACGGCCGCTTCGTCGTACTTCCCATCGGCGAGCGCGGCCCGGACGGCGACGGCTGAGGCGGGCGCGATGGGGGCCGCCGCCGGCACCGAGGTGCGGTCGCGGCGGGTGGCGTTGCGCCGCTCGGGCTTGGGCTGTGGCGGTCCTTCGTCCTCGGTACGCCGATCGGGCAGCACCGTGCCCCGGCGTTCCTTCGGCGGCTCGTCGATTCGTCGGTAGACGAACGCGGCCGAGTCGCCCGTGCCGAGCGGCACGAGCCGGAAGTCCTCGCTGACCTGCCACAGCGTCTCGGAGTGCCCGAGGAACAGGTAGCCGCCGTCCCGCAGGCAGGCGTGCAACCGGGCCATCAGGCCGCGGGTCGTCTCCCGGCTGAAGTAGATCGTGACGTTGCGGCAGAGCACGAGGTCGACGCGCTCGTCCGCGGCGAAGGGGACCGGATCGGTGACCAGGTTCTGGTGCCGGAACTCGACCAGGTCCCGCACCTCCGGGCGGACCTGGTAGCCGTTGGCCGTTGACACGAAGAACCGAGCCAGGTCCTCGGGCGAGGCCATCTGCACGGCCCGTTCGCCGTACTGCCCTCGCTTCGCTGCCTCGAGCGCGCGCGACGAGACGTCCGTCGCGACGACCTTCACGTCCCAGCCGGCCGTCGTCGGCAGCAGCTCACGAAGCACCATCGCGATCGTGTACGGCTCCTCGCCCGTCGAGCAGCCGGCGCTCCAGATGCGGATCCGGCGCCCGTGGGAGTCGCCGTGCTTGAGCAGCTCGGGGATCACGTACTTGCGCAGCGCGCGGATCTGCGGCGGGTTCCGGAAGAAGTGCGTCTCCTGGATCGTCACCTCGTTCAGAAGCTGCTGCCGCTCGGCAGGATCGGTGAGGAGACCGAGGTACGACGACACGTCGCGCGCACCGGTGACCCGCAAGCGCTCCGCGATGCAGTAGGCGACAGAGTCGCGTCGTGCTTCGTCGAAGACGAGGCCGGCTGAACGAGCGAGCAGCGTGCGCAGTTGCGCGAACTCCTCGTCGGTCAGGACGACCTTCTTGGTCTTCATCCCGCGGTCTTGGACTTCGACCGCAGCACCTCGCACAGCGCGGGACCGATGGCGTCGATGGGCAGCTGCCGGTCGATGGCGTCCATCGCAGCTGCTGCCGCGGGCATCCCGTAGACGGCGCTCGTCGCTTCGTCCTGGCCGATGGTGAACGCGCCGCGGTGACGCATCGCCAGCAGACCGGCCGCGCCGTCCCGACCCATCCCGGTCAGCAGCACTCCGACTGCGTCGGGACCGAGCGCGTCGGCGACGCTGCGCATGGTCGCGTCGATGCCGGGCACGTGGAACTGCCCGGCATCCGGTGGCGTGACGAGCACCCGGAGGCGGTCGTCCTGCACGAGAAGGTTGCCACCACTCGGGGCCAGCGTGACCGTGCCGGGCTCGAGCCGGCGACCGCTCTCACCGACCGACACCGGCAGTGGGACGAGCTGGTCGAGCCACGAGGCGAGACCGGCTAGGAAGCCTTCCGCCATGTGCTGTACGACGAGGACGGCCTGTGGCAGGTCGGCCGGCAGCGCGGAGAGCACCGACAGCAGCGCGTGCGGTCCGCCCGTCGAGGCGCCGATGACGAGCAGCTTGACGCCTTCACGAGTCGGGATGGGGTCGACGACCGGCACGGCGCTGAGGGGACGGCGACCGGCGCCGGTGAGCGTCTGTGCCTCCCCGGTGAGCTTCGTGCCGGCCCGCAACCGCCCGCGGGGGTGGGTGATGACGCGGATCCGCGACACCATCCGCAGACGCGTGCGCAGCATGTCGGCGTACTCGTCGAGAGTGCCGGTGTCATGCGGGCCCGGCTTGGCGAGCACGTCGACGGCGCCGGCCGACAGGGCCTCGAGTGCGTTCGCGCTGTCCTCACCGGCAACGAAGGCGCTGTACACCAGGATCGGCGTCGCACAGCTGGCCATGATCCGCTCGATCGCCTCGACGCCGCCCATCACCGGCAGGTCGAGGTCCATGACGACGGCATGCGGCCGCAACCGCTCGACGAGGGCGACCGCCTCCTTGCCGTTGCGGGCCTCGCCGACGACGTCGAACTCCGGCGCCGCATCGATCGCGCCGCGAAGGAACCGGCGCTGCACTGCCGAGTCGTCGACGACGACGACGCTCATGGTGGCGGCCACGGGCGCTGTCACCGCATCCACCCGGACAGCCGCTTGTCGAGCTCGGTGACGAGCGCCGAGAAGGCCTCGAGCGGGCCGTCGTCGATGAGGACGGCCTCGGCCGCCCGCGCAGTCACCGCCGCCTCGTTCTCGCCGACCACGTAGGCACTGCTGCCAAGGGTGTGCACGTCGCGCAGGGCATCGCCGAGAAGGGACTTGTCCAGGGTGCGAGCGGCCTCGCGCAGCCGCGGCAGGCGCTCGCTGACCTCGTCGCGGAAGGCCTCGCGGAGGCCGGCGAGCGCAGACTCGGGCAGCCGGGAGACGGCCGCGCGCACCGCACCCTCTTCCGATGTCGCCACGTGTGCGAACCCCTGACCGCTGTCGACCCCCGCCGAGCTACCTGCCGAAGTGTCGACCGACTCCCCGAGGGCCTTGAGGGTCACCCGGTGATGCGGAAGACGCTTCCCTGACGCACGATGTCGCCTACCCGCGCGCTGACCCGATATGTCCCGGGTTGCGCCACGTCGCCGACGTCGCAGCCGGGCTTGGTCCGCTTGCCCGGCCAGCGCACGCTGAGCGCCTGGGCCTCGCCCGGCTTGAGCGTCATGACGCCCTGCCCCTTGGCGGTGTTGCAGTCGTCGCTCGACCAGATCCGGTCCTCGCCCGACAGCACCCGCAGCTCCACCGCATCCGGACCGAGCGCGCGACGGCAGGCCACGCTGCCGATGTTGCGGACCGTCAGCGTGAACTTGGGTGCGCCGCCGCTGGGATAGGACTCCGCATCCGACTCCGCCGTCACCTGCAGGACCGTGTCCCGGCAGGTCTGCAGCGGTGCCGGCGTCGGCGGAGCGGGCGAGCCGGTCGTTACCGGGGACTGCTGCGCGGACGGGCTCGCGGACGGGCTCGGGGAAGGCTTGGCGCCGGACAGGGTCTCCGGCTTCGGGTCTGACCCGCACGCCTTCGCCACGACGAGTACGCCGACGACGACGACCACGAGCACCAGGACCCGGCGCCGCCAGTAGGTCGACGCGGGCAGCGGGCCAACCGGCTGCAGTGCCATCGCGGCCAGCGTAGGGGCCGCATGCGACGATCCGGCGGATGCCAGCCTCGCCACTCGCCGACGCCGTCACGGCCTGGTACGCCGGCGCGGCGCGCGACCTGCCCTGGCGTCGGCTCGGCACGTCGCCGTGGGCCGTCCTGGTCAGCGAGGTGATGCTGCAGCAGACGCCGGTGTCGCGGGTGCTGCCGGCGTACGACGCATGGTTGAAGCGCTGGCCCACCGCCACCTCGCTCGCGGCCGACGAGCCAGGCGAGGCGGTGCGGATGTGGGGCCGGCTCGGCTACCCGCGGCGGGCCCTGCGACTGCACGGCGCGGCGGTCGCCGTCGTGGAGCGGCACGGCGGCGAGCTGCCTGAGACTGTCGCCGAGCTGCTCGACCTGCCGGGCGTCGGCGACTACACCGCACGTGCGGTCGCGGCGTTCGCGCACCGACAGCGGCAACCCGTCGTCGACACCAACGTCCGACGCGTCGTGGCGCGCGCCGTCGAAGGCGTCGCAGATGCAGCGGTCAGCCGCCGCGATCTCGCGACCGTCGAAGCGCTGCTGCCGGACGACGGCGAGTCAGCAGCCGTGGCAAGCGTTGCGCTGATGGAGCTGGGCGCGCTCGTCTGCGCCGCCCGCGCACCACGGTGCGACGTGTGTCCCATCGCCGCGGGCTGCGCGTGGCTGTCCCGCGGTCGGCCTGCGCTCGACGTCGCGGTGCGTCGACCGCAGGTGTACGCCGGCACGGACCGGCAGGTGCGCGGCCGCCTGCTCGCCGTCCTGCGGGACGCCGACGGCCCGGTCCCCCGCGAAGTGGTGGCACGCGCCTGGGACGAGCCGGTGCAGCGCGCGCGGGCACTCGACGGGCTGCTGGCCGACGGCCTCGTCGAGCCGTTGCCCGACGGGCGGCTCGCCCTGCCTACCCGGGCAGCTCGATCGGGAAGGTGACCCAGAAGGTCGCGCCGGCGCCGGCCTTGGACTCCACCCCGACGTCGCCGCCGTGCGCGGCGACGAGTCGTTTGACGATCGACAACCCGAGTCCGAAGCCCTTCGCGGTGCCGCCCCTCGTCGACTCGGTGCGCGTCCACCTCTCGAACAGCTGAGCCTGCTCCGCCGGCTCGATGCCGGGTCCCTCGTCACGGACGTCGATGCGGGCCATCTGCCCGTCGGCACCGACGGTGATCATGACCGGTCCGTGCTCGCCGCCGTACTTGATGGCATTGCCCACCAGGTTGTCCACGACCTCGCGCACCATCGCCGGATCACCGGCGATCTCGGCGGGCGCTGAGGGGTCGAAGACGACGGCGACGGAATCAGGGCGGCCGGTCACGACGGCCGCGTCCCGGCGTACCTCGTCGAACAGTGGTGCCAGCGCGACCATGGCCCAATGCGGCTCCGCGCCCGCGCTCTCGAGCTGCTCGTCCATGAGGAGCTGCTCGGTCATCTGCTCGATGCGGACGAAGGCCTGCTGGAGTCCCTGCACCGCGCTGGTGATCTGCTCGGGCGACATCCGGTCGCGCATCGTGAGCAGCATGCTCGAGTAGCCCTTGCCGGCCCCGAGCGGCGTGCGGATGTCGTGCCGAGCGGTGCTGATGATCTCGCGGCGCTGACGGACCCGCTCCGCTTCCTTCTCCGCGCCCTGGGCCCACCGGACGGAGACGGCGGTGTGGCCGGCGAGGTCGACCAGGAGCTCCTCGTCGAGGGCGTCGAAGACCCGCGCACCCGGCGGGCTGATGATCGCGAGCAGGCCGAGGACCTCGGAGCCGGCGAGGAGAGGCACCGCGCACAGCGGCCCGACGGCGAGCCGGCTCCCGGGAAGGCCCAGCCCGTCCGGCGCGTCCTTGACGTCCGCGAGCCGGACGACGCGCTTGGTGCGCACCGGCGTCGACAGCAGCCCGAAGAACCGCGGCGGCCCGTCCGGGAAGAGGTCGTCGGGGCCGTCGCAGACGAAGTGCGTCGTCTCACCCAGGCTGCCCGGCCGCAGCAGCATCACCAGGCTCGTGCCGGCGCCCGTCATCGACTTCGCCTCGGCAGCGACGGTGGCCAGTGCGGCCTCGAGACTCGGGGTCTCGAGCGCAAGCAGCTCGCGCGAGAGCCGTGACATCGCCCGCAGGCCCTCGCTCCGTCGTACCTCGTCGCTGACGTCGCGCATCAGCAGCAGGTGGTGCTCACCGACCGTGCGGTGCCGCACTTCGAGTACGCCGTACGGCGGCAAGGGGCGACGGTGGGCACCACCGTCGGCGGGGAGCGCGAGCAGGCTCGGGATGTGCTCGACCAGCGGCGCAGCGCCTGGCGCCAAGGCCACCTCGCGCGAGATGCCGAACAGGCTGGCCGCACCGGGGCTCCAGGCGACGACTGTGCCTGCGGTGTCGACGATGACCGCCGCGTCTCCCGTGACGTGGAACAGCTCTCCGACCGCACCGGAGACCACCGCATCGCTGCTCACGCGTCGACGTTAGCCGGACTCGCCGGGCAGGGAACACCCACCGTGACGCAGAAGCCTTAGCCTGGCGGCTCATCGGGGGTGCTGATGGCGGGCTGGATGTGCGCGGGATGCGCCGGCGCCAATCCTGAGGGCACGCTGTTCTGCGGGCACTGCGGCACCCGGCGTGAAGAGGTCGCCGAGGGCTGGTCGTGCCGCGAGTGCGGCGCCGGCAATGCGGTCGAGATGGCCTTCTGCGGACGGTGCGGGGCACAGCAAGCGACCACGCGCCAGGAGGAGCTCCGACTCGTCACCGCGCTGTTCGCCGACATCAGCGGGTTCACGACGCTTGCCGACACGTTGGACGTCGAGTCGCTGCACGAAGTGATCCATCCTCTCGTGGCGGGCCTGTCGAGGGTCGCGGAGAAGTACGAGGGCTTCATCGAGAAGTACGCCGGTGACGCCGTGCTGGTCGTCTTCGGTGCGCCGATCACCCACGAGGACGACCCGCAGCGGGCGCTCCTCACTGCCCTGGAGATGCACGCAACCTTGCCCCGACTGCTCGACGACATCGGCCCGGCCGCAACGGGCTTGACCATCCACATCGGCGTCAACACCGGTCGCGTCCTCGCCGGCCAGACCGGCTCCGAGCAGCAGAGCGACTACGCAGTGCTCGGCGACTCGGTGATCCTCGCGCAGCGGCTCGAGTCGGTCTGCCCGTCGGGGCAGACGTACGTCGGTGAGACGACCTACGAGCTGGCCCGCAACGAGTTCGACTTCGAGTCGGTCGGCGAGCTGCAGCTCAAGGGCAAGCTGAAGCCGGTCACCGGCTACCGACTGCTCGGCCGACGCAGGGCCGACTCGTCGGTGCAGGGGCCGCTCGTGGGCCGCTCCCGGGAGATGGCGGTCGTCGACACCGCATTGGATCGGCTGGCCGACGGCAGGAGCGGCGTACTGACCGTGTCCGGCGAGCCGGGCTGCGGCAAGAGCCGGCTGCTCGCCGAGGTGCGCTCCCGCGCCACGGCACGGGGCATGCGATGGCTGCCGGCGCGATGCCTGTCCTACGGCTCATCGCTTCCGTACTGGCCGATCGCGGACCTGCTGCGGCAGGCCACTGGCGCGCGCTTTGAGGACGAACCAGCGGTCGTGCAGTCGAAGCTCGAGGCCGCGCTCCCTGCGGAGACGGTCCCGGCGGCCCGCCGGCTGCTCGGGCTCCCGGTTGCGCCGGCCTCGCCGGAGCAGGTGCGTCGAGACCTGCACGATGCGATCGCGGCGTGGTTGGCGGCGCTCTCCGCCGGTGCACCCACTGTCCTGATGTTGGAGGACGTGCACTGGGCCGACAGCGGCACTCTCGATGTCCTCGGCGAGGTGATCCGCACGCGGCGCGACGTCCCGCTCGTGGTGGCCGTCTCCACTCGTCCAGAGGGACTGCCTGCGCTGGACGCGATGTGCGCAGATAGCGCGAGGCAGCACATCGACGTGCTGCCGCTCACTGCGTCCGCGGTGCGCGATCTCGTTCGCGGCTTGCTGGGCAGCCCGGCGTCTCCCGGACTGGCACAGCTGCTGGTCTCCCGCACCGGCGGCAATCCGTTGTTCGTCGAGGAGCTCGTCCGCTCGCTAGACGAGACGGAGACCCTCGTCGAGACGTCGCAGGGCTGGGAGACCGCACCAGGCTTCAGCGCAGAAGATGTCCCTGAAACGGTCGAAAGCGTGTTCGCGGCGCGCCTCGACGTCCTACCGCCGGCGGCTGCGAGCCTTCTGCAGACGACAGCGGTGGTCGGCCGCAGTGTCCGACTGTCGTTGCTGCGAGCCGTCACCGCGCCAGAGCCGATCGAGGAGGCGCTGCAGACCCTCGTCGGCGCCGGCCTGCTCGACCGCGGACTCGACACGGACGAGCCAGCCGTCACCTTTCACCACGCTCTGCTGCAGGATGTGGTCTACGGCCGGCTGCTTCGGAAGCGGCGACGGGAGCTGCACCGTCGCGTCGCCGACGTCGGTCGTTCGCTGTACGGCGACGGCGATGAAAACGTCGAGCTCCTCGCGCGCCACCTCTACCTCGCTGAAGCCGGCGAAGAGGCGCTTGACCCACTGTTGCGCGCGGGACGCCGGGCGGCACGGATGTACGCGAACGACGAGGCGGCGCTGCACCTCGAGCACGCACTGGGCGTGCTCGGCGGACTTGGCGATGAGTCGGACCGACGCACCGAGCTGGAGCTGGAGCTGGGTGCGCTCCAACAGCTGCGCGGTGATCAGGAAACAGCCCGGCGGCTCTTCGAGGCCGCCCGTCTGCGCTCAGGACGTGCGGACGCATGGTCGGCCGTCATGTCCTCGCATCGTGCGACGGGAAGCTACGACCAGGTCTTGGAGCTGTTCGAGCACGCCGGACCACACTTCGACCCGCGAAGCCACGATGCGGGGGGGATCTGGCTGGAGTGCGCAAACACGCTGGCGGTGATGGGTCGTTTCAGCGACTCGATCATGATGCTGCGCACTCAGCTGCGGCTGCTGCCGCCTGGTGAACGCGTTCTCCGCGGACGGGTGCTCAGTCAACTCGCCTACGCGGAGGGGCAGCTGCGGATCGATTCTGCCGTCCGGCACGCGGAAGAAGCGATCGCGCTGCTCGACGCCGCCGAGTCCCTGCGCGAGCTGGTCACGGCCCTTCGGGTTGGCGGCATGGCGCACGTGTATGCAGGCAACCGGACCGAGGCGCAGCAAGCGCTGGAGCGGGGGGTCGCCGTTGCCGAGCGCATCGGCCTGCTCGTCGAGGCTGCCGGGTGCCTGCTCAACAGCGGGCTCGTCGTGCTCGAGTCAGATCCGGCGGCGGCTGCAGAGCGCTTCCGCGCCGCACTCGACCGGTTCACGATCATCGGACATCCAGCCGGCCGCGTGCAGGCAACCGGCAACCTTGCCGACGCCCTGTGCCGCAGCGGACAGCTGGAGGAGGCGGAGGCAGCGGTCGACGAGGCCGCGTCGCTCGCGAGCCGCATCGGACACCGACTGACGCTGGCCGACGTCACCTGGACACGGGCAAAGATCCGGATGGCACGTGGGGAAGCCGCAGATGCTGCTGACGCCGCCGAAGCGGCGGCCGGCATGTTCCTGGAGATCGACGATCTCGACGAGGCCGCCGCATGCCTAAGACTTGCGCAGGATGCGGCGGCGATCTCCGGAGACGCCGATAGGGCGCGGTCGCTACGCGACCGGGCCCTATCGGTTGCCCCGTCTGGCTAGCCGCCGAAGCCCTGAGCCCCAGTACCGTCCTTGCAGATCGTCTTGGTACCCGTGTCCGGCGCGGTGTCGATGACGGTCCGTCCGTCGAGCACCTGGACCAAGGCGTCGACGCAGACCTCGGACTGGTGGTCGAACAGGCCCAAGATTTCCAACGGGTTGTCGCGCGAGGTGCCGGTGGTGCCGTCACCGGGCTGTGTGATGGTGCGCAGCGGGCGCACCTTCGACGGGTCCGAGCCGCGCGGGAACACGAGCACTGAGTAAGTGGCCGTGGGGCAACTGGCGGCGCCCAGCACCAAGGTGCTGTCAAGCGACGCCGCGTTCGCGAAGTACGTCGGTTTGACCGGACCATACGGGTCCACGAGTGTTCCGCTACCGGTTTGCGAGGCCGACTTCAACACGTCGTTGAAGGCGCCCTGGCTCGCCGGAGTGATGTCGTAGCAACCGGTCTCTGTCGGGGTCGTGCCACCGGCCACTGCGTGAGCCACCGGAAGAATGCCCAGGGCAACTACCGTCGCGGACGCGACCGCCCAGATGCGCTTGTTCATGACTAGCTCCTCTACGGGAAGACGTTCGGGGCGGACGGGTCGGCGCCCTTGAGGCGCCCGTCGAGCGTTCCGACGTAGAACGGGATGTAGCCGAGCATGCTCGGACGGGAGAGGAGCACGTTGCTCAACGTCGTCCGGTCGAAGGTGACCGTGGCCGTTGTCGGTCCTGTGACCACCCAGGACGTGGCGGGGAGGCTCGTCGACGAACCGGTCAAGTTGTTCGTCGCGTAGCCGGCGATCTGCGTGATGAAGATGTCCGACTGACGAAGTGTGGTCAGATCGATCTTCGCGCCGACGAGCTGAACTCTGACGTTGTTGCCGCTCGAGTTCTTGTAGAACGACGTCGGGTTGAACTGACCCCCCGTTGTGCTGGCGAAGTCGCACGGAGCCGGGTCGTCCACGTTTGCCAGCCCGTCCGTGTCGCTGTCGAGCACCGCGTTGGAAGCGTCGGTGACCGCATTGGCCGGATAGCAGGTCTGCAGCTCATCCCGGTCTGCGATTCCGTCCCCGTCCGTGTCGGCGAGAACGGTGAAGCCACGCGTCGTGGAGGCGATCTCGCTTCCGTTGCTCGCGAAGCCACGCAGAGTCAGGGTGTAGTTGCCTGGCTGGTAACCGCCGAGCGGTGGCACCAGCTTGGCGGTTGCCCCTGTGACGAGCTGTGGGGTGACGGGGAAACTCGGCCCGCTGAGCGACCACCGAAGGTCGTTGACAGTCTTGTCGAGAGCGTCACGCACGGATCCGGACAGGCTCAGGGCCTGGTACGCCGTCGGCGTGACGCCGGCCGCCGGCGAGTAGATCGCTGCGGACCCCGTCACCACCGAAGACGTCGTGCTGAGGTCGCCCTGCGTGGTGGCGAGGAAACCGTCACTCACGCGGTAGCTGAGCTGACCGTTCGTGCAGGCCAGGCTCGCGTCGTACGGCTGGCTGAACACGGCGACCTTGTCGGCAACGGTGGTCGGCTTGACCCCGGTGGCCAGCGGCGAGGTGCTGCCGCCAGGGCACGAGACGAAGAGGTCCAGCCGAAGGTCATTGGGCCGCTCGTCGTTAGCGGACACGCTGATGCTCTGCCCCTGCGCCTGCGCGGCGATGAACTGCGGAGCGTTGTCGCGCGGCCGGCTGTAGAGAAGCGTGCTGCCTGCGGCGCCTGGTGCACCGCGCCACAGCTCGACGTTCGTCGCACGGGAGTCTGCAGGGATCGCAGCACCGAAACTGCCGCGCAGCACGGCGTGCTCATCGGCCGTCGGGCCGTCGTGCTCATCGATCTCGAAGTGGACATCGATCGGGTCGTTGCGAACGATGCCACTCGCAGAACGCTGCACGACGCGGTAACCGCTGCTGGGCTGTGCCGGGTCCTGACGGTTGTCGGTCGAGGTGTAGGAGTAGGCGTCGGTACCGGCAGCCGTTCCGTCTGTGCTGCCGGTGACGACAAACGTCCCTTGGCCAGCCCCACCTGCGGCCGCGTAGGTCAACTCGCCCGGGTTGCGGCACGACGAGCCTGCGACCGGGTTGGCCGGAACGGCCGGCAGGACCGAGCACTGCAGCCAGTCCCAGTCCTCCTTTTCGTACAACGTGTTGGTGTCGTTCCATCCGGTCGGGGTGTACTGCATGGCCGTGCGGTTGTCCTGCAGCCACTGCTGCGTGTAGAGGTTGTAGGCACGACCTTTAGCGGTCGCGTCCGCCGCGACGTTCTTGGAGTGGTGGCTCCCGTCGTACCGCGGGTCGCTTTCGTTCACTGCGCCGACCGTGTGCGCGTACTCCATCGCTGCGATTGCGCCGGTCACGGATGTGCCTTGGAGGGAGGTGCCAACGGTGCGACCCCAAGCGGAGACCCCGCGAACCTGCGCGTAGCCCTCTGTGCAGGCGCTGTTCGTATTCGTCGTTGCGCCGAGACTCACGCCTTGCCAGACCTCACCAAGCGCGCGCTGCGCCCGGGTGTTGCCCGAGATGCTGTTCCAGGCGACTCGCGTGGCCTCGAGCTGCGCAGCGATGTAGGGCATCTGCTCGCTGCTCCCGCAGAAGGTGCCCGTCGACATGTAGTTCTTGGCAACCGTCCCACCCGTCGAGGTGGGCTCGTTGTGGGCGCCGAGGTTGAGCATGCCGGCGTTCAGGTTGTAGACGAGGCCGCCCGAGTCAGCGACCGGCAGCACGCGGTTGAGCGAGGTCATGCCGACCTGGAGCGCTGACCGAGCCGCGGCCGGGTACTGCGCGTCGGCCGACTTCGCAGCGTCACCCATCGGCACGACGAGGACGCCGGCCGGAAGGACGGCCGGTGCGACCGAGGCGCTGATCGGGCTCGTGGTCCCGGGCATCGTGGCGAACGTGACAGCGTCCTGCAGTGCAGGCGCCGTGGGCGTCGTGACCTGGTAGCGCACCGTGACGGAGAAGTTGACTGGGCCGCTGACAGGCTTGATGTACGAGCCCGGCACGAGGAACTGCACGTCACTCGCTGACGCGGGCACGGGCGCGGTGCTCGGGGATCCGAGCGGCGGCAGCGGCAAGGACCCGTCGAGCTCGATGGGGGTCGCCGTCGTGTTGGCCGTCAACGTGGCGCCAGTGACGGCGACGCTGACGCCGACGGGAAGGCATGCCGGCGTACTGAGGAAGAGCTTGACCAGCGTCGACTTTCCCCGCGCCAGCACGCCGTACGTAGGCAAGCCCTGACTCACCATGACGTCACTGAGCTGCGGAGTCGTGCACGGATCCGCTGCTGACGCCGGACTGGACGTGGGCAGCGTGAGCGCCAGCCCCGCAGCCGTGACGATGGCCGCACACGCCGCCATCGAACGCCGTGTCTGTCGGACGTGCCGACCCACGTACTTGTGCCGAACAATCGACATCGCTGTGCCTCCCCCGAAGCGCCCACCACCCCCGTGGCGGGTCCGGCGGTCACACGTGACCAGCCGATGGGGATATGAAAATGGTTAGAACGGAAGCGCGCGGGAGGGCTGGCACCCTACTTATTTCCTAGTCCCGGCCCCTTGTGTCCTGTCGTGTCCGCTTTTGCGGCTCAAGACGCACTGTCGAGATGCCGAAGGGCGGCCTCCGCATCGGGAGACCGCCCTTCGGCGACGTACGACGAACTACTCCGCGGCTTCGGCCCCACCGGCGAGCGGGGCACCACCGGCAGCCAGGTCGGCCGGCGGCGCGTCCGGGACCGACACCGGCTTGGGCTCGCCGCGGAACACGAACTTCGCCTCCTCGCCCTCGCCTTCGACGTCGACGACGACGATCTCGCCGGCCTTGAGCGTGCCGAACAGGATCTGCTCGGACAGGTTGTCCTCGATCTCGCGCTGGATGGTGCGCCGCAGCGGGCGCGCACCGAGCACGGGGTCGTAGCCCTTCTTGGCGAGCAGCGCCTTCGCGGGCGCCGTGACCTCGAGACCCATGTCCTTGTTCTTCAACGCCCCGTCGACCCGCTTGAGCATGAGGTCGACGATGACAACGATCTCCTCCTCGCTCAGCTGGTGGAAGACGACCACGTCGTCGATGCGGTTGAGGAACTCCGGCCGGAAGTGCTGCTTGAGCTCGTCCTGGACCTTCTGCTTCATCCGCTCGTAGGCGCCGATCTTGTCGCCGTCCTTCTGGAAACCGAGGTTGAAGCCCTTGCCGATGTCGCGAGTGCCGAGGTTGGACGTCATGATGATGACGGTGTTCTTGAAGTCCACGACGCGGCCCTGCGAATCGGTCAGGCGGCCGTCCTCGAGAATCTGCAGCAGCGTGTTGAACACGTCCGGGTGCGCCTTCTCGACCTCGTCGAACAGAACGACGGAGAACGGCTTGCGGCGCACCTTCTCGGTGAGCTGCCCGCCCTCCTCGTAACCGACGTAGCCGGGCGGCGAGCCGACCAGTCGCGAGACCGTGTGCTTCTCCATGAACTCGCTCATGTCGAGCAGGATCAGCGAGTCCTCGTCACCGAACAGGAACTCCGCCAGCGTCTTCGCGAGCTCGGTCTTCCCGACGCCGGAGGGGCCGGCGAAGATGAACGAGCCACCGGGGCGCTTCGGGTCCTTCAGACCTGCTCTTGTACGCCGGATCGCCTGCGACACGGCCTTGATGGCCTGCTCCTGGCCGATGACCCGCTTGTGGAGCTCGTCCTCCATGCGCAGCAGCCGGGCGGTCTCTTCCTCGGTCAGCTTGAAGACCGGGATGCCGGTCCAGATGGCCAGGACCTCGGCGATCTGCTCGTCGTCGACCTCGGCGACGACGTCCATGTCGCCGGCCTTCCACTCCTTCTCGCGCTGCGCCTTCTCACCGAGCAGGGTCTTCTCGCGGTCGCGCAGCGACGCGGCCTTCT
>JAWWOH010000077.1:0-37616 GCA_033851845.1 Actinomycetota bacterium
TACGTCGAGGGCAAGAGCTACCAGGAGATCGCCGAGCGGCTCCAGCGGCACGTGAAGTCGATCGACAACGCGCTGCAGCGCATCAAGCGCAAGCTCGAGGGGCACCTGCGCGAGCGCACCGTCGCCGACGCGGGCTGAACCACAGCGGACGTCCTCGGCGACCAGATGAGGGTCGCCGACGCTGGCGTGAGCCTGCTCGAGCCGACGGCCCCATCCTGGGGGGGTAGGACAGGGCCGCCGGCGGACTGAGCGACGTGTGCGTCGTACCTGCGTTGTACCCAGGGCCGGCGGTCGTGACTCCTACCCGTCAGGTGACGCTGTCGGTGTCGTCCTCGAGTACGCCGTCCTCGCCGTCGTCGTCGATGACGCCCTCTTCGACCGCACCGCCATCGCCCCGGCCCGGCAACGACTCGGTGAGTGTCCGCAGGATCGCCAGCCCTTGACCGGCCAGGCTGGCGACGGCGCCGTTGAGGCCTTCGGCGCCGTTGAGCACGGTGAGGTTCGCGCCGTTCAGTCCTTCGGCGGCGGCGGCGAGCATGTCGGGCAGCTGCGCGATGATCTGCTGGTCGAGGGCGATGCGGCCCTCCGCGGCAGCGGCGCCGGCCGACAGCCGGGTCGCGTCCGCCTGCGCCTTGGCGATCGCCAGGATGCGCGCGGCCTCGGCCTCTGCCGGCTTGACGATCTCGGCGATCAGCTCGGCCTCGCGCAGCTTGGCGTTCTTCGCCGCAACGAGGGCCTGCTCGGCGAGCACGGCCTGCTGAGCCTGCGCCTCGGCGAGCGGACCGGCTGCGGCCTGCCGGGCCTGGGCCTGGTCGATCTCCGCCTGGTACTCGGCCCGCTTGATGGCCGTCTGTCGGGCGTACTCGGCCTGGTTGCGGTCGGACTCCTGCTGCGCCATCGCGCTGGCCTGGTCGGCGGCTGCCTGCGCGACGTTCGCCGCCTGTCGCACAGCGGCCTGATGTGGAGCGGCGAGCGAGGCGATGTAGCCACTGCCCTTGTCGTCGATCTGGCTGATCTGGAGCGAGTCGACCGCAAGACCGATTCTCGCCATCTCAATCTTCGACGCGTCCAGGATGTTGTCGCTGAGCTTCTGCTGGTCTCGGATGATGCTCTCGACGGTCATCGATCCGATGATGCTGCGCAGATGACCCGAGAAGATTCGGCCGACGAGCGTCGCCATCTGGCTTTGGTCGGATTGGAAGCGCCGCGCCGCCGCGGCGATGCTCTCGTGGTCATCGCCGACCTTGAAAGCGATCACGGCCTTCACGCCGAGAGTCAGGCCCTGCTGCGTGTAGCAGTCCTCCTCGACCTCGGCTTCCTGCATCGCCAGCGTGAGGACTGATGCGCGCGAGACGACGGGTACGACGAAGACGCCGTGGCCTGTCACGATCTTGAACTGGGCGTCTGCCTGGCGCTGCTTGCGCCCACTGATCAGCAGGGCTTCGTTGGGGGCTGGAACGCGGTAGCCGAGCATCAGGTCCTCCCTGGTTCACCGGAGACGCCCTGTCCCGGCATGTTCCATGGTTCGACGTCGATACGACGAGCGCCCCTGTCGTTGATGACGAGCACCTCGGTGCCTACCGGCAGCGGATCCTCGGCGTACGCGATGAAGGCGTGGGGCATGCCGGCGTACACCACGCGCACCTCGCCGGGTGCCTCTCCACCCCGGATCCGGACCAGGACGCGGCCGACCTTTCCCACCGGTCCGTCGGGCATCTGGTGAGTATGGAGCAAATCCGACCGAACCTTTCCGGTCACGTCGAACTCTCGGATGCATGGGACGCCTCTGCGGGTGGGCGGCGGCGTGACAGCCGACGTGCTGACGGGCGGCTTCACGCTCGCGCCACCGATTCCGGCTGCGGAGGCGGCACTGCCCTCGCTGCCAGGCGTCAGCGCCGGCGTCGCCACCGACTTCGCGGCGCTCTACACGTCGGAGTTCGGGCGGCTGGCCGGCTACCTGACCGCGCTGACCGGTGACACCGACGCGGGCCGGGAGGCGGCGCAGGAGGCCTTTACCCGGTTGTTCGCTCGGTGGCGCTCGGTCCGGGAGCCCAGGGCGTTCGTGTACGTCGTCGCGACCAACCTGTGCAAGCACAGCTGGCGGCAGAGCGGGCGTGAGCGGGTCGCCGTCGCCCGCCTGGGCCAGGGCCTCACCGAGGGTCGGCCCGCGCACGACCCCTGGCTGCGCGATCTGGTCGAGCGGCTTCCGGTCAGCCACCGCGAGGTCGTGCTCCTGCACTACTACGCCGATCTGTCCGTCGCCGACATCGCAGCAGCGATCCGGCGGCCGGTCGGCACCGTGAAGCGCCGGCTGCACGAGGCGCGCAACCTGCTGGCGGCCGCGGTCGCCTCGAGCGAGAGGGAGGTGTCGGCATGAGCACCTTCCCAGGGGGGTTCGTCCCGGTGGCACCGCCGGCGGACGGGCTTCGGCTCGCGTTCGTCGCGGCCCGCCGTCGTCGCAATCGAAAGGCAGGCGCCACCGGCGCCGCCGGCCTGCTCGCCGCGGTGGCGCTGCTCGCCTCGACGGGGGGTGCGGGTCAGCCGACCCTGATGCAGGAGCCGCTGCCTCCGTCGTCGTCGACCGGTCTGGGCGTCCTGCCGGGAGCCGACCCGACGGCTGCGCCCGGCCGAACCGCCCCGCCGGCAGCCGCGTCGTCGCTCGCCGTTGTCTCCACGCGGCGCGCGCAGGTCGCAGATCCGCAGGCCCACGACACTGTGCGCTCGGACCTCACCTCGGCTGGCACGTCGTCCCGCAACGGCGTCAGCGCGCAAGGAACGAAGCCGGTGTCCGGCCCGATGACCCGCGGGTCCAGCGTCCTCTACACAAATGGTGACCTGATGTGTCCCGCGCGCAAGCAGCAGGAGGGGCAGCGCGGTCTGTGCACGGACATCTACGCAAGCCAGAACCCCAGTACCGGGGACACGACCATCACGGCTGAGATCTGCAACGTCGGGACGGCCACCGAGGTCCTGAGCTACGAGACTGCTCGCGAGCTGGACCTGAGCGTGCGGCGGTCGGGCATCGAGGTGTGGCGGTGGTCCATCGGACGGCACTTCGCCGCTACCCCGCACCAGCTCGCCATCGGAACCCAGGCGTGCATCAACTGGTCGACGACCTGGGCGCAGGTCGACTCGCACGGTGGACGGGTCCAGGCCGGCGGCTACGACGTCGTTGCCGACTTCGACGCCGCCGAGGTGGCGGCAGCGGACCGGCACCCGTCGTACCCGATCACCATCTCGCAGCAACCGTAGGATCGGGCTCTCGCCGGGTTAGCTCAGTTGGCAGAGCACCGCTCTTGTAAAGCGGATGTCGTCGGTTCGATCCCGACACCCGGCTCTGCCTCAAATGTATTGGGTCGGCTGAAGCTTGACAGACAAGCTTCGGCTGACCCTTTACACGGTTTCGGCTGATGGTTGACACGGCCTTCGGTTGATTCTTGACACTCCCTCAGCATGAGGGAGTTGAGCGTGTCGGAGCAGCGGTATCAGGCGATCCTCGCGGTGATCAGCGATGGCCGGACGGTGAAGGAGGTCGCGGCCGAATGGTCGGTGAGTAGGCAGACGTTGCATACCTGGCTGGCGCGCTATGAGGCCGGCGGTCTGGAGGGGCTGGCGGACCGGTCGCATCGGCCGAGACTCGTGTCCGCATCAGATGCCGGCGCAGGTCGAGGCGACGGTGCTGGAGATGCGCCGCGCGCATGGCTACTGGGGTCCGCATCGGTTGATGGTGGAACTAGCCCGCAAGGGCGTGACGCCGGCGGTGTCGGAGTCGGCGGTCTATCGCTGTCTGGTGCGGGCCGGGGTGATCGAGCCGGCCCGTCGGCTGCGTCGCGAGGACGCATGGCGGCGGTGGGAGCGGGGCCGGCCGCTGGAGCTGTGGCAGATGGATGTGGTCGGTGGGTTCCTGCTCGCCGACGGCACGTCGGTCAAGGCGCTGACCGGGGCGCGGCCTTGGCGACGGACTTGTCTGTGCTGGTGACTGCGAGCGCGTCGAGCACAGCGCCGGTCTGCGGCAGCTTCACCCGCCACGCGCTTTCGAGAATCGACAGAAGCCCGATGTCTCCGGCTGCCGTGCCGGCCCAGACTGGAACGGCCTGCGGCCCGCGTAGTTCGAGAACGGCGCTGAGCAATCTGACCCATTCTGTGTCAGACGCGACGCGGACCGAAGGCTGGCAGGGTGTGGGTTCAGGTACCTGTTAGGGAGTGCCAGAGCGCCCGCGTTGGCCGCTGCTCGAGGTAGTTGGGAAGGGTGCAGGCGGCGATCCGGAACGACGGTAGCTTCACGTCTACGGCCACCACGTCGACGCCGGGGGGCCGCTGCTGTGCAACGAGGTCGGGGACGATGCCGACGCCGCAGCCCAGTGAAGCCAGGGCTAGTACCGCTTCATGTCCGTGCGCCTCCGCGGCGACTGTGGGCCGTACCCGCAACCGCCGGAACCACAGATCGACCAGAGTGCGGCTCAGGCCGGTCTCTGGCAGCACGAACGGGACGCTGGACCAGGCCGGCGACACCGAGGTCGGCAATGTCAGACCACTGGCGCTCGACACCACCAGCACCATGTCGGTGGAGGTGATCACGTGGGCCAGCAGGTCTCGGGGCGTGCGCGCTGGCAGTGCAGCGATGGTCACGTCGACACTACCGTCCCTCAGTCGTTCTAGGGCTTCCGCGGCGTACCCCGTCTCGATGGCCAGGTGCACCGACGGGTGGGTCGCCCGGAACGTGGCCAACAAGGACGGCACGATCGTCTGGCTCGCCGTCACCGTGCAGAACAGCGTCAAGGTTCCGGAGACGATCTCCTCAGGCTCCGTGGGGCCGAAACGCTGCCACTCGGTCAGGACGCGATGCGTGGTGTCGAGGAACCGGACACCGTCCGGCGTGAGCCCGACCGTGCGCCGGTCCCGATCAAACAGACGCACGCCGGTCTCCGCCTCCAGACGCGAGATGGTGCGGCTCAGCGTCGAGGGCGTCACATGACATTCCGCTGCCGTACGCCCGAAGTGGAGCGTCGCCGCCAAGTGCTGGAAGAGCTCGAGCTGATCAAGAGAAGTCATGCACAGAGTGCATCACAGTGATCCCCATGTTTCACTGGACGCATTACGACATCTCGGGCTTTCCTTCAGCTATGACTACTTTCTGTTCTCACATCTTCCCCGTGGAGCAGGTCGAGCTGGCCGGCACCGTCGAATCTGTCCTGGTCGGCGGGCGACACCTCCGATCCTTGATTCCTCAGGCTTTTCAAGGCGTCGATGAGATTGGCGTCATCGGCTGGGGATCGCAGGCGCGTGCACAGGCGGCCAACCTGCGCGACTCTCTTGTCGGTACCAGTACCCGCGTCGTCGTCGGCCTTCAGCAGGGCTCACCTTCTGCCTCCGATGCGCGCGAGTGCGGCTTCACCGAGGAGGACGGGACCCTCGGCGAGATGTACGAGGTCATCGCGCGTTCGGACCTGGTACTGCTGCTCATCTCCGACGCCGCGCAGGCGACCGTGTACCCGCAGGTGTTCGCGGCCCTGCAACCCGGCGCGACGCTCGGCTTGTCCCACGGCTTCCTGCTCGGTTACCTCCACGCGATCGGGGTCGACGTGCCGAGCGATATCAACGTGATCGGCGTCTGCCCGAAGGGGATGGGACCGTCGGTCCGGCGGCTCTACGAGCAGGGCGACGGCGGTGCCGGCATCAACTGCAGCTTCGCGGTCGCGCAGGACATTGACGGCTGGGCCACCGATCTCGCTCTCGCGTGGGCCGTCGGCATCGGAGCTCCCTGTACCTTCCGCACGACCCTCGAGCAGGAGTACCGCTCGGACGTGTTCGGCGAGCGAGGTGTGCTGCTCGGTGGGCTGCACGGCCTGGTCGAGAGCCTCTACCGGTTGCGCGCGGACACGGGTATCCCGGCCGAGTTGGCCTTCCGCAGCAGCTGCGAGACCCTCACCGGGCCGATCCGGCAGGCGATCTCCCGCGACGGTCTCAAGGGGCTGTACGGCAGCCTTTCCGTTGCGGAGCAGTCGGCCTTCGGGTCGGCGTACAACGCTTCGTACGGACCGCTGTACGGGCTGCTCGCCGAGATCTATGAGGAGGTCGACTCAGGTCGCGAGATCGCCTCTGTCGTCGCCGCTGGCGCGCGCCTGAACGACCACCCGATGCCGCAGGTCGAGGGCACGCCGATGTGGGAGGTCGCTGCGCGCGTCCGAGCTGCTCGCACCGACGACCCGGGACCCATCGACCCGGTCGCCGCCGGACTGTTCGCGGCGATGATGATGGCTCAGGCCGACCTGCTTCGCAGCAAGGGCCACGTCTGGTCCGAGATCGCGAACGAGTCGGTCATCGAGGCCGTAGACAGCTTGATCCCCTACATGCATGCTCGCGGCGTCGCCCACATGGTCGACAACTGCTCCGTCACCGCGAGGCTCGGGGCCCGTCGTTGGGGCCCGGTGTTCGAAGCCACTTTGAGCCGCGCCGTGCTTCCGCGGATCGGTGGCCATTCTGCCGGCGCACCAGAAGGGTTCATCGGCCATCCGCTGCACGACGTTCTCAGCACTCTCGGCCGATTCCGACCTTCGATTGACATCGCGTTGATCCCCGAAGCAGCGCCGGCCTGACCGGCGAGGAAGACTAGATCCGTATGACGGTCTCGGCGGCGGTGGAGCGTGCGGTCGCTGCCGTCACGGACCGCGAAAGCGACGTCCAAGCCTGGGCACGCCTCGACATCGAGCGGGCAGGGCAAGAGGCGATCGAGGCGGATCGGGCCTCGTCTCGTGGAGCACTGAGTGGCCTGGTCCTGGCTGTCAAAGACAACATCGACAGGGCGGGCCTCGCGACGGGTTGCGGGTCGCAGATCCCCACCGCGCAGGCCGCGAAGACCGATGCCTGGGTCGTTGATCGGCTGCGAAGCGCAGGTGCCGTGTGCCTAGGCAAGACCGTGTCCACCGAGTTCGCGTTGTTCTTCCCAGGACCGACTCGCAACCCTTGGCGGCTGACCCACACACCTGGAGGATCCTCGAGCGGGTCCGCCGCGGCAATCGCCGCGGGTATGGCCGACATCGCACTCGGCACCCAGACGGGCGGCTCGGTCATCCGGCCCGCAAGCTTCTGCGGCGTGTGGGGTTTCAAACCGACCTTCGGTGCCGTCCCGCGCGAGGGCATCCGCGTCATCGCGCCCTCTCTGGACACCGTAGGGTGGTTCGGACGCTCAGCAGCAGACCTCGAAGCCGTCCGTCGCGTCCTGGGCGACCAGACACCGCCAGCGCCGATCGACACGCCACCGCGGTTCGCGCTCCTCCGCACCGAGTACTGGACCGAGGCGGACCGGAGCGCTCGAACAGCCGTGACAACGGCAGCTGACCGAGCACGGACCGCCGGAGCACGCGTCACCGAACGCGACCCGGCAGTGCTGGCCGGCCTGGCACAAGGCCAACCGCTCATCCAGTGCTACGAGGCCGCTCGCTCCCTCCGATTCGAGCGGGAACACCACGCCAACAGGCTGTCAGCTTCGCTCAAGAACTACCTCGCCCAGGGGGATGCCGTCAGCTGTGAGCAGCACGAAGCGGTGCTGGCGTCGGCCGCCCGTGTCCGCACAGCGCAGGACGAGGTCTTCGACGACGGCGACGTCCTACTGACCTTGGCGGCCGCAGGGGAGGCACCAAAAGGGCTGACGTCGACCGGCGATCCGCTCCACTCCCAGCTCTGGACCTTGCTCGGCTGGCCGACAGTCGCCGTACCCGGACTGAAGGGATCCACCGGATTGCCCATCGCCGTGCAGCTGATCGGCCGCGCCGGGTTCGACGCAGAGGTCATCGCCGCCGCGGCGTGGCTCGCGGAGGCGATGCGAGCATGAGCGTCGTTCCCGAGACGCTACGCGAAGGCACCCGATGGCCTGAACCTCGCCTACCAGGTCATCGGAGGAGGTCCCGTCGACCTCGTCTTCATCTCGGAATGGACGACGCACATCGAGGCGCAGTGGGACTACCCGCCGCTGGCACGCTTCCTGGACCGGCTCGCCAGCTTCAGCCGGCTGATCATGTTCGACAAGCGCGGCATGGGCCTTTCCGACCCCTTACCCCTTGACCACGTCCCGACGCTGGAACGCGGCGTCGAGGACATCTCCGTTGTGCTGGACGAGATCGAGTCCTCCCAGGCCTCCCTGTTCGCGACCGCCGAGCGGGTCCGATGAGCATGGTCTTCGCCGCGACACACCCGAGCAGGGTGCGCGCCCTCGTACTCGCCGATACCTTCGCACGGCTCGCTGCCGCACCGGACTACCCGCAAGGCGTCTCCGTCGAGCAGCAGCGCGCCTACCTGGCCACCGTCGAGCGCGACTGGGGAACAGGGGGCGTAGTGGAGCACTTCGCGCCCAGCCGCCAGGACGACACCGCCTTTCGGACCTGGCTCGGACGCTACCGACGGATGTCGGCCAGCCCCGGCATGGGCCGTCGGATGCAGGAGCGCTTCTACGACACTGACGTCCGCGAGGTCCTCCCCATCATTGCGGTCCCAACCCTGGTGCTGCACCACGTCGGGAACGCGTTCGTCCCAGCCAGCGCCGGGCGCTACGTGGCAGAAGCTATCCCCGGCTCCCAGTTCGTCGAGCTCGACGGAGACGAGCACCTGTTCTACGCGGGACCGACCGACCAGATGCTTGACGAAGTGGAGCAGTTCCTCATCGGAAGCCGGCAGCCGCACCGCACCAACCGAGTCCTCGCCACGGTGCTGTTCACCGACATCGTCGACTCAACGGGAACAGCAGGACGCGTTGGCGACGGTGCCTGGCGCGACCTCCTCGACAGCCACGACACCCACGCCCGTCGTCAGCTCGCGCGCTTCCGAGGCCGAGAGATCAGCAGCACAGGTGATGGTTTCCTCGCGACCTTCGACGCCCCGGCTCCCGCAATCCAAGCCGCCGCTGCCATTCGCGAAGGAGCCCGTCGACTCGGCCTCGACACCCGCGCCGGGGTACACGCCGGAGAGGTCGAACTACGCGCCACCGGCATCGGCGGCGTTGCCGTGCACCTCGCCCACCGCATCCTCAGCGCAGCATCCCCCGGCGAAGTCCTCGTGTCCTCAACCATCCGGGATCTCGTGACCGGGTCCTCGCTGCGCTTCCTCAACCGCGGCCACCAGACTCTCAAGGGCTTTGACGAGCCGTGGCACCTGTACGCCGTAGACCTGTAAGAGCCCGCTCCGTTCGCTCTACCCTGCGCCACCCGGGTTCCTTCCCAAGTCACAGCTGCTCGCCGCGCCGCCGGCGAGTAGCTGCGGTCGATGGATCACTTACAGGGCAACCTGTTGGTGCCGGCCGCTAGCGGAGTCAGGCAGGGCGGGAGAACGCCGCCATCCAACATCCCTGCCGTTAGCTCCGTGCCGTGCCCACCGGCGAACCGTTGTTTGCACGGCCCGCACATGGCTTCTGAAGCAACCTGGATTGGCGGCCACGTTGGCATCCAAAATGACGGACCGCTGCGGTCTTTCGTGACCTCCTGTGGACCATGTTGTGTTCAGGCGCACGCTCAGTGAACACCGACGGTCACCGGCGGACGTCTGCCCAGCCAACTTATAGAGCGGATGTAGTCGGTTCGATCCCGACACCCGGTTCTGTCTTGTGGTTGGGTCGCTGACCCGCGCCTCGACGGCGGACATCGGTCAGGCTTTGTCGCCGCGAAGATCCAGCACGTGTTGGGCTTTGCCTTCGGAGCGCGGGAGCGTGCCGGGTGCGCCGACCTCGCACGTCACGGTGACGCCGACGTTGTCCTTGATCAGCGCAACGAGCTGGTTGCTCAGTAACGCAAGCCCTTCTGCGCTGACGTCTGCTCGTGCCTCTGCTCGCACTGTCATCTCATCGAGCCGGCCGGGCCTGGTCAGCACGACTTGGTAGTGCGGGGCCAGTCCTTCGACGCGCAGCAGCTGCTCCTCGATCTGCGTCGGGAACACGTTGACACCGCGAAGGATCAGCATGTCGTCGGAGCGGCCGCTGATGCGCTCGATCCGCCGCATGGTCCGTGCGGTGCCCGGAAGCAGGCGGGTCAGATCCCGGGTGCGATAGCGGACGAGAGGCATCGCCTCCTTGGACAGGGTGGTGAAGACGAGCTCGCCGTACTCGCCCTCCGGCAGCACCTCACCGGTCGCCGGATCGATGATCTCGGGGTAGAAATGGTCCTCCCAGACGTGCAGGCCGTCCTTGGTCTCGACGCACTCGTTCGCGACCCCTGGGCCCATCACCTCGGACAGTCCGTAGATGTCGACGGCGTCGAGGCCGGCCCGGTCCTGCACCTCCGAGCGCATGTCCTCGGTCCACGGTTCGGCGCCGAAGATGCCGATCCGCAGAGAAGACTTTCGCGGGTCGAGCCCCTGTCGCTCGAACTCGTCGAGCAACGCGAGCATGTACGACGGCGTGACCATGATGATGTCGGGCCGCAGGTCGGTGATGAGCCGGACCTGCCGCTCCGTCTGCCCGCCCGAGACCGGAAGCACGGTGCAGCCGAGCCGTTCGGCGCCGTAGTGCGCTCCGAGGCCGCCGGTGAAAAGGCCGTAGCCGTAGGCGATGTGCACCGTCATGCCCGGTCGGCCGCCGGCGGCGTAGATGCTGCGGGCAACGACGTCCGACCACGTGTCGAGGTCGCGAGCCGTGTATCCCACGACGGTCGGTTGTCCAGTGGTGCCGCTGCTGGCGTGGACCCGGCGGATGTCCGTCTGAGGCACCGCGAACAGGCCATAGGGGTAGTTGTCGCGCAGGTCTGCCTTGGTGGTGAACGGGAACTGGCTCAGCTCCGACAGGCTGGTCAGGTCGTCCGGCTTGATGCCCGCCTTGTCGAAGGCCTGGCGGTAGTGCGGAACGTTGTCGTATGCGTGCGCGAGCGACCAGCGCATCCGCTGCAGCTGAAGCGACTGCAGCTCGTCCGGCGCAGCGACCTCGACCGGGTCGTAGACATCGCTTGATGGCACTGCCAGCTCTCCTCTGCTTTCGTGGTCGCGGCTAGACGCCTGAGGCCCGCCGGGGGAGCGCGAACTCCTCGACGAGGATCCGATGCGTGCTGGTCAGGTGCTCACGCATTCCGCGAGCCGCCTCCTGCTCGTTGCCGGCTGCGATCGCCCCTGCGATCTGCTCATGGGCGGCGATCTCGTCGGCGGAGCTGATGTGGCTCTCCAGACTCGGCAGTAGGAAGTGCAGCCGCGTCACCTCGTCCACGAGGTTGGCGATGACCTTCGTGGCGCGAGCATTGCCGGACATCTCCGCGATGCGCACGTGGAAGTCCGCAGCGCCTTGCAGTGCCGCGGCCAAGTCGTTCTTCGCGCGACGCTGCCGTCGTACGGTCTCGTTCATCCGTGCGTCACTGGCGGCTACCCGGGCGGCTGCCTCGGCGGCGAACCCCGGCTCGAGCATCTCTCGTAGCTGGAACACGTCGCGTAGGTCGTCAAGGCCGAGCGGCCGGACGAGGTAGCCGCGACGCGGGAGCACGAGCACCCACCCGTCTTGCACCAGTAGCCGCAGAGCCTCCCGTACCGGCGTCTTGGATACGCCGAACCGGGCCGCGAGCTCGGGCTCGAGGATCGTCGCACCCGGGAGCAGGCGGGCGGTCAGGATCTCTTCGCGCAGCCGGGCATGGACGCGCTCAGTGAGCGGCAGCCCGGGCGGACCTGTGTTGACCGCGCTACCCACTGGTGATATCTCTCAGATATCTCACGAACGAGAGAGTAGATGGTCCTCGAACTCAGCGCCAGCATCCCTGCGCTTTACGGCAGTCGTCCGTTCGCGGCGGCCTGCGCAGCGGCCGCCGCCGACGGATTCGCTTGCGTCGAGCTCTGGGCGCCGCCAGAACGTCCGGACTGGCCCGCGGCGCTGACGGCACTGGACGCACGCGGCCTGTCGCTGACCTCGGTTAATGCTCCGGCAGGCGCACCCCCTGCCTTCGGCACCGCCGCCGCGCCGACGCTCGCTGAGAGCTGGCGAGCGGAGGTCATGGACGCGCTCGAGTTCGCGCGGCTGGCCGGCGCCACCGCGATCAACGTCCTCGCTGGCGCTCGGATGCCGGGACACACGCGGGCCGACCAGCTGGCGTGCCTGCGGGAGAACCTCAAGTGGCTGTTGGACCTCCTGGACGACAGCGATCCGGTGCTGCTCCTCGAGCCGCTCAACACTGTTGACCGGTGCTCCCCGTTACTGGGTCGAATCGATGACGCGATCGCGGTGCTCGACCAGCTCGGATCGGATCGGCTGCGGCTGCTCTTCGACGCCTATCACGTGCACCAGGAGGAGCCGGACCTGCTGCCGGCCTTCGACCGCGCGTTGCCCTACATCGGTCATGTGCAGGTCGCTGACTTCCCCGGGCGGGCACAGCCCGGCACCGGCACGCTGGCGTGGCCTTCCCTGATTGCCGAGATCGTGAAGTCGGGCTACCAGGGCCGCATCGGCTGTGAGTTCGTGCCCACCTGCCCGGACGCAGTCGCCCTGGCTCGCGCGTATCTGACTGCGTTGCAGGTCATCGAAGCAGGGGGTGCGACATGACCGCCGAGCTGCCGAGCAGCGCGGCGCTCGACGGTGATGCCGGTTTCGCGGCCCGGACCTTCCTGCGCTCCGGCGGCCTCACGGCGGAGCAGGTTCGTCGCCGGCCGATCATCGGCATCTGCTCGAGCTGGAGCGAGCTGACACCGTGCAACCTGCCGTTGAAGGCGATTGCCGAGCACGTTCGGTACGGCGTCGAACAGGCCGGTGGCACCGCCCTGGTGTTCCCGACCATCTCGCTGTCTGAAGCGTTGGTACGGCCTACGACGATGTTCTTGCGGAACCTGATGTCCATCGACGTCGAGGAGATGATCACCGCCAGCCCGATCGACGGCGTCGTCCTGCTGAACGGCTGTGACAAGACCGTCGCGGCGCAGCTGATGGGCGCGATCAGCGCCGACAAGCCGGCGGTCTCGCTCGGTGCGGGCATCCGTCCGCGCGGAGAGTGGTGCGGGCGGGCACTCACGATCGACGACTCCTGGCGGCTCATGGAGGAGCGTCGTGCAGGCCTGCTTGACGACGAGGCGTGGGCAGACGTCGAGGGTCGGGTGAGTCCGGGACCGGGTGTGTGCAACGTGCTCGGCACCGCGGTCACCCTCGCGATGATCGCCGAAGTGCTCGCCTTCGCGATGCCCGGATCGAGCCTGCAGGATGCCGGTTCCGACGAGCAGGCCGAGCTCGCGCGCCAGACCGGGGCCGCCGTCGTACGTGCGGTCAGTGAGGGCGTCCGGCCGAGCAGCCTGGTGACGCGGGACGCGCTCCTCGACGCATGGCGCGTCGTCTGCGCACTCGGTGGGTCGACCAACGCAGCCATCCATCTGCTTGCGCTGGCCGGGCGGGCCGGTGTGGTCCTGACGCTCGACGACCTCGCCGCCGCCGGCCGCGCGACACCGACCCTCGGCCGGATCAAGCCCAACGGCCCCTTTGACCTCGACGACCTTCGCGCTGAGGGCGGCGTCGCGGCAACGTTGGCCGCGCTCTCGCCCCAGGTGGCTCTGGGCCGGGCCACGGCGGACGGACGGGCCTGGCGCGAGGTCGTGGCTGCGCTGCCAACCTGCCCGTCTCGAGCGCTCGCGTCGTCAGCGGCTCCGCAAGCGCCGTCGGCCGCGATCGCCGTGCTGCACGGAAGCCTGGCCCCGGCTGGTGCCGTCATCAAGCGCAGCGCCGCCTCGCCGGGACTGCTGCGTCACACCGGGCCGGCCGTCGTGTTCGACGGCGTCGATGACATGCATGACCGCATCGATGATGACAACCTCGGTCTGGACGAGTCCTGCGTGCTGGTGTTGCGCAACTGCGGCCCGGTCGGTGGCCCGGGCATGCCGGAGGCCGGCGCCATCCCGATCCCGGTCCGGTTGTGGGCTCAGGGTGTGCGCGACATGGTGCGGATCTCGGACGCCCGGATGAGCGGAACGGCTGCCGGCACGATCGTCCTGCACATCGCCCCGGAAGCAGCAGTCGGCGGGCCGTTGTCGCTCGTGCATGACGGCGACCTGATCTCGCTCGACGTCGATGCCGGGCGACTCGACCTGCTCGTCACCGACGAGGAGCTGCAGCGTCGTACCGAGCGACGAGCCAGGGGCGTTGGCGACGTTCCCGAGGAACGCGGCTACAGGTGGCTGTACCAGCGACATGTGATGCAGGCACCCGAGGGCTGCGACTTCGACTTCCTCCGCAGCACCGGACGTCAAGAGGCCCACAGCAGGGGAGGCGCGGCATGAGACTCGTCAGCTTCGGGTTACCCGGCGCGGAGCAGCCGGGGGTCCTCCTCGAGGACGAGGTCGTGCCGCTGGTCGGCTGGCTCGCCGACCTCGGACTGGACGGCGTGGGGATGAACGGCGTTCTCGGTCTGCTGCCGACGATGCGCTCAGAGGCCGAGAAGTACGTCGCTGCCGCGCGCACTCGGGTGCGCCTGGAAACCGTTCGGCTCGGACCGCCGGTCCCCAAGCCGCCGTCGCTGATCGTCATCGGTGGCAACTTCCACAGTCATGTCCAGGAGATGGCGGGCATGAACGGCGGCAAGCCACCGCTGCAGCCGATCATCGTGCCCAAGCCGACGACCAACGTTGTCGGACCGCGCGACGACATCGTCAAGCCCGCGGTCACCGAAGAGCTCGACTACGAAGCCGAGATGGCTGTCGTCATCGGCAAAGCCGGGCACGGCATCCGACGAGAGACCGCCATGGAACACGTCGCCGGCTACATGAACATCCAGGACATGACGGCCCGCGATCTCATCCTGCCGGCCGGCGAGCCGTGGATGCACCTGCAGATGGGCCGCGCGAAAGGCTTCGACGGCTCCAGTCCCTGCGGGCCTTGGTTGCTGACCTCCGACGAGGTAGAGGACCCGCACGATCTCGAGATCCGGATGTGGGTGAACGACGAGCTGCGCCAGCACGGTTCGACGTCGGACATGGTCGTCGACATTCCCGGTCTGGTCGAGAGCGTGAGCGCAGTCTTCCGGATCCGTCCCGGCGATGTCCTGATCACCGGAACCCCAGCGGGCGTAGGCGCGAAGATGGAACCACCGCGGTTCCTGCAGCCTGGCGACCGCATCCGGATGGCGATCACGGGCCTCGGCGAGACCGCCAACACGATCATGGCCTCCTGATGGACGCAGCACGCATCGGGTTCATCGGACTCGGAGCCATGGGCGCGCGCATGGCCGCCCGGCTGCTCGACGTCGGGTTCGATCTGACCGTCCACAACCGCACGAGAGCGCGCGAGACCGATCTCATCGGGCGGGGCGCGACGTCGGCGTCCTCGCCTGCGGAGCTCGCGACCAGGACGGACGTCGTTGTTGGTTGCCTGCTCGACGACGGCGCCATCGAGCAGGTCTACCGCGGTGACGACGGACTGGTCAGCGCAGCCCGCCGCGGCCAGGTCTTCATCGAGCACGCCACCTTCTCGCCGGCACTTGCCGGCGACATCGAGCGGGAGCTGGCCAAGCGCGACGCGGTGTTCCTCGACGCACCGGTCAGTGGTGGGCCGGAGGGCGCGGCGGCCGGCACGCTGGCAGTGATGGTCGGCGGCAACCAGCAGAGCCTTGCCGCGGTCGTGGAGGTCGTGCAGGCATATGCGTCGCGCGTCGTGCACATCGGACCGACCGGCGCGGGTCTCGAGCTCAAGCTCGTCAACCAGCTCCTCGTCAGCTGCCACGCCGCTGCCGCCGCAGAGGCGGCCGAGCTCATGCGCCGGATGGGCATGCCACTGGGCGTCGCCAGCGCAGTGCTCAACGCGAGCTGGGCGAACAGCGCGATGCTCAGCCGGATGTTCGACCGACGTCTGGCCGAAGAGAACACGCCATCAGAAGCGACTGTCGAGGGGCTCGCGACGCCGCAACGCCTGGTGCGCGAACTGCTCGCGGAGCACGACCTCGCGCCAGCTGTCTCGAACGCCGCCCTGGACGCGTTCGCGACCGCTCGCGCACGGGGGCGCGGCCGCCAGGATCTGACCGAGCTGCTGGAGGCGGCACAATGCTGAGGACCCGTACGCCGATCGGCGCTGTCCTTCTCACCCTCGTCCTCACGGGATGTGGCAGCACGGTCCAGCCTGGGACGCAGACCGTCTCCGGCGGCCAGCCCGGGGGCACCTCGGGCTCGGGTTCCACCGGCGGGCTGGGGGCACCGACCTCGGGTTCGCAGGGACTCCCCGGCACGGGCGGAACTGGCGGCACTGCCACGGGGCCCGGTGCTGGCGGCACGACGACCGGTGCCGGCACGACCGGCGGCAGTACGACGGGCGGTGCGGCGAGCGGAACCGCGGGTGCCAACACGACCGGAACGTCGGGGCCGTCCTCGACGCAGCCGAAGACCGGACCTTTGCAGCTCGGGGTGCTCGACGCGAAGTCGCCGGCAGCGGCAGCGAGCGCCACCGGGGCGAAGAGCCCGGCCGGCGTTGACCCCGCCGAGCTCACCCGCGCGTTCATCCACTACTACAACGCGCACGGCGGCCTGGCCGGCCGCAAGCTCGAGCCCATCGAGTACACGATTGACCCGACGTCGGCGTCGTACGAGAACGACCTGTCGGCGGCTTGCGCGAAGTTCACCCAGGACAACCACGTGCGGCTCGTCGTGAGCCAGACCGGCAACATCTTCTCCGGCAACTACGAGGGTTGCCTTACCAAAGCGGGCGCCACCAACCTCGAGGTCGGCAACGGCGCTCCGGACGAGCGCTCGCTCAAGAGCTATCCGCGTCTCTATACGACCGGGTCGCCGACGGTCGACCGTCGGGTGACGGCGCAGCTGCGCGGTCTGGCGAAGACCGGCTTGCTCACCCGCACAACGAAGATCGGGGTCATCGTCGAGGCCTGCCCGGACAACACGCGCGCCTATGACAAGACCGTTGTGCCGGTTGCGCGATCGCTAGGGCTCACGCTTGAGCGCCGGGACGTGGACTGCGTCGCCGGGTTCAACGATGCGGGAAACTTCTTCGCGCAGGTCGGATCAGCGGTATTGCCGTACAAGACCGCGGGGGTCTCGCGGGTCCTGTTCATGACGTCGTTCGAGGTGGCGGCCGTGCAGGCCTTCGAGAACCAGGCCCAGGCTCAGGCCTACACGCCGTCGTACGTCCTGAGCAGCATCGCGGCCACGCCGGTGCAAGCCAGCCAGTACAGCGCGGATGCGCAGAAGCGCATGTTCGGTGTCGGCTGGATCCCCGTTCAGGACACCACCGGCATCCCACAGGGCCAAGCGGTCAAGCGCTGCTTCGAGATCGCGAGCGCCGAGGGCCAGTCGATCGCTTCTCAGGGCGACTACGTCTTCCTCCTGCAGATCTGCGACCTGTTCGGCATCCTCGATGCGGCCCTGGTCAACGCGAGCGGCAGCGATGACACAGCGGCATTCGCTGCGGGTCTCGGCGCCGCGTCGAAGTCGTTCCAGAGCACCGACATTCTCGGTGGTCGGCTGCGCCTCGGGGGCGACACCCACGACGCACCACCGGTGTTCGCGCCGTTCGGCTACGTGGGCTCGTGCTCGTGCTTCCGATACCTCGGCAAACCCGCGGCGCTGGCGTGAAGGAGCCCAGGATGAGCACCGAACCTGCCCGCCCGCCCGTGCGACACCGGGCGGCCGACAGCGTCCTCGCGCGAGCGCTCAAGGTCCGGGGAAAGGCGCAGCCCTACACGCAGTTCACGACATCCGTTCCGATGCGCGACGGCGTCGCGCTGCTTGCGGACGTCTACCTGCCCGAGCAGCCCAAGGCGACCGTGCTGATCCGCAGCCCATATGGCCGCGGCTTCCCGCTCGATCTGCTGCATGCGCGGGTGTTCGCTCGGCAGGGATACCACGTTGTCGTCCAAAGCGTCCGCGGACGCAGCGGGTCCGGCGGGGTGTTCCAGCCGGTGGTCAACGAGGCCGCCGACGGCCACGACACGGTTGCGTGGCTCCGCGACCAGCACTGGTACAGCCGGCGGCTGGCAACCTTCGGCGGGTCCTACCTCGGCCTGGCGCAGTGGGCGCTGCTCGGCGATCCCCCGGACGAGTACGGCGGCGCCGTCATCGTCGTCGGCCCCCACGACTTCTCCCGTTCGGTCTGGAAGGACGGCGCGTTCACCCTCACGGACACCCTCGGGTGGACCCTGGCGATGGCCGCGCCGGAGGAGGGCGGTGCCCTTCGCCAGGCCGCCGGCATGCGCCGGCTGCACCGCCGCACGTCCGAGCTGGTCCAGGAGATCCCGGTCCGACCCGCGATCGAGACAGCACTGGCCGGTAGCGGGCACTGGCTGCGCGACTGGCTGGATCACGACAACCTCGGCGACCCGTTCTGGGACGCCTACCAGTTCGCCGATGCCTTGAAGAACAGCCAGGTCCCGACGCTTCTCATCGGCGGCTGGCGCGACGGGTTCGTTGACCAGACGCTGGAGCAGTACGACGCGCTGCGCGGCCGCGGCGTCGACGTCTCGCTGACCGTCGGTCCCTGGACCCACATGGAGACAGCCACGAAGGCTGCCGCGCACATGACACGCGAGGCACTGGAGTGGTTGGACAACCGCTTCGCCGACGGCGCCGCCCGTTCCAGCCGGGTCCGGGCGTTCGTCACGGGCACCGACGAGTGGCGCAACCTCGAGGATCTCGGGCTGGCCACGGCAACGGTGGAGCTGCACCTGGCCGCAGACCGCCTGGTCGAGGGGACCAGCGATGCCGGGAAGACGGCGTTCGTCTACGACCCCGCGGACCCGACACCGGCCATCGGCGGCCGAGCACTCGACCCCGCACTGTCTGGCGCCAAGGACAACCGGGCGCTCGCCAACCGCAAGGACGTCGCGGCCTTCACCGGCGAGCCGCTGCCCCAGCGTCTCGAGCTCCGGGGGGCCCCAGAGCTGACCGTGCGGCTCACGACCGCCAACCCGCACGCAGACCTGTTCGTCCGCCTCTGCGACGTCGACGCCAAGGGCCGGTCCATCAACGTCGCGGACGCCTTCACGCGCCTGGACCCGAGGACCCCTGCCGGCCAGGAGCAGGTCCTCACACTGACCCTCGACCCCTGCTGGCACGTCTTCCAGGCCGGGCACCGCCTGCAACTTCTCGTGACCGGCGGCGCACATCCCCGCTTCGCCCGCAACCTCGGCACCCCCGACTCCCTGGACGGTTCCGATCTCGACGTGCAGCCGCGCACGATCCACCACGGCGGCACGACACTGCGCCTGCCGGTCGTCGATGCCGGCTGACCCGTTGACGGACGTGGACGTGGACGTGCTCGTCATCGGCGGCGGGCCGGTCGGCTTGGCGACCGCCGCGCTCCTCGGCGGGCTCGGCATCGACACGCGGCTCGTCGAGCGCCATCCCACGACCTCGAACCACCCTCGCGGCTTCGGCATCCACCCGCGAACCATGGAGGTCTTCCGCCGATTGGGGGTCGCAGCCGCGATCCGGGCGAACGGCCTGCCTCCGGAGGTCGCCGGGGGGTTCGGCTTCGTCACCCGGCTGAACGGCGGGGAGCGGGCCCGGCTCATGCTCGGACCGATGCCGGACCACTTCGGACCTGAACAGGGCTGCTTCTGCCCGCAGTACCGCTACGAGCAGATCCTCCGGGCACGTGCGGAGGAGCACCCGGGCGTGTCCCTCGCCTTCGGTGCCGAGGCCACCGGTCTGGACGTCGTCGACGGCCGGGCGAACGTCCAGATCACCCATGCAGCCTCCGGCGACACGACAACGGTGACGAGCCGTTACGTCGTGGCTGCCGATGGGATGCACAGTCCGATGAGGACCATGCTGGGCGTCACCGAGACGAGCACTGGAGCGTTCGGGCACTCGGTCAGCGTGTACTTCCGTGCCGACCTGAGCCGATTCCGAAAGGCTCGGCCGTTCGCGCTCACCTGGACGATCGATCCTGGTGCGGAAGGGACGCTCGGTATCGCCGCCGCAGACGGTTCGGAGTGGACGTTCACCTTCGCCGCCGACCCGAATGACGACTTCGGCGACGCGGACCTGCAGGAGCGGATTCGCGCGGCCGTCGGTGATTCCGGCGTCGACATCGAGGTCCTCGACGTCCTTCGCTGGGACTACGAGCAGGCGGTCACCGATCAGTGGCGCATGGGGCCGGTCTTCTTCTGCGGGGACGCGGCGCACCGCTTCCCTCCGCACGGCGGCTTCGGCATGAACAGCGGCGTACAGGATGCCGAGAACCTCGCCTGGAAGCTGGCCGCTGTCCTTCGGTGGGGTGCGGCCGAGAGACTTCTGGACACCTACGAGACGGAGCGCAAGCCGGTCGCGATCCACAACGGTCAGCGCGCCCTGATCAACACCCAGCGGTTGGCCGACGCGAACTGGGAGCCCGAGCACGCGGCGGCGTCACTCGAGGACCAGCACGAGCACTTCCTCAGCATCGGCCAGCAGATGGGAACGATCTACCGGTCCGCGGCGATCGTCGACGACGGCACCGAGTCGGAGGCGTCGACGGTCACCAACTACGTCGAGTCCGGACGACCGGGGGCCCGTGCACCACACGTCACCCTCGAGGACGTGGATGGACGCCGCATCTCGACCATCGATGCCTGTGCGGGCGCGTTCGTTGTGCTGAGCGGCGATCCGCGTGCTGAGTCGCAGGCTTCCGACGTTCCGCTCGCCGTGCTCGACGTCGGTCCAGGGCGCTCCTACCGGTGTGTCGACCGACCCTGGCAGGACGCCTACGGCGTCAAGCCCGAAGGGGCGGTCGTGATCCGTCCCGACGGGCACGTCGCAGCCCGCTTCCAGGATGCGTCGGGCGACGCGGTCGGCGCCGCAAGACGCGCAATGGGTGCGATGCTGCAGGCCTGACAATCTGCCTACGCGGTTCCTACGCCGAAGCACGAGACGGCCAGCATCGACAGCCCTGAACAAGACCTGAGCACATGACCCCAGCCTCGAGACAGCCGGACATGCTGCACGTCGAGCACGTGATGGGCACCGTCTTCACCGTCGCGATCCGCGACGCAGGCAGCTGGGCCGACGCCATCCGCGACGTCGTGACCTGGCTGCACCGCGTCGACGCGCTGTTCAGCACCTACCAGCCGGACAGCGAGATCAGCCAGATCCGCGCAGGACAGCTCAGTGTGGAGGCGGCCGATCCGCTGGTCCAAGAGGTCCTGACGCTGTGCTCGGCGTACGAGATCGAAACGGATGGGTACTTCACCGCCCAGCTGCCGACGGGTCTTGACCCAACCGGCCTGGTCAAGGGCTGGGCCATCGAGCGCGCCAGCCGGCTGCTGCACGAGCACGGCAGCCACAACCACGCGGTCAACGGCGGTGGCGACGTCCAGCTGGCCGGCGAGTCCTCCCCGGGTCAGCCCTGGCGAGTCGGCATCAACGACCCGCACGACCGAGCCCGGGTGCTGACCGTTGTCAGCGGTCGCGACTTCGCCGTCGCGACCTCCGGCACGTACGAGCGGGGGCCGCACATCGTCAACCCGCGCACCGGCGCGGTGGCCTCCGGTCTGGCGGGTGTCAGCGTCATCGGCCCGTCGGTTGAGCGCGCGGACGTGTACGCCACTGCTGCCGTCGCCATGGGGTCCGCAGCGCACACCTGGCTCGAGGGGCTGCCAGGGCATCACGGCTTGCTGGTGTACGACGACAGGACGACTGCCCGCACCAGTGAGTTCCACCTCGTCGACGACACCTGACCGCTAGACGAGGCTTGACCGGCCGTCCGTGTCCCACCAGCTCGCCGTCGTCTTGGTGCCCTCGGGCCGCTTCGCGATCTCCTCGTAGAGGCGGCGATAGCCGGTGTGTGCGATCCGCCAGCCCGCCGCCGTACGGACGTACCGATCGTCGTAGTACGACGCACCGCGGATGGCCATTCCCTGGTGCTGCAGGATCACCACGTCGTGCAGCACCCAGCTCGCGGTGGCCGCATCGCCGTCCACCTCGATCTCCGGGTGGCTCACGATGTGGCTGGTCAGGATGCGGGTGCCACCCATCGCCTTGTGCAGGTACGCCGTCACGTCGGCTCGGCCTTGAAGGGTGATCGCACCGCCGCCGTACGAGACGGTGCAGTCCTCGACCAGCAGCTCACCCAGCTCGTCGAACCGCTTCTGGTCGAGCAGCCGGCAGTAGCGGTACTTCAGCTGCTCGCACGCGCGGAGGTCGGACAGCTGCTGCAACGAGAACATGGGAGCCTCTGCTTTCCGCGCGATGCCGACAGGCGAGAGTAGGAGCATGGCCGATGCGGCGGTGCCGGATGCGTTCGCCCCGGCGGCGCTCGGGCCGATCACGCTGCGGAACCGCATCATCAAGGCCGCAACATACGAAGGGTTGAGCCGGCGAGGGCTCATCACCCGCGAGCTCATCGAGTTCCACCGGGCCCCGGCTGCCGGCGGCGTCGGCATGACGACCGTCGCCTACTGCGCAGTGGCGAAGGACGGCCGCACCGACCGCAACCAGATCCTGTGGCGGGACGAGGCGCTGCCAGGGCTGCGCGCGCTCACCGAGGCAGTTCACGGCGAAGGTGCGGCGATCTCTGCGCAGCTCGGGCACGCAGGACCGGTGGCAGAGGCACGGTCAAATCGATCACCGGCCCTGGCGCCGAGCAAGCGGCTGAACATCACGGCCTTCAACGTCTCGCGGTCAGCCACACCGAGCGACCTCGAACGCGTGGCGACCGCGCATGCCGACGCAGCACGCATGGCCGAGCGAGCCGGCTTCGACGCGGTCGAGGTGCACCTCGGCCACAACTACCTCGCGAGTGCCTTCCTGAGCCCGAAGCTGAACCGTCGCAAGGATGAGTACGGCGGAAGCCTGGCCAACCGGGCCCGGCTGGCTCGCGACATCGCCCGAGCCGTGCACGGTGCCGTCGGCGGCCGGCTGGCGGTGATCGCGAAGCTCAACATGGAGGACGGTGCCCGAGGCGGCTTCGGCCTGCCGGAGTCGGCCGAGGTCGCTGGGTGGCTCGAGCAGGACGGCAGTGTCGATGCGCTCGAGCTCACGGCCGGCAGCTCGCTGCTCAACCCGATGTACCTGTTCCGCGGCGACGCGCCGCTGCGTGACTTCGCGGCCGTGATGCCGCAACCGATCCGTTTCGGCGTACGGCTGTTCGGCCGGCTGATCCTGCGCAGCTACCCGTACGAAGACGCCTACCTGCGCGAGCAGGCCCGGCAGGTCCGCGCCGCCGTCCGCCTTCCGCTCGTGTTCCTCGGCGGCGTCACCACGCGGCCCGTGATCGAGCAGGCGATGGCCGACGGCTTCCAGTTCGTCGCGATGGCCCGGGCGCTGCTGCGCGAACCAGACCTCGTACGCCGGTTGCAGCAGGACGCGGCCACCCCGTCGCTGTGCACGCACTGCAACCGGTGCATGCCGACCAACTACACGGGGACGCGCTGCGCGCTGATCGACGCCGACTCGCCGCGAACGGCGGAGTGGGCTCAGGGCGGAACAGTGGTGTCGCAGTAGTCAAGGTCTTCCGGCGCCCTTCCATGGGACCTCTGGCCCTAATGGCGAGGGTCCGCTCTTCCTACGTTCGAAGCACCATCAACGAACGGAGACCGTCATGCGCGCCCTCGTCTACCACGGCCCTGGAAACAAGGTTTGGGAGGAGGTCGCAGACCCGGTCATCCAGGCTGACACCGATGCGATCGTTCGCGTCGACGCCGTGACCATCTGCGGCACCGATCTGCACATCCTCAAGGGTGACGTCCCGGCCGTCACCGACGGCAGGATCCTCGGCCACGAGGCAGTAGGCACCGTTCAGGCGGTCGGCTCCGGCGTGAAGAACGTCAAGGTCGGCGACAAGGTCCTGGTGTCCTGCATCACGGCGTGCGGCACCTGCCGCTACTGCCGCGACGGCGCGTACGGCCAGTGCCTCGGCGGCGGTGGCTGGATCCTCGGCCACAAGATCGACGGAACACAGGCCGAGCTCGTCCGCGTGCCGTTCGCAGACACGTCGACCTACCCGGCGCCCGCGGGAGTCTCCGACGAGGACCTGCTGATGCTCGCCGACATCCTTCCGACTGGTTACGAGGTCGGTGTCCTCAACGGGCGCATCAAGCCCGGCGACACCGTTGCAGTCGTCGGTGCCGGACCCATCGGCCTGGCCGCCATCCTCGGCGCGAAGCTGTTCTCGCCCAGCCACATCATCGCGATCGACAAGGCCGAGTCCCGGTTGCAGGCCGCGAAGAGCTTCGGCGCCGACATCGTCGTGAACAACTCGACAGAGGATCCGCTGGCGGCGATCCAGGCCGTGACCGACGGGCTGGGCGCCGACGTAGCGATCGAGGCCGTCGGCGTACCGGCGACCTTCGAGCTCGCCACGACGCTCATCCGCCCGGGTGGGACCGTCGCGAACATCGGCGTGCACGGCACACCGGTGACGCTGCACCTGGAGGACCTCTGGATCCGCAACGTCACCATCACGACCGGGCTCGTCGACACCTACTCGACGCCGACGCTGCTCTCGCTCATCCGCGGCGGCAACCTCGACGCCGGGAAGTTCATCACGCACCACTTCGGACTCGACGACTTCCTGAAGGCGTACGACGTCTTCGCCGACGCGGCCAACACGGGCGCGTTGAAGGTCGTCCTCACGCGAAGCTGATCGGGAGGCAGTGATGGTCCACACCCTGGCCGCGGCACCTCCGTGGCCGCCGATGCCGGACGTGATGCAGGGACGCGCGGCTCGCATGTCGTGGTACGCCGCGGTCGCCCGCTGGGCGCCGTCGAAGCACAACACCCAGCCCTGGCAGTTCGTCATCCGTGACGACTCCCTCGAGCTCTATCCAGATCCGGGCCGCGCACTCCCCGCGACGGACCCGCACGGCCGGGAGATGCTGATCTCCTGCGGCGCTGCCGCCCAGCACCTCGTCGTCGCGGCGCGTGCGATGGGCTTCCAGGCCGCCGTGCCGCTCCTGCCTGACGGCCCGGACGGACCGTTGACCCGCCTTGTCGAGGTAGAGCGCCGACCAGTGCACCCGCAGGACTTCGACCTGCTGGGGGCGGTGGCGCGTCGTCGCACCGATCGAGGACCTCTCGACGCGGCGCCGCTCCCTGCCCAGCTGCCCTTCGAGCTGCAGTCCGCCGCAACTGCGCAGGGGTGCGCCTTGCGACTCGTCAGCAGCCCGGGCGACCGCGCGACGCTGGCTGATCTCGTGCAGCGCGCGGACCGCCTGCAGCAGCGGCGTGGCGACGCCCAGCGCGAGCTGACGCCCTGGCTACGTACACCAGGCGACACCGGGCGCGACGGCGTCCCCGGCAACCACACGCGCGGTTCGGCCGCGTCGCAGTCGGCCGAGTTCGTGCAGCGTGACTTCTCGACCGTCGGCTCGACTCCCGCCCACGACCGCGCCGGGCTCGACAGCCCGTTGGTGGCGGTGCTGAGCACTCCCCACGACCGCGTCCGTGACTGGTTCTCCGCGGGTCAGGCGCTCGGTGCCATCCTGCTCCGGGCCACCCTCGCCGGCGCGAACGCGTCGTACCTGAATCAGCCGATCGAGGACGTCGCGATGCGAGCCGAGCTGCGCGATCATCTGCAGCTGGACGGCTTCGCCCAGCTCGTCCTGCGGATCGGCGTCGGCGCGCAGGTGCCGTCCACCCCTCGGCGGTACCTGCGCGACCTGATCCAGCGCGACTGAGATGCGATTCGACCCGCATGGTGAGTCCGCGGGATTTTCGGAGATACTTCCCCCATGTCGGCGCCGTTGGTCAAGGGAGCAGCGCGGGCGCGCCGGCTCGCTGCCGGTGTGGCCTTCCTCGCTGTGATCGGTCTGCTGGTGGCGCTCAGCGTCGGGCTGTACACCAAGGCGTTCACCAAGGTCGTCACCGTCTCGCTGCAGACCGACCGGGTGGGCAACCAGCTCTCCAACCACGCCGACGTGAAGCTGCGCGGAATCCGGGTCGGCGAGGTGCGGAGCATCCACAGCTCGGGCCAGGGCGCGACCATCGAGCTGGCTCTCAGCACCGGCAAGGCCGGCCTGATCCCGTCCGACGTCTCGGCCCAGCTTCTCCCCAAGACGCTGTTCGGCGAGAAGGAGGTCGACCTCATCGCCGCGGAGGACTCGACGGCCCGTCCGATCCGGACTGGCGATGTCATCACGCAGGACCGGTCCAAGACATCCATCGAGACCGAGCGGGTTCTCAACGACTTCCTGCCCTTGCTGCAGAGCCTCAAGCCGGCGCAGCTCAGCCTGACCCTCAACGCCGTGGCCACCGGCCTGCGAGGCCGCGGCGAGCGGCTCGGCCACAACCTCGCGCTCAACGACGACTACTTCCGCCAGCTCAACCCGGAGCTGCCGGCGATCATGGAGGACTTCCGAGGCCTGGCCGACGTCAGCGAGAGCTACGCCGCGGCGGCGCCTGATCTGCTGCGCCTGGTCGACAATTCCGCCGCCGCGAGCCGCAACCTCGTCGACCAGAACGAGGAGCTCGCGACGTTCCTCGCATCAACCGGGACCTTCGCGCAGTCGGCGGACGACTTCCTGCGGATCAACCAGAAGAGCCTGGTCGACCTCGCCGCCCAGAGCCGCCCGATGCTCCAGCTCTACAAGCAGTTCAGCCCCGAGTACGCGTGCATGCTGCACACCCTCCCGAAGCAGGAGATCGTCGGGGAGAAGACCTTCGGCGGGATCTACCCCTGGCTGCACATCACCCTCGAGACGACGCAGGACCAAGGCGCCTACCTGCCCGGGGACGAGCCGAAGTTCCGCGAGGACCGGGGACCGACCTGCTTCGGGCTGACCGGCAAGCCGGTCGTGCCGATGCCGGCGTACTACGAGCCGAAGGACGGCTACTGCGACGCCGAGGAGGCGGCGCAGCCCGGCGTACAGACCGGCAACTGCCATGCCGGCGCCGCGCCGCCCGGTGGCGTCTCGGCCCAGGCGATCTCGGATCCGGTGCTCGCCCTGGGTGGCCCGGACCAGCGACAAGCCGTCGGCGTCGCCGTGGCACCGGTCCTCCAGCTCGCACCGGACGAGGTTCCGGACATCGCGACGTTGCTGTTCGGGCCGCTCGCGCGCGGCGGGACGATCGGCTACCGCGCCGGATAGGTAGGGTGCCCGCGTGTCAGCCCGCATGTCCGCCCTCGACAGCGCGCTGCACCAGCTCGCGGAGGCCGTGAAGCAGCTCGGCCTCGACGACGGGCTGCACGACCTGCTCGCGACGCCGCGGCGTTCGATGCAGGTCGCCGTGCCGCTGCGCCGGGACGACGGCACCATGCAGGTGCTCGCCGGCTACCGCGTCCAGCACAACCTGTCCCGCGGGCCGGCCAAGGGCGGCATCCGCTTCCACCCCGCGACCGACATGGACGAGGTCCGCGCGCTCGCGATGTGGATGACCTGGAAGTGCGCCCTCATCGGCATCCCGTACGGCGGCGCGAAGGGCGGCGTCGCCGTCGATCCGCGGCTGCTGTCGCGCAACGAGCTCGAGCGGGTCACCCGCCGCTATGCCTCGGAGATCATGCCGATCATCGGCCCGGAGAAGGACATCCCCGCCCCTGACGTCGGCACGGACGAGCAGACGATGGCCTGGATGATGGACACCTACTCCGCGCACAAGGGCTACACCGTGACCGGTGTCGTGACCGGCAAGCCGGTCAGCGTGGGCGGCTCCGAAGGGCGTGGCGGCGCGACGTCGAAGGGCGTCATGTACTCCACCTTCTTCGCCCTTCGCGAGGCCGGTGTCGACCACCGCGGTGCGACGGTCGCCGTACAGGGCTTCGGCAAGGTCGGTGGGCTCGCGGCGCAGTACCTCCACGACTCCGGCTGCATGGTCGTCGCCGTCTCGGACGTGAAGGGCGGCGTCTACAACCCGAAGGGCCTCAACCCCGCGGCGCTGCTCAAGCACCTGCGCAGCGGCGCGGAGTCGGTCGTCGGCTACCCAGGCACCGACACGATCACCAACGAGGAGCTCCTGGAGCTCGACGTCGACGTGCTCGTGCCGGCCGCGCTGGAAGGGGTCATCCACGAGGAGAACGCCGACCGCATCAAGGCCAACTTCATCATCGAGGGCGCTAACGGCCCGACCACGCCTGATGCCGACGCGATCCTCGAGGCGCGCAAGGCCGTCGTCGTACCCGACATCCTGGCCAACTCCGGCGGTGTCGCGGTGTCGTACTTCGAATGGGTGCAGGACCTGCAGGCCTACTTCTGGAGCGAGGACGAGGTCAACGACCGGCTGCGGGCGCTGATGGAGTCGGCGTACGACGGGGTCAGCGCCCTGTCCGCCGAGCGCGGTGTCTCCCTGCGCACCGCCGCGCAGATGATCGGTGTCGGTCGGGTCGCCGACGCGCACCGAACGCGCGGGCTGTACCCCTAGTCCCGGCCAAGTTGGGGCGTTCTCTACCTCCTAGCGGCTGCTGTCGTAGACCGCTCTCGCTCGCTGCAGGTCGGGTGAGAGAGGTACGCCGTCGGCGGCCATCGCTTCGGCAAGACCGCCGACGCTGCCCGGGTCGCTCGCTGCGGCTGTCCAGCCGGCGACGGGTTCACCGCCGACCACAGGTGATACGAGCGGCTGCTCGGGGGCACGTCGTGCCTGCGCGCGGATCGCGGCCGCCGTCGCGGACGGCGACGGTGCCGGCGACGACGACGAGGGCGCGGGGTCGGCGAGCACGAGGTCGGCCTGACCTGGGTCGTCACCCGGCAGGACGACGAGGGCGCTGCCCACGCCACGTTCGAACCCGTCCGAGGGCCGGTTGACCCGTAGGCCGTTGACCCACATCGTGCTGGAGCCGCCGCCGTCGAGGTTGATGGCGTTCTGCGCACCGAGCGACTGCATGAGGTTGGCCAGCTCCTGCAGCGTCATCCCGACGCTGTAGCCGGGCTGCCGACCGTCGACGACGACGAGCAGCATCCGGCCGTCAGCGGTGACGCCGACAGCTGTGCGCGGCTGCCGCTCGAAGAACGAGCTGTCGCCGAAAAGGTCCTGGTACTGCTGGGCGCCGTTCGCGATGAGCACCGGGTTGCCGCCGAGCACGTCGACGGCGCCTGGGAAGCCCAAGGTCTGGATGACCTGAGCCGGCTGCCCCGGCCGCAGGCTCTGCAGGAAGGTGCCGCTGGCGTTGAAGTGGGAGCCGTCGAGAATGACGCCGCTCGTCGGTACCAGCGCCGCGTCGCCACCGCAGCGCGGCGGTCCGGTCACAGTCATCGACGTCTCGACGCCGCCGTCGGGATGCACGACCGGGCTCGAGGCGGAGGCAAGTCCGGCATAGCAGTCGTTGTTCGGTGGCGTCTCGAGGTTGGCGCCGGCTGCGGTGAAGGCGGCAACGGAGTCGCCGCTCGCCGGGCCGGAGTTCCACCGCGGGATCTCGATGCTGACCGTCCCGGTGTCGGACTGCGTCGACAGCACCGTCTCGACGTCGGGGAAGCCCATGGACACGCGCGTCCCGGTCGCGTCGAGCCCCAGGGCGCGGCCGAGCAGCTGAGGCGTCTGCTCGAGCCGCCCGTCCTGCGCGAACGCGTGCACGGGGCGACCGCTCGACAGGAAGTAGTCGCCGTTGATCGCGAGCACGGCACCGGCGTTGCGCGCCATCGTCGTCGTGAGCTGCGTGCCGCGCAGCCGGTCGCCGGACAGCACGGTGTCGGGGCTGGAGGAGGCGGTCAGGTCGATGGTCGCGATGTGCTCGGTGAACGGACCGGCGCCGTCGTGCACCACGCGGTGAGTGACTCCGGGGGCCAGGCCCGGAGTACGGCGTACCAGCGGGGTGTCACCAGCGCGACCGAACGTGGTCGTCTGGTAGCGACCGGAGAAGTTGCTCTCGCGGAAGAACCAGCTGCCGCTGCGGAAGACGCCGGGCGAGTCGCGGCCGTCGTGGTCCCAGTCGCCCGCAAACCGCCGGTCGCCGGGGAGGCCGAAGTCGAACTGCCTGTTCGTCTGTCCGCTGCTCGACGCGTCGCGCTGGAACCAGGTCTTGTTCCGTACGACGCCGATGTCGGTGCGGCCGTTGCCGTCCCAGTCACCCACGACCGGCAGGTCGGTGCCGAGGCCGTAGGTGAAGGTGCGGGTCGGGCCGGCGTTGCTGTTGTCGCGCAGGTACCAGTGGCCCTTGCGGAACAGCCCGAGGGAGTCGGTGCCGTCGCCGTTCCAGTCGCCGAGGAGCGGGATGTCGCCCTTCTGCCCGAAGCGGACCTCGGCGTACGGCCCGCCCTGGCTGTCGCGGATCAGCCAGATGCCGTCCCGGAACAGGCTCAGCGAGCCGGTGCCGTCGCCGTCGGTGTCGCCCGCGACCGGTGTCCAGCCGGGTGTCTCCTCGACGTACGACGTGTAGGGCCCGCCGTCGAGGTCGGGCTGGAGGTACCACGTGTCGCCGCGCCGGATCGTCAGCCGGTCGTAGCCGAGCTCGGCCCCCGGAGCGGCTGCGGCGTGCGCGACCGCGGCGACTGCAGGGCGCGTCGGGACGAGCGGAACGAGCAGCGCACCGAGCAGGCTGAGTACGGCCGCGGCGCGCGGGATCGAGGGGCGCACGAGGGTCCTTCTGGGGCTCCGAGGGGGTCGCCCGACTGTCGCACGATGGCGGCGTGGAAACCGTCAAACAGGACAGATGTCGCCCGATCGTGTCGGTGCCTGTCGCCGCGACCGGGCGGTCCCGCTGTGCTTTCATGGGGATCGAACTACACGGTTGTCGTTTGCGCGAGGAGGACCATGGACAGCGCCGCCGTTCCGGCCCCCGGGGCGCCCGCCGCCGCGACCGGCTCGCTGTCCGAGCGCGAGTGCGAGATCCTGGCCTTCGAGCGGCAGTGGTGGAAGTACGCCGGCGCCAAGGAGACGGCGATCCGCGACCTGTTCGATCTCAGCGCGACGCGCTACTACCAGACCCTGAACGCGCTGATCGACCGGCCCGAGGCGCTGGTGCACGACCCGATGCTGGTCAAGCGGCTCCGTCGGCTGCGCACGACGCGCCAGCGCACCCGCTCCGCGCGGCGTCTCGGCATCGACGCCTGACGTCGCGTTGCCCGACGACACGGCGCCTGACGATCCGGGGCCTGACCGGCCGGTGCCCGCTGCGCCGGGTTCGCCCGGGGGCGACTGGCAGCTGCCCCAGGTCGACCCGGCCGACGGCCTGATCGGCTGGTCGCCGGAGCCGGCCCTGCCCGAGGCGGTACCGCCTGCGCCTCCACCGGCGCCGCCCCGCTTGCCGGCGACGGCCGCGGTCGGCCACCCCAACCCCTTCGCCGGAGTCGGGGAGCCGTTGATATCGGCTGCGGCCGAGGAGCCGCCGTCCGCCGAGGAGCTGTCCGCCGAGGAACCGCCGTCCGCCGGCGTCCTGCCCGTTCCGCGCCGGTCGTCGCTGCCGGGTGGGCCGGTGTCTCCGGTCCGGGCGCTCGCGGGTGCGGCCGTCGCAGTGGCCGGTGTCCTGCTCGGCATCGGCGCGTTGCTCTGGGCGACGGATGCGCCGAGCGGCAGCCCCGCGCTGCAGCAGACGCAGGCGCAGAGCTCCGACGTCTCGCCGTCGCCGTCGCCGCTCCCGAGCCCATCGGTCGTGCCGACGGCCGTCGCGCCCGCACCTGTGGCGACGACGGCCGCTGCGACGCCGTCAGCCCAGGCCACGCCGAAGCTCGCGCTCACCGTCCTCAACAACTCCAACGTCAACCAGCTCGCGCACCGGGCGGCGGCGAAGTTCCGCGCGAGGGGCTGGCCGATCAAGCTCGAGGGAGCGTTCCGCGGTCGCATCCCCGTGACGACCGTCTACTACGCACCCGGCCAGCAGGCGTCCGCGCAGCTGCTGCAGAAGGAGTTCCCCGCCATCCAGCGGGTGCGGCCGCGGTTCTCGACGCTGCCGGGCTCCGGGCTCACGGTCGTGCTCACCCGCGACTACCCGGCCTAGTCGCCGGTGGCGGTGTAGTGCTCGAGCCGCGCACCGCGGAGGGGCGGGCCGGCCTCGAGTCGCTGCGGGCCGACCCGGCGAGAGGGCTGGTCGCACTCGACTACGACGGCACGCTCGCCCCGATCGTGTCCCGACCGCAGGACGCCGTACCCGCCGAGGGTGCCGTCGAGGTGCTCACCGCCCTCGCCGGCAAGGTCGGACGGCTGGCCCTGTTGACGGGACGGCCGGCGCAGGTCGTGGTGGACCTCGCCGGCTTGGCGTCCGTGCCGGGGCTGGTCGTCCTCGGGCAGTACGGCGTCGAGCGCTGGGCGGATGGCCGGCTCACCGCGGCACCGCCGGCTGCCGGCATCGCGGCGGCGCGGGCGGCACTTCCTGTGCTCGTCGAGTGGATCGGTGCCGAGATCGAGGACAAGGGGCTGTCTCTCGTCGTGCACACCCGCAACGCGCAGCCCGGCGCGCAGGAGCGATTGGCCGAACCCATCGGCGAACTGGCCCGCCGCGTCGGACTCGAGGTCCATCACGGCCGGCGGGTGCTCGAGCTGCGGCCGCCCGGGTTCGACAAGCACGGTGCTCTGATGGCGGTCGCGGATCCCCGGCCGGGCGCGGTGCTCTTCGCGGGCGACGACATCGGGGACGCGCGGGCCTTCGACGCGGTCGACGGGCTGCGCGCGAGCGGCGTGCCCGGTGTCACCGTCTTCAGCGACAGCGACGAAGGCCCCGCGTCGCTACGGTCACGGGCGGACGTCGTCGTCGACGGCCCCGTCGGAGTCGTCGCCCTGCTGCGCACGCTGTTGTAGTCGCCCGTTATATGCGGACGTCGTACTACTCGCGGCGGTCGGCGAAGGCTTGCAGCGAGGCGACCTGCGCGGGATCGAGTGACGGCTTCACCTTGGCGAGCGCTGCTTCGAGATGCGCCGCGGTCACCGTTGTCGCCGACATGGACTCGCGCATCGCACCCAGCGCTGCCTCGCGAATGAGTGCAGCGCAGTCGGCGGCGGAGTAGCCGTCGGTCTTCGCGCCCACCACAGCGAGGTCGACAGCGGCGTCCAGCGGCACCGATCTCGCCGCCGCCTTGAGGATCTGCGCCCGCGCGTCTGCATCCGGCGGTGGCACGAACACCAACCGCTCGAGCCGGCCGGGGCGCAGCAGGGCGGGGTCGATCAGGTCGGGCCGGTTGGTGGCGCCGATGACCACGACGTCACGCAGGCTCTCGACTCCGTCCAGCTCGGTCAGCAGCGCGGCGACGACCCGGTCCGTCGTACCGCCGTCCGTCGACTGGCCGCGGACGGGCGCGAGCGCGTCGACCTCGTCGAGGAACACCAGGGTGGGCGCGGCTTGCCGCGCGCGCCGGAACAGCTCGCGCACCGCGCGCTCGGACTCCCCGACCCACTTGCTCAGCAGCTCCGCGCCCTTGACCGACAGCACGTTGCATTGGCCGGAGCCGGCGATCGCCTTGACCAGGAAGGTCTTCCCGCACCCCGGCGGGCCGTAGAGCAGCAGCCCGCGGGGAGGTGCGACGCCGAGGCGGGTGAACGTGTCGGGGTACTGGAGCGGCCACAGCACCGCCTCGGTCACGGCTTCCTTCACCTCGGTCATGTCGCCGACGTCGTCCAGGGAGACCTGCGCGAGGTCGAGCGTCTCCCCGCCCATCGCGGTCGGCCGAACGACCTCGAGGGCCGCGTCGAGGTCGGCCTTCGAGACGGTCGGTGACGTGACATCGCGCTGTCGCGCCGCGGCGCGCAGCCCCGCCTCCCGCACGAGCGCGATGACGTCGGCCGCGACGAAGCCGGGTGTCCGGCCGGCCACGTCGTCGAGCGAGACGTCCCCGTCGAGCGGCACGCCATGTGTCATGGCTCCGAGCAGGCGGCGGCGCTGCGCCCGGTCCGGCAGCGGGATCGACAGCTCGTGGTCGAGCGTGCCGGGCGCCCGCAGCTCGGGTGCGACCGACTCAGGTCGCGACGTCGTACAGACAACGGCGACCGTGCCGGCCGCGATGACGTCGCGCACTGCTGTCAGGAAGACGGGGACCAGGGGCGACGGGTTGTCGCGACTCGCGAGTGCGTCGACGTCCTCGAGCAGTACGACGGCAGGCGACGTGTGCGCCGCCTCCGACAGCAACGCGGTGATCTGCTCAGCTGCCTTGGTCGGGTCGAGCGACGCGAGCTCGGGTGCCCATGCGCGCATGAGTCGCGCGCCGAGCCCGGTCGACACCGCCTCGACCAGCGCGGCCTTCCCCGATCCGGCCGGGCCGGTGACCAGCACGCCCATGCCGGGTGTGGTCCCGAGGCGCTCGAGCAGGTCGCGGTGGTGGAAGCCCAGGTCGAGCCACTCGCGAAGGGACGCAATCTGCGACTCGAGACCCGGCAGGTCCGCGACGGTCAGCGGCTGCGACGACGTCGGCACCACCATCGGCGTCGCGCTGCCGGTCGTCGTCGTACCGCCCTGCCACCCGACGACCGTCGCCATCGTGACGAGCGCCGGTCCGGCCGGTGAGACGTCGGTGACGGTCAGCAGCATCGACGTCCAGGCAGCTCCCAGCCGGGCGGCCAGGCTCTTGCGGGTTCGCACCACGTCGAACGCACCGAGTGGCGCCAGGTCCTGCGGCAGCAGCGACGCGTTGTCCCCGGCGGTCAGCACCTTGCCCAGCAGTGCGGTGCGCAGAACCGTGGGGTCGACCACCGAGGTCACATTCGCGTCGCCGGCACAGACGACGCTCACCGCCGGCACCGTCCTCGCCGCGGCGACATCGATGACGGTGCCGTCTGTCACGCCGAGGTTGCCGAGGACGAGGTCGTCGCAGAGCACGACGTGGGGGTCACCGCCGGGCGGTGCGATGGCGGCGAGTGCGCCCGTCTTGCGTCGCCCGGTGAGGAGCACCGTGTCCCACACCGACAGCCCGAGCCCGGCGAAGACAGTGGGATGAAGGCGGACGATCCCGCGCCGTGCGTCGAGGGCCGACGGGTGCAGCACGGCCGTCAGCGAGAGCACGGTTACGGCTCCAGCGCAGCGAGCTGGTCGGCGAGCCAGCGCGAGGGCGGGAACGCCGTCGCGGCTTCGGCCAGCCGCTTCGACCTCTCCGCCCGTTCGGAGCGGTCCATGAGCAATGCGTCGTGCAGCGCCTGCGCGGTCTGCGAGACGTCGTACGGGTTGACCAGCAGCGCGTCGGCGCCGAGGTCGTCGGCCGCGCCGGCCTCGCGCGACAGCACGAGCCCGACGCCGTTGCCGGAAAGCACCGGGCCTTCCTTGGCGACCAGGTTCATGCCGTCCCGCAAGGGGTTCACGACCAGGACGTCGGCCAGCTGCATCGCGGCGAGCGACCTCGGGTAGTCGTCCTTGACCTCGAGGTGCACCGGCACCCACCCAGGCGCCGCGAACTCCTCGTTGACCTCGCGGGCGACGCGTTGCACAGCGCCGGTGTACTCCCGGTACTCCGGCAGGTCGTGCCGCGACGGGTAGGCGAAGGCCAGGTGCACGACCCGCTCGCGGTGCTCCGGCCACCGGCGCAGCAGCTCGCGGTAGGCCTCCAGGCCGCGCACGATGTTCTTCGACAGCTCGGTGCGGTCGATGCGCAGGATCAGCTGCCGGTCACCGGCGAGATCGCGGATCGCCGGCAGCTTCGACGTCACGTCGCTCTCGGCTGCGCGGGCGGTCAGCTCGGCACCGTCGACGCCGAGCGGGTGCACGTCGACGCGGGTCACGCGGCCGTCGTACGAGACCGCCTTTCCGTCGTACGACGCACCGAGCACGTCGACGCAGCACCGGGCGAACGCATCCGCCCAGCGCGGCGAGTTGAAGCCGACCGCATCGGCGCCGAGCATCCCGGTGAGCAGGTCGACGGCGATCACGTCCGGCAGCAGCCGGAAGTACTCGGGTGGCGCCCACGGCGTGTGGCTGAAGTGCGAGATCCGCAGGTCGGGTCGCCTTGCCCGCAGCTGCCGCGGAGTGAGCGACAGGTGGTAGTCCTGCACGAGGACGGCGGCTCCCGGCGCGGCTTCCTGCGCAAGTGCCTCGGCAAAGGCGTCGTCGTACGACGTGTACGCCTCCCACTCGCGGCGACTGCGCTCCCCGAAGGCAGGACTGCTCGCCGTGGCGTAGAGCAGGTGGCTGACGAACCACAGCATCGAGTTGGCGACGGCGTTGTAGGCGCGGTCGAAGGTGACCGGGTCGATGTCGAGCATCCGCACCGGGGTGGGGGACACGTCGACGGCGAGCCGCCCGCCGTTGAAGTGCGCTGCCCGTCGGTCGGCGTCCGACAGCGCCGCGCACACCCACACGGTGCCGTTGGGCGCTGCTGCGTGGCTGATCGCCGACACGAGACCGCCGCCGCCGCGCCGGGCCGATCCGTCCTCGGCGAACGACACCGGGCCACGGTTGGACGCCAGCAGGAGGTCGGCACGCACGTCGCCGAACCTAGCCGTAGACTGGTCCGCACAACTGAACAGCACTCATCCAGAGGGGCACCAGGGACACGGCCCGATGACGCCCCGGCAACCAGTGCAGGTCTTCCCGACCTGACCACCAGGTGCCAACTCCGTCCCGCGCGTCCGCGTGGGGAAGATGAGGAGATCAATGACAGTCAGCGCATCAACTCTCACGGGGTCCCCGGCCCGTGCCCTCAAGTGCCGTGAATGCGGCACCGAGGTCCCGCTCAGCCCAGTCCACGTCTGTTTGGAGTGCTTCGCGCCGCTCGAGGTCGCGTACGACGAGGACGCGCTGCGTCGCGTCACGCGCGAGTCGATCGCGGCCGGCCCGCAGACGATCTGGAGGTACGCCGGCCTGCTGCCCGCCGGTCAGGACGAGGCGACGCGCGTCGACATCGGGGCGGGCATGACCCGACTGCGCCCGGCGTCCAACCTGGCCCGCGCGCTCGGCATGAAGACGCTGTGGGTCAAGGACGACAGCGGCAACCCGACCCACTCCTTCAAGGACCGCGTCGTGTCGGTCGCGCTCTCGGCGGCTCGCGCCTTCGGGTTCACGACGGTCGCCTGCGCGTCGACCGGCAACCTCGCCAACTCCGTCGCCGCGCATGCCGCTCGCAACGGCCTGCGCGCAGTCGTCTTCATCCCCGACGACCTCGAGCAGGGCAAGGTCGTGCAGACCGCTGTCTACGGGCAGACGCTCGTCGCGGTGAACGGCACGTACGACGACGTCAACCGGCTCTGCAGCGAGATCGCCGAGAACGAGGACTGGGCCTTCGTCAACGTCAACGTCCGGCCGTACTACGCCGAAGGCTCGAAGACCCTCGGCTACGAGGTGGCCGAGCAGCTCGGCTGGCGACTGCCCGAGCAGGTCATCATCCCGATGGCCTCCGGGTCGTTGCTGACGAAGGTGGACAAGGCCTTCGGGGAGCTCGGTCGGCTCGGACTCGTGGAAGCGACGCCGTACAAGGTGTTCGGTGCGCAGAGCAGCGGGTGCTCGCCGATCGCGACGGCGTACGAGAACGGCTGGGACACGGTCAAGCCGGTGCGACCGACCGGCATCGCGAAGTCGCTCGGCATCGGCAACCCCGCGGATGGGCCGTATGCGCTCGACACGGTTCGGCGGACGGGCGGCGCGATGGGCCACGTCGGTGACAAGGAGATCGTCGAGGGGATCCGGCTGCTCGCCGAGACCGAGGGCCTGTTTGCGGAGACCGCCGGCGGGGTGACGGTCGCGACGCTGCGGCAGCTGCTCTCGGCCGGTGCCGTCGACCCCGAGGCCGAGACGGTGCTCTACAACACCGGCGACGGGCTCAAGACGCTCGACGCCGTAGCCGGCGAGGTCGGGCCGACCGCGACGATCGCGCCGTCGTACAGCGCCTTCGTGAAGAGCGGCCTCGGCACGGACCAGTAGGGCAGGATCCGGGGCATGCGGCTTCGGACGATGGCCGGCCTCGCGGTCGGGGGGCTGCTGCTCGATGCCGCCGTCCTCG
>JAWWOH010000093.1:0-90592 GCA_033851845.1 Actinomycetota bacterium
ATCAGCCGGGTCGGCAGACGCTGGACGAGGTCGCGCTCTACGACCGGGCGCTGACCGCGCAGCAGGTCTCGGCCCACCGCTCCGCCGGCCTGACCGCACCCTCACCGTCGCCGTCACCGAGCAGTGCGGCGAGCGCCACGGCAGCCCCCAGCACGTCACCGTCGTCGACCGGATCGCCGTTCGTCTCACCGGTCATCGCGGCCGCCGGTGACGTCGCGTGCGATCCGACCGACCCCAACTACAACGGTGGCCAGGGCACGGCCAACTTCTGCCACATGCAGGCGACCGGCAGCCTGCTGTCGGCGCGGCCCTATGCCGCCGTGCTCCCGCTCGGGGACGCGCAGTACACCGACGGGACGACGAGCAAGTTCGCCGCGTCCTTCCAGTCGGCGTGGGGCGGGTCCAAGAGCCTCATGCGGCCGGTCCCGGGCAATCACGAGTACCTCAGCAACGCGGCCCAGGGCTACTACTCGTACTTCGGCGCGCAGGCCGGCGACCCGAAGCAGGGCTGGTACAGCTACGACCTCGGTAGCTGGCACGTCATCGCCCTGAACGGCGAGTGCGGACAGGTCGGTGGCTGCGGCGCAGGCTCGCCGCAGGAGAGCTGGCTGCGCGCTGATCTCGCCGCCCACCCTGCCGCGTGCACCCTCGCCTACTGGCACGAGCCGCTGTTCACGTCGAGCGAGCCCAACTACACGGCGTACCGGCCGTTCTGGGATGACCTGTACGCCGCCCGCGCCGACGTGGTCCTCAACGGCCACGTGCACAACTACGAGCGCTTCGCTCCGCAGGACCCGAGCGGCGTCGCCGATGCCGCCGGCGTCCGTGAGTTCATCGTGGGCACCGGCGGGAAGGACCTGGTCGGGTTCGGTACGCCGCTCGCGACCAGCGAGGTGCGGTCCGCCAGCGCCTACGGTGCGCTCGAGCTGACGCTGAACCAGGGCAGCTACTCCTGGCACTTCGCGCCCGAGGCGGGCCAGACGTTCACCGACGCCGGCAGCACGGCGTGCCACTGAGGACGGTCGTCCTCGCCGCACGTCTGCAGGGGTCGGCCGCCGTGACGGTCGGCTCTCTCGGGTTGGCCCTGCTCGTCGGTGCCTCAGCCGCCGCTGCGCTCGACGAGGCGCAGGTGGTGTCGGCCAGCTGCGACGGCGTGCGGGTGAGACAGACCGGCGTCCCCCCGGACACAGCAGTCGAGCTGGTCGCCGTCGACGCCGTACAGGGCGGTGACCTCGGGTCGGTGCGCGCCGTTGCCAGCCGGGCGGGAGTCGTCGACGCGACGGTGCCGGCGCGGCTCACGCATGTCGCGCGGGTCGTCGTCGAGGTGGAGCGGGCGAGCGACAAGGCGGAGATCGGCGAGGCCGCCACCGACCTGCCGCAGCCCTGCAGCCGAGTTGCCGCACCTGCACCGCCCCAGGCCAGAGCCAGCAGCGGGTCGAGTAGGGCGACTGCGGTTCCGTCTCCGACGAGCGAGTCCGACGCAGCGGCAGGTCGGCCGGCGACGACGCACGCGGATGGGTTCCCCTTGGCGGTGGTGGCGGGCGTGACGCTCATCGGACTGGGCAGCGCCGTCCTGGCGGCCGGGGTGATGGCCGCCCGGCGACCCGCGGTGGCGCCGAGATGAGTCCGGCGGAGGTGCTGCGGCGGGGCGTGCGCGCCTGGCTGTTCGGCATGCCCGCCCCGGAGGTGGTGCGCCTCACCTCGGCGCTCACCGCAGCTGGGGTGGCCGTCGCGGTGGCCGGCGGCTGGGGGGTGGACGCCCTCCTCGGCGCGGGCCGGCGCCGTCACCTCGACCTCGACCTGCTCGTCGAGGCGGAGCTGATGCCTGCCGCGCTTGCCGCACTTGCCCCTCTCGGTTACGGGGTCCACCGGGCCGATGCACCGGGCGGCTGGTGGGCCCCAGTCGTGCAGGTGCTGCGCAACAGCAGGTCGCGCACCGTCGAGTTGATCGTCATGACCCCCGACGGTTGGGCGGCGCTCGCGACGCGGGCAGCTTCGGGCGACCTGGGGCCGCGTACCGTCCTCGGCCGCCTGCAGGGGCGTGACGTGAGCTGCCTTGCGCCGGCCTGGCAGCTGGCCGCGCACGCCGGTTACCCGCCGCGGCGTCGTGACCGGCGCGACCTCGACACCCTGCGCCGGCTGGTGTCGCCATGACGGCCGTGCTCGCCCGGCTGCGCGGCGTCCGTGCGACGGCGCTGGTCGTGCCGGTGCCGGAGGTCGCGGGGCTGGCCATGCCGGCCGAGATGCCGCCGCACGTCACGGTGGCCTTTCCCTTCGACCTCGCCGCCGTCGGACCGGCCCGCCGGTCGCGGCTCGCCGCGCTGTTCCAGCAGAGCCCGCGTTTCGCGTTCGAGCTCTTCCGGCTGGAGCGCTTTGCGGACGCCACCTACCTGGCGCCGAGGGACCCCGAGCCGTTCGCGGCGCTGGTGGCGGCCATCGCCGCAGCCGTTCCGGGGTATCCGCTGTACGGCGGCCGGTTCCCGGAATACCTCCCGCACGTCACCGTCGGACCGGCCGACGGGATGGATCCGGCCCGCACGTCGGCGCTGACGGCGGTCCTGCCGATCAGCGGTCGCGCCGACGCGGTTGAGCTGTGGGCGCTACGGCGTCGTCGCGGTTGGGTCCGCGAGGACGTCTTCCCGCTGGGGACCTGACCCCCGGGTGGGGCCGAGACCACGGCGGCGCAGCACGTCGCCGAGCAGCACCAGGTGGTGCGGTGCGGTGACCCGCACCACGGCGCACCACACGGCGAGGTAGGTGACCGCAGCGACGACGACCTCGGGCAGCAGCGACAGCGGCAGCAGCAGCAGCACGCCGGCGGTGAGCAGCCCGGCGAGCAGCGGTTCGAAGCCGGCCCGCAGCAGCTGTGCCCGCACGCCGGAGCGGCGCAGCCACCAGACGATGAGCCCGGCCTGCACGGCGTACGAGATGGTGGTCACGGCGCCCGCGCCGGTGGCGCCGTACGCCGGAATCAGCACGACGTTCAGCCCGAGGTTCACGACCACGGCGCACAGCGCGGCGCCCAGCATCCCGCGGCCCTGGTCCACGACCTGCAGTGCCGAGTTGCCCAGGTAGGCGACCGCGTAGAACAGCGGGGTCAGTGCCAGCCAGCGCAGCGAAGGTGCGGCGGCGGCGCCGTACCGGTCGCCGAACAGCAGCCGCAAGATCGGTGCGGCGTCGACGAGCATGACGGCCGAGAACGGCAGGTAGGCGAAGAACGCTGCGGCACACCCGCCTGCGTAGACCCGGGCGACCTCCGCCCGGTCGGCCGCGCGGCTCATCAGCGGGAACACGGCCCCGCGGACGGCGAAGGCGAGGAACAGCACCGTCTCGAGCAGCTTGTACGCCGTCGCGTAGATGGCCACGGCGACGTCGCCCTTCAGCTGCGCGAGCAGCACGGCGTCACCCCGGAACAGCGCCATCAGCGTCAACGTGCTCACGCCGACGAGCCAGGTGTCGCGCACGGTGTCGTGCATCGACGCCCGACCAGCACCGGTCAGGTCGGGTCGGACCCCGATCCGGCGTAGCGCGTTCACGTGCAGGCCGAGCCCGACAACGGATCCGCCGAGCAGCGCGGCGGCCACCCCGATCAGGCCGCCGCCGAGCGTGAGTGCGGCGACGGCGAAGACCCCGGTCAGCAACCGCTGAGCCACCAGCGCGGCTGACGTGCTCGCCTGTCGTTGGACACACACAGCGGCCGAGCGACACGTGCTTCCACCGATGTCGAGCAGCACCGACAGCATGATCAGCACGCTGCTCAGCCGGACGTTCGCGCCGTGGTCGGAGAGCACGACGGCAGCACCACCCAGGACGAACACGGGTACGCCGACGAGCGCCTCCCAGACCAGCGTCTGCCCGAGGAGGCGGGGCAGCTCGGTCAGCCGCGCGCTGGCCCGCCGGATCAGGACCTGGTCGAAGCCCCACTCGGCGACGGCGGACAGCAGCAGCGCGGTCGCGAGGACGAACGTGAAGTGCCCGAACTCCCGCGGCGTCAGCTCGCGCGCCGCCACCAGCGTCCACAGCAGGGTGGCGACCTTGCCCATGACCTGGGCCGTCGCAGAGATGACGGCGTTGCCCGCGGCGCGACGCGTCGCGCTCGCGACGACGGGGCTCGGGCCGGCCGCCTCCGGGTCCTCGGCGCTCGGGCTGTGGCGCGCCATCTGTGCTCCCAGCCCTTCGCGGTCACGGGCCGGGGTGGGACCCGGCCGATAGTGTGCCCGAAGCGGAGGGGGTGCAGGCGTGTCGACGCCGATGCTGTTGGCCCGCCGCGGCGCCGTCGGCGGCGGGCGCTCGTGGCCCCGGGTCGCCATGGCTGCTCTGCTCGCGACGTCGGCCTTCGCCGCCGGAGTCGTCCTCGCAGCGGTGGGAGCTGCGACCGGACCGGGCGTCATGCTGATGGTCCCGGTCGTCGCGACCGCAGTCCTGGTCGGCTTCCGCTACCGCGCGCTCGCGCCCTGCCTGCTGCTCATCGCGATGCCCGCCGGGCTGCAGCCGATCGCCGGTGGCGTGGAGGTCAGCCAGGCGGTTGCGGCGCTGGTCGTCGGGCTGATCGTCCTCGGCGGTCTGGCCGCGCGCCGAGCCGCACTGCGCTGGTCGCCGCCGCTGGCGTGGGCCGCGGCGATGCTCGCCATCGCGGCCCTCGGGACGGCGCGGGCGCCCAACCTCGGTGCCGCCATCCGTCAGGACCTCGACCTGGTGCTCGGGCTGCTGCTGGTGTGCAGCGTCCTGGCCGCCTGCCGGTCGATCACGGACGTACGCCGGATCGTCGCCGTGGCGGTGGGTGTCGGCGCACTGGTGTGCGCGATCAGCCTGCGGTCGGTCTCCGGGCTGCAGGCGATCAACGGCGCCCAGGTCGTCAACAACCGCTTGCAGGGCACCTTCACCGAGCCCAACCAGTTCGGCAGCTTCAGCGCGGTCGTGCTGATGCTGAGCTTCGGACTGGCGCTCGCGGCACGCACCCGCGGGCGCCGGGTGGCGGCCGGCGCAGCCGGGCTGGCGGCCCTGCTGGCGCTCGGCCTGGCCCTCTCGCGGGGTGCATGGATCGGCAGCGCGCTTGCCCTCGCGCTGCTGTGCGCTCTACTCCCGTCCGCCCGGCGCGGTCTGGTAGCAGCCGGTGTCCTGCTGCTGCTCGGTGGCGCGTTGCTCGGAGCCTTCCGTCCGGACAGCCCCGAGGTGCAGATCGTCAAGGAGCGGGTGGCGACCTTCAGCAACCCGACGGACAACCCCTACGACGATCGGCCCTCGATCTGGCGGGAGGGCCGCCGCCAGGTGCTCGACAGCCCGTGGATCGGTCAGGGGCCGGGGCAGTTCCCGACCGTGTCCGACCGCGCGGCGTCAGCCGCCCAGCGCGTCCAGGCCCAGCACGCGCACGACGTGCTGCTCACCGTCGCTGCCGAGCTCGGACTGCCCGCCGCGGTGCTCCTCATCGGGTTCACCCTGAGCATCCTGGCGGCGCTGCGCCGGACGATGACGCGGTTGACCGACGTCCGCGACCGCGCCCTCGTCGCGGGGGTGGGTGCTGCGCTCTCGATCATCGTCGGTCAGGGGCTCGTCGACTTCGAGCTGCGCAACTCCGTCATCTTCCTGCTGCTCGCGGTGCTGTTGGGGTGCCTGCTCGCCGCCGATCGCATCTCGGCCGGCGCCGTCGCCTCGGATGATCGGGCTCGATGACCGCGAGCAGGCCCCGCGTGCTGCACCTGAGCCAGCCGACGGACGGCGGCGTTGCTCGCGTGGTGCATCAGATCGCAGCCGACCAGGTGGCGCGCGGCTGGGAGGTGAGCGTCGGGTGTCCCCGGCGAAGCGAGCTGGCCAGCGGCCTCGCCCGCGACGGGGTGCAGGTCGTGGGCTGGGAGGCGGTGAAGGTCAAGCGGAGCGCGACCCCTGCCCGGCTTCGCGCGCTCCGGCGGCTCATCGACGGCGTCGATCCCGACGTCGTGCACCTGCACTCGGCCGCGGCTGGACTGGCGGGACGACTGGTCCTGCGCGGCCGCCGGCCGACGCTGTTCTCACCGCACGGCTGGACCTGGCAGTCGGCGGACGACGTGTTCGGCCGGGTCGCCCGGGGGTGGGAGCGCACCGCCGAGCGCTTCACGCACACCATCGTCTGCGTGAGCGAGGCGGAGCGGCTGGCCGGCCGGGCCGCCGGCCTCGCGATGTCGTCGGCGGTCGTGGTGACCAACGGGGTGGATCTGGCGGCCTTCCCGGCGCAGACACCCGCCGATCGGCGCGGAGCGCGGCAGCGGCTCGGCCTCGGCGACGCGCCACTGGCCGTGTGCGTCGGCCGGCTGGACGACCAGAAGGGTCAGGCGACGCTGCTCGAGGCGTGGGCGCTGGTGCGCGGCCAGGTGCCGGCCGCCCGCCTCGCATTGGTCGGGGACGGCCCGGCCCGGGCGGCGCTCGATCGAACGGCCCGCGAGCGAGGCCTGGTGGATGCCGTCGTCTTCGCCGGCGCGCGCGAGGACGTCGTGGACTGGTACGCCGCCGCGGACGTGGTGGTGTTCGGATCGCTGTACGGCGAGGGCATGCCGCTCGTGCCGATCGAGGCGCAGGCCAGTGCCCGCGCCGTCGTCGCCAGCGACCTGCCTGGTGTGCGGGAGGCACTTGCGGCCGGGGCGGGTGCGCTGTTCCCGCCGGGTGACGCCGGCGCTGCCGCAGCGGCGCTGGTACCTCGGCTGCGTGATCCCGCTCGGGCGGACGAGGAGGGGGCCCGCGGTCGCGTGCACGCCGAGGCGCAGCTGGACGTGCGTCAGTCACTCGATCGGCTGGCCGAGCTCACCGTACGCGCCGTCGCGCGGTGACGGCCTACCGGCGCAGGAGCCGTTGCCGGACGTTCGCGCTGGCACCGGTCGAGACGCCGACGCGGCTGCGGCCCCAGCGCCAGCCCGGCGCGACCGTCACGATCGGGGCGGTGACGGTCTGGGTGGTGGCGGTCGGGGCGGTGACGGTGGGTGCGGTGACGGTGGGTGCGGTGACGGTCGGCTCGGTGGCAGATCCCGTATCCGCGGTCGGCGTGGAAGGGGTGGCCGCCGGTGTGGTCACGGCGGCTGTCAGCCCGCCGGTCAGGGCGTTGCGGAGCGCGTCGTACACCGGCTTCGGACGCAGGGCTGCGTCGAAGATGCCGTAGTTGCTGTTCTGCGCGTTCTGATCGGTGAAGTCGCGGTCGGTGTACCAGAACAAGTGCGTGACGTACGGCATCGTCGCGGCCGTCAGGCGCAGCGCGCGGACCAGGAAGTCCGCCTGCTGCGCGCGGGTGACACCGCGCTCCCAGTTGGCCTCGGTGCCGCTGTTCGCGTGCGAGCTCCAGCCGAACTCCGTCGCCCAGATCTCCTTGTCGCCGTCACCGTGGGCGGCCATCAGCGCGTGCACCGCAGTCAGGTGCGTGAAGTGGTATCGCGTGCCGTCGTCGGGCACCTCGGGGGCCTCGTCCGCGATGGCCTGGTATGGGTGGGTGGCCATCGTGTCGAAGAAGCCGCCGGCGCCGGCCGCGTAGGTCTTCTCGATCCAGGCTGTGTCGTTCGAAGCCGGGCCGCCGAAGACCACGCGGGCTGCCGGACTGCCGGCTTTGATCGCGGGGTAGGCCGCGCGGAGCAGGCGGGTGTAGGCCACCGGGTCCGCGCCGCGCAAGAAGTCGTTGTCGTTCGGTTCGTTCCAGATCTCCCAGGCGGGCACGGTGTCGGCCCAGCGAGCCGCAGCCCACTGCGCAGCGCGGGCGTAGTCAGCCGCGTCGATCGGCAGCGTGCGCTCGTCCTGGCCGCCGTTGGCCCACGGCGGGGTCAGCCAGAGAGTGACCAGCGGTCGGAGGCCGCGGGCCGTCACCATCTTCAGCACGTGGTCCGCGAACGGCACGCCCCACGCGAGGTCGTAGCTGTCGCGGCTGGTGGGCTGCAACATGGCCCACGACAGGTCCACCCGCACCCACGTGGTGCCGCTCGCGGCGATCTGGTCGAGGAAAAGCGCGCGCGACGCGTCGTCGTACGACGACCACATGCCGTGGAACTGCACCCCGAAGGCTGGCGCGGGCGGCGTGGCGGTCGCCGCGGCTGCGACGCCGGGCGTGACGCCGAGGACGACCAGCAGGGCGACCATGCTCGTGCCGACGCGCCAGAGCAGTCTTGACATCGAGATCCTTCGCTTCGGCAGCTGGGCCGCCCCGCGGGCGGGGCCCCTGGCTTTGCGTCCCCGCGTTGCCGCGGGTTTGCCCTTTCGGTGAGGTCTCTTAGTCCTTCGTCAGGCCTGGGAGGTACTTGAATCCACGGGCCCCATCGCGAGCGCGTACGCCGCCTCCAGCCGGCTCAGCGTGGCGCTCAGGTCGTGGTGCTCCTCGACCGACCGCCGCCCGGTGCGTCCCTCGGCATCCGGATCGATGCGGCCGTCGAGCCGGGCGGCCAGTGCCGCTGCCCATGCATGTGCATCAGCCGTCGGCACGATCGCGCCCGCGCCGGTGGGGACGCTCTCCCGCATGCCGACGGCGTCCGACACGACGACGGCGCGGCCGGTGGCCATCGCCTCCAGCGGCGCCAGGGCCATGCCGTCCCACCTCGACGGCGCAGCGACCACGTCCGCCGCAGCCAGCCAGGCGGGGGTGTCGTCCCGATGACCGACGAATCGGACCTGGGCGGGCGCCGCTGCTCGGAGGGCGGCCTCCTCCGGGCCGTTGCCGACCAGCACCAGCTGCGCGCTCGGGACGGACGCCAGAACCCGCGGCCAGGCCGCCAGGAGCAGGTCCTGCCCCTTCTGCCGGGTCAGCCGGCCGACGCAGACGCACAGGGGCGCGTCCTCGTCCAGCCCCAGGGTGCGCCGGGCCGACCGGCGGGCGGCCCCGTCGGCGAACCGGAAGGCCTGCAGGTCCACGCCGTTGGGCACCACCTCGGTCCTCGCCACCCGGACGCCGGCTCTCCGCCCGGCGTCCCGCTCGGCCGTGCTGACGCAGATCAGCAGCGTGGTCCAGCGCGCACCGAGGCGCTCCCAGAGCACGGTGGCGCTGCGTGCGGGACCGGTGACCGCGTCGAACGACCAGGCGTGCGGCTGGAAGACCGTCGGCGTCCGACCGCGGGCGAGCAGCCGGCCGGCCAGGCCGGCCTTCGCGGCGTGCAGATGAAGCAGATCCGGCCGCACGGCCCCGACGAGCGCACGCAGCCTGCGCGTCTCGCCGAGCGTGCCCGGTCCCGGGGCGCGCCGCGCCGGCCACTCGTGCACGCGGACGCCCTCCTGGCGCAGCCTGGCGGCCAACGGACCGGATGGCGGGCAGGCGACGTGCACCTCGTGCCCGCTGCGCACCTGGGCAGTCGCGTAGTGCAGGACGCACTGGGCGACCCCGGCCTCGGTGGGCTGGGTCACGTGCAGCAGTCGCAGCTGCTGCCGGCTGGTCACGGCTGGAGCGTACGTAGCCGCTCCGCGCGGGCCTGCCCGATACAGTCCCCACGGCCTTCGAAAGGGAGCAGGGTGGACCACACCGCAGCTGGGCTGGGCAACGTGCTCGACGTGCTGCGTCGGCGTGCGGCCACCGTGCTGCTCGTGGCCCTGCCCCTGCTGCTCGGCGCCGTGCTCTACACGCAGTCCCTGCCCGACGTCTACGAGGCCACCTCGGTCGTCGCGCTGTCTCCGCGGGCCAACGTCCAGGCGAGCGCGGACATCATCCGGGTCATCGCCCCGAAGTACGTCGCCTACGTCACGTCCCGGCCGACGTCGCTCACCGTGGCCCGGACCGCGCGGGTCGGTGCCGAGGACCTGCGGAACGGCACGGATGCGTCGGTCGCGCCCGACACCGCCAACCTGGTGATCAAGGTGCGGTTGGGAGATCCCGCCGACGCGGCGGTGGCTGCGAACGCGCTCGCGCGCGTCGCGGTCGATCTGTCCAAGTTCGACCGCCTGCTGGATGCCTTCGTTCTCGTTCCCGCCGTACCCGTCCGTACGCCGGCCGGACCGCCCCGGACACTCCTCGACGCAGGCGGCTTGCTGCTGGCGATCCTCGCGGGTGTGACCGCCGGCCTGGTCATCGACCGGGCCCGACCCGGTGTCTCCAGCGCCGACTCCCTGGCCCAGACCACCGGGCACCGGACACTCGGCACGGTGCCGCGGTCGCGGGCGCTGCGCGACGTCGTCTCCGAGGCGCTGGCCGACCCTGTCATCGGCACCGCCGTGGGCGCGCTGCGCGTGCAGATCGACAGCGAGTCCCGGCTGCTACCGCTCCGCGTCCTGGCCGTCACATCGCCCAGCAGTGGTGACGGCAAGACGACCATCGCCTCGACGCTGGCGATCGCGATGGCTCGGCTGGAGCTGCGGGTGCTGCTCCTCGATGCCGACCTGCGCCGCCCCCATCTCGCGGAGGCGCTGGGCATGGGCGACGACTTCGGTCTGGGCCTCGCCGAGGTGCTCGAGGGCACGGCCACGCTGGCCGACGCCGGCCGCCAGATCGGCCCGCGCACGCTGCGCGTCCTCGGCACCGACCCGCGTGACGACGCCGGGACGCTGCTCGCGCGGCGGCTGCAGCCTCTCCTCGCGCAGGCGAGGAGCGAGTACGACTTCGTCATCGTCGACTGCCCGCCCGTGTTGGCGACCGACGACGCCATGACCATCGCTGTGCACTGCGACGCGACTCTTGTCGTGGTGACGCAGGGCAGCTCCGCCGAGCATGCCGGCGCCGCGGTGCGCAAGCTCGATGGCCTCGGCGCCCGCGTCCTGGGCTGCGTCCTGAACCGCAGCCGCGGCGGCGGGCCCGGCGGGTCGTACGGCTCCTACCGGCCCTTCGATTCCCGGCCAGAGGGTCGGTCGGACGCCGGCCTCGCGGTCGGCTAAGGCCGGCCGATCTCTCGTCCAGATGGTCCCTTCTGACCATCGACGCCGGGCCGCCGGTGGGGAACCATGCCCGGTATGCCGCTCTCACGGAGATCGTGATGGTTCTCGTCGGCCTGGTCGTTCTCGGCTGGCTGTGCGGGGCGACCGTGGCTGCCGGCTGGCTCGGCCGGCTCATCGCCCGGGACGCGGAGCCGTCCGTCGGGCCATGGCAGCGGATCCCGGCATCACTACCCTCCGTGACACCGGGACCGGCTGCCGTGCCGTCGCCGCGGGCTCCGTCGGCCTCCCCGACGTACACCAGCACGTCCCCCTGAGCGTGCCGCCGCGATCGGTGTCGGATTCTCGCGGCGAAGTTACGCCATTTGGCCCACTACATCCGTACCAGCCCGTCGTTACTCTGTGTGCCTGCCCTAAAGCACCGAGTGAAAGCAACGTGTGATAAGGCGGCGGTAGTGGGCATAAGCCTGCCATCGAGCAAGGAAGCGTTGATCCGGACGGTCCACACCGGCCCGCACCACGGGGCACGGAGAGACACGGTCGCCTAGACCGTCCGGGGAGCTAGTGGCGAGACCGACCTGCCCCAGTGAGTTGGGCGTCTTCGGACGTTCCGGTCACCGGATGCAGAGGCTGTGATCCGCACGGTCCTCACCGACGCCTGACACCAGGCGCACGGAGGAAGACGGTCGCCAAGACCGCGCGGGGAGCTAGTGGCGAGACCGGCTCGTCCGGTAGCTGGACATCTGCTGATGCCCTCTACCTAGGACGGGAGTCCCCGCGTGCGCACCACATTCAGCACGACCGGCAAGACCCGCCGCGCGCCCGTCGTCACGACGTTCGCGGCGATCTGTTTGGCCATCCCGATGGTGGCTCTCTCCGCTGGCACGGCTTTCGCCGCGACCGCGGATGCGAGCTCAGACGTCGCCGCGAAGGGCAACAGTGAGGCTGCTCACGCCGCCGCAGCAGTGAAGAAGGACGACGACACCAAGGTCAACAACGGCAACGGCAGCGAGAACGCCAACGCGAACGCCGCCGTCGCCCACCCGGCCGACTTCATCGGGCCGGTCGCCCCGGCGACGAGCACCACCAGCACGGACGGCTCGAACGCCAACACGACGTCCGTGCCGTTCACGAACCAGGGTGGCGTCACGACCGGCTCGAACACGACCAAGTACGAGGTCGTCAACGGTCGCAGCGGCAGCCCTGCCGTCGGTGGTGGCCAGCCCAGCGGTGACGTGATGAAGCCGCAGCCGTACTCGAAGGCCGACAGCAACAACACCGGCGCCAACGACACCTCTACGAGCAACCCGTACAAGTCCACGCGTGACGGTGCGCCGTCCCTCAACGGCAACGGCGGCGGCAAGGCCGTCGGCCAGCCATGTGCCGGCTGCGTCGGCAAGGCCGACAACAAGAACCCCAAGGGCCAGGCTCCGGGTGGCAGTGACCACAACGCGGGTTACGAGTGCGACCGCAACCACGGCATCGGCCGCAGCAACCCGGCGCACACCGGCTGCAAGCCGCCCGTCGCCTGCGTCCCGACGAGCACGCAGGACAAGTTCTGCCACGAGAGCAAGTGCGTCCCGACGAGCACGCAGGACCAGTTCTGCCACGAGAGCAAGTGCGTCCCGACGAGCACGCAGGACCCGTTCTGCCACGAGAGCAAGTGCGTCCCGACGAGCACGCAGGACCCGTTCTGCCACGAGAGCAAGTGCGTCCCGACCGCCCAGCAGGACAAGGACTGCAAGACCCCCGGCAACGCATGTGTCCCGGTGGGCAACGAGGACAAGAACTGCAACCCGCCGAAGGACTGCCTCGGCGTCGTGAACGGTCACGCAACGGCTGACATGTGCAAGCCCCCGTGCCCGACTGCCGGCACCATGGGTCCTGTGCCCGCCGGCTGCGGTCCGATCACCGGTGGCGGCGGCGGACCGGCCACAACTCCGGTCGTCGGCCGCACGGTCACCCCGGCGAAGGTCGTCACGCCGGTTGCCGGCACGACGCCCGGCCCGGGAACGGCCCTGCCGTTCACCGGTGCCAACACGGGCCTGCTCCTCGACGCTGCAGCGCTGATGCTGCTCGTCGGTGCCGGCCTCATGGTCGCCACCCGCAAGCCGAAGCCGGCGCTCGCGCTGGTGTAGCACCTCCAGGTACGACGAAGGGCCCTCGCCGATCACCGGCGGGGGCCCTTCGTCGTGCGGCGGAGGATGCGAGATTCGAACTCGCGAGGGGTTGCCCCCAACACGCTTTCCAAGCGTGCGCCATAGGCCAACTAGGCGAATCCTCCTGGTGCTTTCCGATCGCGATCCTAGCGGCCGCGAACCCGGTGGAAAGCGCCCATCGCGAGCCGGCGCCGTACGTCTACAGTGGCCCCCGACCCCTCGTGCGGCGCCAATCTCGCTGAACCCCCCCAGGGCCGGAAGGCAGCAAGGGCAGGCGGGCTCTGGGCGGGTGTGCGAGGGGTCGCTGCGTCTGTGCCGAGCCCGGCGAGGAGGAGTGCACGTGAGCCTGGCGCTCTACCGCAAGTACCGGCCCGGGACCTTCGCCGAGCTCAAGGGCCAGGAGCATGTCACCGGCCCCCTCCAGCAGGCGCTGCGCAACGGCCGCATCCACCACGCCTACCTGTTCAGCGGTCCGCGCGGCTGCGGCAAGACCTCGAGCGCGCGCATCCTCGCCCGCAGCCTCAACTGCGAGAAGGGGCCCACGCCGGACCCGTGCGGAGTCTGCGACTCGTGCGTCGCTCTTGCCCCCAACGGACCTGGCAGTCTCGACGTCGTCGAGATCGATGCGGCGTCCCACGGGGGTGTCGACGACGCCCGTGACCTGCGGGACCGAGCCTTCTACGCGCCCGTCGCCAGTCGCTACAAGGTCTACATCATCGACGAGGCCCACATGGTCTCGCGGGAGGGCTTCAACGCGCTGCTCAAGCTGGTCGAGGAGCCGCCGGAGTTCCTGCGCTTCGTGTTCGCGACGACGGAGCCGGAGAAGGTGCTGACGACCATCCGGTCGCGCACGCACCACTACCCGTTCCGGTTGATGCCGCGACGCGATCTCACCGAGCTGCTGCAGGACGTCGTCGACAAGGAGGGCATCGCGGTCGATGCGTTCGTCTTGCCCCTCGTCGTGCGGGCGGCAGCCGGCTCGGCCCGAGACGGCCTGTCGATCCTTGATCAGGTGCTGGCGTCCGCCGGCGCCGGCGGCGTGACTCGGGAGGCGGCCGCCGGCCTGCTCGGTGTCACACCCGACACCCTGCTCGACGAGGTCGTGGATGCCTTCGCCGCCCGTGACAGCGCCGCGGTCTTCGCCGCGGTCGACCTCGTCATGGAGCGCGGACACGACCCGCGCCGGTTCGCGCAGGACGTGCTCGAGCGGCTGCGTGACCTCGTCGTCCTCGACGCCGTACCCGACGCCGGCGTGAAGGGACTGCTCGACTGCCCGGCCGACCAGCTCGAGCGGATGGGGCGCCAGGCGACCATGCTGGGTACGGCGGGGTTGTCGCGCGCCGCTGACCTGTTCCACGAGGGTCTCACCGAGATGCGGGGTACGACGGCGCCGCGCTTGCTGCTCGAGCTGGTCTGCGCGCGGGTCCTGCTGCCTGCAGCTGCGCACGACGCGAGCGCGGTGCTGACCCGCATCGAACGGCTGGAGCGGCGCTTCGACATCGCGACCCCAGCCGCGCTCCCTCAGACCGCTGCGTCCGAGCCGGCCCGCGCCGGCGTTGCGCCCGTCGCACGCGATGCGGGTGACCAGGAGCAGCCGGCGCCCCCGGCAGCAGCCCCCTCGCCGGCTCCGCCGGACGAGCCCGCGGCGAAGGCCTGGCCCACGACGGCGGCCCTCGGCAGCGAGGCGAAGCAGCCCGCGGCCGCCCCGCCGCTCGACGCCCCGGCCGAGACGCACGTTTCCACGACGGCGCCGACCGGCGGGCTCGACGCCACGGCGCTGCGGCTGTCATGGGACGCGGTGCTCGACGCCGTCAAGGAGCGCAAGAAGACGACGCACGCACAGCTGCTCAACGCGCGCGTGCTGACGCTGCAGGGCACGCGCCTGACGCTGGCGTTCACGCACGCACCCGTCATGCGCCAGTTCCAGAACGGCGTCTCCGCCGACGTGCTCAAGGAGGCGCTGCAGGCATCGCTCGGTGTCTCCCTGGATATCGCCTGCGTCGTGCAGGACGGCGCGGCCGGCACCGCCGTGTCACCTGATGTGAGCCCTCCCGCGGCCGACGGCTTCGCGCCCGGCGACGAGCCGACCCCCGAGGACCCCGACGCGCCGCCACCGCCGGACGCCGGTCGACACGGCGAGGAAGCCGCCCTGCGGATCGTCGAGAGCGAGCTCGGTGGCAAGGTCCTCGGCGGCGACTGATCTCATCCGCCGTTGCGGATGTCCCACACGGTCGTCTCCACCGACACGGGTTCGTCGCGCGGCATGAGGAAGGCCCCTGCACTGTCTCGCCAGGCGCGAAGCGACGGGTTCGAGAGGTCAGTGTCGACGCGCTCGGCGGCCGGCAGGTACGTCACGCCGATCTCGTGGTTGCGCCCGACGTCGTGACTCTGCGCGTCGACGACGACCGTGATGCGGTTGCGTTGGTCGGGCGGGGGGTGCCCGTCCAGCTGGGGCACCACGTCGAACCGGTTCTCCAACGCCAGCACGGAGACCGACGCCGGCACGGCCATGCGTGCCGTCGGGGAGCCAGCCGTCACGACGTGTGTGACGTTGAACGTCTTGTCCGCTGCGTACTGCTCGGCGGCCCGGAGCGCGACCAGACCGCCCTGGCTGTGACCCACCAGCATGACCGGATCGTCGCGACCGACGCCGGCGAGCTCGAGCGCGCGGGTCACCCCGTCCACCCGCGGGCTGTGGCGGCCGCCCATCGTCGTCAGGTTGGTGTCCAGGTCGTTGAGGTAATCGCGGTGACGTGGGTCGAACTGCCAGTCCTTGGTCCCGGGCAGGTCGACGATCCAGGACGTGAGCGGGGCGCCGGCTGGCCCGATCCGCGTCAGCCGTCGGACGTCGATCTCGCCCTGCGCGTCGCCCTTGGCGAGGTCGTTGCGGTGCTGCAAGGCGATGAGCAGGCCGGCGACGTCGGCGGGCGCACCCGGCGCCAACCCGTCCCTGCCGCGTGCGGCGACCCGTGCCGAACCGGCGGGGTAGAGCAGGGAGAGCAGCGCGCTCTCCTGCTCGATCGTGGCCGGGCCGGCGTGGTGCGTCAGGACGAGCGCGCCGAGCAGCGCCGGACCGCCGGCGACGGCGAGCAGCTCATCGACGAACGACGGCGCCGCTCCCGCCGCGTCCTCCGCAACGCCGGGGTGCTCGGCGAGGAAGCGGTTGGCATCGTCACTGCGGGCCCAGGCCACGGTGCGTCGTCCGAGTGGAGTTGTCGCGAAGGCGGGCAGCAGCGGCAGCGCGACCAGCAGGGCGGTCCCCTCGGCCCAGTGCCGCGCTTCGCGCAGCCCGTCGTCGAGGCGATCGGTCGCGATGTAGCGCAGCACGGCCGCGCGCAGTGCCAGGCTCTTCTCCTCGAGTCGGCCGGCCGCCGCGAGCAGGCCGTGCGGTCCGAGCACGGCCGCGAGGACGGCGGCCTCTGCGCGGGCGAACCCGCCGGGATCGAGCAGCGAGCTGGCGAGCATGCCGGCGTCGGAAACCACCCGGCGGGCATCGAAGGCGGTCGCCACGACATCGAGCCCGGCCTCCTGGAGCACGTGCGCAGCGGCGCTGAGGTCGTCGTACTCGACCTCGAGACCGCCCACACCGCCGATGACTTCGGCCTGCGCGGTCACGACAGCGCGCCGGCGATGAGCGGTGCCAGGGCCGCGCCGATCTCGTCGGGTTGCGCAGGGCGAACGTCCGCCCAGCGGACGCCCGCACGCGTCTCGAGCGGCTCGACGGCCAGCCAGCCCGTGCGGGTCGCCAGCCAGACGACCTGCCCGACGACGGACGGTGGTGCGACCACAGTGGCGTGCAGGCTCCCGATGACGCCCGCCCGTAGCTCCGGTTGGTCCGCGAGGGCGCCGATCGGCACGTGCATGGTCGGCATCGAGCTGCGGCCGAGGCTCGGCACGACGCGGGCGAGCTCGGCGCCGAGGCGCTCTGCGGGCCAGGCTGCCACCTCGACGTCGGAGTCGCCGGCTCGCACCAGTGATCCTCCGAGGTCGGCGCGGACACCGAGAGCGGCGGCGACATCGCCGACGGTCGATCGGATCAGCACACCGACCCGCGGCGAGCAGGTGGCCCGCAGGCCCGCCGCGACGGAGGGGTGCACCGCGTGGCCCAGGAGCAAACCGTCGGTGTGGATCCCGCTGGCCTCGGCGTCGAAGCCTGGCGGCGGCGGCAGGCCGACTCGTGCGCACAGCGCACTGACCTCACCGGCCGGCAGCACGAGCCGGCGGCTCAGCACCGCGGTCGCCGTCACGACAGGGCGCCCGTGACGGCGGACCAGCCGGTGGACAGGAGGCGCTGGGCCGCGCGCTCTGCCGCCAGGAGGCGGTCGAGCTCGTGGCGCACTGCTTCGGCGTGGCGGTGCAATGCCGCGGCCGCGTCGTCGAGCTCGCCTGCGGCGCGCTCCAGGACGCCGCTCTCGTGGGCCACCGCTGCGTGGAACGCGTCGGCGGCCGGCCCGCGCCAGGTGGCCCAGGCCGACGTCGCGCGGACGTCGGCTGCGCGGTCGCGGACCCGGCCGGCGGCAGCCGAGAGCTGCGTCGCGCGTCGGTGGAGGCCCTCGGGGTCGCCGTACCAGGACATGACGGACACGGTGACAGCGATCGCGCCGCGCTGCAGCAGCCCGGCCGCCGCCTGTGGACAACTCCTGGCCCTAGGCTCGGCCTCGCCCGCGCACGGCGCCCCGAGGAGACGAGCGATGCCTGCCCAGCCGAACATGCAGCAGCTGATGAAGCAGGCGCAGAAGATGCAGCAGCAGATGCTGTCGGCGCAGCAGGAACTGGCGGAGACCGAGGTCAGCGGCACCGCCGGTGGCGGCCTGGTCACGGCGACGGTGACAGGTGCGGGCGAGGTCCGCGCGGTGAAGATCGATCCGAAGGCGGTTGACCCCGACGACGTGGAGAGCCTCGAGGACCTGGTCGTGGCGGCGATCCGCGACGCGAGCCGGGCGGCCTCGGAGCTGGCCGAGCAGAAGATGGGTCCGCTTACCCAGGGGATGGGCAGCCTCGGCCTGCCCGGGATGTAGATGTACGAAGGCGCCGTACAGGACCTGATCGACGAGCTCGGCCGCCTTCCCGGCGTAGGTCCCAAGAGCGCCCAGCGCATCGCCTTTCACCTGCTCGCCGCCGACCCCGTCGACGTCCGGCGGTTGGTGTCCGCGCTGACCGAGGTGAAGGACAAGGTGCGCTTCTGCCGCATCTGCGGGAACGTGAGCGAGCAGGACGAGTGCCGGGTCTGCCGTGACCCGCGCCGCGACCTGACCGTCATCTGCGTCGTGGAGGAGCCCAAGGATGTCGTCGCGATCGAGAAGACGCGGGAGTTCCGCGGCCGCTACCACGTGCTCGGCGGCGCCATCTCTCCGATCGAGGGCGTCGGGCCCGACGACCTGCGGGTGCGCGAGCTGATGGTGCGGCTGCAGGACGGCTCGGTGACGGAGCTCATCCTCGCCACCGATCCCAACCTCGAGGGCGAGGCGACGGCGACGTACCTCGCTCGACTGGTGAAGCCGATGGGGCTGCGCGTGACGCGGCTGGCAAGTGGGCTGCCCGTGGGGGGCGACCTGGAGTACGCCGACGAGGTCACCCTCGGGCGGGCGTTCGAGGGCAGGAGGCAGGTCGATGTCTGACGCGCAGCTGGCACAGGATGTGGCGCTCGACGCGCGGTCCTTCCTCGAGACGCTGGAAGCCGTCGCGGCAGGGGAGGCGGGTGCGCAGGCCATCTCGCTGTTGCTGCTCGATGTCGCGCGCATCTGCGTCGCCGGCGCTCAGCTCGGTGCGCTGACCGACGTCGTCCTCGAGTCCAACGTCGAGCCGGTCGTCCCGCCCGCTCCGGACATCGACGCACTTCGGGTGCGGCTGGCCGAAGAGCTCGAGCCCGTCGACGAGTACACCGAGGTCTTCGACCCGTACGGCGACAACGAGCTCGTGCCGTACTTCCTGTCGGACGACCTGACTGAGATCGCGGGCGACCTCGTGCACGGGCTGCGGCACTTCGACGCCGGGCGGGTCGAGGAGTCGTTGTGGTGGTGGCAGTTCACCTACCTCAACCACTGGGGCACGCACGCGGGGGCAGCACTGCGCGCGTTGCAGTCGGTCGTCGCGCACGCCCGGCTCGACGCGCTGCCTGAGCCGGCCCTCGACCTGGGCGAGTGATCGAGCTCCGGCCGCTGCTGCCCGAGGACGTTGCTGCTGCCGACGTGATGGCGACGGCCGCTCTCCGCGCCAGTGCCGCGGCGCACGACGCCGGTCACCCGTTGCCTGCGCGCACGCCGGAGATGGTGGAACGCGGTCGGTATCGCATCGCGCACCTGCAGCGCAGTGACCCGACCGGCGCGTGGATCGCCGTCGACGGTGACAGCGTCGTAGGCATCGCGCTGGCGCTGCGCCGCGGGCAGATGTGGTTCCTGTCGCTGCTCGCGGTGGCGACCGAGCTGCAGTCACGTGGAGTCGGCAAGCAGCTGCTCGATGTCTCATTGCGTACGGCGGAAGGTGCCGGCTGCTGCTGGATCCTGTCGACGACGGATCCGAAGGCGGTGCGCCGCTACGCCCTCTCCGGGTTCGCGCCGCATCCCGGCTACTCCGCCACCGGCCAGCTCGATCGCGCGCTCCTGCCAGGGGATCTCGCCGTCCGCGACGGCGACTGGGCGACGGACGGGCAGCTGGTGGACGACGTCGTCACGCAGCTGCGCGGGGCGCCGTACGGCCCTGATCTCGGCGCGATGCAGGCCACCAGCCAGCAGCTGCTGGTCGCCGAGGACGGTCGCGCCCGCGGGTTCGCCGTCGTCCGCAACGGTGCTGTCGGGTCACTCGGCGCGACCACTCCCGCGCTGGCCCAGCGGCTGCTCTGGGCGGTCCTCGCTCGCGCGGACCAGTCCGAGATCACCCTCGACTGGCTGACCGCCGATCAGCAGTGGGCCATCGAGGTGGCGCTCGCGGCGCGGCTGTCGCTGGGGCCCGGCCCGTCGTCGTGCCGGCGGTCGACGCTCGGGCCGATGACGCCGTACCTGCCGAGCGGCGCCTACGGCTGATGGTCAGGCGACCCGCTGGCCTTTCGGGAGGTTCCTCGTCGGCGTCGACAGTCGGCGCGTCGTCAGCCACAGCGCCAGCGTCGCAAGCAGAACGTCGAAGGAGAGCCCGTACGGCCACACCGGTCTGCGTTTCGGCGCGGCGCTCCGCGTGTCGGTCAGCGGGGTGTAGCTGAACGACGCGACGTTCCGCGCCGGCGGCTTGCGCAGGTCGCGGACCGCGCGGCCGATGCCGCCGAGCGGGTCGAGGTCGCGGGCGTCCTGGACGTAGTCGCCGCCGTTCGCCCGTCGCCGCTTCTCCTCGGCCGACAGCGGCGACAGCTGCGGCGCCGCATCGGCGAGGATCACGAACGGGTTGGGTGCCAGCAGCCACCACGTGCGGTCGGTGCGGGCACGTGACTCCTGCATTGGCGTGGGACGCCCGCATGTCCCGAGGATCTGCGCCCGCAAGATCGGGTCCATCTTGGCCAGCTGACTGGTGTCGGGGCACGGCTGCGCGCCGTAGGTCTCCGTGTACTTCTCCGTGGTGATCGCGGTCGTCAGGGCGAAGCAGATGAGCGTGCCGATGGTGAGTGCGAAGACGGCGAGGTAGGCCAGCACGCCCGACGTCGTCGTACGCGACAACAGCGCAGAGAGCGCGAGCGACACGGCACAGACCGTGCCGAGCAGCAACGCGAGCACGACCGTGACCACGACGACCCGCCCGACCGGCACGCCCTTCTGCGTGACGGCGTAACCGACCAGCGGGAGGCTGAGGGCGAGGAAGACGAGGGCGGTGCCCCACGCCGCCGCGAACTTGCCGAGGCAGATGTCCGCTGCCGACAGCCGCGTCACCTGAAGAGTCGCCAACGTGCCGCGCTCCCGATCGCCGTTCACCGACTGAGCGGCGAGGGCGGGAACGACGAGCAGTGCGAGGCCGAGGACGAACAGCATCAGTCCGCCGTAGATCACGATGCCCTTGTCGACGATGTCATCGCGCGTGAAGCCGCCGAGCGCGGCCCGCAGCAGCGACGTGAACAGCAGCAGGATGGCGAACCAGATGCCCAGCAGCCAGCGCCACCGCCCGGCCCGGATCCGCAGCCGGAACTCCTGCTTCGCGACGGTGGTGATCCCGTGCGGGCTCATTGGGTCAGCTCCAGGTATGCCGCCTCGAGGGCGCCTCCGAGCGGCTGGCACGACACGACGGGTACGCCGTCGCGGACGAGGCCGGTCAGGAGCGCGGCGGCCGCTTCGTCATTGGCGAGTCGTACGTCGACGCCGGCCGGCGTGGGCGCGTCGTGGTCGTAGCCGTTCCTGGTGAGTGCGGCGACCAGCGCATCCGGGTCGAGCGCGCGGAGCCGCCACGGCCGGGCGACCGTTCCCTCCGGCAGCTGGTCGAGCCGGTGCTCCCCGACGGTGATGCCGCGGTCGACGAACACGACCCGGTCGGCGAGCTCCTCGAGGTCGCCCAGCAGGTGGCTCGACACGACCACCGCGGTGCCGCCGGCGGCGAGTGAGCGCAGCAGCTGCCGGAGCTCGACCCGGCTGCGCGGGTCGAGGCCGGAGGCTGGTTCGTCGAGCAGCAGCACCTGCGGTTCGTGGACGAGCGCACGGGTCAGGCCGAGCCGCTGCTTCTGCCCGCGCGACAGCAGGTGCACCGGCCGGCCGGCGAACTCCGTCAGCCGGGCCAGCTCGAGCAGCTCCTGGGTCCGGGCCCGCGCCTTCGCGGCACCGAGGCGGTAGGCGTCGGCGAAGAACTGCACGTACTCGCGCGCCGTCAGGTTGTCGTAGAGACCGAAGACGTCCGGAGACCAGCCCATCCGCGCACGCACCGCGTCGGGCTCGCGCACCGGGTCGAAGCCGGCGACCCGCACCTGCCCCGCGTCCGGGACGAGCAGCGTGGCCAACACCAGCAGCAGCGTCGTCTTCCCCGCGCCGTTGGGTCCGACGAGTGCGGTGACCTCACCCGGCGCGGCGGTGAGATCGATGCCGCGTACGGCTTCGACCGCGCCGAAGCTTCGTCGTACACCGCTTGCGACGACTCCCGTGCCGGCTTCGGTCATGGGCGCACCGTAGAGCGTCGTCGGTAGTCTGAGGGCCATGGGACTCGTCGTGCAGAAGTACGGCGGGTCCTCTGTCTCCGATGCCGAGCGCATCAAGCGGGTCGCGGAGCGGATCGTCGCCACGAAGAAGGACGGACACGACGTCTGCGTCGTCGTGTCCGCCATGGGTGACACGACCGACGAGCTGCTCGATCTTGCCCAGCAGGTGTCGCCGCTCCCGCCGGGCCGCGAGCTCGACATGCTGCTGACCGCCGGCGAGCGCATCTCGATGGCGTTGCTCGCCATGGCGATCCAGTCGCTGGGGCTGTCGGCGCGCTCGTTCACCGGCTCACAGGCCGGCGTGATCACCGACTCGTCGCACGGCCGGGCGCGGATCATCGACGTGACGCCCGGTCGCATCACCGAGGCGATCGCCAAGGGCCACATCGCCATCGTCGCGGGCTTCCAGGGCGTGAGCCAGGACACGAAGGACATCACCACGCTCGGCCGCGGGGGCTCGGACACGACCGCAGTGGCACTGGCAGCCGCGCTCGGCGCCGAGGTGTGTGAGATCTACAGCGACGTCGACGGGGTCTACTCCGCGGATCCGCGGATCGTCGCCAACGCGCGGCACCAGAAGACGGTGTCGTATGAGGAGATGCTGGAGCTGGCAGCCTCCGGCGCCAAGATCCTGCACCTGCGCTGCGTGGAGTACGCCCGGCGCTACAACGTCCCGCTCGTCGTGCGCTCGTCGTTCTCAACCAACCCCGGCACCCTCATCACAGGAGACATCCCCGTGGAGCAGGCCATCATCAGCGGCGTCGCCCATGACCTCACCGAGGCGCGCGTGACCGTGGTCGGAGTCCCGGACAAGCCGGGTGAGGCGGCGGCCATCTTCCGCGCGGTCGCCGACGCCGAGGTCAACATCGACATGATTGTGCAGAACGTCTCCGGAGCGACGGACCGCACCGACATCTCGTTCACGCTGCCCAAGAGCGATCTCGCCACCGCGATGGCGTCGCTGTCCAAGCTGCAGGCCGCGGTCGGGTTCGAGCAGCTGCTCTCCGACGAGCACATCGGCAAGGTGTCGCTGGTCGGTGCCGGGATGAAGTCGCACCCAGGAGTGACCGCGACCTTCTTCGAGGCCCTCGCGAAGGCCGGCATCAACGCCGAGGCGATCAGCACGTCGGAGATCCGCATCTCCGTGGTGTGCCGAGACACGTCCGTCCCGGTCGCGGTCCGCGCGATCCACGAGGCGTTCGAGCTCGGCACCGACACAGAAGCGACGGTGTACGCCGGCACGGGTCGCTAGCAGCGCCGCGTACGGTCCACCCATGGCATCTTCAGCCGCGGTGGAACCTGCCTGGTGGCAGACCGCGCCCGAGCATGCCCTGCAGACGCTGGCCGACGATGCGGTTCTCGCCGCGCCTCACGAGCTGGCGGGGCTGATCGACCGCTGTGCTCGCGGCATGGGTGCCCGTGGTGCCACCGCCTACCTCACCGACATGAAGCAGCAGATGCTGGTCCCGTTCGTGGCTCGCAGCGGAGCCGGCAATGACAGCCAGCTCACGCAGCTCTCCGTGGACGCGACGCTCGCCGGCCGTGCGTACCAGACGTTCGAGCTGCAGACGCAGGACGCGGGCGTCGAGGGCATGCGGGTCTGGCTGCCGTTGCTGCTCGGCACCGACCGGCTCGGCGTGCTGTCCCTCGTGCTGGATGACGGCACCGACCTGCAGGCGGACGGCGGGCGGCTCGCCGCGCTGTTCGGGCGGCTCGCTGCTCGTGCCGCTTCGCTGATCGCGTCGAAGTCACCGTACGGCGACACGATGGTAAGTCTGCGCCGGGGGGCGGAGATGGGCTTGGCCGCGGAGATGCAGTACTTGCTCTTGCCACCTCTGACGTTCGCGAGCCAGCCGGTCACTCTCGCTGCGGCGCTGGAGCCTTGCTACTACGTCGCCGGGGACACCATCGACTACGCGGTGGATGCCGGCCGGACCCGCGTTGCGATGTTCGACGGAATGGGGCACGGCCTGCAGAGCGCGCAGTGCGCCGTACTGACGATCGCGGCGTACCGAAACGCCCGGCGCTGCGGCCGGACACTGACGGAGACGCTGCACACGGTCGACGAGACGCTGCTGGAAGGGCTGGCGGGCGAGGTCTTCAGCACTGCCGTGATGCTGGAGCTCGACACGGACACGGGGCGCCTCGAGTGGGTCAACGCCGGCCACCCCGAGCCGTTGTTGCTTCGCGACGGCAAGCTCATCAAGGCCTTGCACGTGGAACCGCGAGCGCCCCTGGGCCTCGGCCACCTGCTTCTCGACGATGCTGCGGTGATCGGGCTCGAGCAGCTCGAGCCGGGGGACCGGATCCTGCTGTTCACCGACGGGGTGGTCGAAGCCCGCTCCCCGGGCGGCGACTTCTTCGGCGTCGAGCGGCTGGCGGACCTGGTGATCCGGCACCTCGCCGGCGGCCTGTCGGCACCGGAGACGATCCGGCGGGTGGTGCGCGAGCTGCTCGAGCACCAGCAGGGGCAGCTCACCGACGATGCGTCGCTGCTGCTCCTTGAATGGCGGAGCGGGAGCGAGGGCGACCTCGTCGCCTAGGAACGCTCGGTCAGCAAGCGCCGGTGCAGCTCCTCGGTCAAGGCGTGGATCTCCCGGGTCAGCTGGGTGTTCGTCTTGAGCTCGAGCTCCTGTTCCTGGAAGTCGTGGTCGGCCTTGGCCTGCTGGAACGACGCAGCCCGGTTCTGGCCGATCATCACGAAGGTGGACAGGAAGATCGCCTCGAGGGAGACGGTCAGCGTGAGAGTGGGCCAGGGGTTCGACTCGACGAACAGCATCCAGACCACGAACGCGGCGATGTGTACGTAGACGAACTTCATCGACCCCGCGAACGAGGTGATCGCGTCCGCGATCCGCAGCTGGACGTCTGCCGCGCGAGTCTCGCGGTGCGCGACGACGACAGGGTGCTGCTGGGGCGTTGTCTGCGTCATGGGGCCACTGTGCCGTGCCCGGACCCCAACCCTCGGTAGGCCGCCTCAGGCAGGAAAACGTGGCGGCGCGGCGAAGTCCTCCCGTATGCGTATCTCTGCTCGCGTGCGGTTCGCCGCAGCCATGCTCATGACCGTCTCCACCGTCGCTGCTGCCGGCGCCGCCAGCGGGGCCGCCGCGCCCAAGCTGGCCGGTCCGACGCCAGGCATCGGCTGCGACAAGGGGTCACTGCCCGAGAAGACGCAGGGCCGGGTGCCGGCCGCCGACGTGGCGAGCGGGCGCGCTGCCCGGGGCTACACCTGCAACGTCCAGGAGATCAGCCACTTCGGGGCCAGTGGTGGGTACCGCGTCGAGAGGTACGTCGACAAGGCCGGCCACGAGTGCGCCTTCTACGACTCCACGCTGCTGTTCCCGACGTCCGTCGTTCCGAACGGCGCCGAGACGACCGGCACCTACGTCATGGACATGACCGACCCGGCCCACCCCGTGCACACCGACACGCTGCGGACCCCTGCCTTCCAGTCGCCTCATGAGTCGGTCCGGCTGAACGCCAAGCGCGGGCTGATCGTCGCTGACTGGGGTAACCCCACGTCCAGCCCCGGCTTCGTCGACGTCTTCGACGTCACTGCCGACTGCCGCCACCCAGCCCTGCAGTCTTCGACGCCGCTCGGCATCCTCGGTCACGAGAGCGGCTTCTCCCCGGACGGCTTGACGTTCTGGGTCGCCTCCCTCGGCGGCAAGACGCTCGCGGCGGTCGACCTCACCAACCCACAGGTGCCGAGCCTGCTCTGGGAAACCCGTGACTACGCGCCGCACGGCGTGTCGATCAGCGAGGACGGCAACCGGCTCTACATGGCCGACAACGGCAACAAGGGCCTGACGATCCTGGACGTGTCCCAGGTCCAGAAGCGGCTGGCCAACCCGGTCGTGAAGCAGGTGTCGTTCATGACCTGGCCGCGGGTCAGCACCCCGCAGAACGCCACGCCGTTCACGTCGCATGGTCACCGCTACGTGCTCGAGACGGACGAGTTCGGGGAGCGCAAGACCGGCGCGGCGCGAATCATCGACATCGCCAACGAGAAGAAGCCGGTCGTGGTGTCCGACCTACGCCTCGCGGTCAACCAGGAGGCGATCTACGACAGCATCCAGGGCGACCCCGGCAACGACCAGATCTTCCAGGGCTACCAGGGCCACTACTGCTCGCTGCCGAGCCGCATCGACCCCAACATCGTCGCCTGCAGCTTCATCCTGTCCGGCCTGCGCGTCTTCGACATCAGCGACCCGGCCAAGCCTCGCGAGATCGCCTACTTCAACAAGCCGCTGCTGCCGGGCAAGGGCTGGCAGCCGAACCAGGCCGGCTCCTTCGCGATGTCAGCTCCGGCGTACGACGAGGCCACGCACGACATCTGGTACTCCGACGGCAACACCGGGTTCTACGTGGTTCGCCTCACCGCCGGTGCGGGCGTGACGAAGTTCGCCGCGCGCATCGAGAACGCCGGCAACTGAACCGGCCCGATGCCAGCTGCTCGGTAGACTCGGGGACATGAGCGGCATGCGAGTCGGCGTCGTAGGCGCCACCGGGCAGGTCGGCACGGTCATGCGCCGGCTCCTCGCCGAGCGCCGCTTCCCGCTGGCCTCGATCCGCTTCTTCGCCTCCGCCCGCTCGGCCGGCACCACGCTGGCGTGGGGTGACGGCGAGATCCTCGTTGAGGACGCCGCAACCGCCGACGTGTCCGGCCTCGACATCGCGCTGTTCTCTGCGGGTGCGACGACCTCCCGGGAGCAGGCCCCGCGCTACGCGGCCGCCGGCGCTCTGGTCATCGACAACTCGTCCGCCTGGCGGATGGATCCCGATGTCCCGCTGATCGTCAGCGAGGTCAACGGGGGCCAGATCGGCAGTGCCCGCAAGGGCATCATCGCCAACCCCAACTGCACGACCATGGCCTTCATGCCGGTGGTCAAGCCACTGCATGACGAAGCCGGCTTGGTGCGCGTCATCGCGTCGACGTACCAAGCGGTTTCTGGCTCCGGACTGGCCGGAGTCGACGAGCTCGACAAGCAGGTCCGCCAGGTCGTCGGCCGCGGGACCGACCTGGTGCACGATGGCGGTGCGGTCGACTTCCCGACGCCCGAGAAGTACGTGCGTCCGATTGCCTTCAACGTGCTGCCGATGGCCGGGTCGATCGTCGACGACGGACTGCTCGAGACCGACGAGGAGCAGAAGCTCCGTAACGAGAGCCGCAAGATCCTGGGCATCCCCGACCTGCGCGTCTCCGGCACCTGCGTCCGGGTGCCCGTCTTCACCGGCCACTCGCTGTCGCTCAACCTCGAGTTCGCCCGGCCGCTGTCGGTCGCCCGCGCCACCGAGGTGCTGTCAGTGGCGCCCGGCGTCGAGCTCACCGACGTGCCGACACCGTTACAGGCCGCCGGTCAGGACCCGGCCTACGTCGGCCGGCTCCGGCAGGACGGCGACAACGGGCTGGCGCTGTTCGTCAGCAACGACAACCTGCGCAAAGGTGCAGCCCTCAACGCCGTCCAGATCGCCGAGCTGGTCGCGCAGGCGCGCTCGTGACCGACCAGCCCACCGAAGCGATGGGCAGCGGCTCCGAGGGGCTCATTGGTGGCCGCTACCGGCGGGAGCGGCTGCTCGGACGCGGTGGGTCCGCGGAGGTGTGGTGCTGCACCGACGAGGCGCTCGACCGGCAGGTCGCCCTCAAGCTGGTGACGTCGTCCGGCGGCGAGGACGCGGGGCGGGTCGGTGACGAGGCACGACTGCTGGCGCGGCTCTCGCACCCCTGCCTCGTTCCCGTCTACGACGCCGGCACCGACGAGACCGGCCGCCCGTGGGTGGTGATGGAGCTCGTCGACGGCGAGACCCTGTCCGATGCGATCCGGCGCGGCCCGATGTCCTCCCACCGGGTGGCAGACATCGGTGCCCGGCTCGCCGATGCGCTGGCGTACGTGCATGGCGAGGGGCTCATCCACCGTGACGTGAAGCCCGCGAACGTCCTGCTCGGCCAGGACGGGCGGGTGCGCCTCACCGACTTCGGCATCGCCCGCCTCGTCGACGCCGCAAAGGTCACCGCGACCGGTCTGACCGTCGGCACTGCGTCGTACCTCTCGCCGGAGCAGGTGACCGCAGAGCCGGTCGGTACGGCGGCCGACGTCTACTCGCTCGGGTTGGTCCTGCTCGAGTGCCTGACCGGCAAGCGCGAGTACCCGGGCAGTGCCGTTGAGGTCGCGCTGGCCCGGTTGTCGCGACCGCCGCAGGTGCCACCGGATCTGCCGGACGGCTGGCCCGGACTGCTGACCGCCATGACCGACCGAGACCCTGCGCGGCGGCCGACGTGCGTGCAGGTCGCGGCCGACCTGCACGCGGTCGTGTCCGGCGGACAGGCGACCACGGTGCTGGCGACGCCGACGCCCGTGACCGAGCGGACGCAGGCGATCGACCGCACCCAGCTGCTGACGACAGCCGTGCCCGCAACGTTGCAGCCCGGGCCGGTCCGCGCCACGCCCGGAACCGTGCCGAGGGCGCCGCGCAACAACTGGGCCATCGTCGCCGGCATCCTGCTCGCAGTCGGTGTCCTGATCGTCGCCGGACTGCTGATCGGACGCAGCAACAACGGCAGCACCGCGGTTCCCGACAAGGTCGCCGTGCACACCGACGTGCCCAACCCGGTGAAGCGCGATGTCGTCCGGCTGCAGGAGCTCGTGAGCAAGCGATGAGAGCCCTCGTCGTGATGTCGTGCCTGTGTGTCGTGCTCGCAGGTTGTTCCTCGAGCGGGTCTCCGCAGGCAGAGCTGCAGAACCGGATGAACGCGATCACCGAGGCAGCGAATGCGAAAGATGCCGCCGCGCTCCGGTCGGCGGTCAGCGACTTCCTGCAAGAAGTGCGTCAGCAGAGCGCGAATGCCGACATCACGCTGCGCAAGGCGCAGGACCTCCAGACGGTCGCGACCCGGCTGCTCGCCGAGGCGTCCGTCCTCGAGGTGACTGAGCCCAGTCCGACGCCGTCTGCGCCGCCGTCTCCCTCGCCCTCGCCGTCCGCCGAGCCGTCACCCGCACCCTCGCCGTCACCGACTGAAGCCGCGCCCACGCCTTCGCCGTCGCCGATCATCGAGGTGAGCATGTCGCCGGCCGGGGGCTTGTTCAGCCCGGCCGCGAGCGCGGCACCCTAGCGCTAGGCCGGCGGTGAGAGTCCGAGTCGGCGGGCCATAAAGTCCAGCTCCAGCCGCGCCTGCTTCACCCGTTCGTCGATGACGAGCGCGCCGTGGCCGGCGTCGTACCGGTAGACCTCGACGTCCTTGCCGAGCTCCGCCGCGGCCGCCAGGTAGTTGTCGATCTGCCGGATCGGGCAGCGCGGGTCGTTGGCCCCGGCCGTGACGAGCAACGGCGCTCTGACCTCGGCGACGTACGACAGCGGCGAGCAGGCCAGATAGAGGTCGGGGACCTCGTCGGGCGATCCGCCGAACAGCGAGCGGTCGAAGGCCCGCAGCGGTTCCATCTCGTCCTCGTACGCGGCCACGTAGTCGGCCAGGGGTACGACAGCCACTGCGGCGGCCCACAGATCCGGTTGCGTGCCGGCACCGAGCAGGGCGAGGTAGCCGCCCCACGACGCTCCGTTGATGACGCACCGCGCCGGGTCCGCGAGGCCCGTCTGCACGGCCCACTGAACGACAGCGCGGACGTCTTCGAGCTCCGTCAGTCCGGGCCGGCCGGTGAGCGCGTCCCGCCAGGGCGAGCCGTAGCCGGTCGAGCCGCGGTAGTTGATCCCGACCGACGCGCAGCCAAGATCGACGATGGCAGCCCGGTAGGCGTAGAACTCGTCGCTCTCGTGGTGGTGGGGTCCGCCATGCACGTAGAAGACCGTGGGATGCGGACCCGCGCCGGGCGGAGCAGCGACGAGCGAATGGATCTGCCCGCCCGGGCCGTTGACGAAGGAGTCCGTCACCGGCACCGAGCCGGGCGCGGCGGGCCCGGGGGCACGCAGGACGACGTCACCACGGACGGCACGGATGCGCGACGGCTCTGCGGCCGACGACCAGAGGTACTCCACGCTGCCGTCCGGACGCGCGGTCGCGTCCGCGACCGTGCCGGTCGGTGTCGGCAGCTCGGTGACCCGGCCCTGCAGGTCGACCTGGGCCAATGTCGCTCGCCCCCGCGCCTGTGCGACGACCAGCAACGCGCTGCCATCGGCGTACCAATCCGCAGTCAGGTCGCCTTCGATCGCGACTGCGAGTCTTTCGACCCCTCCGGTGTGCGGGTCCCAGAGCAGCGGCATGGGTCGGCCGTCGCGTTCGTGCAGGGCCAGGACGGTGTCGCCCGCGGGTGAGAACCCGACACCGTGCAGCCCGAGCCCCGGGCCGTCCCACAAGTCGGCGATCACCTGCCCGTCGACGTCGAGGACCCGCAACGCACGATGACGCGAGTCGCCGTGCTCGGAGTGCTCGATGAGAACCAGCCGTTCGTCACGGGACAGGCCGCAGACCGAGGCGTCTTCGCTCGACGCGTACAGGGTGCTCGTGCCCTCCGGCCGCACGACGTAGACGGCGCTGCCGTCGTCGTCGGCGACCCCGATCACCGCGGTCGTGCGGCCGATCTCGAGGCCGGCGCTGTAGCCAGCCGGCACCTTCGGCGCAGCCGGCTCGTCCGGTCCGCCGGAGAAGGGTTGGCGCATCCACGTGCCGAACTCGTCACCGGCTGCGTCGCTGAACCACCAGACGTAGTTGCCGTCGGGCGGCAGCGCACCCTCGGTCGTGCCGTTCGGTCGCGAGGTCACCTGTCGATGCACGCCGGTCGTGCGGTCCCAGGCATGCAGCTCGTATGTGCCGGACTGGTTGGATACGTACAGGCAGCGGTGCGGCGCGTCGAGTGCCCACTCCGGCAGCCACACCCGTGGGGCGCGGTAACGCAGTTCCCAGTCGGGCACTGCCACGTCAGAGAACCTCGCCGGCCGAGCTCATGCGGACACCTGCGTCTTGGTCGGGGTGACAGGATTTGAACCTGCGGCCTCTACGTCCCGAACGTAGCGCGCTACCAAGCTGCGCCACACCCCGATTGCTGCCAACGCAGACTACCGGACCGCGGTGAGGGTCAGCAGGCTCGCTTCGGGTCGGCAGCAGAAGCGGACCGGCGCGTACGGCGACGTCCCCAGTCCGGCGCTCACGTGCAACCAGGCAGCGCCGTAGCGCGAGAGGCCGCGCGCCCGCACCCGCTCGAGGTCGCAGTTGGTGACGAGCGCTCCCGCTACCGGCATCCGCACCTGGCCGCCGTGCGTGTGTCCGGCGAGCAGCAGCCGGTGGCCGTCGCCCACGAAGGCGTCGAGCACTCGGCGCTGCGGTGTGTGTGTCACGCCGATCGCGACGTCACCGTCGACCGGGCCCTGCACCCGCTCGTACCGGTCCCGGCGAAGGTGCGCGTCGTCGGTGCCCGTGAAGGTCACGTCCAGGCCGGCCAAGCAGATCGCCGTACGCCGGTGCGTGAGGTCGGTCCAGCCGAGCCGCTCCAACATCGCAGCGGCGCGCTCCCACGGCAGGTCCGGTCCGTGCCGCCGCGGCGCGCCACCGGTGAAGTAGCCGAGGAACGATGGCGGCAGCGGCGTGTAGTAGTCGTTGTTGCCCGGCACGAAGACGCCAGGCGTGCCGTCTGCCGTCAACGCGGCGAGAGTCGAGCCGAGCAGCGGCATCGATCGCACCGAGGACCACAGGTCTCCGGTGACGACGACGACGTCGGCCCCGAGCGCAGCGAGGTTGCTGATCCAACGCGACCGCCGTCCGTGTCGCGGCAGCAGGTGCAGGTCGGACAGGTGCAGCACCGTGAGCTCTCCACCGCCGGCCGGCAGCACCGGGACGAGCTCTCGACGCAGCACGGGGAAGTGCGGCTCGAGCAGAGCGTCGGCCGCCACGGCCGATCCCGCGAGGACGACCGCTTTCCCGAGGCGCATGCCACCACCCTAGGTAGCGTGCGCCTCATGGCAGAGCTCAAGGACCGGCTGCAGTCCGACCTCACCGCATCGATGAAGGCGCGCGACGAGCTGACGACAGCAACGCTGCGCATGGTGCTGACCGCGATCGGCAACGAGGAGGTCGCCGGCAAGGCGGCCCGAAGGCTGTCCGACGACGAGGTGCTCAAGGTGATCGCGCGGGAGGCCAAGAAGCGACGGGAGGCCGCAGACGCGTTCACCTCCGGAGGTCGTCCCGACCGCGCCGAGCGCGAGCTCGCCGAGGGCGCCGTCCTCGACGGCTACCTGCCGGCGCAGCTGTCCGACGAGGACCTCGCGGCTCTGGTGCGGGACGCCGTGGAGGAGGCCGGCGCGACCGGACCGCAGGCGATGGGCGCCGTCATGAAGCTCGTCGGTCCGAAGGTCGCGGGTCGCGCCGAAGGCGGCCGGGTCGCGGCAGCGGTGAAGGCGGCTCTCGCGAGCTAGCCGTGCCCGCGCTTCTTGCTGGGTCGCGGGGAAGGCTGCTGCTGCGGCGGAGCCGCTGTCGGCTGCGTCGTGCCCGGCTGAGGTGAGGGCTCCGGCGGCGGAGGTGGCGGCGTGCGGCCGTTGGAGACGTAGACGGTGATCGTGGTGCCGGCGGTCACCAGCCGGCCGGCGCGCGGATAGGTGTAGGGCGTGATGCCGAACGGGGTCGGTGCGGCCGACACGAAGCCGCCGCTGCGGACGCCGAACCCGGCGTCGGTGAGGGCCTGCTTCGCCGCGTCGTACGGCTGCCCGGACACGTCGGGCACCGGGATCTTCTCACCGTCGACCACGCTGGCGTCGGCCTTGCTGAAGTCCTCAGGCGGTACGCCGTCGAGCGCGCTCCTCATGGCGTCGCGCCAGATGGGCGCCGGGATGCTGCCGCCGTACACCTGCTTGTAGTAGTTGTGGTTGATCGTGACCTGCTTCATCGGCAGGGGCCGGCCACTGGTCCGATCGGGTATCCCGAGCCAGACCGACGCCGCGAGCTGCGGGGTGTAGCCGATGAACCAGGCGGCCTTGGACTCGTTGACCGTGCCGGTCTTGCCCGCGACGGGTCGTCCGATGGACGCCTTCTCGCCGGTGCGTCCGTGCACCGGGCCGTCGACGACGCCGCGCAGCAACGATGTGACGGTGTCGGCGATGCCGGGCTCGAGCACCTGCTCGCACTCGGGGGCCGGCACGGGAAGCGCCTTGTGGTCAGGGCCAAGGATGTCGGTGACCACGCGTGGCGCGCAGTGCAGGCCGTGGGCCGCGAACGTCGCGTAGGCACCCGCCATGTCGAGCGGGCTCACGCCGTACGGACCGAGCACGAAGGCGCCACCGCGACCGAGCGGCTGGTCGGCGACGAAGCCCTTCACTGCGTGCACGCCCATCGACTCGGCAAGCGCGGCCGGCTTCTCCACGCCGGTGCGCTCCTCGAGCTGGATGAAGTAGGTGTTGACCGACAGTGCCGTCGCCTGCGCCATGTTGAAGGTGCCGGCCTCGGAGTCGCCGGCGTTCTGGATCTCGTACTGGCCGACCTTGCCGTCCTTGTAGTCGAGGAACACCTTCGACGTGTACTTCTGCGGTGCGTGCAGGGTGAGGCTCACCGGGATGCCCTGTCGCAGCGCCTCGGCGATGACGAACGCCTTGAACGTCGAGCCGGCCTGGTAGCCGAACTGCCCGCCGGTCGCGAGGTTGACCTTCGTGTTGCCGGCGCCCTTCTCCTCGCTGTACTTGCGGTCGAGCGCCATCGCCCGGACGTTGCCGGTGCCGGGCTCGATGACGTTGACGGCCGCGGCGGCGCCGGACGAGTCGTTGCGCGGCACCTGGTCGTCCACGGCGGTCTGCGCGGCGACCTGCACCTTCGGGTCGAGAGTGGTCTTGATGGTCAGCCCGCCGCCGAACAGCGCGCGCTGCCGCTCGTTGCGGGTCTGCCCGAGGGCCGCGCCGGCCGGGGTGTCTTCGAGCACGTGCCGCAGGTAGTCGCAGAAGAACGGCGCCTGCACTGCAGGCGACTCGCAGCCGCTCCCCACCGGACGGAGCGCGGTGACGATGCCCAAGCTCTCGGCCCGCTCACGCAGCTCGGGCGTGATGAAGCCGAGCTCCTGCATGCGTCGCAGCACGACGTCGCGGCGCGCCTTCGTGACCGCCCGGATCGACGCATCCTTGCTGGCCGGGTCGAACGTGTTGGGGTTCTGCACCATGCCGGCGAGCAGTGCCGACTGCGCGAGGTTGAGCCGGTTGACGGGCTTGGCGAAGTAGTAGTTGGCGGCCGTGCCGATGCCGTAGACCCCGTGCCCGAAGTAGGCGATGTTCAGGTAGCGCTCGAGGATCTGGTCCTTGGTCAGCTTGCGCTCCAGGGCGATCGCGTAGCGCGCCTCGCGGAGCTTGCGCTCGATGCTGTCCGCCTTGGCGGCCTGCTGGCCCGCCTTGTCCGGAGCGGCCTCGATCAGCGCGTTCTTCACGTACTGCTGGGTCAGCGTCGATGCGCCCTGCTTCACGCCGCCGGCGCCGGCGTTGGTGATCGCGGCGCGCACGATGCCCTTGTAGTCGACGCCGTGGTGGGCGTAGAAGCGGCTGTCCTCGATCGCGATGATCGCCTGGCGGGTCACCAGCGGGATGATGTTCAGCGGCACGCTGACGCGGTTCTGGCTGTACATCGTCGCGAGCAGCGAGCCGTCGCTCGCGAGGATCTTGCTGCGCTGCGCGGGCGGCCCGGCCTCCAGGTCGTCGGGCAGCGCCAGGAAGTCATCCGCGCCTGCCTTGGCGGACAGCCCGAGCGCCCCCACCACGGGGAAGGCCAGGCCCGCCATCAGGATCCCCATGACAACGCTGACCACCAGTGCGAGGGCCGCCTGAGACGCGATCGAGTCAGCTCCGCGCGAGGTCCGAGCCACGCCGACAGCGTACGTGCGGGCCCGGAAACCGGCCTCGTGCGCGCCCATGCCGGATGTCCGTTCTGCCCCAATGACCCGATCGGACTACGCGGGAATGGGTCGAACGGGGTCTGCCGTCCGAGACGTCCGGTTCCTACGTTGAACGGGACGGAACGCCACCCCCTCAGCCAGGTGTTCCACCGAGTCTCGCGAGGACCGCAATGCCGACTCTCGACAGCCGCTGGAACGACGACTGGTCCGCCCGTTCGTCGTGCAAGACCTCCGACCCCGACGACCTGTTCGTCACCGGTGCCGCCCAGAACCGGGCCAAGGCCGTCTGCATGGGCTGCCCGGTCCGCACCGAGTGCCTGTCCGACGCCCTCGACAACCGGGTCGAGTTCGGTGTCTGGGGCGGCATGACCGAACGCGAGCGCCGCGCACTGCTCCGCCGCCGTCCCGAGGTCAGCTCCTGGCGCCAGCTGCTCGACTCCGCCCGCGCGGCGCACGCCGCGACCGCCGTCTAGGCCCGGCGCAGGGCTAGGCGGCGAGGTCGGCCCCGACGGCGCGCAGGCCGTCGAGGTCGTGCACGTCGCCGGGCTGCGCCGCGACCTGCACCACCGGTACGCCGGGGTGCGCCGTGCTGAAGCGAGCCTCCATCCGCTGCTCGCGCACCGACAACCAGAGCCGCTCGGCGTGCAGCCGGAGCACAGCTGTCGCCAGCGGCGAGCCGCCTGCCGACTCGAGGGTCTGGGCCGCGGCGACCGACCGCTCGGCGGTCAGTGACGTCGCGGCCGAGCGGTGGACGCGGTTCACGACCAGGCCGGCCAGCGGCATCCGCTCCTCGGCGAGTCGCTCGACGAAGTACGCCGCCTCGCGCAGCGCGTCGCGTTCGGGCGCCGCCACGACCACGAAAGACGTCCCGGGCGCCTTGAGCAGGTCGTACGTCGCCTGCGCCCGCTCGCGGAAACCGCCGAACATCGTCTCGAGGGCAGCGACGAACTGCGACACGTCCTGCAGGACCGATGCGCCGATGATCTTCGCGATGACACCTGTGAAGACGTTGAAGCCGGCGCTGACGACTTTCAGGTAGGCCTTGCCGCCTGCCTTCGCCGGCGCCATCAGGATCTTGATCATGCGACCGTCGAGGAACGTGGTCAGCCGCTGCGGGGCATCGAGGAAGTCCAGGGCCGAGCGGGTGGGCGGGGTGTCCACGACGACCAGGTCGTAGTCGCCGGACGACTGCAGCTGGCCGAGCTTCTCCATCGCCATGTACTCCTGCGTCCCGGCGAACGAGGACGACAGCGCTTGGTAGAAGGGGTTTGCGAGGATTGCCTGCGCCTTCGCCGGCTCCGCGTGCGTCTCGACGATCTCGTCGAACGTCCGCTTCATGTCGAGCATCATGGCGTCGAGCGAACCACCGGCCGACTCGTCGACGCCGTGCACGCGCCGAGGTGTGTTGTCGAGCTCGGTGAGCCCCATCGACTGCGCCAGCCGCCGGGCCGGGTCGATCGTCAGCACCACGGTGCGGCGCCCGCGCTCGGCCGCGCGCAGCGCCAGCGCAGCCGCCGTCGTCGTCTTGCCCACCCCACCGGATCCGCAGCACACCAGGATCCGTGCGCTGTCGATCGTGGCGTCGATGTCGAGCCGCTCGCTCATGAGAGGCCCTGCTCGCACAGCAGGTCCGCGAGCTTGTACAGGCTGCCGAGATCGACGGCCTGCGTGAGGAGCGGCAGCTCGTACGTCGGCCGGTCGAGCGCGGCGAGGCTGTCGCGGCCACGCTCCTCGAGCGCGACGCGCTTCGCGTGGTCCGTGGCCTCTTGCGCCAGCGCGGACACCAGGGCGTCGTCCGGCTCCAGTCCGGCTTCCTTCAGACCCGCTGTCAGCGCGGTGACGTCGAGCCGGCCCTCCTCCGCCGCGGCCAGGTCGGCGACGGGCAGCACCGGGTCGCGCACGGCGTTGACGATGACGCCGCCGACCGGCAGGTCGACGGACCTGAGATCGGCCACGCCGTCGAGCGTCTCCTGCACCGGCATCTCCTCGAGCAGCGTCACCAGGTGCACCGCCGTCTGTGGCGACCGCAGCACCGCCATCACGTTGTCCGACTGCGTCTTGATCGGACCGACCTTGGCCAGGCCGCCCATCTCATGGGAGATGTTGAGGAAGCGGGCGATGCGGCCGGTCGGTGGGCCGTCGAGGACCACGGCGTCGTACGCCGGCTTGCTGTCCTTGCCCCGCCGTACGACGGCTTCTTTGACCTTGCCCGTCAGCAGCACGTCGCGAAGACCGGGAGCGATCGTCGTCGCGAAGTCGATCGCCCCCATCCGGCGAAGAGTGCGGGCCGGGATGCCGTTGGGCGAGAGCCGGTAGAACATCTGCAGGTAGTCGAGCAGCGCGTCCTCGGGATCGACGGCGAGGGCGTAGACGTCGCCACCGCCGGGCGCCACCGCGACCTTGCGCTCCTCGTACGGCAGCGGCGCGGTGTCGAACAGCTGGGCGATGCCCTGCCGCCCCTCGACCTCCGTCAGCAGCACCCGCCGGCCGCCCGACGCGAGCGCCAGTGCCAACGACGCCGCGACGGTCGTCTTGCCCGTGCCGCCCTTGCCGGTGACGACATGCAGGCGCACCCCTGCGAAGTCAGCCACCCGCTCAGGGTAGGCGCGGGTGTTGACTGCGCGCGTACGGCGGGGGAGGTGCCCGCGCCGGGAGAGGCAGCCGTGCAGGGTCTCGGCGTCCTGATCGTCCTTCTCGCACTCGGCGCGTTCGTGCTGCTGCTGATGGGGATCCGGGTCGTGCAGCAGTACGAGCAGGGGGTGGTGTTCCGGCTCGGCCGCGTCCAGCCGGGCGTGCGTCAGCCCGGCATCACCGTCATCATCCCGGTGATCGACCGCATGCAGAAGGTCAACATGCAGATCATCACGATGGGTGTGCCGTCACAGGAGTGCATCACCAAGGACAACGTGAGCGTGCACGTCGACGCCGTCGTCTATTTCCGGGTCATCGACGCGGTGAAGGCGATCGTCAACGTGCAGAACTACCTGTTCGCGATCTCCCAGGTCGCGCAGACCAGCCTGCGCTCGGTGAGCGGCAAGGCCGACCTCGACGACCTGCTCAGCGACCGAGACCGGCTCAACGCCGAGCTGCGCGCGGTGATCGACGAGCCGACAGAGGGACCGTGGGGCGTGCGAGTCGAGCGCGTCGAGCTCAAGGACGTCGCGCTGCCCGAGGGAATGAAGCGGTCCATGTCCCGGCAGGCGGAGGCCGAGCGCGAGCGGCGCGCGCGGATCATCGCCGCCGACGGCGAGCTGCAGGCCTCGGTGAAGCTCGCTGAGGCCGGCCGCGCGCTCTCCAACGACCCCAGCGGACTGCAGCTGCGCCTGCTGCAGACGGTCGTGGAGGTGGCGGCGGAGAAGAACAGCACGCTGGTCATGCCCTTCCCGGTGGAGCTGCTGCGCTACTTCGAGAAGATGGCCAGCTCCTAGACGGACTTTCGAGGGGCCGGCAGGAATCTGCATGCCGAGGGCGAATCTCCTTCCTGTGATGCGGGCCACACCCCGCCATGCGGAAGGTGATCATGCTCTCGGAACCGATCTGGCGCGGCTCAGCGCAGTGCCGCCGCGACAACGCCTCGTACTTCTTCGCGCCGCCGCACTTCGAGCGCAAGGAGGAGAAGGACGCGCGTGAGGGCGTCGCCCGCGCGCTGTGCCGGGCCTGCCCCGTGCAGCGCGAGTGCCTGGAGTACTCCTTGGCCGTCCAGGAGCCGCATGGCATCTGGGGTGGGATGAACGAGCTCGAGCGTCGCCGCCTGCAGCGCAAGCGCGCGGCCGAGGCGGCCCAGCAGTCGGCCTGAGGCCCTTCGCCGGCCGTCGATAGGCTGGCCCTCATGCAGAAGTGGGAGTACGCCACCGTCCCGCTGCTCGTGCACGCGACGAAGCAGATCCTCGACAACTGGGGCACCGACGGCTGGGAGCTGGTGCAGGTCGTCCCGGGCCCCGGGGGCGGCGACCAGCTGGTCGCCTACCTCAAGCGCCCGCTCGGGGACGGCGCGTGACGCCGAGCCAGCAGCTCGCCGCGCTCGGGCTGACGCTGCCGCCCGTGGTTCCACCCGTCGCCGCCTACGTCCCCGCCGTGCAGAGCGGCTCCTTCGTCTACACCTCGGGACAGCTCCCGATGTCCGACGGCGAGCTGCGCCAGGTCGGCAAGGTGGGCGCGCAGGTGACGCCCGAGCAGGGCAAGGACCTGGCCCGCACCTGCGCCCTCAACGCCCTCGCGGCTGTCGACGCCCTCGTCGGCATCGACAACGTCGTACGGGTCGTGAAGGTCGTGGGCTTCGTCGCCTCGGCACCGGACTTCACCGGCCAGCCCGGAGTCATCAACGGCGCGTCCGAGCTGCTCGGTGAGGTCTTCGGCGAGGCCGGCCGGCACGCCCGCTCGGCGGTCGGCGTCGCCGTGCTGCCGCTGGACGCGCCCGTCGAGGTCGAGGTCATCGTCGAGGTCGCGACCTCTTGAGTGACGGCGGGCTGCCACCCCAGTTCCTCGAACGCGCCCGCGCCGCGCAGGACCCGTCGTTCGTCGCGGCCGTCCCACGCGATGCCGCGACCGTTGCGCTGGTGCGCGACGCACCCGGCGGCATGCAGGTCTACCTCCTGCGGCGGGTGAGGGGCATGGCCTTCGCCGGCGGCATGCACGTCTTTCCCGGCGGGTCCGTCGATCCCGCGGACGCGACAGCCGACATCGGCTGGGCCGGACCGTCGGCGGCGCAGTGGGCAACCGCGTTCGGCACGACCGAGCCGTTGGCGCGATCGCTCGTCTGCGCGGCCGTGCGCGAGACGTTCGAGGAGTCGGGCGTGCTGCTGGCAGGCGCGTCGGCAGCCGACCTGCTCGCCGACGTGAGCACCGACGAGTGGGAGGCGGAGCGCGTTGCGCTGGAAAGCCGTCAGCACTCGCTGTCCGAGCTGCTCGCCCGCCGCGGGCTGGTCCTGCGCTCGAACCTGCTACGTCCGCTCGCGCACTGGATCACCCCTGAGGTCGAGCCGAAGCGGTTCGACACGCGCTTCTTCCTGGCCCGCCTGCCTGATGGCCAGGTGACGCGGGCAGCCGGGACCGAGGCCGACCAGCGGCTCTGGCTGCGGCCGGCCGATGCAATCGGGCAGGACCTCACGATGCTGCCCCCGACGCGAGCGGTGCTGACCGAGCTGACGGCGTACGACGACGTCGATGCCGCCCTCGCGCAGACCCGCACCATCACCCCGGTGCTGCCCAAGCTGCTCGTCGGCGACGACGACCGGCTGGTCTTCCTCCTCCCGGGCGACGACGGCTACCCCGGCTGATGCCCGCGCCGGCCGCTGGTCCACGTGGCGTCACCGCCAGCGCCTCGGTCGTGCTCGCTCCGAACCCTGGGCCGATGACCCTCGACGGCACGAACACCTGGATCCTGCGCGCACCCGACTCCCAGGCCTGCGTGGTCGTCGACCCCGGACCGCTCGACGAAGGCCACCTCGCGAGCGTCGCCGGCTGTGGGCCGGTGGCGACGATCCTGCTGACCCACGGGCACTACGACCACAGCGAAGGGGCTACCCGGCTGGCGGAGCTGACGCGTGCGCCGGTGCGGGCGCTCGACCCGGCGCACCGGCTCGGCGACGAGGGACTCGGGGAGGGCGACGTCATCGCGGCGGCCGGCCTCGAGATCCGGGTCGCGGCCACGCCGGGCCACAGCTCTGACTCGCTCTCCTTCGTCCTGGGTGGGCCGGGCGGAGATGCGGCAGTCCTGACGGGCGACACCATCCTCGGCCGCGGCACGACCGTCGTCGCGCATCCCGACGGCGTGCTCGCCGACTACCTCGCATCGCTGCGCCGGCTGCGCGAGCTCGGCGATGTCGTCGTCCTGCCCGGTCACGGGCCGGAGCTGACGTCCGCCGGCGTGGTCGCGGAGCAGTACCTCGCCCATCGCGAGCAGCGCCTCGAGCAGGTGCGCGCCGCGGTGGCAGCAGGTGCGACGACCGCGCGCGAGGTCGTCGAGATCGTGTACGCCGACGTCGACCGCGCCCTGTGGCCAGCCGCGACCATGTCGGTGCTGGCACAGCTGGAGTACCTGCGGTGACCTGTCCCGTCTGCGGGACCCCGACGGTTCCGGGGGCGCGGTTCTGCTTCAACTGCGGTACGCCGCTGTCGGGTGCGCAGCCAGAGGTCGAGACCGAGCGCCGGGTCGTGACGGTGCTGTTCGGCGACCTCTCCGACTTCACCAGCTGGTCCGAAGACCTGGACCCCGAGCGGGTGGGGGTGGTGACCGACCGTGTGCTCGCAACGCTGACCGGCGCCGTTGCCGAGTACGGCGGTCACGTCGACAAGCTCACGGGCGACGGGCTGATGGCGGTCTTCGGTGCACCGGTTGCGCACGAGGACGACGCCGAGCGCGCCGTCCGCGCCGCCGCCCGGATGCAGTCCGATGTACGGCGGGTCATCGAGGAGGAGAGCGGCGGCGGTCGCCGCCTCGGTCTGCGCGTCGGCCTCAACACCGGGGAGGTCGTCGCCGGCGTACAGGCTCACGTGTCGTACACCGTCATCGGCGACACCGTGAACACCGCGTCCCGGCTCTCGGACGCGGCCGGTGTCGGCGCCGTCTACGCCGGCCGCGACACGGCGCTCGCCACGATGGCGGTCGCGTCATGGCGGGCCCTCGCGCCGTTGCGGCTGAAGGGCAAGCGCGAGCCGGTCACGGCGTACGAGCTCGTCGGTCTCCGACCGGGAGGAGCCAGTCGACTCGGCCTCGGCGACGAGGCGCCGTTCGTCGGTCGGGACGCCGAGCTCGGGCTGCTCATCGGCCGCCTGCTGGAGGTCGTCGACCGCAGCACCCCGCGCGCGGTGCTGGTCTCCGGCGAGGCCGGCGTCGGGAAGACCCGGCTCGGTCAGGAGCTGGCCAGGTTCGCGGGTGAGCTCCCCGGCGCGCGCGTGCTGTGGGGCCGTTGCGCGCCGTACGGCGAAGGGCGCGATCTCGCCGCGGTCGCCGAGATGGTCCGCACCGCGTGCGGCATCAGCGATTCGGACGACATCGACACCGCGCGGGCGCGGGTCAGCCGCACGGTCGCGCGACTCGAGAACCCCGGGTACGCCGGATCGGTGCCGGCGGCGATGGCCGAGCGGTTGCAGTCACTGCTCGGCTTGGAGGAGGCCGATGCGCCCGGTCCGCGTGATGCGGCGACGCCGGGAGCGATGGTCGGTGGTGACCAGGTGCGCCGCGCGATCGCCGCGCTCTGGACGGCGCTCGCCGCCGAGGGCCCGCTGGTGCTGCTGCTCGACGACCTGCACTGGGCGACGCCGTTGATGCTCGAGGGCCTGCAGGACGTTGCCGACCGGACGAATGGGCCGGTGCTCTTGCTGGGGCTCGGTCGGCCGGACATGCTCGGCATCGCCGGGGACGGCTGGTGGGAACGTCTGGCCGGCGCCGAGCTGTTGCCGGTCCTGCCGCTGGAGGAGACAGCGGCCGAGCGACTGCTGAAGGCCTACCTCGGATCGACAGCCGGCGAGATCGACGAGGCGGTGCGCACTGCCCTGCTGTCGCGCGCGCAGGGAAACCCGTTCTTCCTCGCAGAGCTGCTGCACCTGCTCGTCGACCGCGGAGCGCTGGTGCGCGAGAGCGACCGGTGGGTGCTCGGTACGGATGTGCCGGAGGACCTGCTGCCGGCCGGTGTGCAGTCGGTGCTCGCCGCGCGCATCGACGGGTTGGACGGAGCCGCGAAGGGCGTGCTGCGCGACGCCTCAGTCATCGGGACCAGCTTCACGTTGCCGATGCTCGAGGCCGTCGGCCGGGCCTCTGGTCACGGTGATCCCGACGTCGTCCGCGCCGCGGTGTCGACGCTGGTCGAGCGACGGCTGCTCGAGGCCGATGCCGATGCCCAACGGCTGCGGTTCGGGCACACGCTGGTGCGCGATGTCGCGTACGCCGGACTGGTCAAGGCCGAGCGGGCGCGACGGCACGCGGCCGCCGCGGAGTACGCGCACGGTGTCGGCGGCGGCCGTTCCGGCGATGCCGACGCGGTCGCCGCGTCGCAGGGCGAACGGGCAGTTCGGCTGGCGGTGGAGATGGGGCTCGCGCCGGGGGACCCTGCCTGGCGCGCGCGGGGAATCGCGTTCGCCGCGTTGGCGCGGCTCGGCTCCGCGGCGCTCAGCCGGGACGAGAACACCAATGCGGCCCGGCTGCTCGCACGCGCGCTCGAGCTCACGGCACCGGCGTACGGCGAAGCGCTCCCCGACGATCTCGTCGTACCCGTGCGTGTTCTCTACGCCCAGGCGCTCTCGGGACTGCACCGCCTCGAGGAGGCGGAGGAGCAGCTCGGTCCTGCGCTCCGTGCAAGCGAGGACGGAGTCCGAGCCGGCGCGCTGGTGGTCGTCGGCGACGTACGCCGACGGCGCGGTGACCTGGCCGGCGCGACGCAGGCGTTCGTCTCTGCGTTGGCCGCCGCGAGCACGGCGGGCCTCGATCGGATCAGTGGCGAGGCGATTCGCCAGCTCGGGCTGCTGGACTACTTCGACGGCAAGCTGCGCGCGGCCGAGGAGCGCTTCCGATCCGCGCATGCGCTGGCTGTCCAGGTCGGCGACCAGCGAGGCGCCGGCTGGGCGCTGCAGCACCTCGCCTGGAGCGCGACGACGCGCGGCGACTACGCGTTGGCCGACGAGACGCTCGAGCTGGCCGCCGAGGTGTTCACCACGCTCGAGGACTCGGGCGGCCTGTCCTGGGTCGCCGGCACCGAGGGGTTCGTGCGGTTGCTGCAGGGACGGCTGTCGGAGGCGCGCGAGCTGGCCGGCTCGCTGCTGCCTCTCGGCGACGCGATGGGTGAGCGCTGGGGGGTCGCTGCGCTGCTCACGATCGATGCCCTCGCCGCCGCGGAGCTCGGTGACATCGCGGCCGCGGCCGAGGAGGCCGGCGGTGCGCGGGCGCGGTTCGAGGAGGTCGGCGATGCGTGGGGGCAGACGCTCGCACTGACGGCCGCGGGCATCGCCGCCCGCGGCGCGGACGAGCCCGAACGGGCGCTGTCGCTCCTGGACGAGGCGGCGACGATGGCGGAGAAGCACCACTTCCCGATGACACAGAGCCTGGCCCTGGTCGCGGGTGGCTACGCATCACTCGACTGCGGCGACGTGAACGGCGCTGAGGGGCGTGCCTGGCGGGCCAGCGCGGTGCTCGCCGGTCTCGACCTCGAGCCCCATGCGGCGCTCGGCGCCAAGGTGCTGCTCGCGCAGGCGATGCGGATCCGCGGTCAGCGCGAGCAGGCACTGGCCGAGCTCGACGAGGCGCTGGCCGTCAGCGATCAGCCGGGGTTGCTGTTCCCGCGCCGACAGGCGCTCGCGCACCGGGCCGGCACGCTGCTCGAGCTGGGCCGGGTCGACGAGGGGCTGGCCGCTGCCCGCGAGGCCGTGGCGACACCCGCGGAGGACGTGCGCTCGAAGGTGCTGGCGCTGCGGGCGCTCGGGTCGGCGCTCAAGGCGGCCGGTGACCCGGCCGGTGCGAAGTCGTCGTACGCCGAAGCACTTGCCGTGGCGACGTCGACCGGTCAGCGCTCCGAGATCGCCGCGACCCAGGCCCTCCTCGCCGCCGTCGACTAAGCCCACTTCTGGTACGCCGGAGCGGGCTGGTGGCAGGTGCGACTCCCTGGCTGGGGGGTAGCGCTTCCCTGCTGAGATCGGAGCTTTTCGGCGGTCAGAGCTCCGATCTCAGCAGGGAAGCGAAAGTGATCGCTTCCGCGGCAGCGAACCCAGCGCACAGGCCGCCGGCCGCGGTCAGGCGCCCAACCGGTCGGGAAGGGCAGCTACCGGCGGCGGTCAGCGGGCGCGGCGGGCCAGCCGGTCGTGGTCGAGGATCGTGACGGCGCGCGAGTCGACGCGCATCCAGCCGCGGCTGGCGAAGTCGGCGAGTGCCTTGTTGACCGTCTCGCGGGACGCGCCGACGAGCTGTGCCAGCTCCTCCTGCGTCAGGTCGTGATGAACCCGCACGCCGTCGGGCTCCTCGGTGCCGAACCGCTCCGCGAGCCCGAGCAGCGCCTTCGCGACGCGACCTGGGACGTCGGTGAAGATCAGGTCGGCAAGGGCGTCATTCGTACGACGAAGCCGTCGGGCCAGCACCCGCAGGAGTTGCTCGGCGATCTCCGGCCGGTCGGTGATCCACGGTCGCAGCGAGTCGTGCGCGAGCGACGCGACCCGCGCGTCGGTGACGACCGTCGCGGTTGCCGTGCGCGGTCCGGGATCGAAGAGGGACAGCTCGCCGAACATGTCCGACGGTCCCATCACCGAGAGCATGTTCTCGCGTCCGTCGGCGGCCTTGCGACCGACCTTCACCTTCCCGGTGAGCACGATGTAGAGGCTGTCGCCCTGCTCGCCCTCGCTGAAGACCGTGTCGCCGCGCACGTAGTCGGCGTACTGCAGGGAAGTCGCGAGCGCGTCTGCGGCCTCGGGCGCGACGCCTTGGAACAGCCCGGCCTTCGCCAGCACCTCGTCCACGCCTGGCCCCCCTTCCGTGTCGCGCTCCGACGGGAGTCTGGCACGACGGGTCGGTCAGCGACTCCGGCCGGGCAGCAGTCGGCCGAGCCGGCGCCGTCGCCAGTAGCGGTCGAGGGCCGGCGCGAAGCCCTCGCTGACGAAGGTCTCGACCTCTTCGGGTCGGGCGGAGTCGAGGAACCCCTCGAGCTGGTCGCTGACCGCGTCCTCGCGCAGCGGTCCCTCGACGCGCTCCATCCCGAGCATCAGGAACAGCAGCAGGACGGGGACGAGGAGCGCCAGGGGAAGAAGTGTCACGAGGTCATCGTCCTCCACCGCCCAAGGGGCTTACGTCAGGCAGAGACGACGCGGCGCTCGGGCTGAAGCGGCAGCGCTGTCAGGCAGAGGTCGGGCTGCTCCCGATACCGGGCGATCAGCTCGCCGGTCGCATCCGCGATGCGGCGGTGGAGCGCCTGGCGGTACTCCGAGAGCTGCCGCTCGGCGACGGCGAGGTCGTGGTCGAGCTCCCGCTGTCCGGGCTCGTCGTCCTCGGAGACGCGTCGCTCCCAGAGCTCGGCGAGGTTGGGGAGCGGCGGGATGTCGTCTGCGGGTACGACCGAGATAAGGGCAGTGCGGCTGCTCGCGACGCGGTGGTCGCTCAGCACGGGGCGCAGGTGCTCGCCGTCGGCGGCGCCGAGTGTCCCGGCGCGCAGCACGTCGAGGCGCGCCTGGATGATCCGGCGCCAGTACGACACCTGGTCCTCTTCGGACGTCAGCGTCCGGCGGTACGTACGCAGGTCGTCCAGCGAGAGGTGGGCGAACTCGGCCGACCGCTCGGGGACGGGCCGGGTGCCGCTGCGGCGGCCACCCTCACGCGCGGGTGGGACCGCCGTGGGGGCAGGCAGGGACGCCACCGGTGCGAGCGGTGCCGACGTCTCCATGTGCCCTCCCCTGTCGTCACTGTCTGTGACCACACAAAGGGGGTCGTCACGACTTCGCGGTTCCTTGAGCGCGATCACCCGACCAGCCGATTCGGCACCCCGCCTACGCTCGCGAACGTGGCGGCGGTGCGGCAGGAGAGCCGGGTGGGACTGGTGCGCCGCGCCCGCCGGATCAACCGCGAGCTGGCGGCTCTCTACCCCGACGCGCACTGCGAGCTCGACTTCACGACGCCGCTCGAGCTCGCCGTCGCGACCATCCTGTCGGCGCAGTGCACGGACAAGCGGGTCAACGAGGTCACACCCGCGCTGTTTCGGCGATACCGGACAGCTGCCGACTACGCCGGCGCCGACCGCGGCGAGCTCGAGGCGCTCATCAAGCCCACCGGCTTCTTCCGCAACAAGACGACGTCCCTGATCGGACTGGGAGCCGCCCTCGCCGAGCGATACGACGGGGAGGTCCCGAAGCGCCTGACCGACCTCGTCACGCTGCCCGGCATCGGGCGCAAGACCGCGAACGTCATCCTGGGCAACGCCTTCGGCGTAGCAGGCATCACTGTCGACACGCACTTCGGCCGGTTGGCGCGCCGCTTCGGCTGGACGGACGAAGGCGACCCCGTCAAGGTCGAGGCGACCGTCGGGGAGCTCATCCCGAAGCCAGAGTGGACGATGCTCAGCCACCGGTTGATCTTCCACGGAAGGCGCGTCTGCCACGCGCGCAAGCCGGCGTGCGGTGCCTGTGGCATCGCCGGTCTTTGCCCGTCGTACGGCATCGGACCAACCGAGCCCGACGTCGCCGCGAAGCTCGTCAAGACGCCTGAGCAGGTGGCGGTGTCGTGACCCGACGACAGGTCGTGGCGTTCGTCGTCGTGCTCGGGCTCATCGCTATCGCCCTGGTGGTCAAGTCCCGCGGTGGCGACCGCACAGCGACGGCCGTCGACCTGGCACCGCTGCGGAAGGCAGCCGCGCTGGCCCCCTGCCCTGCGGGGCTGGGGCCCGAGCTGCCGGCTGTGACGTTGCCCTGTCTCGGCGGCGGGAAGGCGGTGGCGCTGCGCGGTGCTGCACCTGGTGTGCCGACCCTCGTCAACGTGTGGGGCAGCTGGTGCGGCCCCTGCGTCGCCGAGGTGCCCGAGCTCGTCGCTTTCACGAACAAGGCGGCTGGACGGGTGGCCGTCGTGGGTGTCGACACCGAGGATGACCCACGTGATGCGCTGACGTTTGCTGCGCAGCACGGCATGCACTACGCGAGCGTCGTCGACGACGACAAGCACGTGCTGCGCACGGTCGCGTCGGGCCCCCCGGTGACGCTCTTCCTCGACGCCGCCGGTCACGTCACCTATCGCAAACGCGGCCAGTTCCACTCGCTCGCCGAGATCGAGCAGCTCGTGGCGACACACCTCGGAGTGAGGCTGTGAGCAGCCGGCCGGACTGGCTCGGCACCCTCGTCGACGCACTTCCGACGGTGCAGCCCGAGCAGCTGAGCCGGTTCCTGCCACCGCGGGAAGGCGGCCGGCACTCTGCGGTGCTGGTGCTGTTCGGCGAGGGGCCGAACGGGCCGGACCTGCTGTTCATCGAGCGCGCCGCGACGCTTCGCTCGCACGCCGGTCAGCCGGCCTTCCCCGGCGGTGCGCAGGACGAGGCGGACGACGGCCCGGTTGCCGCGGCGCTGCGGGAGGCAACGGAGGAGGTCGGTCTCGAGCCCGACGGCGTCGACGTGATCGGCACGCTGCCGGACCTGTGGCTCCCACCCTCGGGCTTCATCGTCACCCCGGTTGTCGCCTGGTGGCGTGAGCCGCACGACGTCGGCGTGGTGGACCGGGCCGAGGTGGCCGCAGTCGCGCGGGTGCCGATCGCGGAGCTGGCCGACGCCGCGAACCGGCTCTGCGTCACGCACCCGAGCGGCTGGATCGGACCGGCCTTCGACGTGCGCGACATGCTCATCTGGGGCTTCACGGCAGGACTCACCGACCGGCTGCTCGCCCTCGGCGGCTGGGAGCAGCCGTGGGACCGCAGCCGCACTCGGGAGCTCGATCCCGAGACCGCCGCACTGGCGATGCGCACCGCGTCGCGTCCGACGCGGTGAGGGACCGGTGCGCCGCTAGGGTCTGAGGGTGCGCGGCGACCTGCTCGACATCATCCTGCTGGTCGCGTCGCTTCTGTTCGCGGTCTCGGGCTACCGGCAGGGCTTCGTCGTCGGCGTCCTGTCGTTCGTCGGGTTCCTCGGCGGCGGCGTCCTGGGCGCGAAGATCGCCCCTGAGATCGCCCGCAGCGGGCCCCTGGACAGCTTCCCGGAGGCGTTCGTCGGGCTCGCCGTCGTCTTCCTGGCAGCCAGCGTGGGGCAGGTGCTGGCAACGGTCGCCGGCGCGGCCCTGCGCAACCGGTTGACGTTCAAACCGGCGCGGCAGGCCGATGCCGTCGCGGGTGCGGCCGTGAGCGTCATCAGTCTGCTTCTGGTCGCCTGGCTCGTGGGTACGGCGCTCGCCTCGTCGCCCTTCCCGCGGGTCGCCGCGCAGGTCCGCCGGTCCTACGTCCTCGCGACCGTCGACGGTCTCGTGCCGGAGAACGGCAAGTCGTTCTTCGCCTCCTTCCGGCGGCTCATCAACGACCGCGGCTTCCCTGACGTCATCGGTCCGTTCTCCTCGAGCCACGCCCCCGACGTACCTGCCCCTGACGCCCGCCTCGCAGCGAGTCCGGTCGTGCAGCGGGCCCGCCAGCAGATCCTGAAGATCACCGGCGAGGCGCCGTCCTGCGGTCGCCGGATCGAGGGCACCGGCTTCGTCTACGCCGCCGACCGGGTGATGACGAACGCGCACGTGGTCGCCGGCGTGCGACGACCCAAGGTCGAGATCGGGAAGGGACGCACGCTCGACGCGCGGGTCGTGCTGTTCGACTCCGCCCGCGACGTCGCTGTCCTCGTCGTCCCGGGGCTCGGCCGGCCGGCGTTGACGTTCGGTCCGCAAGCCAAGTCCGGTGCCGACGCGATCGTCGTCGGCTACCCGCAGGACGGTCCGTTCACGCCTGTGCCCGCGCGTGTTGCCGCGGTGCAGAAGGCGCGTGGGCCGGACATCTACCAGAGCCGGACGGTGACGCGGGAGATCTACGCGCTGCGGGCCCGCGTGCTGCCGGGCAACTCCGGCGGGCCGCTGCTCGCACCGGACGGCTCGGTCTACGGCGTCGTCTTCGCCGCAGCTGCCGACGATCCCCGCACCGGCTACGCGCTGACGGCGCGGGAGGTGGCCTCCGACGCGCAGCGGGGGGCGACCGCGACCGAGCAGGTCAGCACGCACGGGTGCGACTGACGAACGTTCCCGTCGGGTCCGTGGGCCTCGTCACAGCTCGAGCGCTCGACCAGTGCTTGCACGTTGCTTACTCTTGCAAGCAGTCGGACCTGTCCCACGCCGACGGAAGGAGGCCGACCATGCGGCCACCAGCGCCTGGGTCAGCCCGCATCCGGCTCGACCGACGGATCGCGGCCGACCCCACCAGCACCGCCCTGCTGCTCGCCGGACCGGCCGCCCTCGACCTCTGGCCGGGTGTCCGCCGCGTCGGGACGGTCGACGGCCGCGTGCTCGTCGAGGCCGACGTCGCGGCGCTGCACCGGTCCACGGCCGCGACGGTGCGCATTGAGCCGCCGCGTCGTACGCCGACGTCATTCGTCACCCGCTTCGACTGGGTCGGTCCGTCGCTGCCGCGTACCAGCGGCGAGCTGACGCTGACCTACACCGCCGGCGAGGACGGGCCGTCGACCGCTGCGCGGTTGGTGCTCGACAGCGACGACCTCAGCGGGAACGCGCTCTCGCAGCGCACATTGCAGGCCTTGGCGGACGGCTTCCTGGACAACCTGCGCCGGCTGGCGGAGTCGCGGGCTCACGCGGCTTAGATCTCGAGCCGGCCCAGGTCGTCACCCGTCTCGACCTGATCCGCCAGCCGCAGGGCGTCCGACACCAGCCGCGGCACGTCCACGCCGTAGGCGGGTCGGCGTCCCGTCAGCCGGCCGGCGCCGCGACGCAGCAGCCGGGCCGCACCCACGCGGTTCCCGCGTTGCACGTGCGTCAGCCCGACGCAGAGCTGCGCGAGGCCCTGCCAGAGGGCTCGCTCATCGGACCCGGCTGCCTTCCATGACGCCTCGAACACCTCGTGCGCACCGAACGCGCGCCCCTCGGCGAGCAGTCGCCGGGCTTCGGCAACGGCGTCGTACGGCGGCAGCGGGCGCTCGGGCACTGGATCGACCGCCTCGGGCGACCCGGCAGGCACCGGGCGACCCAGTGCGTCACGCGCGCGCATGCTGGAGTAGCAGATCGGTGACCGCGTCGGGGGCCTCCTCGTGGGCGAAGTGCCCGGCACCAGCCACGACGTGCAGCTGGTAGCCCGCGGGTGCGTATGCCTCGGAACCCTGCACGGTCGACAGCAGCGTGCAGCGGTCGAGTGCGCCGTGTACCTGGAGCACCGGCGTTCGCACCCCGCGCGCCATCAGCCGCACGAAGCGGATGCCGCTCGGCCTGGTCTGCGCCCGGGCGGCCCAGCGGTACCACTCCAGCGCGCAGTGCGCCGTACCGGGAATCTGGATGGCGGTCCGGCAGCGACGTGCGGTCTCGTCGTCGGGAAACCCCGGGCCGGCCCACCGGCGCATCAGGGTTTCGACGTACGCCGCGTCGTCGCGTACCAGCCGCGCCTCGGGGGCGCGTGGCAGCTGGAAGAAGGCGGCGTACGACGACGCCTTGATCTGCGCCGGGTCACGCGTCAGCGCCTCGCGCATCCGCACCGGATGGGGCATGCCGATGACGGCGAGCGATCGCACGATCGACGGGTGCAGGGTGGCTACGGCCCAGCCGAGCAGGCCGCCCCAGTCGTGACCAACGAGATGCGCATCGGGTGCGCCGAGCGCGCGGATCATCGCGGCGACGTCGGACGACAGCGTGTAGGCGTCGTACCCGCGAGGTGGCTTGTCCGATGCGCCGTAACCGCGCAGGTCGGGTGCGACGACGCGCATCCCGGCATCGCCGAGCGCGACGAGCTGGTGCCGCCACGACCACCAGAACTCCGGGAAGCCGTGCAGCAGAAGCACGAGCGGACCACTTGCGGGCCCGCACTCCGCGAGGTGGAACCGCGCGCCGTTCGCCGTGACCACGCGATGCGCCCAGGGGCCGTCGAGAAGGACGACGGATTCCTCGGGCGGCATGCGCTCGAGGCTTTCACGCCCTCCGGCGGCTAGGCGCGCCGCGTCGGGGTGACCGTCGGGTGCTTGGCCCAGGCGGCGTCGTCCTTGAGAGTCTCGATCGTCTTCTCGGGCGGGCCCATCTTCGACAAGCTCTTCTTGCCGGTGAGCGCGAGGATGCCCGCGCCGATGAGGTAGAGCGCGCCGACGGCGAAGAACGAGCAGCCGAGGGGTACGCCCAGCCACTCGATGCCGTATGCCGCGGAGATGCTCACGAACAGCAGCCCGAACAGCGCCGCGATGCCGGCGCCGCCGAACATCCCCGCCCCCTTGCCGGCCGCCACCACGTCTCGCTTGATCTCGACCTTGGCGAGCTCGACCTCCTGACGCATGAGCGAGGACAGGTCACGCGTCGCGGTCGCGACGAGCTCACCCAGACTCGCGTCGGGGGACTTCGTGGCGTGGTCGTCGGTCGCTGTCACTGCTGGTCTCCTCGGGTGTTGCGTGGCGCGTCGATCATCGGCCTACCCGACCCGATGTCCGGTCACTCCTCTCGCAACGGCAGGCGCAGCCGCCGGACAGCGGTCGGGACCAGACCGCCCTGGACGACCACGGAGAACACGACGACCACGACGACGATGCCGTACAGCCGGGCGGCCTGATCGACCTGCTCGGCGAGCAGGAAGCTCCCGAGCAGGACGGGCACGGCGCCCTTCAACCCGGCGAGCAGCACGAAAGCGCGCTCGTTGTGCGCAAGCCTGACCGGCAGCAGGCACAGCCCGACGACGATCGGGCGTACGACGACGGCGAGCAGCGCGCCCAGGGCGAGGCCGGGCAGCCAGACGTCGGCGTGACCGAGCACGCCGAGGTCGACCGTCAGACCGAGGGCGACGAACGCGACGATCTCGCCGAGGCTCGCCAGCGAGGAATGGAAGGATCGGATCTGCCGCTCGTGCGGCCACGGTCCGTCTCCCACCATGATCCCGGCAACGAACACGGTGAGGAAGCCCGAGCCGTGTGCGATCGCGGCGAGCGCGAACAGCCCAAGGGCAGCGAGCAGCGTAGGCAGCGCGCCGAGCGGCGCGGGCAGTCGTACGGGGTGAAGCAACCGACGAAGGCCGAGTCCGCCCAGAAGTCCGGCGGCTGCACCGACCGTCATCTGCACGAGGAACGTGCCCGCGATGTCGAACCCGGCCGAGCCGGTCAGCGCACCGGCCGCGAGCAGGCTGACCATCAGCGCGATGCCGACGGGGTCGTTGGCTCCGGACTCGCCTTCGAGGATCGTGCGACTTCGGCCGACCAGCTCGCGCTTGCCGAGGACGGCGAAGACGACCGCGGGATCGGTCGGTGCCAGCGCCGTACCGAGCAGGACGGAGAGGTACCAGTCGAGTCCGACGATCACGTGTGCGAGCGCGGCGAGCGCTGCTGTCGTCACGAACGTGCCGACGATGCCCACGAAGGCGATGGCGCCGGCCGCTTCACGGAACCGTCGTACTCCGATCTGCATGCCGCCGTCGAACAGGATGACGGCCAGGGCGAGCGACACCACCGGCCCGACGACGGCGGCCGAGGGTCCTTGTGAACCCGGCGTCAGCTGTTCGAGCAGAGCCGCCGCCGCGAACACGAGCGCCGGCCGCGGTATCGGCTGCCCGGCCGTCACTCCTCGGATGTCGCGCCCGTCGTGCCCATCTTGTCGTTGATGGCGTTGACGACCGACGGGTCGGCGAGGGTGGTCACATCGCCGAGCTCGCGGTGCTCGGCGACGTCGCGGAGCAGCCGTCGCATGATCTTGCCGCTGCGGGTCTTGGGCAGCTCGGGTGTGATGAGGATCTGCCGCGGTTTGGCGATCGGGCCGATCTCCTTCGCGACATGGTCGCGCAGCTCTTGCGCGAATGCCTCGCCGCTGCTGACGTCGTCGGCGACCGAGCCCTTCGGGGTGACGAACGCGACGATGGCCTGCCCGGTGGTGGCGTCGGTGGCACCGACGACTGCGGCTTCGGCGACGGAGGGATGCGAGACGAGTGCGCTTTCGACCTCGGTGGTGCTGATGCGGTGGCCGCTGATGTTCATCACGTCGTCGACGCGGCCGAGCAGCCACAGCACGTGGTCCTGGTCCCACTTCGCGCCGTCGCCGGCGAAGTAGCGGCCGGGGAACTTCGACCAGTACGTCTCGCGGTAGCGCTGTTCGTCGCCCCAGATGCCGCGCAGCATCGACGGCCACGGCTCCTGCAGCGTCAGGTAGCCGCCACCGACCTCGCCGACGCTCTTCCCCTCGCCGTTGACGACGTCGACCTCGATGCCCGGCAGGGGTCCCATGGCACTGCCGGGCTTGCACGACGTGACGCCCGGCAGGGGCGAGATCATGATGGCGCCGGTCTCGGTCTGCCACCAGGTGTCCACGATCGGGCAGCGGTCGCCGCCGATGACGCGTCGGTACCAGATCCAGGCCTCCGGGTTGATCGGCTCACCGACACTGCCCAGCACGCGAAGACTGGACATGTCATGTGCGCCGGGCAGCTCCTCGCCCCACTTCATGAAGGTGCGGATCGCGGTCGGTGCGGTGTAGAGGATCGACACCTGGTAGCGCTCGACGATCGACCACCATCGGTCCTTGCCGCCGGCGTCCGGGGTGCCCTCGTACATCACCTGCGTCGCGCCGTTGGCGAGCGGACCGTAGGTCACGTAGCTGTGCCCGGTGACCCAGCCGATGTCGGCCGTGCACCAGTAGACGTCGGTCTCCGGCTTCAGGTCGAACACCGCCCAGTGCGTCCACGCCGCCTGCGTCAGGTAGCCGCCGGAGGTGTGCAGGATGCCCTTCGGCTTGCCGGTCGTCCCGGACGTGTAAAGCAGGAACAGCGGCTGCTCGCTGTCGAACGGCTGCGCATGGTGCGTCGCCGGCTGCCGGTCGACGACGTCGTGCCACCACACATCCCGGTCGGTCCAGGCCACATCCTGTCCGGTACGACGAACGACCAGCACCTTCTCCACGACACCCGACCGCTCGACGGCCTCGTCGACCGCCGGCTTGAGCGCAGCTGCACTTCCGCGGCGGTAACCGCCGTCGGCGGTGATGACGAACCGGGCCTGCGCGTCGGTGATCCGGTCGACCAGCGCCTGTGCCGAGAAGCCACCGAACACCACCGAGTGCGGCGCCCCGACCCGGGCGCACGCCAGCATCGCGATGACCGCTTCCGGGATCATCGGCAGGTAGATCATCACCCGATCGCCCGCGTCGACACCCAGCTCCTCGAGGGCGTTTGCCGCCTTGCAGACCTCGGCGTACAGCTCGGCATAGGTGATGACCCGACGGTCGCCATCCGGCTCGCCCTCCCAGTACAGCGCGACGCGATCACCGCGACCCGCCTCGACGTGCCGGTCGACGCAGTTGGCCGCGACGTTGAGCTGACCGCCGACGAACCACTTCGCGAACGGCGGCTCCCACTCCAGCGCCGTGTTCCACTCCTTGTCCCACTGCAACCGGCGGGCCTGCGTCTCCCAGAAGCCGAGGCGATCCGCCCACGCCTCGTCGTACGCCTCGGCCGTGACGTTCGCGTTCGCCGCCAGCCCCGCCGGCGGCTCGAAGCGGCGCGACTCGCTGGCAAGGGCATCCAGCCCGCTCTGCTCGGTCATGACAGGGAGCCTGTCATTCGCGGGTCGGTAGCGTCGAGGCGGTGACGACCGCCGCGACCGACCACCTGGCGGCGCTCCTCGACCTGCCCGGCGTGACCGATGCCGTCGCAAGGACGCGTACGGCGGTCGACGCCCTGCTGGCACATCGCGTCCTGCGCCGTCGGTCGGCCGAGGTCACGGCGGAGTCGGCGTTGCGAGGTGCTCGCGCCAGTGCCGAGCTCGAAGGCGCCGGCATCGAGCTGGAGCGGCTCCGCGGCCAACTGCTCGCCGGCGGCACGATCACCCTGCCGTCGAAGGACGAGCGGGGTGCCCGCGTCGTCGAGGGAGCGGTCCGGCTGCACGCCGACCTCGGCTCGGTCCTGGCGTCCTGGAAGCACTCGCCGCGGCAGGCCCTCGCGCGGCTGCACGTGCTGGCGGCAGCGGAGCTGGTCGAGCCAGATCGGCTCGGCCGCCCGCGGGTCGCCGGTTCGTCGTACGACGACCCGCTCGAGCTCGGACACGCACCAGACCCGCTCGAGGTCTCCGCGCGCATCGACGGGCTCTCCCGCGTGCTCACCTCACCGACGACAGCCCCGGCCGTCGTCGTCGCCGCAGTGGTGCACGGCGAGCTGCTCGCCCTGCGCGCCTTCGGCTCGGTCGACGGACTGGTCGCGCGGGCAGCTGCGCGCCTCGTGCTCGTCGATCGCGGTCTCGATCCCAAGGCGGTGTCGGCGCCGGAGGTGGGGCACAGCGAGCTGCACCACGAGTACGCCGATGCCGCGCGCGACTACGTCAGCGGGGGACCGGCCGGTGTCGCGCGATGGATCGACCACTGCTCCTCCGCGATCGCTCTCGGCGCGCGTGAGGGACTGGCCGTCTGCGAGGCGATCCAGCGGTCCTGACCCGCTCGTGACATAGGAACGGCGCCCCGCGGGAGCGGAGCGCCGTCACCATGTACGGAAGTGCGGGTTACCAGGCGTGCACCTCAAGTCATCGCACCGGCCAGAGGCCGTTCGATGTGCCTCACGTGGCGGGTCGCACGTGGGTGCCCGACTGCCGTACACGGACCGCCGTCGGGGGGAACGTCGTCCTCCGGTCGGCGGTGGTCCGTAGCAACGTTGTACGCCCGCCGAAGGCTGCTTGTGAAGGGCCGAACGGCAACTACTTTGCGCTACTTGTTACTGCCCGCCTTTCGGTGCCCTGCCCACCAGGCGACGCCGATGGCACCGGCCGCGACGGCGACTCCGGCGTACGCCACCGGCGGCCCCGGCGGCGTCGGCAACGACGGGATCCGGCTGCGCATCCGGACCGGGCGTCGGAACTCACGAATCGGCCAGCCGCGCTCCGCTGCGACCTTTCGCAGCGGCTTGTCCGGGTTGACCGCCGTGGGACGCCCGACCGCCTCGAGCATGGGCAGGTCAGTCATGGAGTCGCTGTACGCGTAACTCGCACTGAGGTCGTAGCCGTGGTGCTCAGCGAGCTCGCGCATCGCGACCGCCTTGCCCTCGCCGTACGCGTAGAACTCGATGTCACCGGTGTACAGGCCGTCCTCGACGACCATCCGGGTGGCCACGACCCGGTCGACTCCCAGCATCTCCCCGATCGGCCCGACGACCTCCTCGCCGCTGCTGCTCACGATGGCCACGTCGCGGCCGGCGCGGTGGTGCTCCTCGAACAGCGCAACGGCTTCGTCGTACACAAGCGGGTTGATCAGGTCGTGCAGCGTCTCGGCGACGATCGCGTTGACCTGCTCGACCGGCCAGCCGGCGCAGAGCGTCTTGAGGTAGTCGCGCATCTTGTCCATCTGCGTCTGGTCCGCGCCCTGCAGCATGTAGACGAACTGCGCGTACGACGACTTCAGGACCGCCCGGCGGTTGACCAGGCCGCCCTTGTAGAAGGGCTTGCCGAAGGCAAGGGTGCTCGACTTCGCGATGACCGTCTTGTCCAGGTCGAAGAAGGCCGCCGCCCGGTTTTTGCTCACCGGTCGCAGGATAGATCGGTGTAGCGGTTTGGACCGGTGGCAGGCGGGGGATGCCCCGCCGCAGACAGCGTCGTAGCACCGGCCCTGTCGCGTACGGGTCCGGCTCAACCCCCCCCGGAGTCGGACCTCAGCGAGACGACCCCTGCCACCCCCCCCGGCAGGGGTCGTCCGCGTTTCTGCACAGGCTCGCGCGGGCGTCCACAGGACCTCGGGCGGCGACCCCCGCGACGTCCGTACGGCTCGAAGGTGGTGGCCCGCCGCTGCCCGGAGGACCTCGTGCCGCACCGTCCGCTCGTCATCACCTCGGATCCCGTGCTGCTCGACGACATCGTCCGCATCGCGCTGACCGCGGGCACCGAGGTAGACGTCGCCACGGACGCCGGTGCCGGCCGGCGTTGCTGGGCGTCCGCCGCCTCGGTCGTGGTCGGGCGGGACGCCGCCGAGGCCTGCGCCCGGGCCCGGCTGCCGCGACGGCCCGGCGTGGTGCTGATCGGCGACGATCTCGATGAGGCCGGCATCTGGCAGCTCGCGGTCGAGGTCGGCGCCGAGCACGTCGTCTTCCTCCCCGACGGCGAGCAGTGGCTGGTGGAGATGATCGCCGAGTCCGTGGAGCCGGTGCGGTTCGCCGGCGAGCTCGTCGCCGTGACCGGCGGCCGCGGTGGCGCGGGCGCGACAACGCTGGCGGCGGCGCTCGCCGTCACCGCGGCCCGGCTCAGCAGGCGGACGCTGCTCGTCGACTCCGACCCGCTCGGCGGCGGGATCGACCTCGTTTTCGGAGGCGAGTCCGATCCGGGCGCCCGCTGGCCCGACCTCGGCGCCACCAGTGGCCGGGTGCCCGGCTCGGCGCTGACCGGCGCGCTGCCGCGCATGAGCGACCTGTCGGTCCTGTCCTGGGACCGCGGCGATGTCCTGCGCGTGCCGCCTGAGGCGATGGAGACCGTCCTCGAGGCCGGCCGCCGCTCCTGCGAGCTCGTCGTCGCAGACCTGCCCCGGGCGCTCGACGACGCCGGTCGCATCGTCCTGTCGCTCGCTTCGGTGGTGCTGCTCGTCGTCCCGGCGGAGGTGCGGGCCGCGGCCGCGGCGACGCGGATCGCCACCCAGCTCGCCCCGCTGTGCACCGACCTGCGCCTCGTCGTCCGTGGACCCTCGCCGTCCGGCTTGGGACCCGACGAGATCGGCCGGGCGCTGGGCCTTCCACTTGCCGGTTTCCTGCGGCCCGAGCCTGGCCTCGAGCTTGCGCTCGAACGCGGCGAGCCACCTGCCCGGCGCCGCGGGAGTCCGCTGGCGTCGCTGTGCGAGGCATTGCTCGACGAGGTGCTGCCGACCCAGCGCGCCGCGGCATGAGCGCCCTCGAGCCGGCCCTGGTCGAGCGGGTCCGCCGCCGGGTCGTGTCCTCGGGCGAGGCGCCGACACCCGGCCGGGTCGCGGCGGCGTTCCAGGCCGAGGGCGGTGGGCTTCGGGGCGACGCCGCCGGGGTCGTCGCGGCGCTCACCAGCGAGATCGTCGGCACCGGCCCGCTCGCCGCGCTGCTCGCCGACCCCGCGACCACCGACGTCCTGGTCAACGCCCCCGACGAGGTCTGGGTCGACCGCGGTGACGGACTGCTGCGCACCGCTGTCCGGTTCGCTGACGAGAACGCCGTACGACGGCTCGCGCAGCGACTCGCGGCCTCGTCCGGGCGCCGTCTCGACGACGCCCAACCGTGGGTCGATGCGCGGCTGCCGGGCGGTGTCCGCCTGCACGCCGTGCTGCCACCGCTGGCCCCCGGCGGCACCTGCGTGTCCTTGCGGGTGCCCCGCCGTCGTGTCTTCTCGCTCGCCGAGCTGGTCGACGTCGGCTCCGTCCCGCCCGACGGCGCCGCGTTGCTGGAGGCGTTGGTGCGGTCGCGGATCGCCTTCCTCGTGACGGGCGGCACCGGCACGGGCAAGACGACGGTGCTGTCCGCGCTGCTGTCGCTCATCGGAGCCGAGCGACTCGTCGTCGTCGAGGACGCGTGCGAGCTTCGTCCCGCCGTCGAGCACATCGTCCGGCTCGAAGCCCGCCCGCCCAACGTCGAGGGCACGGGGGGCGTGCGCATGCACGAGCTGGTCCGGCTGGCACTGCGCATGCGGCCCGACCGCCTGGTGGTCGGCGAGGTCCGCGGTGCCGAGGTGGTCGATCTGCTCGCTGCTCTCAACACCGGGCACGAGGGCGGCTGCGGCACGCTGCATGCCAACTCCGCCGCCGACGTGCCCGCGCGGTTGGAGGCGCTGGCGGCCTCCGCCGGCATGGGGCGTGATGCTCTGCACAGCCAGCTCGCGTCCGCGTTGCGCGTCGTCGTGCACCTCGCCCGCCCGGCCGGCATCCGTCGCGTCGCGGAGGTCTGCCTGCTCGGCCGCGGCGGCGATGGGCTGGTCGCAAGTCGGCTGGCCTGGTCCTGGGACGGCGCGGCTGCTGCCGGCCTGCCCGGCTCGGCCGCCGCGGAGCTCGCCGGTCTTCTCGGGTGACCGCCTGGCTGCCGCTGGCCCTGGCCGCAGGTGCGGCGGCGGCCGCGGTCTCGCCGGGTGGTGGCGGCTCCCGGCTCGCCGCACTGTCGCTGCCAGCAGCCCCGGGCCGGCGCCGGGGGAGCATGGGCGCAGCGGCACTTGCGGTCGCCGCGGCTGTCCTGTTGCTGGCCGGCCCGCTGCTGGTGCTGCTCGTGATGGCGGCGCTGGTCGTCCGCACCGCCGACCACGCCCGGCGGGAGCGAACAGCCCAGCAGCAGGAGCGGGTGCGTGCGCTCGACGCGCTGTCGATGCTCGGCGCCGATCTGCGGGCCGGCCGCGCCGCCGCTGACGCCTTCGATGCAGCAGCAGCGATCGCCTGCGGGCCGTCCGCCGACGCGCTGTCTGCCGCGGCGTCGGCTGCCCGGCTGGGTGGTGATGTCCAGATCGCGCTGCTGTCCCCGGGCTCCGTCGTCGCGCCGACGCTGCGTGCGCTGGCTGCCTGCTGGCAGGTCTGCAGCGAGGCCGGCAGCGGTTTGGCCGACGCCGTTGACCGGCTCGAGGAGGGGCTGCGCGCGGCCGAGGCACAGCGCCTGTCGGTCGCGGCGGAGCTCGCCGGTCCGCGTGCCACGGCCCAGCTCCTCGCCGTGCTGCCGCTGGCCGGCGTCGGCCTGGCCGCGGCGCTGGGCGCGCACCCGCTCGACCTGCTCCTCGGAACACCGGTGGGTCTGGGTTGCCTCACCGTCGGCTTGGGCCTCGACGGGCTGGGGGTCGTCTGGACCCGGCAGCTGACGGAGCGGGCGGCGCGATGACGCTCGTCGCCGTCGTCCTCGCAGCCGTCGCCGTCTCGCTGGCGACGTCGGCCCGGGTGGACGGGTCCCTGCGCCTGGCCCGGCTGCACCCGCCCGCGCCGCACCCTCGCGGCGCCGTATCCCCGACAGCAGCCTGCGTCCTCGCTGGTGCTGCTCTGGCGGTGGTCGTCGGCTTGCCCACGGGACTGGTGCCAGGTGTGGTTGTCGCGGCGGTCGGTCCGGTCCTGCTGAGCCGGCTCGAGCCCGGTTCGGTGCGCCGCGAGCGGGAGCAGCTCGTTCGCGAGCTTCCGCTGCTGCTCGACCTGCTGGCCGCGTGCCTCGCCGGCGGTGCGTCGCTGGCCGCCGCCGCAGCCGCGGTCGCGGCCGCCCTCCCGGGACCATGCGCGACCCGGCTTCGCTCCGTGGCCGACGCGCTGCGCGTCGGCAGCCCGCCCGGGGACGCGTGGCTCGCGCTTGCCGGCACGTCGTCAGACGACCCGCTGGCCTCCGCGGCGCGCCTGCTGGCCCGGGCTGCGGAGGGCGGGACCCCCGTCTCGGCTGCCGTCCGCCGGCTGGCCGGCGACGCGCGCAGCGCCTCGGCAGCCGCCGGGTCGCAGGCCGCCCGCCGGGTCGGCGTGCTGGCCGTTGCTCCCCTGGGCCTGTGCTTCCTGCCGTCCTTCGTCCTGATCGGCATCGTGCCGATCGTCGCCGGTCTGGCCGCCCCGCTGCTTCATTCGCTCTGAGGGCCGCCGTCCACACGTCACCGACAGCGCTCCACAGATCGCCGGCGCCGCCCCTGCCCGACGGCCGACGGCGGCACCGTCGGATCGGTCGGGCGCCTGCCCGGCGCCCGACGTCCTGGAGGTTCCGATGCACCGCTTCGCCGCACCGTCCGTCCTGATCCACCGTCTCTCTGCCCGGCTCCGCGTGAACGGCCCGGAAGCAGGCATGACGACTGCCGAGTACGCCGTCGGCACGGTCGCCGCGTGTGGCTTCGGCGGCATCCTCTACAAGGTGATCACCAGTCCCGAGATCGTCGGGCTGCTGCGCGACGTCATCTCCTCGGCGTTCCACCTGTCGTTCTGACCGGTCCCACTGTCCCGGGCCGCCGTCGCGCGGCCCGGGACGCCGGGATGGTGACCGCCGAGACCGCGGTCGTCCTCCCCGTGCTGCTGCTCGTCCTGGCCGCATCGATCTGGGTCCTGGCCGCGGTCGCCGGTCAGCTGCGCTGCGTCGACGCCGCCCGGCTGGGTGCTCGGTCAGCGGCGCGCGGGGACACCTCGGCCGATGTCATCGCAACGGCGCGGTCGACTGCCCCGGCAGGCGCGACGGTTGCCGTCCTTCGATCCGGCGACCAGGTGACTGTCACGGTCAGTGGTGTTGTGCGGCCGTTCGGCGCGCTCCTCGGTCGGCTGCCCGGGACACCGGTCGCGGCAACCGCGACCGCGCTGGTCGAGGACCCGCCGTGAGTCCGCCGCGTCACACCGGCGACGGGGGCTCGGCGACGCTGCTGGTGATCTCGCTGGCTGCCGTGCTGACTGTCGTCGGCGCCCTGGTCGCCACGGTCGGTGCGGTGGCCGTTGCGCGGCACCGGGCCGCATCCGCCGCTGACCTCGCCGCCCTCGCCGCCGCCGATCGGTCCCTGGCCGGCGCGGTCGAGGCCTGCGCCGCCGCAGGCCGGGCGGCGTCAGCCGTCAGCGCGGTGCTCGAGAGCTGCCGGCTGAGCGGCGAGGTCGCGGACGTCGTCGTCGCGGTGCACCCCGCGGGCCCACTCGATTCCTGGGGAGTCGCCCGATCGCACTCCAGAGCCGGCCCCAGCAGCCGATGAAGGGAACACGCAGGTCTCGTGGTGCGTCTGGACGAAAGGTGACCGTCGCGGTCGCCGATGTCACAGGGGCATTGCAGACATTGCAGTGCAAGATCGGACGAGTGTGGCACGCGGCGTAACCTCGGGAACCGCCCGTCGTTGGCCTCGTCGTCCGGTTCTTGCCCCGTCGTCCGACCATCCGGAACGACACGGGGCAGCTGGCGAGACGTTGGTCGAGGAGCAGGAGGCAGGCCGGCATGCAGCCGTCGTTCGTGACCCCGGCAGTGCCGGTGCGGCCGCGCGGCCTCGGAGCCCTGCTCGCCGACTCGCTGCGCCGGCCGGGTGGACGCCGCGGCATCTCCGTCCTGTCGGTCGTGCTCTTCCTCGCCGGCATCACGATGTTCGCCTACCCGGTGGGCACCGACATCTACAGCCGCTACCGCCAGGACCGCCTGCAGGGCGCCTTCGACGACCCCGGCACGCAGCAGGCCTATCTCGAGCGCCGCATCAAGATCGGCGACGGCCTGACCCTGCTGCGCATCCCGAAGCTCGGCATCAAGATCCTCGTCGTCCAGGGCACCACGCCGGCGGCGCTGCGCGCCGGGGCCGGGCACTACGTCAACACGCCGCTTCCCGGTGAGTCCGGCAACGTCGGCATCGCCGGGCACCGCACCACGTTCCTGCGGCCGTTCAACCGGCTCGACGAGATGAAGCCCGGCGACATCGTCACCCTCGAGACGCCGTTCGCGGTCTACACCTACAAGGCGGTGCCCGCCTTCGGTGGGCACTCCAACCCCTGGGTCGTGACGCCCAACGACTTCTCCGTCGTGTCGCAGGGCACCGGTCACCTGCTCACCATGACCACCTGCAACCCGAAGGGCAGCGCGCGCCAGCGGCTCGTGCTTCGCCTTTCTCTGGTCGGCAGCAAGCTCAAGGACACGAAGGTTCAGGGGGGCACGTCATGAGCGCTCGTCGTACGGCGCGGGGCTTCGCGGTCGCCGCCATCCTCCTCCCGCTGTCCGGCGCCGGGCTGCTGCTCTCGGCGGAGCCCGCGCAGGCCGCCACCGGTATCACCGCTCCCAGCAACGGGGTCGACTACACGTCCGACACCACGGTGCATATGACCGCGACCGTCGACCGCAATACCGGCAGCGCATCGCTGCGCGTGCAGAGCCCGACGAGCAGCAGTCCGGAGACGGTCGACACGGCATCCACGTCCCTGACGGCCGGCGCGTCGCTGTCCTACGACTTCGACACAGCGACGTGCGCTTCGTTCCCCAACTCCTGCTCCGGGCGGGCCGAGGCGCCCAACGGCGAGTGGACGGTCACGCTGGTCAGCGGTGGGACCGTCGTCGACACCCGCGCCTTCACCCTGCGGATCGCCCCTCGGGCGCCACGCGGCCTGTCGGCGCAGCCCGACGGCTACCGGGCGGTCGTCCTCAACTGGACCAAGGGCGAGGAGCCTGACCTCACCGGCTGGACGGTCTGGGCCGACAGCTCCCCGAGCCAGGACGTCGGCACGAGCGCCTGCAGTGGCAGCACCTGCACGACGACGGTGACCTACGCCGAGGACGGCACCGGCCAGCACCGCTACGTGCTCATCGCGCACCGCCGGGTCGCACCGGACAGCCCCGACACGATTGACTCCACCGAGTCGGCGGAGGTGACGGCAACCCTCGACTCCCCGCCGCCGCCGTCCCCCGCGCCTGCCGATCCCGGCTCGCAGCCGAGCGGCGGCTCCACGGGCGACTCCACGACCGGCGGCGACCCGACCGGCGGCTCGACCAGCGGCGGCGACACCTCGGCCGGCGGCGGGTCGTCCAGCACCGGCGGCTCCTCGACCAGCGACGGCTCCACCGGCTCCGGCACCAGCACGGGTGGCACGACGGGCCGGACCAGCGCGATCGCCGGCGGCAAGGCACCGGCGACCCTGGCGCAGCGTCGGGCGTTCGCGCTGACATTCAAGGCTTTCGCGCCCAAGCTCGGCATCCCGAAGCTGCCACCGCTGCCGGCGGCGCAGGGTCCTTCCGTTGCGCCGCTCCCCGACGGCACCTACGAGCAGACGCTCGGCTACAAGGACGTCCTCAAGACGGAGAAGGTCAACTCACCCCAGGCCGCGGCGAGGCGCGTGACGAGAGTGGTCAGCAGCGCGCTCGACAGTGACCAGTTCCTGCGCTTCATGGCCGCCGCCCTGGTGCTGCTGCTCCTGGCGGCGCACGCAAGGCGCTGGGTGGCCAGCCACAACGAGGACTAGGACCAGCCGACCGCCTCACCGGTGGAACAGGCCGGGCCGTTCGCTCGTGTCGGTCTCGACGTGACGCCCGGCGCCGTCCTCCGGGTAGACGGTGTTGTCGACGTACGTCGGCTGGGCTGACCGCGAGGCCGCGAGCTCGTCGCGCAGCCGCGCGTTCTCCTCGGCCAGCGTCTCGCGCTCGTCGCGGACGTCTCGCATCTCCCGCCGCAGCCCGGCCCGACGGGCTCGCCGACGGCTGGCCCCGGCGAGGATCATGGTGAGGCCGAGGATCGCGATGGCACCGGTGACGGCACCAGCGAGGAAGAGCCCGCCGAGGGTGAGCCCGGAGGCGGTCTGACCGAAGGCGGCCACGGACGTGGCGTCGGTGTTCGCCATCACCACACCGAGCGTGAGCGCGCCGGAGGCGAGGAGAAGCAGCAGACCGAGGGCGACCATGACGGGCTCCAATGCGGCGAAGGGATCAGCGCCCGACTCCTACCCAGCCGCGATGGGTTCCAGACCCACGCCGAGTCCGCCGGTCAGCACGGCGTCGAGCAGCCGGACCGCCCCCGACTTGTCCAGCGGCTGGTTCCCATTGCCGCACTTGGGTGACTGGACGCACGACGGGCAACCCGCGGCGCACTCGCAGGCCGCGATGGCATCCCGGGTCGCCTGCAGCCACGCCGCCCCCCGGGCGAAGCCGCGCTCGGCGAATCCGGCGCCGCCGGGGTGTCCGTCGTACACGAAGACGGTGCACTCTCCGGTGTCCTCGTGCAGCGCGGTCGAGACGCCCCCGATGTCCCAGCGGTCACAGGTCGCGAACAGTGGGAGCAGGCCGATGGCCGCGTGCTCCGCGGCGTGTGCCGCGCCCGGAACGTCGGAGAACTCCAGCCCGGCCCGAGCCAGGACCCGCTCGGAAACCGTGTACCAGACAGCGCGGGTCCGCAGCTCGCGCACCGGCAGATCGAGCGGTTCCTCACCGAGGACCTCGCCGGTGCCGACCCGCTTGCGCAGGAACGACACGACCTGGTTGGTGACGTCGACCATGCCCAACGACAACGTCACTCCGTCGTACGACGTGGTCTGCTGCGTCTCGACGACGCGGATGTCGGTGATGTCGCGGGCCGACGTCGAGTAGTCCGGGTCATCCGGCCGGACCAGGGCTACGGAGTCCTCGAGGTCGAGCGACTCGACGACGTACGTCTCGCCCTGGTGCAGGTAGACCGCGCCGGCGTGCGCCTGCCCGTGCGCGGACGATGCGTCCACGGTGCCGAGCAGCCGGCCGGTGCCTGCTTCGACAAGTCGCACCGGCGGGCCACCCGCGCCCCGGATGTCGACCTCGGGCCGCTCGCGCGACGTCCAGAACCAGCCCTTCGGGCGCGACTTCAGCAGGCCGCGACGGACCAGGTCGCCGAGCAGCAGCCGGACCTGCTCCGGCTCTCCGAACAGCGGCAGGTCGTCCTCGCTGAGCGGCAGCTCGGCGGCCGCCATGCACAGGTGCGGACCGAGCACGTACGGGTTCGCGGGATCCAGCACCGTCGTCTCCACGGCGCGGCCGAACAGCGCCTCCGGGTGGTGCACCAGGTAGGTGTCGAGCGGGTCGTCTCGCGCGACGAAGACGGCGAGCGCACCTTGGCCCGCGCGCCCGGCCCGGCCGGCCTGCTGCCAGACGGATGCCACCGTCCCCGGCCAGCCCGTCAGCACCACGGCGTCCAGGCCCGCGACGTCGACACCGAGCTCGAGGGCATTGGTCGCCGCGACACCGAGCAGGTCGCCCGACTGCAGCCGCTGCTCGAGCACCCGCCGCTCCTCGGGAAGGTAGCCGCCACGGTAGGCCGCGACGCGCGAGCCGAGCTCCGGTGCCGCCTCGAGGATCGCCCGCCGCGCGTTCAGCGCCACGGCTTCGGCGCCTCGTCGGGACCGCACGAACGCGATGGTGCGCGCGCCCTCGATGACAAGGTCCGCGAGCAGGTCGCCGGTCTCGGCGGTCGCGGACCGGCGCACGGGTGCGCCGTTCTCGCCGCCGTAATCCGGCATCAGTGGCGGCTCCCACAGCGCGAACTCCGTCGACCCGCGCGGCGACGCGTCATCGGTGACGGGTACGACGCGAAGGCCCGTCAGTCGACCCGTCGACTCCTCCGGGGCGGCGACCGTCGCGGACGCCAGCAGGAAGACCGGGGACGAGCCGTACCGCGCGCAGACCCGGCGGAGCCGCCGCAGGACCTGCGCGACATGCGAACCGAAGACGCCGCGATAGCTGTGGCACTCGTCGACGACGACGAAGCGCAGACCGCGCAGGAACGACGACCAGTCGCTGTGCCGCGGCAGGATCCCGCGGTGGAGCATGTCCGGGTTGGTCAGCACGAGGCGCCCGTGCCGGCGTACCCACTCTCTTTCTTCTCGCGAGGTGTCGCCGTCGTAGGTCGCCGCCCTGACCGCTGCCAGGTTGAGCCCGCGCACCGCGCGTAGCTGATCGGCCGCCAGCGCCTTCGTGGGGGACAGGTAGAGCGCGGTTGCGCGCTCGTCGTCGAGCTGGGACGACAGGACGGGCAGCAGGTAGGCCAACGACTTGCCGCTCGCGGTCCCCGTCGCGACGACGACGGAGGAGCCACCGCGGGCGAGATCGGCCGCGGCCGCCTGGTGCTCCCATGGCGCGGGCACGCCCAGGTGGCGAAGCCGGTCGACGAGCAGCGGTGGGACCCACACCGGCCACTCGGCGCGCCGGCCGACGCGGGCGGGCACGTGCTCCACGTGCGTGATCCGCTCCGCGCGGCTGGGGTCGCGGGCGAGGCGCCCCAGCAGCGTCTCGGGAAGAGGTGCAGAAGGGACACTCACGGCCTGGTCATCCTCCCAGAGCGAGGGCCGGCTCGCCGCTGGGGTTAGATCACCAGTACGTCGGGTACGGCGGCGCTGGGTCTCCTCGGGGGCCTGTCTCGTCGTACGAACAACCGGGGGGCTCCGGGCCCCCCGTCTGCTGCATGGAGGAGAGCCGTGGACCTGTCCCTGTCGACCCGGACCGAGGGTGACCGCACCGTCGTGGTCGTGGGTGGCGAGATCGACGTCTACACGGCGCCGAAGCTGCGCGAGCAGCTCATCGACCTCGTCAGCAGCGGCCAGTACCACCTGGTGGTCGACATGGAGGGCGTGGAGTTCCTCGACTCGACCGGACTCGGCGTGCTCGTCGGCGGGCTGAAGCGGGTGCGCGCGCACGAGGGCTCGCTGCGCCTGGTCTGCACGCAGGAGCGCATCCTGAAGATCTTCCGCATCACCGGCCTCACCAAGGTGTTCCCGATCCACGGCTCGGTCGAGGAGGCCGTGTCAGCGACGGAGTAGCCCTCCGCCGCCGCCGCCCCTCCATGGCACTTGTCGAGCTGTCTCTCCCGCCCCTGGCCGCGCACGTGCGGACGGCGCGGCTCGTGGTGGTGGCCGCCGCCCGTCGCGCCGGCCTCGACGACGCGCTCGTCGACGAGCTCCGCCTGGCGCTCGGGGAGGCCTGCTCGCGCGCGGTCGGCCTACATGCCAAGCACGCCCCGGCGGCCCCCGTCCTGGTGACGGTCGCCGACGACGCGTCCGGCCTGACCATCACCGTCACCGACCAGGGGCCGGCGGCGGAGCCCACCTCAGGTGACCTGGCCCGCGACATGCTCGACAGCGCTGGTGACGACGCGATCGACGACGTGGTCGACCCCGATGTGGCGCTGGCGGTCCTGTCGGGTCTCGTCGACGACTGCACGATCGAGCACACCGGCGCCGGTACGACGGTGACGATGCGGTGGCCGCTGCCACCTCGGCCCGTGGGCGTCGGAGGTCCTGGCGCGACGCAGGTCTCCCAGGTGTAGCCGCCCGCAGCCAGGGGACCCTGTCACCCGGCCGGGTGACGGAGGTCGGTAGGATCCGCCCGCACGCTCCCGGCCCGCTCGCGGCCGGTTTTGTCGTGCCAGCGCTTTGTAGCCACACCGCTGTCTCAGCCCAGCGGGGGGTCCGCCCCGCACCCGATCCAGGAGGAACGCCCGACTGTGATGGCACCTGCCGCGCTCACCCTCGCCGCCGGCGGGGAACGTCTCGCCTCGCTCGCGGACGGCGATCGCAAGATCGTCGTCGTCGTCCTGCTCGCCTCTCTCGTCGCGCTCGCGTTCGCCGCGGTGTTCGCTCGCGAGGTGCTCGCGGCCGAGCAGGGCCCCGAGAAGATGCGGGAGATCTCCCGCGCCGTCCAGGAAGGTGCCGCGGCCTACCTGTCGCGTCAGTTCCGGACCTTGGCGGTCTTCGCGGTCCTCGTCTTCGGACTGCTGTTCCTGCTGCCGGCCCACGACGCGAACGTGCGGGTCGGACGGTCCCTGTTCTTCCTGGTCGGCGCCGGGTTCTCCGCGCTGGTGGGCTTCATCGGCATGACGCTGGCGACGCGCGCCAACGTGCGGGTGGCCCACGCAGCCAACACGTCCGGCAGCAAGCGTGCGCTGCGCATCGCGTTCCGCTCCGGCGGGGTCGTCGGCATGTTCACCGTCGGCCTCGGGCTGCTCGGCGCGTCGATCGTGCTGCTCACCTACAACAACTACGCCCCCGAGGTGCTCGAGGGCTTCGGGTTCGGTGGCGCGCTGCTCGCGATGTTCATGCGTGTCGGCGGCGGCATCTTCACCAAGGCGGCCGACGTCGGCGCCGACCTGGTCGGGAAGGTCGAGCAGGGCATCCCCGAGGTCGACGCGCGCAACGCCGCCACGATCGCCGACAACGTCGGTGACAACGTGGGCGACTGCGCCGGTATGGCTGCAGACCTGTTCGAGTCGTACGCCGTGACGCTGGTCGCCGCGCTGATCCTGGGCCAGGCCGCCTTCGGCTCCGAGGGCCTGGTGTTCCCGCTCATCGTCCCGGCGATCGGTGTTATCACCGCGCTCGTCGGCATCTTCGCCACGGCGCCCCGCGACGGCGACCGCACCGGCATGAGCGCCATCAACCGCGGCTTCTTCACGTCGGCGCTGGTGTCCGTGGTTCTCGTCGCTATCGCGGCGTGGAGCTACCTGCCTGACACGTTCGCCGGTCTGCACGGCGGCGCCAGCAGCGACCGCGACCCACGGGTCATCGCGATCATCGCCGTGATCATCGGCATCATCCTGGCCAGCGTCATCCAGGTGCTGACCGGCTACTTCACCGAGACCAGCCGCAAGCCGGTGCGCGAGATCGGCCGGTCCTCGCTGACCGGCCCGGCGACCGTCATCCTCGCCGGCATCTCCGTCGGTCTCGAGTCGGCCGTCTACTCGGCGATCCTCATCGGCGGTGCGGTCTACGCGGCCTTCCTGCTCGGTGGCGGCTCGACGGTGATCTCGCTGTTCGCTGTCGCGCTCGCCGGCACTGGGCTGCTCACCACGGTTGGCGTCATCGTCGCCATGGACACCTTCGGCCCGATCAGCGACAACGCGCAGGGTGTCGCCGAGATGTCCGGCGAGGTCGGCCCCGAGGGTGCGATCGTCCTCACCAGCCTGGACGCGGTCGGCAACACGACCAAGGCCATCACCAAGGGCATCGCCATCGCGACTGCCGTGCTGGCGGCCACCGCGCTCTTCGGGTCGTTCCGCACCTCGGTGGAGCGCGCGCTGGTCGTCGCTGGGCGCAGCGCCGACAGCTTCTCGCTGTCGATCGAGAAGCCCAACCTGCTGTTCGGCCTCATCATCGGTGCCTCGGTGGTGTTCCTGTTCTCCGGCCTGGCCATCAACGCCGTCTCGCGCGCAGCCGGCCGGGTGGTCTTCGAGGTCCGCGAGCAGTTCCGGACCAAGCCCGGGATCATGGACTACACGGAGAAGCCCGACTACGCGCGCGTCGTGGACATCTGCACCAAGGACTCGCTGCGCGAGCTGGCCACCCCCGGCTTGCTGGCCGTGCTGTCGCCGGTGGCCGTCGGCTTCGCCCTCGGCTACCAGCCGCTGGGCGCGTTCCTGGCCGGCGCGATCGCGGCCGGCGTCCTGATGGCCATCTTCCTGGCGAACTCCGGTGGGGCCTGGGACAACGCCAAGAAGCTCGTCGAGGACGGCACCCACGGCGGCAAGGGCTCGTCCGCGCACGAGGCCACGATCATCGGCGACACCGTCGGTGACCCGTTCAAGGACACCGCCGGTCCGGCGCTGAACCCGCTCATCAAGGTGATGAACCTGGTTGCGCTGCTGATCGCCCCAACCGTCGTGAAGTACGGCGTCGGTGACGACGCCAACCTCGGTGTGCGTGCCGTGATCGCTGTCATCGCGATCGCCGTCATCGTCGCCGCTGTCACGGTCAGCAACCGGCGCGGGGTCGCCGGTGCTGCCGAGGTCGTCGAGAAGGTCGGCGCCGGCGTCTGACCGTTCCACCAGCACAGCGACACGGCCCGATCCCGCCGCCGGCGGGGTCGGGCCATGTCGTCTGTCCGGGCCCGTCACCGGTGTCGCAATCACGCTTCGTAAATCTCAGGTTGCTGCGTGTGATCTGCGCTGCTGACGGGTACCAGCCCGCCGAGGGGTCGCTCGACGATGCGTCACCTCGCACCGATTCGTGTCGTTATGCGCGGTTAAAGAACGGGTTGCCCACCATCCGATGATCACGTCGGAACCGAACGAGGAGTCGTCGTGAGTCTCGCCCGCAAGCTGGTCGCCACCGCCGGCGCTGCCGCCCTGACCGTGCTCGTCGCCGGCGCCGCGCCGGCACGGGCAGCCGACCCGGTTTCCGGTGGCTTTGCCAACGCCAACGGCATCATCGTCGACCTGACGGTCCTGACGGCGATCCCGGTGCCCGGTCCGTTCGGCGGCACGCCGATCGACCCGAACACCTTCGCGTCCTCGAGCCAGTCGTGCCCGCCGACCGCCGCCAAGAGCGACCCGCACGAGCTTCTCAACGTCGGCGCCGAGCCGGCCGCGGACGCCAACACGATTGACACCGACGCGATGGCCAAGTGCAACGTGTCCGACGCGGTGGCGTCGGCCGCCGCGCAGACCGAAGGGCTCAAGGCACTGTTCAACGGCGCCGCCCCCGTCATCACCGCGGACATCATCCGCGCGCAGGCCAACAGCGACTGCACCAAGGCCCCCAACGCGACCGGCTCGCAGTTCGTCAACCTCACGATCGCCGGCCAGGCCATCCCGGCCAACCCGCCGCCGAACACCACGATCCCGCTCGGCCCGATCGGCAGCGTCATCGTCAACGAGCAGCACCCGTCCGCCAACGGACGCGGCATCGTCGTCAACGGGCTGCACGTCATCGGCGCCAGCCCGCTGCTGCGCGGCGACTTGATCATCAGCCACGCCGTCAGCGGCGTGGTCTGCCCCAACGGCGCGGGCAGCGCCATCGACCAGGGCCTCGCCAAGCCGGACATCACCTTCGCCAAGGACGCGAACCCGTCGACGGCCAACGCTGGGGACACGGTGACGTACACGGCGACGGTGACCAACACCTCGACGGCCGACTGCGACGTCCTGCGCTTCTTCGACCACCTCGACCCGGCGTTCGACTACGTGTCCACCGAGGGCGGTTTCGGCAAGACGGTGACCACACCCGCGCCCAAGCGCTCGGACGGGGGCACCGATGTCATCGTCGTGCCGTCCGGCGTGGTGCTGGCAGCCGGCAAGAGCCTGACGCAGACGTTCGTCGTCAAGCTGAAGGCCGACGTCAAGCCGGGCACCTACTACAACAACCTCGAGCTGTTCTGCGCTGTCAACGGCGACTTCGCCAGCGGTCCGCTGGCGCCGGTCACCGTGCCGGCGCCGGTCGTGGCGCCGCCCGCGGCCCCGCCCCCCGCACCTGCCCCCCAGCAGCTCCCGCGCACCGGCGGTGCGCCGCTCCTCGCCGCTGCCGGTCTGCTGCTGCTCGTCGGCTTCGCCGGCATCCGTCGATCGCTCAGCCGCTAGCGCTGCTCCCGGGCCCCCAGCTGCGCCGATCTTCGTCTTGATGCTCGCGACACGCCGCAAGAGGTCGTACGAGACGTAGATCGGTGCAGGGAGGGTGCGAGGTGTGGCGCGGCTAGCGTTCGCACAGTGAGTGCCGACCTGCCCGATCCTGCTGAGCTGATCGCCGATGCGCCGCGGATGCGGGACGCACTCGATCGTGCCGGTTGGTCGGTCGGTGCGCTCGATGACCTGCTCGGTACGACGGCACGCACGCACCTCGACCGCGACGAGCTGGCCCCCGTGCTGCGCCGGACCGCCGACGGCGGCCATCTGTCGACGCTCGCCCGGCTCTTCGTCGTGGGGGTTCCGGTCGATGAGGCGGCCGCGCGGGACGCCGGCGTACCTGCTTCCTGGCTTCGCCCGGACGGCACCGCAGCGATCCGGCTGCAGGCCGTGGACCACGGCGGGGTCGCGGTGACCGTGCCGCACGACGCCGGCCGGGCGGCCAGCGGCGTACATCCGGATCAGGTCCTCGGCGTCGGTGCAGCGAGCCTGACGCTCGCCGCCGCGACACCGCGACGAACTGTCGCGCGGGCTCTCGATCTCGGGTCCGGCAGCGGTGTCCAGGCGCTCCTGGCCGAGGACCACGTGTCGGAGGTGGTGGCGACGGACCGCAACTGCCGCGCCGTCGCGTTCACCCGGCTGGCGGCTGCGCTCGGCGGTGTCGACATCGACGCGCGCGAGGGCGACCTGCTCGAGCCGGTTGCCGGTGAGGTGTTCGATCTGGTCGTATCCAACCCGCCGTTCGTTGTCAGCCCGAGCGCGCGGTACACCTACCGCGACGCGGGTCTCGAGGGAGACGAGGTGTGCCGTCGGCTCGTGCGCGACCTGCCCGCCGTCCTCGCCGTGGACGGCATCGCAGTCCTGCTGGTCAACTGGCTGCACGTCGCCGGCGAGGACGGCGATGACCGGGTGCGCAGCTGGTTCGACGACACCGGCTGCGACGGCTGGGTCGTGCAGCGCGAGCTCGCTGCTCCCGAGGACTACGTCACTGCCTGGCTGCGCGACACCGACGAGGGCTCCCGCTTCGACGCGTTGTACGACGAGTGGCTCGACTGGTTCCAGGCGCGCCGGGTCGAGGCGATCGCGTTCGGGGTGGTCGCGATGCGGCGCCGCGCGTCCGGCGAGACGTCAGTCGCAATCGATGACGTGCAGCAGCCCGTCGCGACGACATGGGGCGACGAGGTCGTCGACCACTTCGCGCGGCGTGACGCTCTCGCCGCTGACCTTCTCGCCACCTGCTGGCGGCTCCGTGCCGACGTACGACTGCATCAAGTTGCGTCGCATGACGACGACGGCTGGCTGATCGACAGCCAGCTGCTGCAGCAGTCCGACGGCCTGCGCTGGTCGGGTGGCACGGACGAGCACGGCGCCGCCCTGCTGGCCGCCTGCGACGGGACGATGCCGTTGCGGACCCTGTTCTCGCTGCTCGCGGCGGGCGCCGGCATCGCCGAGAGCGAGGCGGTCGAAAGCGGCTTGCCGGTGGTACGCCGGCTCGTCGAGCAGGGCTTCCTCGTACCCTGACGTCGAACCCCCGCACATGAAGACCTTGGAGAACCGTGCCCGACACCGATCTCGACACCGCCGCAGATGCCCCTGCCGGCGGTCGTGCGCGAACGGGCACCGGGCACCGTCTCGTCATCGTCGAGTCGCCGGCCAAGGCCAAGAAGATCGCGTCGTTCCTCGGCGCGGGCTACACGGTCGAGAGCTCGATCGGGCACATCCGCGACCTGCCGCGCAACGCCTCCGACGTGCCCGCCAGCCACAAGGGACAGGCCTGGGCGCGGCTGGGTGTGGACGTCGACAACGGCTTCGAGCGGCTGTACGTCGTCAGCGCCGACAAGAAGCAGCAGGTGGCAAAGCTGCGTGCGCTGCTGAAGGACGCCGACGAGCTCTTCCTCGCGACGGATGAGGACCGCGAGGGCGAGGCCATCGCGTGGCACCTGCTCGAGACCCTGAAGCCCAAGGTCCCGGTACGCCGGATGGTGTTCCACGAGATCACGCCGGCCGCGATCCAGCACGCCGTCGAGACCCCGCGCGAGCTCGACCGGTCGCTCGTCGACGCCCAAGAGACGCGGCGCGTGCTCGACCGGCTCTACGGCTACGAGGTCTCGCCGGTCCTGTGGAAGAAGGTCATGCCGAGGCTGTCCGCCGGGCGCGTGCAGTCCGTCGCGACGCGCATCGTCGTGGAGCGCGAGCGGGCCCGGATGCGCTTCGTCGAGGCGTCGTACTGGGACATCGAGGGCGTCTTCACCGCCGGCGAGCAGGACGACCCCACCGCACCGCGCACCTTGACCGCGACGCTTGTGCAGCTCGACGGCAAGCGGCTCGCCACCGGCCGCGACTTCGATCCCGAGACCGGTCAGCTGCGCAGCGATGTCGTGCACGTCGACGAGGCGAGCGCGCGGTCGCTCGTCGAGCGGCTCATGGATGCGCCCTTCGCCGTGCGGTCCGTCGAGGACAAGCCCTACACGCGCAAGCCCTACCCGCCGTTCATGACGTCGACGTTGCAGCAGGAGGGTGGCCGCAAGCTGCGGTTCTCCGCGCAGCGGGTGATGCAGACCGCACAGCGGCTGTACGAGAACGGCTACATCACCTACATGCGCACAGACAGCACCAACCTGTCGGAGACAGCCGTGCAGGCGGCGCGGCAGCAGGCGCGCGATCTCTACGGCCCGGAGTACGTCCCGGACGCGCCGCGGCGCTACGCCGGGAAGGTGAAGAACGCCCAGGAGGCGCACGAGGCGATCCGGCCGTCGGGCGATGTGTTCCGTACGCCGGGTGAGCTGGCCCGCGAGCTGACCGGTGACGAGCTGCGCCTCTACGAGCTGATCTGGCAGCGCACGGTCGCGTCGCAGATGGCCGACGCGCGCGGCGTGACCGCGTCGATCCGGCTCGGCGCGCAGACCGCGGACGGGACCGACGCCGAGTTCTCCGCGACCGGCAAGGTCATCACGTTCCCCGGGTTCCTGCGGGCATACGTCGAAGGCAGCGACGACCCCGACGCCGAGCTCGAGTCGACCGAGCGGCGGCTGCCGCGCGTCGCGGTCGGTGACGCGCTGGGAGTCGATCGGCTCGAGGCGCAGGGACACACGACGAGCCCGCCGGCCCGCTACACCGAGGCCTCGCTGGTGAAGCAGCTCGAGGAGCTCGGCATCGGCCGGCCTTCGACGTACGCCTCGATCATCTCGACCATCCAGGACCGCGGCTACGTCTGGAAGAAGGGCTCCGCGCTCGTCCCCACCTGGTTGGCGTTCGCGGTCATCGGTCTGCTCGAGCAGCACTTCGCCCGGCTGGTCGACTACAGCTTCACCGCGTCGATGGAGGACGACCTCGACCACATCGCGGATGGCGGTGAGAACTCCGTCGCGTGGCTGACCCGCTTCTACTTCGGCTCGGCAGAGGGCAAGGAGGGCGGGCTCGCGCAGCAGGGCGGCCTGAAGAAGCTCGTCAGCGAGAACCTCGATGACATCGACGCGCGCGACATCAACTCGATCCCGATCGGTCGCACGCCGGACGGGACCGAAGTCATCGTCCGGGTCGGGAAGTACGGCCCGTACGTCACCGTCGGCGAGCTCAAGGCGTCGCTGCCCGACGACCTCGCGCCCGACGAGCTGACCCCGGAGCTGGCGCTCGAGCTCGCCAGCGCGCCGAGCGGCGACCGCGTCCTCGGTCAGCACCCCGAGAGCGGTCTCGACGTCGTCGCGCGCACCGGCCGATATGGGCCCTACGTCTCCGTCGTCCTGCCGGAGGGCTCGGCGGACAGGCCACCGACGGCCTCGCTGTTCGCATCGATGTCCGTGGACACCGTGACCCTCGAAGAAGCGCTGCGGCTGCTGACACTGCCGCGCGTCCTCGGCACGGTCGACGGTGAGGAGATCACCGCGCAGAACGGGCGCTACGGGCCCTACATCAGCAAGGGCAAGGACTCGCGGTCACTCACCAGCGAGGAGCAGCTCTTCACGGTGACCCTCGAGGACGCGCTCGCGCTGCTCGCCCAGCCCAAGCAGCGCGGTCGTGGCGCCACGACGGCCAAGCCCCCCCTGAAAGAGCTCGGCACCGACCCGGCGAGCGGCAAGCCGATGGTGGTCAAGGAGGGCCGCTTCGGCGCCTACGTCACCGACGGCGAGACCAACGCGTCGTTGCGCAAGGGCGACGACATCGAGTCGCTCACCGACGAGCGCGCGTCTGAGCTGCTGGCCGAGCGGCGGCTGCGCGGTCCGGCGCCGAAGAAGGCGACCGCCCGCAAGCGCGCCCCGGTCAAGAAGGCCACGGCGAAGAAGACGGCCAAGAAGACGGCGAAGAAGGCCACCGCGAAGAAGCCTGCTTCCTGACCGACCCGACAACTACCCTCGACCTGTGGACCGTCCCGCGAACGCAGCCGGCGTCCCCCACCCGGAGGAGCTGGTCACGGCACGCGTCGGCCGGGCGAAGGGCGCCCTGTCGGTCCGGCCGTTCCGGCGCCTCTACGCGGCTCTCGTCCTGTCCAGCTTCGGCGACTGGCTGGGCTTCCTGGCGACGACGGCGCTCGCGACGCAGCTTGTCGACACGTTCGAGAGCAAGGCCTACGCCACCGGTGGTGTGCTTGTCTTCCGGCTGCTGCCCGCTGTGCTGTTCGGTCCGCTCGCGGGTGCCTTCGCCGACCGCTGGGACCGCCGGCGCACCATGGTCACCTGCGACGTCCTGCGCTTCTCGCTGTTCCTGTCGATCCCGCTCGTCGGTGCCGGCACGGATCGGCACACGTCACTGCTCTACCTGCTGGTCGCGTCATTCTTCATCGAGACGGTCAGCCTGTTCTGGATCCCGGCGAAGGAGGCATCGGTCCCGAACATGGTCGGGCCGGACCGGCTCGAGGGCGCCAACCAGCTGACTCTCATCGCGACCTACGGGTCCGCGCCCGTGGCTGCAGCAGTCTTCGCGCTGCTCTCGCTCGTCTCCCGTGCGCTCGGCAGCGGGTTCGAGTACTTCCGCACCGGACCGGTCGATCTCGCGCTGTTCGTCAACGCGGCCACCTTCCTGTTCGCGGCCATGACGGTCTTCCGGCTCGACATCCCGGGCGGCCGCGGTCGAGGGTCCGGCGAGGCGCCGCCGCGGATCACCACGAGCCTGCGCGAGGGCGTGCGCTTCATGGGCGGCACCCCCCTGGCCCGTGGACTGCTCGTCGGCATGCTCGGCGCTCTGGCAGCGGGCGGCGCGATCATCGCGCTCGGCAAGCTGTTCGCCGAGTCGGTCCTCGGGGGCGGCGACGCGGCGTACGGCCTGCTCTTCGGTTCGATGTTCCTCGGCATCGCACTGGGTGTGGCGCTCGGGCCCCGGGCGCTGGGGACGTTCAGCCGCCGGCGCGCTTTCGGGCCATCGATCGTCGGAGCCGGCGCCTCGCTCGTCTTCATGTCGCTGGTCCCCAACCTGTTCCTCGTCACGATGGCGACGGTGCTGGTCGGCGCGTTCGCCGGTGTCGCTTACGTCATCGGACTCACCCTGCTCGGCGTCGAGGTCAGCGACGAGATGCGTGGCCGGACCTTCGGTCTCGTGCAGTCGCTGATGCGCATCGACCTGCTGCTCGTGACCGCGACCACCCCGTTCATCGCCGGCCGCATCGGCGTCCGTGCCGGCCCCTACGGGATCAGCGTCAACGGCGTGTCCGTCGTGTTGCTCACCGGCGGCGTGCTCGCGATGCTCGTCGGCATCCTGGCCTTCCGGCAGATGGATGACCGCAGCGGCGTCCCGCTGCGCTCCGACCTCCTGTTGTTGGTACGTCGAACGAGCGACACCCCGTCGTACGCCGGTGTCTTCCTGGCGTTGGAAGGCGGCGAGGGTGCCGGCAAGTCGACGCAGGCCAAGCTGCTCGTGGACTGGTTGCAGTCGATCGGGCGCGAGGTCGTCCTGACCCGCGAGCCGGGCGCGACACCCGCCGGCCGGCAGATCAGGGCGCTGCTCCTCGATCCGGCGAGCGGGGGCATCGCACCGCGGGCCGAAGCACTCCTCTACGCCGCCGATCGTGCCCAGCACGTCGCGCACGTGGTCCTGCCGGCCCTCGAACGTGGTGCGGTCGTCGTCACGGATCGGTACGTCGACTCGTCGCTCGCCTACCAGGGCGCCGGTCGTGCACTGGAGCTCGCGGAGGTGGCTCGCCTCTCGCGCTGGGCGACCGGCGGGCTGCGGCCCGATCTCACGCTCCTGCTCGACGTCGATCCGGAGATCGGGCTCTCACGGATCGCCGGCTCGCCCGACCGGATCGAGCAGGAGTCGGTCGACTTTCACCGCCGGGTCCGACACGGTTTCCTCGCGCTCGCCGCCGCCGATCCCGATCGCTACCTCGTGGTGGCCGCGGCGGCGCCATCCCCGGACGTGCATGCAGCGGTCCGGGCGCGAGTGGAGTCGCTCCTGCCGGTCCGGGAGGCTCCGGTCACGGAGGTGGCCCGGTCGTGAGCGTCTTCGACGACCTCGTCGGTCAGGCGCCTGTCGTCGCGCAGCTGCAGGCCGCTGCCGATGCCGCCGCTCGCATCGTGGGCGGGGACGATGAGGCGAGCTCGGCCATGACCCATGCGTGGCTCTTCACCGGCCCGCCGGGCTCCGGTCGCTCCGTCGCTGCGCGCGGGTTCGCCGCCGCGCTGCAGTGCGAGCAGCGGGGGTGCGGTCACTGCGCGGCGTGTCACCAGAGCCTGGCCGGCACCCACGCCGACGTCGCCGTCGTCGTGCCCGAGGGGTTGAGCCTCGGCGTCGCCGAGGTCCGCCGGATCGTCACCCACACCGCCCGACGGCCGACGGCGGGGCGATGGCAGGTGACGCTCATCGAGGACGCGGACCGGATGCCCGACTACGCCTCCAACGCGCTGCTCAAGGCGATCGAGGAACCACCGCCACGCGGCGTCCTGCTGCTCTGCGCACCGAGTGTCGAGGACCTGCTTCCGACGATCCGGTCCCGCTGCCGGCTCGTGCCGCTTCGCACGCCGCCGGTGGAGGCGGTTGCCGAGGTGCTGGTACGCCGGGACGGCGTCGACCCGGCGATGGCGGCGTTCGCGGCGCAGGCCGCTCAGGGCCACATCGGCCGGGCCCGCCGGCTCGCTCTCGACGAGAGCGCGCGGACCGAGCGGCGCGACGTGCTGTCACTCCCACGCGCGCTGCAGGGCGTCGGCTCGGCGCTGGCCGCCGCCAAGGATCTCGTCGATGCCGCACAGGCGGAGGCGACTCGGCTGACCAAGGACCGCGACGCCGCGGAGCGAGACGAGCTCTCCACGGCGCTCGGCGGCGGCGCCACGGGGAAGGGCTACACCGGCTCGGCGCCGAAGGGAGGTGCAGGTGCGCTCAAGGAGCTGGAGAAGCGGCAGAAGAGCCGTGGCACCCGCACCTCACGTGACGCGCTCGACCGCGCCCTCGCCGACCTCGCGGCCTTCTACCGCGACGTGCTCGTCCTCCAGCTGGGCACCGGCACGCGGGCAGTGCACGGCGACCTCGCCGAGGCGGCGGCGACCATCGCCCGCGCGACGACACCCGAGTCGACGCTTCGCCGGATCGAGGCTGTCCTCGGCTGTCGTACGGCTCTCGACGGCAACGTCGCGCCGCTGCTCGCCGTCGAGTCGATGGCGCTCGCCCTGCGCACGGGCTGAGCCCGTACATCCCCTAGACTCGACCGCGGACCTGCTCCGGCTTGCCGGGTCGGCCCGCCGCCTTAGCTCAGTCGGCAGAGCACCTCACTCGTAATGAGGTTGTCCGCGGTTCGATTCCGCGAGGCGGCTCCATGCCTGACCTGCGAAAATAGGTTCAGGCCCAAGATCACCAACTCGGCCGTGGTGCCATTTTGGTGCCATTTTCAGTCGGAGCTCTCAGCGGCAGGGCCCCAGAGCGCGTCGTCGATGCGCAGCGCGGCCTCTTCCGCGAGCTCCGGTACGACGTGCGTGTAGTGCATCGTCATGCTGATCTGCGAGTGCCCGAGCAGCTGCATCGCGACGCGCGCGGCGATGCCCTGCTGGAGCAGCAGCGTCGCTGCCGTGTGCCGGGCGTCGTGCAAACGAGCGGGTCGTACGCCGGCGGCGACGAGCAGGTCCTTCCACGCCTTCCAGTCCGCGGGCGCACCGATCGGGTGACCGTTCGGTTGCGCGAAGACGAAGCCGTGCTCCTCCCAGGCTTCGGCTGCGGCGGCGCGCTGCTCGTCCTGCCACAGCTGGTGGCGGCGCATCCCGTCGAGCAGGTTGGCTGGGAGAACGAGCGTGCGCAGACCAGCGCGGCTCTTGGGCTTGACGAGCACCAGTCCCCTGCCGCGTTGGCGCTGTAGTGCGCGGCGTACCCGCAGCGTGCCGCGCTTGAGGTCGAGGTCCTGCCACATGAGTCCGAGCGCCTCGCCCTGGCGAAGGCCGAGGGCAAGCGCCACGGACCAACGTGCCGCGTTCGGGACGTTCTCGGCCGCCCGCAGGATCCGTCGGGCCTCCTCGGCCGTGAGCGGCTCGACCTCCGGCCGTTGGACGCTCGGTGGCTCGACCAGCTGCGCGACGTTTCGAGCAACGCGCCCGCGCTGCATCGCGACCTTCAGCGCCCGCGACACGATCCGGTGGTTGAGCAGGACGGTCGCCGGCGACAGGCCTTCACCGGCGAGGTCGACATAGAACCGCTCGAGGTGCTCGGGCTGCAGGCGATCGAGCCGGTGATGGCCCAAGTGCGGGTCGATGTGGTTGCGAACGTGCGACCCGTAGGACTCCAGCGTCTTCGGGGCAAGTCGGTGTACGGCGATGGTCGAGAGCCAGTGGTCGAGCCACTGCTGCAGCGTCATGCCGCGGCCGGTGGTGACGACCGTGCCCGCGTCGCGAGCGGCTTCCAGGGCACGCACTCGCTGGACAACAGTCGCTCGGGTGGCGCCGGAGACATGCCGGCGGTCGCGCTCGCCCCGCTGCTTCGTGCCCATCGAGACGTAGCCGTGCCACCGTCCGTTCTCGTCCTGGTGGATCGACGACTCGCCCCACGCCGCGTACGTCACCGACGTCCCTTCGCTCGTCCGACCTTCGATCGGACAGGGCGCCGACGCACTGCGCGAGGCCGTCTGGCCGATCTGTGGAGAACCGGCTGACGGTGCCTGCGATGCGTACCCACGGACGTACCCACCGCAGGTCAGAGGGGGTGCGCGGGGCCTCAGCTGGGCGGCTCGTCCTTGCCCTGATGGCCACGCGGTGACGTTCGTGGGTACGTCCCGAAGCAGTCTTCGCCTCGAGCACGGGAGGCGAGGGCGGAATGTCAGGCAGACATCGGCGCGAGCGCCGGCAGTCGGTTGAGTCTGCTGCCCGGGCAGCCGGGTCGCGATCAAGCGCGTACGCGCTCGGCCTCGTGGTTGCTCCACGTCAGGACGGGGGCCTCAGTCGCCCGCTGGCGCCTGTCGCTGGCGACGTGCGCGACGAACTTGGCTCCGCTGGGTGCGGCGACATCGACGAGCTACTGGCGGCGCTACGAGCGATCCAGCGGGAGCGCGTCGATCTCGATCAGCGGCGGGACGCGGTGGTCGACGAGCTGATGCGACGTGGGGTCAGCTGGGCCCGACTGGGCGCGGCGCTCGGAGTCTCGCGACAGGCAGCCCACAAGCGCTACTCGTCGACGTAGTGATCGATCGGCGCACCGCGGGGCGGGCCGGCGCCGGCGTACCCAGTCAACCCGGGTTGACGGAGATACAAGTGTGTCCGTCGATTGATTTGGGTTGAGGAGGTGAGGTGAGAAGGAGGGTGAGGTGACGGGGAAAGTGAGGTGGAAGGGAAGGTGAACTGAGAGAAGCAAGGTGAGGAGCAGGGCGCCAGGAGGACGTGAAGCGGCGAGTCACGCCGAGCCCGGCCGGTCTACCGGCCACGCGCACGCAGCCGGCTCAACCAGCGGGCCGTCGCGGCGAGCTCGCCGCGCAGCTCGACGGGCCAGCCGACCGGCTGGCCCACCGCGCAGGCCATGCGTTGGGTGCTGCACGCTGCGCCCTCCGGGCAGCTGTGGACCTCGTGGGTGAGCTCGACGCGTCGCCCGCCGGCTCGCTCCAGGCACTCGATTATGTCGGCGTCACGCGCGGCCAGGGCGGCCTCGTAGCTCCGGTAGATGCCGAGCAGCTGCGGCGCCTCTGACGGGGCTGCAGAGTGCGCGAGGCGGTACAGCAGGAACGTTGGTGACCCCACTGTCTGAGCGTGCGGGCCGGACGTGCCGCCGAGGCGCAGCCCGCAGGCATCTGTGGACTGGCCGGCCGGGCCGGCGTGGGTACGTTCGCGGGTACGCCGGTGCGTACGGCAGTGAGCTAGCGGCACTTGTGCTCGTGCTGGCGGAACCTCGGGAGCAATCGCCGACGGCAGGAATCAGCTGCCGAACGTCGAACAACCTCGACACAAGGGGCCGACGATGGGGGTGGTTATGCGCAGGTTTCTCGCGGTCGCAACTGTCCTCACCGCCCTGCTTGGTGGCGCGACGGCGCACGCCGCGCCAGCCCGTACGTGTCAGATCGTCACCGACCCAGCCGGCGACGCCGCCTTGGTCAGCCGGGATGCAACCGGGTCTACGAACGACGACGCACTCGATGTGCGCTCGGCTGACATCGCCTCAGGGGTCCGATACCTGACTGCGGTCGTACGCGTGACTCGACTGGGCACCGCAGTCGACGCCGGGCCACGTCTGGATCAATGGGTCGTGTTCTTCAAGTTCCGCGGGAACGGTTTCGTTGCGATGGCCCAGCGAGCGCTAGACGGTTCCCAGTTCTCCCTTGCCGGCGACTTTCCCGAGCAGTCGGCGACGCCCGGGTTCACGCCGACCGTGCAGGTGAAGGGCTCGTTCGACCCGACGACGAACGAGGTCCGCATTGTGTTCCCCCGTGATTTGCTCGGGCACACGAGAGCGGGCGACAAGATCACTGACATCGTCGTGGCGACGTATACCGGTGCTGGGACCCTCGCCACACAGCAGACCGGCGCGTATGCAGGCGTTACCGTCGATGGCACCGACCAGCCCGGCCCGTACGCCGTAATCGGCAGACGCAGCTGCGTTGCCTCTCCATAGCCAAGGGTCGCCCGCCGCCGTGCAAGGTCAGCCAGTGGGTGCGGGTCCAGGCGGTCGCGCCCCATACTGCCCAGCATCGCTGCCGGTGACCGTCGGGAGCGGCACCTACCTTCTCGGGGGTGCTGGGAGCGGACGGCATAATCGTTGCCGTGATTCCGTCGTACGTCGTCCTTCTGTGATGCGAGCGCCGACGAGTCACTTTGTTGAGCTGGGACGTGCCGCGTTCGAGGTCGCAATCGGTCTCGTCGTCATCGTCGTAGGTGTCTCGCTCCTGGTTGGTGACGATGCCGCGTTCTGGCACAACCGAGACACTGTTACCTGGATGGCTGTCAGCCTCGTCCTGCTCACCCCTGCCGTCTGGACGCATGCACGCAGACGAGTGCCGAGTGGTCGCGCGACCGCCTCGGCAGTTGATGCGGAAGGACCTCCTCAACGAGCGGTCTCGCCAGCGACGGCCTACCTGAATTGGCTCATAGACCGCCGACTGAGCCTGCCTGCGGTCGGCTATCTGAATCGGGATCTCAAACAGCGGTGCCGGGTGCTGCACGAGGCTGCGCGGGCGGGAGCCCTCGATGCCGAGGGGGCGGACCAATACCGCGACGAGCAGCGGAATGTCGTCGTGATGACCTTCATCTTGCTGATGTTGATCTTCATCGGACTGATGGCCTCGGCCGACATGGTGGGCCTGGACGTGTTGCATACGCCTCTCGTCGTGCTTTCCTGCGCAGTCGGTGGCGCTCACGTGGTGCTGTTCTGGTGGCTGGCCCGCCCCGGCGCGCGGAGCGGCTAAGGCCGGATAGCTCTTGCCGGACGCAGCTGCCGGCCTTGAAGGGCTAACCGGCCTTACATGCGGCCGCTCCGCCTGCGACTCCAGCCGACAAAGCCCGCCATGACAGAGGGGAGAATGAGCGCGAGCGCCAGAGCTTCCACGAGGTGTCGCCGAGGGGCGTAGCCCGAGTTGATCCTTGGATCCGATGGCAGGTAGTGAACTGTCAGCCCATCACCTTCGTCCCGGTCGCCGCAGGACTCACGCGAGCCGTGGAAGGTGTTTTCATTAACCTCGAACGTGTAGATGCAGCCGTCGTGATTGCTCGTGTGAGCTTGGGACACGCTGGCTGAAGCCGTCCTCCCTTCTCGTGCGAGCCGCAGTAGTGAGAACCAGCTCTGGCCGAATGCGTTCGTGGTGAGCACGAAGAACAGGAACACCAATAGCCAGACCCGTGGCGCTGTAAGCCGACCCCCCGAGAGGGGGCCCGAACGACGACTTGGACGCTCCGACACCCGACTGCCTCACTAGCCGAAAGGGGGTAGCGGCGTCGATCGGCCGCGCGGGTCTGACCTCGATCCGAGCCGAAGTGTAGGTGCCGCTAGCTCTTCGCGCGGCGGGCACGGTCGTCGACGTGATCTCGCAGGGAAAGATGACCGTTACCGTCGGGCCATGGGCAGCGCAGGTGGTCCCAAGAGTGGCGCGGGTGATCGCGGTGCACGGCGGCGTGAGCGCCTTGCTGCCATGACCGTGGAGGAGCGCAGGGAGAGCTCACTGCGTCTGTCGGGATATCTCCAGGTGTGGCGTAGCTCGCTCGCCCAACAGCGAGAGCGACTTCGTAGTCAAGGCGTCCTGAAGGGCGGCCCGGACACCTGGCTCTACATCGTCGCGCTCGGCGCCGGCCTCCGTTGTGTTGGCCTGGCTGAAACGCTCGGTGCAGAAGTTGCTGACGCCCGTGCGAGGTTCGACAGCCTGGTCCCCGACGCGAAGCACGTACGCGATGTCATCGAGCATCTGGAGGACTACGAACTCGGTGTGTGTGATCAACAGGTCGGCCGGTCTGGTTCTCGGCTCGAGTTCCTCTGGTGCTCGTCGAGTCAGGGTGTGGAGTACCTGGAGTTGCAGGGCGTCGGGCTGCACTTCGACCTCGCCGTCGCCCACGCTGCTGCACTTGAACTACTTGATGCTGCGACGGCTGCGTTGCACGACGTTGCCTAGCTCCGTCGATTGAGTTGGATGCCGGTGCCCCGGGCCCAAGATCAACGGTGCCATTTTGGTGCCATTTTCAGCAGTGCAGCACTCATCTCAACGATCTGAGGCAACGTCGCACCACCGCTGACCTGCACAAACACTTTTGGCCTTCCTCGACTTTTCGCGTCGGAGGCACTCGTAATGAGGTTGTCCGCGGTTCGATTCCGCGAGGCGGCTCCATGCCTGGCCTGCGAAAGCAGGTTCAGGCCCAGGATCGCCGACTCCGTCAGGTCGAGGGGATCGTCGTTACGGGCAAGCCGAAGTGCGCCAGCCTGTGCGGCAGATCGAGGTGGAGGGCGGCGGCGAGTCCATGCCGCGCGAGGGCGACCATGAACTCGTCGACGGGTTCATCGAGCAGCGTCTCCTCGACCGCGTCGTAGGGGTCGTTGCGGATCGAGACCGACCCGAGCACCGGTCCGCCGGCCGCCTCGGTGATGGCAGGGAGGAAGTCGTGCAGGACGCGCTCGGCCTGCTCAGCCTTTGCGTGGTGCTCGGGGTGCCGCAGGTGGGCTTCCGCATGCGCCGGGTTCGGAATCAGCACACGGAACTGCACGGGGCCCTCGCCGGCCCGCCGGCGAATCGCGTCCAGCAGGTTGGGGGCATCGGCGTGGTCGGTCACGACCAGCACTCGCACCGGGTGCTCGCTCACTGCTCCACCTCGTAGCGGACGCGCTCGGTCTGATCCTTGCGGGTCATCGTCAGGTACACGACGACCGCCAGGATCGTTCCGAGGAAGATCACGGTGGTTCCGAAGGTCCCCAGGCCCAGCCCGCCGTCGTCCTTGGACGAGCCCAGGTAATCGCCGATGTTGGCGCCGAGTGGCCGGGTCAGGATGAAGGCCAACCAGAAGGACAGCACAGGTCCTGCGCCCAGCTTCCACGCGCCCAGCACGGCCAGGATCACACCCGCCGGCAGCAGCACCGACGGCCCTGGGCCCCAGCCAGTGAGCTCGAGCGTCCAGTCACCCGCTGCTGTGCCGAGCGCGAACGTGACGAGAACCGTGAGCCAGTAGAAGGACTCGCGCGGCGTCGTCACGATCGTGTGGATCGACAGGGTGCGCTCGCGGGCGTACCAGATGCCGAAGACCGCAGCCAGCAGCGCCGCGAATGCGATCGTGCTGGTCCGCAGCGGCACGTCGTGGCCGTCCGTGAGGTTGTCGGTGAGGAGCGTGCCGACGACGCTGATGAGCACGACGGCGAGCCAGTAGACGCCGGGCACGTATCCGCGGAGGCGGAACTGCACGACCATGACCGCCACCAGGGCCGCTGAGAAGACCAGCGTCGTGTTGGTGAGGCCGAAACCCAACGTCTCGTTGATGTAGTCCGCGAAGCTCTCGCCCACCGTGGTGCACAGCACCTTGATCACCCAGAAGTACACCGTGATCTCGGGAACCTTGTTGAGCATCACCTGGGTGCTGCGCGGTATGCCGACCCGCGCGGTTTCGGTCGTGTCAGCCATGCCGTCGATCGTCGTCGTCGTTGTGTCAACGCGGTGTCAAGGCCGGGTCCAGGTTCGACCGCTGCAGCCTCTGCCTGCAAGCATCGTGGCTGTGCCGGCCCTGAATGTGCTTCTCATCGAGGACGACGACGCGATCAGTGCCCCCCTGTCGCGTGGGCTCGCCCGTGAGGGCTACGACGTGGCCCTTGCGGTCGATGGGCCGGCCGGGCTCGCCGCCGGTCTGTCATCCAAGGTCGCGCTCGTGATCCTCGACGTCGGCCTTCCGTTCATGGACGGCCTCGAGGTGTGCCGCCGGCTAAGAGCCGCCCGCCCCAAGCTGCAGATCCTGCTTCTCACGGCGCGCTCGGAGGAGGTGCACGCGGTCGACGGGTTGGACGCAGGAGCGGACGACTACATCGCCAAGCCCTTCCGGCTCGCGGAGCTGCTGGCCAGGGTGCGCGCTGCCGCACGCCGAGCAGAGCCGCGCGAGCTCACCGCGGCGGGCATCCGGGTCGACACCGGGTCGCGGCGCGCGTTCCTCGATGGCGCGGAGCTGACGCTGTCGCCGAAGGAGTTCGACCTGCTGTCGCGGCTGGTGGCCGATGCCGGGCAGGTCGTCACACGCGAGCAGCTGCTGCGCGACGTGTGGGAAACCAGCTGGCAGGGTTCCAGTCGCACGCTCGACCAGCACGTGTCCTGGTTGCGGGCGAAGATCGGGCCCAACCTGATCACGACGGTCCGCGGGACGGGCTTCAGGTTCCGCGGCGACGCATGACAGCCGAAGCATGAAGTCAAGGCTCCTGCGCAGCACTCTCGCTATCGCCCTGCTGGCAGTAGTCACGCTTGGCGTGCCGTTGCTCCTGGTGGCTCGTCATCAGGTCTGGGCGTCGTCGCACGACAACCTTCGGCAGGAGGCCGTCAGTGTCGCGGCGGGCATCGAAGACCAACTCGACCTTGGCCGCCCCATCGACCTGACCCGGTACGCGGGGGCGCTGCCACGTCGACGGATTGTGGTCGTCACCTCGTCAGGAGGCAGGATCACGACGGGATCGGACCTCACCGGACGGCCGATCGAGGCATCGGTGACGGTCACGGGCAACACGATCACGGTGCAGACCGACCGCGGACCGACCGTTACCCGAGCCCGCGAGGTCACCGCGCTCGTCATTGGGCTCGCGCTCTTGGCTGTCGCGACCGCTGTCGGTCTCGCGCTTCGTCAGGCGCGGAGGCTGACCCAGCCGTTGTCGGAGCTGCTGGATCGGGCTGATGCGCTGGGACGAGGCGACTTCAGCACCGTTGAGGTCGTCAGCGGCATCCCCGAGATCGACGGCATCTCGCGTGTGCTGGAGCGCAGCGGCCAGCAGCTGGGCACCATCATCGAGCTCCAGCGCGACTTCGCCAGCGACGCCGCTCACTCGCTGCGAACACCATTGACGGGCATCGGCCTTCGACTCGAGGAGCTCAGCCGGATCGGTGACGAGGCGGTACGCGCGGAAGCGGAAGATGCTCTGGCCCAGGTCGAGCGACTCGACCGGGTGATCGGTGTGCTGCTTGCGCGTGCCCGCGGCGATGCGGCCGAGCCCGGCTCCGTCGATGTCGGTGTGCTGGTCGAGCACGAGGCCGTCGGCTGGACACGCGCGCTGGCGCAGCGCGGTCGTGTGCTGACCGTGTCGGTTGACGCAGGAATGGTCGTGCGCGCGCGTCGAGACCACCTGGCTGGCGTCCTGAGCTGCCTCCTCGACAACGCGCTGCAGCACGGAGCAGGCAGGGTGAACCTGACCTGCAGGCGACGTGCGGCGTACGTCGAAGTGGCTGTCGTCGACGAGGGCGCGGGGGTGCCGACTCACCTCGCCGCGCAGGTGTTCGAGCGGCGCGTGAGCGGCAGCTCTGGCACCGGCATCGGATTGGCGCTCGCCAGGTCGCTTGCGGCCGCCGAAGCCGGGGCGCTCGCTCTCGACGGGAGGAGCCGCTTCGTCCTGACGCTCCCGCTCGAACCGGACCGCGGTCTCTGACGCGTTTCCGTCCCTCGCGCCTGGGTATCCGATGGGCGTGGCCCAGGACGACCGCGCGCCCATGAAGGCTGCGACCGCGGCGCCCGGGGCCTACACCGAGCACGAGGAGCGGGCCTTGTCGCTCGCAGCCGAGCTCCGTGCCCGGGTGCAGCGGGAACGAACGACCGTGGCAAGGCTGCAGGCATACCTGACCGGCCAGGGACGCGCGCCGAAGTCGTAACCGGTCAGCCGGCCACCGGCTGCGACCGCCCGCATCATGCTGTGGTCGCCGGGCCAGACCACGCGGTACTCCCAGCCGGCGTGCCGGCGGACGTGGAACACCGCCTGCCCGCGGTCGTTGCTCGTGGCGATGTCCACGCGGGCCCACGTCTTCCAACCGGCGTGTGTGGGACCCGCAGCGCAAGCGGCTGGTGTGGAGCTCGGAGGAGCGCCCGGCCACGTTCGTCGCGGGCGAGCGCATCACCGTGCAGCCCGGGACGTGTGTCCAGTGGACCCTCGTCTGGGCGGTCCGCGCCGCTGGTTCGCCGATTCGGGTCGGCACGTACGAGTTCCGGTGGACTGCCGGCACGGGCATGTCCACGGCGACAGGTACCGCCGATCGCCAGACGCAGCCGGTGAAGGTCGCTGCGCGCTGAGGCAACCCTGGACATCTTCCGGGTCGCACGCAAGAGTCGCCCCACCGACGCAACTGAGGGGACCCATATGCCCACGTTCATGGACTTTCACGACGACCTGAAGCTGCCGCAGGAGGCGATCGACTCCATCGGCCAGGGCGCGAAGAACGGCGACAAGGACGAGTTCGGAGTACGCCAGATCGAGCTGTACCACAACGCCGAGGGCAAGGTGTACTGCCTGCTCGAGGCCCCGGACGCAGACGCCGTACGCAAGCACCACGCGGCGCTCGACGTGCCCTGCGGCGACGTGCACGAGGTCAAGCAGCTCCTCTGAGTCGCCGCGGCCGTGGGCCGCGAGTGCTGGCTTCTGTCACTCAGCGGTCACCGTCCGTGTAGCGCCGGCGGCTCTACAGTGACCAGGTCGCGCCCGATCTGGGTGCGGCACCGTCGCCGCCCTTGGCGGCACACGGATGGGGGGACCCATGTCCATCGACGCACCCGTCGGCACCACGAAGACGAAGGCGAAGGCGCCGCGGCCGGACAAGCCCGCGGACGCCAACGGCAGCCCATCCGGCGCAAGCGACATCACCGATCTGCTGGCGATGCTGAGCAGCCTGTGCGCCGGCGACTTCGGTGTGCGGCTCGAGCCGCGCGAGGGCGTCATGGGTCAGGTCGTCGAGCGGGCCAACGCGCTGGCAGCGTTGAACGAGCGGCGTACCCGCGAGCTCGTCCGGGCCAGCCGTGTCATCGGCCGCGAGGGCCGCATGACCGAGCGTCTCGACGAGGTGGGCTCCGACGGCGACTGGAGCACCGGCGCTGCCGCGGTCAACTCGCTCATCGACGACCTGGTACGTCCGACGACCGAGGTTGCACGCGTCATCGCTGCCGTCGCCGAGGGTGACCTGTCGCAGCAGATGGCGCTCGAGATCGCCGGCCAGCCCGTCAAGGGCGAGTTCCTTCGCATCGGTACGACGGTCAACACGATGGTCGACCAGCTCTCGTCGTTTGCCGACGAGGTGACCCGTGTCGCCCGTGAGGTGGGAACGGAAGGAAAGCTCGGCGGTCAGGCGCAGGTGAAGGGCGTGTCCGGTGTATGGCGTGACCTCACCGAGTCGGTGAACTCGATGGCCGGAAACCTGACCAGCCAGGTCCGCAACATCGCCCAGGTGACGACCGCCGTGGCGCAGGGCGACCTGAGCCAGAAGATCACCGTCGACGCGCAGGGCGAGATCCTCGAGCTGAAGAGCACGGTCAACACGATGGTCGACCAGCTGTCGTCGTTCGCCGACGAGGTGACGCGTGTCGCCCGCGAGGTCGGCACCGAAGGTCGACTCGGTGGTCAGGCGCAGGTGAAGGGCGTGTCCGGCA
>JAWWOH010000005.1:0-18974 GCA_033851845.1 Actinomycetota bacterium
CGCCGGCTGCTGCTCGTGCGCAGCCCACGCTGCGAGTGGCCCGGCTGCGGCCGACGCGCCACCAAGACCGGCCCAGGCAGCCGCGGTTGCGACATCGACCACGACCTGGCCTGGCCCGACGGCCCGACCTGCGGCTGCAACACCGGACCCGCATGCCGACGGCACCACCGCATCAAGCAGCTCGGCTGGATCAAGCAACGCCGCCCAGGCGGGCACGTCCGCTGGACCAGCCCCCTCGGCCGGCGCTGGCTGACCCGCGCCCAGCACCAACCACCACCCACCCCGATCCGAGCCCTGCCGCCCGTCCCCAAGCCCGACCCGCTGGCCGACCTGACCGACCGTGAACGCGCCGAGCTGCTCTGGGACAGCGACCCGACCCACCCGCTCTTCGACCCCGACGGGCTCACCCAAGCCCCCGAAGACCTCGAGCCACCCGACACCGACACCGCCCGAGAGCGCTACCAGTACGGCGACCTCTGGGCCCGCCTCGACGACCCCACCGCCTGGGAGACCTACCCAGAGATCGAAGACCCCTGACCGATCGGCCGGGGCCGTCGGGAGGCCAGGCCGACGTATGGATTACTGGGGCTATGAGCCGCGTCACCTGTCACATGTCCATCTCCCTCGACGGCTTCGTCGCCGGGCCCGACCAGAGCATGGACAACCCGCTCGGCATCGGCGGCATGCTCCTGCACGAGTGGCACTTCGACCCGATGCACGAGGCCGATCTCCCCATGCGCGACAACTTGCTTGCGCCCAAGGGCGCGTACGTGATGGGTCGCAACATGTTCGGCCCGATCCGCGGCGAGTGGCGAGACGACTGGCGCGGCTGGTGGGGCGACGAGCCGCCGTACCACGCCCCGGTCTTCGTGCTCACCCATCACGCGCGTGAGCCGATCCAGATGGAGGGGGGTACGACGTTCCACTTCGTGACGGAGGGCTTCGACTCCGCCCTCGCGCAGGCAAAGGCCATCGCCGGTGACGGCGAGGTGGACATCTCCGGCGGTGCGTCGACCGTGCGGCAGGCACTGTCGGCACGAGTCATCGACGAGCTTGTGCTGGACGTGGCGCCCGTCCTGCTCGGCAGCGGCGAGCGCCTCTTCGACGGGGTGCCGAATCAGGACTTCGAACCGGTCGAGGTCGTGCACTCGCCGTTCGCCACGCACATCCGCTACCGCATCGACACTCCCCAGGCATCCAGCCGTGCTTGAGCTCCGTCCCTCCTGCGAACGATGCGATGTCGACCTGCCGCCCGAGTCGACCGAGGCGCGGATCTGCACCTACGAGTGCACGTTCTGCGCGAGCTGTGCCGAGGCCATGGGCGCGTGCCCGAACTGCACGGGCAACCTCGTGCCGCGGCCGATCCGGCCGCCGGCGATGCTGGCGCTCAACCCGGCCTCGGCGACCCGCGTCTTCAACCCGGAGCTGCGCCAGTCCTAGCGCGGCATAGGGTGCCGACGTGACCGACAACCTCGACGACCTCACGACGGACGACCTGCGCCGGCGTGCCTTCGACAAGGCGCAGTCGGCCCACGACCTGCACTTCTTCTGGGACCTGACCAAGCACCTGCGTGCCTCTCGGGCACTGGCGGCCGAGGACGGCTCCGGTGGCGGCATCACCGGCAGCCTCGCGGAGCTCGTCGAGCTGGCCCGCGAGCTGATGGGCAAGGGCCTCGGCGACGACGAGCCGCTCGTCCGGGCGCGGTTCCTCGACTACCTGCGGGCCTGAGCCAGCAGGCCGGCGACTGTCAGCGTGCCAAGCCGCACACCGGCCTCATCGGTGACGGCGACCCGTTCCTCGCCGGTCGCAAGAAGTACGGCGAGTGCCTGGCCGAGATCGGCCTGCGCCGGCAGGGTCGCGGGAACCTCTCCCTCGTAGGACTCGAGGGCTGCCACGTCGATGGACGTCACCGACAGCCGCTTCACCGCGCGGTCAGCGCCGACGAAGTCGGCCACGAAGGCCGTCGCCGGCGAGCCGAGCACGGTCGCTGGCGCGTCGTACTGCTCGAGGTGACCGCCCTCGCTGAGCACCGCGATGCGATCGCCGAGCCGCACCGCCTCGTCGATGTCGTGCGTGACGAACACGACCGTCGTGCCGAGCTCCCGTTGCACGCGCAGGAACTCGGTCTGCAGGCGCTCGCGCGCGACCGGGTCGACAGCGCTGAACGGCTCGTCCATGAGCAACACCAGTGGATCGGCCGCCAGCGCGCGAGCCACCCCGACGCGCTGCCGCTGCCCACCTGAGAGCTGCGACGGGTAACGGCCGGCGTAGCGGGACGGGTCGAGTCCGACCAGGTCCAGCAGCTCCTCGACCCGTCGCTTGGTGCGGGTCTTGTCCCAGCCGAGCAGGACCGGCACCGTCGCCACGTTGTCGCGCACCGTCTGGTGCGGGAAGAGCCCGATCTGCTGGATGACGTAGCCGACCCGACGTCGCAGCTCGACGGGTGACCGAAGTGCGACGTCCTCGCCGTCGAGCAGCACCCGGCCCGACGTCGGCTCGATCAACCGGTTGATCATCTTCATCGTCGTCGTCTTGCCGCACCCCGACGGGCCGACGAGGACCGAGAGCTCTCCCGGGAACACGTCCAGCGACAGGTCGGCGACGGCCGTCGTGCCGTCGTCGTACAGCTTGCTGACGCCTTCGAGCCGGATCCTAGGCTCGTCGGTAGCGTGCACGCGTGCCCCTCCCGATGGCGGTAGACGAGGCGCCCAACCCCTGGATCAGCTGGAGCTACCTGCAGGACAACTCTGACGCCATCCTTGCCGCCACTCGCCAGCACGTCACTTTGACCGCGATCAGCGTCGGCCTCGGACTGCTGCTCGCCGTCCCGCTCGCGCTGCTGGCCAAGCGGTCCCGACGTCTCGAGTCGCTCATCCTCGGGCTGGCCGGAGTCATCTACACGATCCCGTCGCTCGCGCTGTTCGCCGTACTCGCCCCGATCACGGGCCTGACCGAGAAGACCGTCGTGATCGGGCTGACGGCGTACACGCTCCTGGTCCTGGTGCGCAACGTGCTGACCGGACTGCAGGGCGTTCCCGACGAGGTCGTCGAAGCCGCTCGCGGCATGGGACTGGGACCGGTCCGGCTGCTGCTGACCGTGGAGCTGCCGTTGGCCGCCCCCGCGATCCTCGCCGGGGTCCGGATCGCCACGGTCTCGACCATCGCTCTCGTCACCGTCGGCGCAGTCGTCAGCAACGGCGGGCTCGGCCAGCTGATCTTCGAGGGCTTCAACAACAACTTCTACCGGGCCGAGATCCTCACGGCGACGCTGCTCTGCGTCCTGCTCGCGGCAGTTGCGGACGCGCTTCTCCTTGCCGTCGAGTGGGCGATCACGCCGTGGCGGCGCCGGTGAGCACGGCGAGCGACACGGTCGCGTGGCTCACCGACGGCGCGCACTGGCAGGGCGTCGATGGTGTCCCGCACCGGCTGGTCGAGCACCTGGCCATCTCCGGCCTCGCGGTCGGAGTCGCGGCGCTCATCGCGCTGCCGATCGCCGTGACACTCGGCCACCTCGCGCGGGGCGGCTCGCTGGCCGTCAACCTGTCGAACGCCTCGCGCGCCGTGCCCACCTTCGGCCTGCTGATCCTGTTCGCCGTGACACCGATCGGCTTCGGCAACCGAGCCGCCGTGGTCGCGCTGACGCTGTTCGCGATCCCGCCGCTCCTGACGAACGCGTACATCGGTGTCCGCGACGTCGACCGCGAGGTCCGGGAGGCCGCCAGTGGCATGGGCATGACCGGCGGACAGCTGCTGCGCCGGGTCGAGCTGCCGCTCGCGCTGCCCCTCATCGCCGCCGGCTTGCGCACCGCAGCGGTGCAGGTGGTCGCCACCGCAACCCTCGCGGCGTACGTCGGCGGCGGCGGTCTCGGCCGCTTCATCGCAGACGGGTTCGGCCAGGCCGACCCCGCCATGACCACCGCCGGCGGAGTGCTCGTCGCCGCGCTCGCCCTTGTCGTCGAGGTGAGCCTGGCCGGGCTGCAGCGGCGGTTGACGCCCGGTCCTAAGCGCCAGCGGGTGCTGCCGGGCCTCGACCCGAGCCTCGCCGGGCCGTCTGCATAGGATCACTTCAGCGGGCGATCCCGCCGGACACGCGGCCTGCGGGCCGGGACACAGGAGGCGGCGCACATGCGCTCACGTCGTAACCCCATGCACCTTCTCGCGGTCGTTGCTGCCGCTCTCGTCCTCGCCGGCTGCGGCGGCTCCTCGTCGACGTCGACCGGAGCCGGCACCCTCGACAAGCAGAAGTCGTCCGCCGGTGACGAGCTCGTCGTCCTCGCCGACGACCAGCACCTGCAGACCGTCGACAATGTCGTCCCGGTCGTCAACGCGAAGGTCGACACGCCGCAGCTCGAGCAGGCGCTCAACGCGGTCAGCAAGGTCCTGACGACGGACGACCTGCTGGCCATGAACAAGTCCGCCGACATCGACCGCAAGAGCCCGGCAGTGGTGGCGCAGGCGTACGTCGACGACAAGAAGCTTGCGACCGGTGTGACCGGGGGCTCGGGCAAGGTTGTGGTCGGCGGTGCCAACTTCAACGAGAGCCAGATCCTCGCCAACATCTACGCCGACGTTCTCAAGGCGGCGGGCTTCGACGCGTCCGTCAAGCCGGTCACCAACCGCGAGGTCTACGAGCCCGCGCTGGAGCGCGGCGACATCACGGTCTTCGCTGAGTACGCCGGCACGCTGACGGAGTTCCTGAACAAGAAGGCCAATGGCCCGAGTGCGGCGCCCCTCGCTACCGGCGACCTGACGGCGACGGTCAGTGCACTGAGCGGACTGGCGGAGAAGAAGGGCCTCAAGGTCCTCGAGCCCGCGCAGGCCGCCGACCAGAACGCCTTCGCCGTGACGAAGACCTTCGCTGAGGACAACGACCTGCACACGCTGTCGGACCTGAAGAACTACAAGGGCAAGCTCGTTCTGGGCGGTCCGCCGGAGTGCCCGAAGCGTCCTTTCTGCCAGCTCGGCCTGCAGGACAAGTACGGAATCCACTTCACCGGGTTCAAGTCGCTCGACGCGGGCGGGCCGCTTGTGAAGGCCGCACTGAAGTCCGGCGACGTGCAGCTCGGCTTGGTGTTCTCGACCGACAGCTCGCTGAGCACCCTCAGCTAGACAGCTCGCCCGCCTCGACGGGCACGTCGAGGACGTTGCCCGGCGGCGCGAGTGGGCAGGCCCACCGCGGGTCATGCGCGCACGAGGGTGCGTAGAGGAAGTTGAGGTCCACGACGAGCCTTCCGTCGCGCTCGCCGAGGTCGGCGCCCTTCGCGGTGTCGAGCAGGTAGCGGCCGCCGCCGTACGTCCGCGGACTGGTGTCCTTCACCGGCACCCACCAGCCCTGCGCGTACTGCCGCAGCTGCCAGACGTCGAGCCCGCCCCAGGGCGTCTGCAGCACCCCGACGCGGTCGAACACGACAGTGCCGTCGGGGCCCGTCTCCACCCGCAGCTCTTGCTCGGCCGCCGGCTCGAGCGCGACCTCGGCCCGCCACTTCTCGTCGTACGACGCGACGTTCAGCGGTCCTGGACCAGGCGACTGCGGATGCGTCGCGAACAGCTCGTTCCGGGCGCGCCGCCACAGCGCGTGCGCGTGCGCGGGATCGGGGTCGGCGCGGACCGCCGCGTACAGGTCCGCGACGCGGCGCCGCCAGTCCAACAGCTCTACCGCGGCGCTTCTCGGTCGGCTCACTTGTCCAGGTCCCCCGTGACGAAGAACATCGACGCGAGCACGGTCACCAGGTCGGCGAGCCGCGTGCCCGGCAGGATCGCCGCCAGCGCGGACACGTTGTTGAACGACGCCGTGCGCATCGCCAGCCGCCACGGCGTCGTCTGACCTCGCGAGACCAGGAAGTAGCCCATCGCCCCGAGCGGGTTCTCGGTCCAGACGTACGTGTGCCCCTCGGGTGCGCGCACCGTCTTCGGCAGCTTCACGTTGACGGCTCCCGGCGGCAGCCGGTTGAGGCACTGCTCCGCCAGGTCGAGCGAGGCATGCACCTGCTCGAGCAGGCAGCGGAAGCGGGCGTGGCAGTCGCCTGCGTCGCCGAGGACGACATGTACGTCGAGGTCGGCGTACGCCAGGTAGGGGTCGTCGCGACGCAGATCCATGTCGAAGCCCGACGCCCGGGCCACGGGTCCGGTGACGCCGTACGCCGTGATGACATCGCTGGCTAGTACGCCGACGCCGCGGGTCCGTGCCGCGAACACCTCGTCGGACCTGATCAGTGGCTCGAGCTCCGCGGCCACGAGCCGGCGTACCTCGGTGACGGCAGCGGCACAGCTGTCGCGCCACCCGTCCGGCACGTCCTGCTCCAGCCCGCCGACGCGGTTGAACATGAAGTGCACGCGACCACCGGTTGCCTCCTCCATCAGGTGCTGCAGCACCTCCCGACCCTGGAAGCCCGCGGCGGCAGCAGACGCCGCCCCCACTTCGAGCGCGAAGCCGCCGAGGAACATCAGGTGGCTGAGGACGCGGTTCAGCTCGGCCAGCAGCGTCCGCAGCCAGGTCGCGCGAGCGGGCACCTCCATGCCGAGCATCCGCTCGACGGCGAGGACGACGCCGAGCTCACTGGCGAACGACGACAGCCAGTCGTGCCGGTTGGCGAGCATCACGATCTGCCGGTAGTCACGGACCTCGAACAGCTTCTCGGCGCCGCGGTGCATGAAGCCGACCACGGGCTCGGCAGTGAGTATCCGGTCGTTGTCGAGCGTCAGCGCGAGCTTCAGGCCGCCGTGCGCCGACGGGTGCTGAGGTGCGATGTCGAGCACGGCGTCGGCTGTCCCCTCCGCTGCCGCTCCGAGGGAGAAGGTCCGAGCGGTCAACGCCTCGGCTCCCAGCGGAAGCGTCGTGCGGCGATCACCGCGCAGCCGACTCCCCAGGCCGCCATGACCGCGATGTGCTGCCAGGCGAACCCGTGTGCGACGCCATGCGGGCCTCGCGGGTCGAACGCCGCGAAGGTCGCCAGGTTGAAGTGCCGGACGGGGAACAGCTCGGCGATCCTGGTGATGGTCGCGTCGGGGGCAACGGGGAAGAACGTGCCGGAGAGGAAGAGCACGGGAAACAGCAGTGCGTTCACGACGGGCGGGGCGGCGTCGGCGTTCGGAACGAACGTGGCGATCATGACGCCGAGCGAGCTGAACGTCATCGCGCCCACCGCGAGCGCGATGGCGAGCGCGGCGTAGTGGCCGGGGAAGGTCACCCCGTACGCCGCCATGCCCAGGGCTGTCGTCAGCACTGCGATGAGCGCAGCCACGACGACGCTGTTCAGGAGCAGGCCGCCGATCACCGCCCAGGCGGGCAGCGGCGTCGTCCGAGCCCGCTTCAACGCACCGCTCTGCCGGCGAAGCGACAACGTGATCGCGAGCTGGGTGTAGGTGGCGGAGATGATGCCGAACGCGATGATGGCCGGGATGAAGTACTGGTTGTAGTCAAGACCGCCGAGGAATCCGACTGTCGCGCCGGTGTTCAACGAAGCGAAGATGACCAGGAACATCAACGGGAAGGCGAACGTGAACAGCGCGCTCGCCGGGTTGCGCCAGTAGCTCTTCTGCTCGTAGCGCACCTGCCACAGCAGCAGCTTCACGACGACTCCCGCGTCAGGTCGAGGTACACGTCCTCGAGCGATGCCCGTTCGACGGTCAGGCGTTCGAGCTGTCGGCCGTTGTCCAGCGCCCACCCGGTCAGCGCGTGCAGCGTCCGGATCGGGTCGGCGGCACGGACGGTGACCTCATCCCGGTCGTACGACGCGACGTCGTCCGGGAGCAAGGGGAGACCTGCTGTGGCTGCGTCGCGGAGCGTGAAGCGCATCCGCGCGGGCGCCTCGCTCCGTCCGGCGATCTCGCCGGGGCTGCCGGTCGCGAGCACGCGCCCGCCGCCGATGACGCAGACGCGGTCGGCGAGGGCCTCGGCCTCGTCGAGGTAGTGCGTCGTGAGGACGATGGTGGTGCCCTCGTCGCGCAGTGCACGGATGACGTCCCACGCGCCGCGACGGGCACTGGGATCGAAGCCGGTGGTGGGTTCGTCGAGGAACAGCAGCCGCGGTCGGCCGATGATGCCGAGGCCGAGGTCGAGGCGTCGCTGCTGGCCGCCGGACAGTGTGTGGATGCGCGCGTCTGCCTTCTCTGCGAGTCCGACCGTGCCGAGGACCTCGTCGATGTCGCGCGAGGACGGGTAGTAGCCCGCGTTGCGCGTGAGGGCCTCGCGGACCGTGAGGTAGGGCTCGACCGCGATCTCCTGCAGCACGATGCCGACCTCGCGGCGAAGGCGCTGCGACGCCTGCCTGAGGTGCGGCGTGAGCCCGAGCACGCAGACTGCTCCGCGGGTGGGCGCCCGGAACCCCTCGCAGACCTCGAGGGTGCTCGTCTTCCCCGCGCCGTTGGGGCCGAGAAGGCCGAACACCTCTCCCTCACGCACCTCGAAGGAGACGCCGCGCACCGCTTCCACCGGCGGTCGGCCGGTCGGGGTGTAGGTGACGTGCAGGTCCTGCACCTCGATGGCGCTCACGGTGCAGAGTCTGTCAGCGGATCGTCGATGCCGACCGGTTGGACGAGCCAGCCGAACGCACCGAGACCACGTGGGTCCAGGAGCTCGGCGGCCTCACCGGCCCGCTGCAGCAGGGCGAGGTAACCGCGCGGATCCTCATCCGCGAGCGAATGGTGCGGCTTCGCAGCGGAGATGCCGAGCAGCGTGAGCGCTTCGCGTTGCGTCGTCAGGCGCCCCCCGGTTGCGGCCGCGCACGAGTCGAAGGCCACATGCGCGGTCAGGTCGCACGACCCATCGGGGACCGCCGTCACCTGCCGCCCGTCGCGAAAGCCGGTGAGTGAGGTACGCCGGTTCACGCGCGTGTGCCCGTAATCGACCGCGATCGTCAGTCCGCGGCGTACGCGTCCGACCGCCCACCGCCAGCTGTCGTCGCGGGCCAGCCCGACCTCGACCCGCCGCGCCGCCGGCCACCACTGCTCCGCCCACGCCAGCAGGTCGGCAGCCGCTACATCACCGAGGTGTTCGGCGCCGGTCTCGTCCACCTCGACGACGCGGTCGTCGAACACCACGTCGAGAGGCACGTTGTCGAGCCACTCGTTGGCGAACAGCAGCCCCTCGACGTCGTTCGGCCACGGGTCGCCGACCTCGATGCCGAGCAGCCGCCACCGGTCGGGCACGTCCGGCAAGCCGGCGACCAGCTCCCCACCGCCGGTCCCGATGTCGACGAGATCGAACGGGTCGGGGTGCCCTAGCGCGTCGTCCACCAGGCCGGCGAGCCGGCGTACGGCCGAAGCGAACAGCGGACCCGACGTGACCGACGTACGGAAGTGCGCACCTGGGCGTTCGCGCACGTAGAAGCCATCGGGGGAGTACAGCGCGTCCTGCATCGCCTCGCGCCACGGCCGGAAGGTCACGAGTGGCAGCATGCCGTCCGTGGACAAGGAGACGCGGCTGAGCCGCTTCGACGACAGCCTGCGCAGCGGCACGCACCTCTGGACGACGCTCGGCTACCGGCGGGTGTCCTGGGGCGAGGGGTCCAGTGCTGTCGCCTGGGACGCGACGCCGGAGTACGGCTTCCCGACCGCCTCGGGCACCGTCATCCAGGGCGGCCTGGTCACGGCGCTGCTCGACGCCGCGATGGGCGGTGCCTGCTGGACGGTCCTCGACCCCGACCAGGCCTTCCTCACCGCCGACCTGCGGGTGGAGTTCCTGCGTTCGACGCGCCCGGGCACCATCACGGCGACAGGGACGGTCGTGCGACGGACCCGTCGCGTCGTGTTCTGCGAGGCCCAGCTCCACGACGCCGACGGCCAGCTCCTCGCGGCGAGCCGGTGCACCCAGGTGGTGCTGCCGGCAACGGGAAGAGCAGGTCGGTACGACGAACCGGCGAAGGACGGCTCGCCGCCGGAGGACGCCCGCGGGTGATCCCCGCCAGCCCGAGACCACGCTGCTGAGTGATTCGGGACACAACAGCGATTGCCCGGGCAGGTCTGAGCGTTACCGTGGTGAAGCACTCGTCCGGTACCCACGAGGACTGGAACGGCCCCATGAACCCAGCACGCCCCCGTGACGCCCGCCTGTCGGTGGGTGTCGTCGGCACGGGCCGGGTCGGAGCTGTGCTCGGTGCCGCCCTCGCGCAGGCCGGCCACCAGGTCGTCGCCGTGTCGGCGGTCTCGGAGTCCTCGGTACGCCGGGCTGCCGCGCTGCTGCCCGGCGTGCCGGTCGTCGCCGCCGACGAGGTGCCCCGGCAGGCCGACCTCGTGCTCCTGACGGTTCCCGACGACGCCCTCGCCGACCTGGTGTCCGGTCTCGCCCACACAGGTGCGCTGCGCGCCGGTCAGCTCGTCGCGCACACCAGCGGTCTGCACGGGCTTGCCGTTCTCGAGCCCGCCACCCGGCGTGGTGGTCTGCCACTCGCGCTGCACCCGGTGCTGCCCTTCACCGGCACCGAGGTCGACCTGGCTCGGCTGTCCGGTGCGTCGTTCGGTGTCACCTCCCCCGAGCCGCTGCGGCCCATCGCGGAGTCGCTCGTCGTCGAGATGGGTGGCGAGCCGGTCTGGCTGCCCGACGACATGCGGCCGCTCTGGCACGCCGCTCTCGCGCACGGCTCCAATCACCTGGTGACCCTCGTCGCCAGCGCCGCCGACCTCCTCCGGCAGGCGGGCGTCGAGGAGCCCGGGCGGGTCTTGGCTCCGCTGCTCGGTGCCGCCCTCGACGGGTCGCTGCGGGCCGGCGACGCGGTGCTCACCGGGCCGGTGTCCCGCGGTGACGCCGGCACCGTGCGCGCGCACCTGGACGTGCTGGCCAAGGTCGCACCCGAGGTCCTGCCGGCGTACGTCGCGATGGCCCGGCTCACCGCCGACCGGGCGCTGGCCGCCGGGCGGCTCGACCCGAACGCGGCCGGTGCGCTGCTCGAGGTGCTCGGCTCGGTGCCGCGATGAAGACCGTGTCGACTCGCGGGGAGCTGGCTGCAGCGCGGGTCCAGCTGCCAGGTCGCGTGGCTGTCGTCATGACCATGGGTGCGCTCCACGACGGCCACGTCGAGCTCGTCAAGCGGGCTCGCGCCGAGGCGGACAGCGTCGTGGTCACCATCTTCCTCAACCCCCTGCAGTTCGCTGCGGGCGAGGACCTCGACCGCTACCCGCGTCGGCTCGACGCCGATCTCCCGCTCTGCGAGGAGGCCGGCGCCGACCTCGTCTTCACGCCGCTGCCGGCCGAGGTCTACCCGACGGAGCCCGTCGTCCGGGTCAGCGCCGGCGCGATCGGCGACGTCTTCGAGGGCGCCAGCCGCCCCGGCCACTTCGACGGGGTCGTCACCGTCGTGCTCAAGCTCTTGCACCTGGTGAATCCCGACATCGCCTACTTCGGCCAGAAGGACGCGCAGCAGCTGGCCTGCATCCGGCGGATGGTGCGAGACCTCGACGTACCCGTCGAGATCGTCGCGGTGCCGACGGTGCGCGACGCGGACGGTCTCGCGCTGTCCAGCCGCAACGAGTACCTCACCGCCGAGCAGCGCGCCCACGCACTCGTGCTGGCCCGCGCCCTCGCGACCCGCGACGTGGCGCGAGGACGGGCCATGGTCGAGGCCGAGCCGGGCGTCGATCTCGACTACTTCGAGCGCGTCGACAGTGACACGTTCGACACGACACCCGACGGCAACCTGCTCGTTGTTGCTGCCAGGGTGGGTACCACGCGACTCATCGACAACCTCCTCCTCCAGGAAGCAGCCGCTTGATGTTCCGGACCATGCTCAAGTCCAAGATCCACCGCGCCACGGTGACCCAAGCCGACCTGAACTACGTCGGCTCCGTTACCGTCGACCAGGACCTGATGGACGCCGCCGACCTGCTGGCCGGGGAGAAGGTCGCGATCGTCGACGTCACCAATGGCGCGCGGCTGGAGACCTACGTCATCGCCGGCCCCCGCGGCTCCGGCGTCATCGGCATCAACGGCGCGGCCGCCCGGCTCGTGCACCCGGGCGACCTGGTCATCCTCATCGCGTACGGCGTCATGGCGGACGCCGAGGCGCGGTCGTACGTCCCGCGCGTGGTCTTCGTGGACAGCGAGAACCGCGTCGTCGGCACCGGCTCCGACCCGGCCGAGGCGCTCCCGCAGTCCGGGCTGCTGCGTGGCGATGGCGTGCACGCCCCCGGCTCGCACGATGACGATCCCTTCCTGGTCTGGTAGCCAGACCGCATGGCTGCACGGCGCCTGCTGGCGCCTCCACCCGGATGGACTGTCGAGACCGACGTGGTCGTCGTCGGCTCCGGGGTCGCCGGGCTGACCGCTGCGCTCCATGCCACCCGGGCGGGACGGGTGCTGCTGGTCACCAAGGTGCTCGTCGACGCCGGCTCCACCCGCTGGGCGCAGGGCGGGGTGGCGGCGGCACTCGGTGCCGACGACAGCCCGGAGGAGCACGAGAAGGACACCCTGGAAGCGGGCGTGGGTCTGTGCGATGTCGCCGCGGTCCGGGTGCTGTGTGAGGAGGGCCCAGGCCGGCTGCGCGAGCTCATCGAGCGCGGCGCGGCCTTCGACCGGGATCCGAACGGCGAGCTCTCGCTGACCCGCGAGGGCGGTCACCACCGCAACCGAATCGTGCACGCCGGTGGTGATGCGACCGGCGCGGAGGTCTCGCGGGCGCTCGTCGCCGCCGTACGTGCACATCCGGGCATCGAGCTGATCGAGCACGCCCTGGTCCTCGACCTGCTCCAGACGGCAGACGGCCACGCCGCCGGGGTGACGCTGCACGTCCTCGGTGAGGGCACGCAGGACGGTGTCGGCGCGATCCGGGCCCGCGCCGTCGTCCTGGCGACCGGTGGGATGGGCCAGATCTACAGCAGTACGACGAACCCCCCGGTGTCGACCGGCGACGGCGTTGCCCTCGCCCTGCGCGCAGGTGCAGCAGTGACCGACCTGGAGTTCGTGCAGTTCCACCCGACGGCGCTCTACCTCAGCGCGGAGTCCACCGGGCAGCAGCCGCTCATCACCGAGGCGATGCGTGGCGAGGGCGCCTTCCTGGTCGATGCGACCGGTGCGCGCGTCATCACCGTCGATGACCACGCGCTCGCCGATCTCGCGCCGCGCGACGTCGTGGCGAAGGCGATCCACCGGCGGATGCTCGAGACCCGCGCCGATCACGTCTTCCTCGACGCCCGCGGCCTCGGCGAGGACATGCTGCTGAAGCGGTTCCCGACCATCGTCGCGCGCTGCCGTGACGCTGGAGTCGACCCCGTCGTCGACCTCATCCCGGTCGCTCCGGCTGCGCACTACGCAAGTGGCGGCGTGCGCACCGACCTGCACGGACGCACATCGGTGCCGGGTCTCTACGCCTGCGGTGAGGTGGCCTGCACCGGCGTCCATGGCGCCAACCGGCTCGCCTCGAACAGCCTGCTCGAGGGGCTCGTCTTCGCCGGCCGCATCGGGCTGCACCTCGAGGCACACCTGGCACCGCAGGGCGAGCCGTTGGTCAGCGCGACCGAACCGGTGCTGCTCGACCCGGCGGTGCGACCCGAGCTGGCCCGTGCGATGACGGAGGGTGCCGGCGTGCTGCGCAGTGCCGAAGGCCTCGCGGCCACGGCGAAGACGTTGGAGGCGCTGGAGGGACGGCTCTCGTCGCGGCCAGAGCCGGCCGCGTGGGAGACGACTGACCTGCATGCAGTCGCGTCGGCGCTCGTGGCAGCGGCCTCGCTGCGCGAGGAGACCAGGGGCGCGCACTGGCGCGAGGACTTTCCCCAGCAGTCGGACGCCTGGCGAGGGCATCTGGTCACGACGCTCACCGGCACGACGTTCGAGGAGATCTCCTCGTGAAGCTCTCGCCGGAGACGCTGGCGGCGCTCGCGGACGCCGATCTAGACCTCGACTACGTCGCAGCGGTGGCATCGGCCGCCGTCGAGGAGGACCTCGCCGGCGGTGTCGACGTCACCAGCGTCGCGACGGTGCCCGCCGACCTGGCCGGCACGGCCGCCTTCGCAGCGCGAGCAGCGGGCGTCGTCGCCGGCATTCCCGTCGCGATGACGGTCCTCGACCTCGTCGGCTCGGTGGAGCACCTCTCGCGGGCGGTCGATGGTTCGGCGGTCGCCGCCGGTGAAAGCGTGCTCGAGGTCCGCGGTCACGTGCGCGACCTCCTCACGGCAGAGCGCAGCGCCCTCAACCTGCTCTGCCACCTGTCGGGCGTCGCGACACTGACCCGGCAGTGGGTCGATGCCGTCGACGGCACCGACGCCCGCATCCGAGACACCCGCAAGACGACGCCGGGCCTGCGGCTGCTGGAGAAGTACGCCGTGCGCTGCGGCGGCGGGGTCAACCACCGGATGGGCCTGTCCGACGCGGCGCTCGTGAAGGACAACCATGTCGTCGCGGCTGGCGGCGTCGCCGCCGCCTTCGACGCGGTACGACGGCAGTTCCCCGACCTCGAGGTCGAGGTCGAGTGCGACACCGTCGGGCAGGTGCGCGAGGTGGTCGAGGCCGGTGCCGACCTGGTGCTGCTGGACAACATGTCGGTCGACGACATGCGCGCCGCGGTCGAGATCTGTCGCGCTGCCGGTGTGATGACGGAGGCATCGGGCGGGCTGCGCCTGGGCAACGCGCGAGCCGTGGCGGAGACCGGTGTCGACTTCCTGTCGATCGGCGCGCTCACCCACTCGGCGCCGGTGCTCGACCTCGGCGTCGACCTGCGGCTCGGAGCCTGAGGTGCTGCTCACCGTTGACGTCGGAAACACCAACACGGTCCTCGGCCTGTTCGACGGCGACGAGCTGTTCGAGAGCTACCGCATCAAGACGGACGCCCGCGGCACGGCCGACGAGCTGGCCCTGATGTTCCGCGGGTTGCTGGCCGGCCATCCTGCGCCGGACGGCGTGGCCGTGTGCTCGACCGTGCCGGCTGTTCTGCACGAGCTGCGGCTGATGTTCGAGCGCTACTTCGCCGATGTGCCCACGGTCATCGTCGGTCCAGGGGTGAAGACCGGCGTACCCCTCCTGTATGACAACCCGCGCGAGGTCGGACCGGACCGCGTCGTCAACACCCTCGCCGCACACACGCTGTACGGCGGGCCGTGCGTCGTCGTCGACTTCGGCACGTCGACCAACTTCGACGTCGTGTCCGAGAAGGGTGAGTTCCTGGGTGGTGCGCTCGCTCCCGGCATCGAGATCTCCGTCGACGCGCTGGCCGCGCGCGCCGCGCGGCTGTTCAAGGTGGAGCTGAAGGAGCCGCGCTCGGTCATCGGCAAGACCACGAACGAAGCCCTCCAGAGCGGGCTCCTCTACGGCTTCGCCGGCCAGGTCGACGGCATGGTGCGCCGGATCGCGAGGGAGCTCGACGAGCATCCGGTCGTCATCGCCACCGGCGGCCTGTCGCCGCTGATGATGGGCGTCTGCGACACGCTCGACCACCACGAACCCGACCTGACCCTCATCGGCCTCCGGCTGGTCTTCGAGAAGAACCAGCCCTAGCCCCACCCCAACCCCCCGCGATCTACGTCTCGTACGACGTCTGCCGGCGTGTTGCGGGCATCAAGACGTAGATCGCTGGGGAATTGCCGGTGTCAAGGCTTCGTCGCGCGCCAGACCTGGCAGACGTGCGGCAGGACGAACTCATCGCCGGGCGCGACCGCGAGCACGCGGGCGACCAGCGCTTCGCGCGCCGGCTCCGCCATCAGGATGAACTTGCTCGTGGAGCGCAGCTGCGTCGCGAGTAGCTCGCGGTTCATCGGCTGCTCGTGCGGCACCTGCCGCACCTCCGGCTCGGAGGTCCCCCAGGCGCTGCCGTCGAACGGTGGCGTCCCGGCCTCCTTCGCGAGCGTCACCCTTGCCTCGGCTTCGCACAGGTCGCACAGCGACGCAACCCAGTCAACCCCGTCGTCGTACAGGTTCCAGAACAGGCCGATCCGGCCGCCGGGCCGCAGCACGCGGAGCATCTCCGGAATCGCTCGGGTGGGATTGAACCAGTGGAACGCCTGGCCGACGACGACCGCGTCGACCGACTCGTCGGCGAGCGGAATCGCCTCGGCCGTGCCGTCGTGTGACTCCGCCGGGATCAGCGCGCGCATGGCGTCGTCCGGCTCGACGGCGACCGCATCGAGTCCGAGGTCGAGCACGACGCGGGTCAGCTTCCCGGTTCCGGCTCCGAGGTCGAGGACCCGTGTCGCGTCGCCGACCGCCCATCGCACCGCGTCGGGCGGGTACGACGGACGGGCGGCGTCGTACTGCGCAGCAGCGGAACCGAACGACAGCGCGCGGCGGGCATCCATGGCCCGACGCTAGCCTCGACCACATGGCCGCCGACGACGACACCGACGACCTGCCGGAGCAGGTCCGGGTCCGTCGCGCGAAGTACGACCGGCTGGTCGCCGCGGGCACGCCGCCCTACCCACTCGGCTATCCGCGCACTGCGACCCTGGCCGAGGTGCGTGAGCGGTTCGGCCACCTCGACATCGACAGTGCGAGCGGCGAGACCGTTTCGGTGACCGGCCGCGTGGTGCTCTACCGCGCCGGCGGCAAGCTGTGCTTCGCCACGTTGCAGCAGGGCACGGAATCAGGGACAGCGCAGCTGCAGGTGATGGTCAGCCTGGCCGGCGTCGGCGACGAGCGGCTGGCCGCCTGGAAGTCGGACGTCGACCTCGGTGACCACGTGGGTGTCACCGGCGAGGTGATCAGCAGCCGGCGCGGCGAGCTCAGCATCCTGGCCAGCGACTGGCAGCTGACCAGCAAGGCGCTGCGGCCGCTGCCCGACAAGCACAAGGGGCTCACCGACCCGGAGTCGCGGGTCCGGCAGCGCTACGTCGATCTCATCGTCAACCCGACCAGCCGGGACATGGTGCGCACCCGCGCGATGGTCGTCCGGTCGCTCCGCGACACCCTCGACCGCCGCGGCTACGTCGAGGTGGAGACGCCGGTGCTGCAGGTCGTGCACGGCGGTGCCGCGGCGCGGCCGTTCTCGACGCGCGTCTACGCGGTCGACCTCGACGTCACGCTGCGGATCGCGACGGAGCTCTTCCTCAAGCGGCTCGTCGTCGGAGGCATCGAGAAGGTCTACGAGCTCGGCAAGACGTTCCGCAACGAGGGCATCGACGCGACGCACTTCCCGGAGTTCACCGAGCTCGAGGCGTACGAGGCGTACGGCGACTACGACACGATGGCCGAGCTCACCCGGACCCTGGTCCTCGACGCTGCCCATGCCGTCGGCCGCACGGTCGTCCCGGACGGGCACGGCGGTGAGATCGATCTCGAGGCGGAGTGGCGACACGCGACGATCCATGGGCTCGTCAGCGAAGCGGTCGGCGAGGATGTCGACCCGGGCACTCCGGTCGAGCGCCTCGTCGAGCTGGCCGGCAAGCACGACGTCGCGCTCCAACCGGGCTGGGATGCCGGCGAGGTCGTGCTCGAGCTCTACGAGAAGCTGGTCGAGCACACCCTGCTGCAGCCGACGTTCGTGCGCGACTACCCGGTCAGCGTCCGGCCGCTCGCCCGTGACCACCGCGACGACCCGAGGCTCGCCGAGGCGTGGGACCTGATCATCGCGGGGGTCGAGCTGGCGCCGGCGTACAGCGAGCTCGTCGACCCGGTCGAGCAGCGACGCCGGCTGACGGAGCAGTCGCTCAAGGCCGCCGGGGGCGACCCCGAGGCGATGCAGCTCGACGAGGACTTCCTGCGCGCGCTCGAGCACGGCGCACCGCCGATGGGAGGCATGGGGCTCGGGGTGGACCGGCTGGTGATGCTGCTGACCGGGCAGCCCATTCGCGAGACCATTCTTTTCCCGCTGGTCCGACCCGAGCAATAGCAGGAATTCGCGGCCGGGTTATCGCCGCATTTGCCAATACGTGATCACGCGGTGTTCGCTGGCCTTTCCGGCGCGCAATTCGCGCGCTATTCGGGAGGACAAAGGCACATGGCACAGCGCGTTCAGGTGATTCTCGTCTGCGACCTGCACGAGGGGGAGGTCGAGGGCACCGAGACGATCAGCTTCGGCCTGGACGGCTCGGCGTACGAGATCGACGTGTGCGAGGCCCACGGTCGCGAGCTGCGCGATGCGTACGCGCCGTTCGTGGGTGCCGCGCGGCGGGCCGGCCGGAGCGCCGGCGGTGGGCAGCGGCGCAGTGGTCGCGCGGCCCGCTCCGGTGGTGGGGACAACAAGGTCGCGGAGATCCGCGAATGGGCCCGCACCCACGGCCATTCGGTCAGCGAGCGCGGTCGCATCTCGGCCACCGTGCGGGCGGCGTACGACGCCGCGCACTAGCACTCGGGTCAGCGTTCGCTGGCGGCGAACACAACCGGGGAACGCCCGGCGTCGAAAGGCAGTTGCAACCAGAACAACGGTCTGGACGTCTCACCCATCCGGGGTGGCGGTCAGGTCTAGTGTGCAAACAGACGGGGAGCACCTGTTGCCCCTCGTCCCGTGAGGAGCGGCAGCATGTTCGAGCGCTTTACCGACCGAGCCCGTCGGGTGGTCGTCCTGGCCCAAGAAGAGGCCAGGATGCTCAACCACAACTACATCGGCACCGAGCACATCCTGCTCGGGCTGATCCACGAGGGCGAGGGCGTCGCGGCCAAGGCGCTCGAGTCCCTCGGCATCTCGCTCGAGGGCGTGCGCAACCAGGTCGAGGAGATCATCGGCCAGGGGCAGCAGGCGCCCTCCGGGCACATCCCCTTCACCCCGCGCGCCAAGAAGGTCCTCGAGCTGTCCCTGCGCGAGGCGCTGCAGCTCGGTCACAACTACATCGGCACCGAGCACATCCTGCTCGGCCTGATCCGCGAGGGCGAGGGCGTCGCCGCGCAGGTGCTGGTCAAGCTCGGCGCCGACCTCAACCGGGTGCGCCAGCAGGTCATCCAGCTGCTGTCCGGCTACCAGGGCAAGGAGTCCAGCCCGGCCGGTGGGCCCGCCGAGGGCACGCCGTCGACGTCGCTGGTGCTCGACCAGTTCGGCCGCAACCTCACGCAGGCCGCACGCGAGTCCAAGCTCGACCCGGTCATCGGGCGCGAGAAGGAGATCGAGCGGGTCATGCAGGTGCT
>JAWWOH010000035.1:0-10760 GCA_033851845.1 Actinomycetota bacterium
TACAACCATCACCGTCTCCACACCGCCATCGGATCCGTCCCGCCCATCACAAGGTTGACCAACCTCACTGGGCAGTACAGCTAGCTGCGGTTCTCCCGCAGCAGGCAGGTCAGCCGGACCGTGCAGACCCGGCGGTCCTGCTCGTCGGTGACGACGATCTCGCTGGTGACGAGCGTGCGGCCGACGTTCAGCGGCCTGGCAACTCCCGTGACCGTGCCCGATAACGCGGAGCGATGATGCGTCGCGCTGATCTCGATGCCCACCGCGGACCGGTCCGGCGGGCAGTTCAACGCCGCGACGGTTGATCCGAGCGTCTCGCCGAGCGCGACCGACGCGCCACCGTGGAGCAGGCCGTACGGCTGCCGGTTCCCCTCCACCGGCATGGTCGCGACGACCCGCAGCGGCGTGGCTTCGACGAACTCGACGCCGAGGCGCTCGTTGAGCTCCCCGCGCGTGCCCTGCAGCATCGCGACGGCATCATCGGGCATCTTCGCGTCCTCCTAGACTCCGGCTCGTGCCAGCCAACCAGACCGACGAGCCAGCTCGGTCCCGGCTCCTGCTCCTGGACGGGCACTCGCTCGCCTACCGCGCCTTCTTCGCCCTCCCGGTCGAGAACTTCAGCACGACGACCGGTCAGCCCACGAACGCGGTCTACGGGTTCACCGCGATGCTCATCAACGTCCTGCGCGACGAGCAGCCCACGCACATGGCGGTCAGCTTCGACATCTCGAAGTCCAACTTCCGGCACGAGGCCTACTCCGACTACAAGGCCGGCCGGGCCGAGACGCCACACGACTTCAAAGGGCAGGTCTCGCTCGTCCGTGAGGTGCTCGACGCGTTGCGCGTCCCGATCGTCTGCGCCGAGGGCTTCGAGGCAGATGACGTCATCGCGACGCTGGCCACGCAGGCGGCGGCCGACGGCATGGACGTCCTCATCGTGACCGGCGATCGCGACACGTTCCAGCTCGTCAACGACCGCGTCACGGTCCTCTACAACAGCCGCGGCGTCTCCGACATGCGCCGGATGACGCCGGACGCCGTCGTCGAGAAGTACGGCCTGACGCCGGAGCAGTACCCCGAGTTCGCCGCTCTGCGCGGTGACCCGAGCGACAACCTTCCGGGCATCCCGGGTCTCGGCGAGAAGACCGCAACCAAGCTCATCCAGCAGTACGGCGACATCACGCACCTCGTCGACCACGTCGACGAGGTCAAGGGCAAGGTCGGCGACAACCTGCGCGCGGGCATCGCGAACGTGGTCCGGAACAGGCAGCTCACCGAGCTGGTCCGCGACGTGCCGCTCGAGGTGCATCCGTCGGAGCTGCGGCTCGGCCAGTGGGACCGCGACGAGGTGCACAAGGTCTTCGACGCGCTGCAGTTCCGGGTGCTGCGGGAGCGGCTGTACGCAACGCTGTCGGCCGTCGAGCCCGAGGCGGAGCACGGGTTCGCCGTCGACGCTGCCCGGGTGCTCGAGCCGGGCGAGGTCGGCGCCTTCCTGCGCGGGCTGCCGACCGGCGTGCGGGTCGGGATGCACGTCCGAGGCTCCTGGGGGCGCGGCAGCGGCGACGCCAGCGGCCTCGCCATCGCGTGCGAGTCCCCACCGGAAGGAGAACCCGCAAGGTCCGACGATGCGGCGTACATCGACCTTGAGGGCCTGACCCCCGATGACGACAAGGCACTCGGTTCGTGGCTGTCGTCCGACGCGCCGAAGGCGCTGCACGACAGCAAGGGGCCGATGCTCGCCCTGCAGGCGCGGGGCTGGCAGCTCGGTGGCCTGACAAGTGACACCGCGCTGGCCGCATACCTGGCACTGCCCGGGCAGGGCGTCTTCGACCTCGCCGACCTCGCGCTCCGCTACCTGCGCCGCGAGCTGCGCGCCGAGGCCAAGGAAGACGGGCAGCTCAGCTTCGACGGGGGAGAAGACGATGAAGAGGCCGCGTCGGCCGTCGTGCGGGCGCGGGCCGTCGCCGACCTCGCCGTTGCGCTCGACGCAGATCTGGCCCGGCGCGGCGGCACGATCCTGCTGCGCGATCTCGAGCTCCCGCTCGTCGCGGTCCTGGCCGACTGCGAGCGCACCGGCATCGCCGTGGACACCGAGCACCTGGCGATGCTCGAGGCCAAGCTGCGCGAGCTGGTGAAGAACGCCGCCGACGAGGCCTACGCGACCGTGGGCCACGAGTTCCACCTCGGGTCGCCCAAGCAGCTCCAGGCGCTGCTGTTCGACGAGCTCGGGCTCCCGAAGACCAAGAAGATCAAGACCGGCTACACGACCGATGCGGACGCCCTGCAGAACCTGCTGGGTTCGCACCCGGTCATCGAGGCGCTGCTCAACCACCGCGAGATGACCCGGCTGCTGATGGTCGTGGAGAAGCAGCTGCTTCCGACCGTTGCCGACGACGGCCGCATCCACACGACGTTCAAGCAGATGGTCGCCGCGACCGGCCGGCTGTCCAGCGACAACCCGAACCTGCAGAACGTGCCGATCCGCACACAGCAGGGACGAGAGATCCGGCAGGGCTTCGTCGCAGGTCCGGGCTTCGAGTCGCTGATGACCGCCGACTACTCGCAGATCGAGATGCGAATCATGGCCACGCTGTCGAAGGACGCGGGCCTGATCGAGGCCTTCACGACCGGCGAGGACCTGCACACCTACGTCGCCTCGAAGGCATTCGGCCTGCCGCCTGAGCAGGTCGACAGCGAGCTGCGCCGCCGTGTGAAGGCGATGTCGTACGGCCTGGCCTACGGGCTGTCGGCGTTCGGCCTCGCCCAGCAGCTGCGCATCACGCCGGACGAGGCGAAGGAGCAGATGGCGGCATACTTCGAGCGCTTCGGCGGCGTCCGCGACTACTTGCGTGACGTGGTCGCGCAGGCCCGCAAGGACGGCTACACCTCGACGATCCTCGACCGCCGTCGCTACCTGCCCGATCTCACGAGCGACAACGGTCAACGCCGGTCCATGGCGGAGCGGATGGCGTTGAACGCGCCGATCCAGGGCAGCGCGGCCGACATCATCAAGCTGGCGATGCTCAACGTCCACCGTCGGCTGCGGGACGAAGGCATGCGGTCGCGGTTGCTGTTGCAGGTACACGACGAGCTGGTGCTCGAGGTTGCGCCGGGTGAGTGCGAGGCGCTGGAGGCGCTCGTCCGCAAGGAGATGGGGGAGGCCTACCCCCTGCTGGTTCCCCTCGACGTCAGCGTGGGCATCGGCCGCACGTGGGACGAGGCCGGCCACTGAGGCGGGTGCTCGTCATCGGCCAGAGCGCGGCCGGCAAGACGACGACGGCCCGGCTGCTGTCCGCCCGCCTCGGTGTCCCGCACGTCGAGCTGGACGCGTTCTTCCACGGCCCCGATTGGGCGCCTTCGCCGACGTTCGTCGACGACGTGCGCACGGCGACCGCCATCGACGGCTGGGTGGTCGACGGCAACTACAGCCCCCTGCTCGGGACGCTGCTCTGGGAGCGGGCGGACACCGTGCTCTGGCTGGACGTGCCGAGGACAACGACGCTACGACGTGCGATCGCTCGGACGGTGCGGCGTGTCCTGCTCCGGGTGCATCTGTGGAACGGCAATCGCGAGCGACTCAGGACGGTGCTGCGGGCCTCGCACCCGATCCGCTGGACGTGGCGGACGTTCCACGCGAACCGCGCGAAGTACGAGGCGCTGTGGTCCGACCAACGGTTCACGCACCTGAACAAGGTGCGCTTGCAGTCGGCCGCCGCGATCCGGCGCTGGCAGCGCGAGCACTGCGGGTCGGCTTCCTAGGACAAGCCGGGCAGCGTGTCGGATCGCATCAGATCGCGAACGGTCCGCCCGGCCCATGGGCATGCGACACGCCCTGCCGCAGGCTGGTCCGAATGAACAGGACCGCGCGCCGACCCGCGTTTGCCATGCTCGCCGCGACCGCGACAGCTGCGGGCCTCGTGCTCACGGCAGTGCCATCGCAGGCGGCGGAAGTCACCACCCGCACCGGCGTCATCGGCCGGGCGGCGTGGACCGCGAAGGTCCCCGCGAAGTGGAATCACACGTTGCTGCTGTGGAACCACGGAATCCGGACCACGCTGGACCCCAACCGGGCGCCGGAGTGGGCGCCCAAGGGCACCGATGGCGACACGACGGACGCGCTGCTCGCGAAGGGCTACGCCCTCGTCGGTTCGTCGTACAGCAGCAACGGGTTCGCATCGCGCGACGCTGTAAATGACGACGTCGCGCTGCTCGCAGAGTTCGGCCGGCAGTTCGGCGTGCCGGCGCGCACCTACGTCTGGGGCTCCTCGTTGGGTGGCCTCGTCACCGAGATGCTGGCGGAGGAGCGGCCCGAACTCGTCACCGCCGCGGCGCCGGCGTGCGGTGTGCTCTCCGGCGCGGTTCCGATCGGTGACCAGACCTTGGACAGCCTGCTGATGCTGCGCACGTTCTTCCGCCCGACGCTGAAGGTCAGCGGCTACACGAGTGATGCGGAGGCGGCGCACGCCTTCGAGCTGCTCAAGGGCTCCGTCACCACGGCGGTCAGCAACCCTGCAACGCAGACCGGTGCCGTCGGTCGGCTGGTCGCGATCGCGGTGCTGCAAGGACTGCCGCTGCAGACGAGGAGCTACAACGGCTTGTCCACGCCTTCGGTGGCGGGTGCGGCGGCCGAGACCGTGCTCACTCAGGCGGGAGCGGCGGTGCTCGGCAGCCGTGATGGCATCGCGCGGACCGGCGGCCAGGCGCCGACGAACGTCGGCACGTCCTACCTCGCCCGGGTCACACCAGAGGCGGTCGCCCGCTTCCAGGCCCTCGGTCTGCCGAAGGACCTGCTGGTCTCGTATGCGTCCACGCTCGATCGCCGGATCGGCCGGCTGGCCGCGAACCCGACCGCCCGCGCCAAAGCGCGCACGATCGGCGCTGTGCGAGGTCGCGCGACGAGGCCCACAGTCACGATGCACACGGAGTTCGACCCGTTCGTGACTGCCTCGAACGAAGCCGTCTTCGCCTCGCGGGTCGTGGCCTCAGGTGCTACCACGCGCGTTCTGCAGCTGTTCGTCAAGCCGCCGTCGTACGCGGATGCAAGCGCGACCACGGGGCCCGGCGCACCGTACGGCGCCGGCCACTGCGTCTTCTCCTCGGCGCAGTGGTTGGCACTGCTGAGCACCGTCGAGGCGTTCGTCGCGAGTGGGCAGAAACCCGGCAGCAGTGCTCTCTCCGCGCTCTGGAAGGACGCACCAGGACTCGATGCGACATTTCGTCCGCTGCCCTGGCGGGGCACCGCTTTCTGACTGCCGTGACTGATCTCACACCGGTTTCGACGATGATCCGACCAAGGTCCTGTTGACGCTGCCGATCGCGCCACGTCCTGGTTGATGTCGGTGGGTGATGTACGCCGCGGGTACCTGCCTGCACCCTTTCTGTAACAGCCAATCGGCTGCCCTGCAGCGTGTACGCGCAGGTGCAACGCACCGGGTCACCGGTGCTCACGAAGCCCCCTGACCCTCGGGGTGAGAGAGAGACCGAATGTCCTCGGTGCGCGCACGCACCCTCCTGACCGGCGCGGCCCTCGCCGTCGCCGCCTTCCTCCTGGCCGACCAAGGTGCCCTCTTCGGCTCCGACCTGCCGAAGGTCGCCCTGCTCGGGGCGGCTGCCGGTGCCGTCCTCGGCCTCATCCGCGACCACGTGCCGGTCGCGCGTCTCGGCGGCTTTCTCGCCGGGTTCCTCGCGGCGTGGATCGGCTACGCCCTGCGCGCCGGCTTCCTGCCCGACATCCCCCTCGGCCGTGCCATCGCAGCAGCAGTGGTGGTCGCGCTGGTGACCGCGGTCGCGGTGGTCAGTGCCGACCGGATGCCGATGTGGGCGGGCTTCCTCGGCGCGGTGACGCTGCTCGGCTCCTACGAGACGACCTTCGCAGCAACGCCGACCTCTTTCGTGTCCGACTCGATGACCGCCGTCACGACGTCACTGCTCGCCGTCGCATTCGGATTCCTCGTCACGGTGCTCCTAGGTCAGCTCGGCACCGGCCCCGTTTCTGGTGCCGAGTCGATGTCGGAGGCGGCGAAGCCCGCAGTCGCCGACGTCGTCCCCGCGCCGCGCGCGACCGCCGACAGCAACGTCGCAGTGACCAACGAGGTCGCACGATGAGCCGCAGCAGGGTGCAGACCTTCGCAGGCACGGGCGTGTGTGCCCTTGCCCTGATGCTGTCCTCACCGATCGGCGTCGCTGTCGCGTCGACGAACGAGCCCGCCATCGTCGTCAACCGCGAGACCGTGCAGGCAGAGCTCAGCTCGTCGGGTGCGCTCGACACCGCTCGCCTGTTCAGCCAGCTGGTCGTGACGGGCGACGGCATCTACAAGGTGCTCGACCCCACGTCCGGCAAGAACATCCGCGACCTCAACGGCTTCTCCGCCCCCGACGTGCACAACGGAATGGCGGACTACACGATCGACGTGCACGGCCGCACGACCCGTCGTACCGTCTCCGACTTCACCGGCAAGCTGCCCATCACGGTGCAGGCCGACTACACCCTCGACGGCAAGCGGATGAAGGCGCAGGACGTCGTCGGCAAGAGCGGCATCCTTGACGTGCAGTACACCGTCGAGAATGTCAGCGCCGCGCCGACGCAGATCAGCTACACCGTGGCCGGCAAGAAGGTCTCCAAGACGGTCAACCTCGTCACGCCGTACGTCGGTCAGCTGTCGCTGACCCTGCCGTCGTCGTACAGCGACATCGACGCCGTTCGCGCCGATGTCGGAGGCGACGGCCGCGGTGGTTCGGTGCTGAACTGGACGATGGTGCTCTTCGAGCCGATCGGTCAGGTCAAGCAGCGCTTCGGCTACACCGCTCGCGTCAAGAACGCGCAGCTGCCGGCGGCGACGGTCCAGGCCGTGCCGGTCTCGCCGAACAAGAAGCCGGAGCTCGCGTACGGCGAGAAGGGCTTCGCCGACGGCGTCGACTCGGCCGGCAACGTCGCCTTCGCCGGCGCCACGATCGACAGCAACATGATCAAGCTGCGCGACGGGGCAGGCGACCTGCTCGCCGGACTCACCAAGCTGGCGGCCGGCGCAGCTGCGCTGAAGGACGGGCTCGCCGGCTCCGCCGCGCCCGGTGCGCACCAACTCGCGGACGGCCTGGGCCAGGCGAAAGCGGGTAGCGCGAAGCTGGCCGCCGGCGCCGACCAGCTCGGCGGCGGACTGCAGCAGGTCAAGGCCGGCAGCGGCAAGCTGACGGCCGGTCTCGGCTCGGCCTCTGCCGGCTCCGAGAAGCTGCTCGACGGCAGTCAGGACCTCGCCACGGGCGCGGGACTCACCGCCGCCGGTGCGAAGTCACTGTCCGACGGCCTGGTGCAGATCAGCGCCGGCCTCGACCAGCTGTCCGCGGCGTCCGCGCTCCCCGCCGCGAAGGCGGGTGCGATCGCGTTGCGGGCCGGCGTCGACAAGCTCCTTGCCGGGCTCGGCGCGGCATCGACCCCGGGCACGATCATGAACGGCCTCGCCCAGGTCTCCGGCGGCCTCGGGACGCTTGGCTCGGGTGTCGCGCAGGCCAAGGGCGGCGTCGACCAGGTCAAGGCGGGGCTGGACGCCGCGACGACGTCGACCGGCGGCGTGACCTCGATCCAGAGCCTCGTCAATGCCGCAGGCCTGTTCGGCGCCTGCGCGGCGGGACCGCCGTCGCCGGCGCCCGCCAGCCTCTGCGACGTCGTGAACACGCTGAAGTACGCGGTCTCCCACCCGGCAGCGGGCGCGGATGCTGGTGGGCTGAAGGAGCAGACGCTGGCAGCAGCGGCCGGCCTCGGGCTGGTGTCCAGTGGCCTCGGCGGTCAGGCGCTCCCCGGCATCGCACAGCTCCAGACGGGGGTCGGTCAGGTCAGTGACGGAGTCCGTCAGGTGATCGCCGGTCTCAAGAGCGGCGACCCGGCCCACCCGGGTCTCGCCGAGGGTCTGGACGGCCTCGTCGCCGGCCTGACCGCGGCCGTCACCGGCGTCGCGCAGCTGTCGGCCGGTGCGAAGGCGGCGTCGACCGGATCGGTCGCGCTCGCCGACGGCACCAGCAAGGTCGCGGCTGGTGCTGCCCAGCTGTCCGGGCAGGGCGCCGCCCCGCTCGCGGACGGACTGGCGCAGCTGTACGCCGGCAGCAAGGCGCTCGATGCCGGACTCGGTCAGCTGGCGACCGGCGGTGGTCAGGCCGTCGCCGGCGTGCATGCGATCGACGACGGGCTGACGAAGCTGTACGCCGGGGGCACCGCCCTCGCGAACGGCCTCGACGCCGCCGCCGACGGCAGCGGCCAGCTCGCCGACGGCCTCAACCAGGCCAAGGCCGGCAACGTCAAGATCCACGACGGGGTCGAGGCTCTGCGCACGCAGGCTGCTGTTCCCCTGACGACGGCCGGCGAGGCCGTCGCGGCCAGCTATGCGGAGCGCTACGCCACCATGAAGGCGCTCGACGAGAAGGGGGCTGACGGTGCACTGCCGTACGGCGCGCCTGCCGGCGCGACCGGCTCGGCGGCGTACATGTTCACGTTGGCGGCAGCAACGACGAACTCCCGCGACAACACGACGCGCGGACTGGCCGCGATCGTGCTGCTCGGCCTGGCCAGCCTCAGTGGCTTCGTCGTACGGCGGCGCGTTACGGGCTGAACGCGCAACAGGCCCGGCGGTCCGTCACCCGACAAGGGTGGCGGGCCGCTGCGGCTTCTGCGCCACGAACACGGCCGTGCCCGGCATCAGCGCGCCGCGCAGCGGGCTCCACTGTCCCCACACGTTCTCGTTGTCTGCGGGCCACTCGGGCTCGATGATGTCGACGACTGTCAGCCCGGCGCCCACGACCTCGCGGATGCGATCGCCGAGGGTGCGGTGGTGCTCGACGTACGTCGCGCTCCCGTGGTCGTCGACTTCGACGTACGGCGTGCGGTCGAAGTACGACTGCTGCACGGTGAGCCCGGCCGGCCCGGGGTCATCGGGGAAGACCCACCGCATCGGATGCGTCACCGAGAAGACCAGCCGGCCGCCGGGCCGGAGCACCCGCGCGATCTCACGCATCACACCCGCGGAGTCGGCGACAAAGGGGATCGCGCCGAACGCAGAGGCGACGACGTCGAACACCTCGGCGCGAAACGGCAGTGCCTGGGCATCGGCCTGCACCAGCCGCTCCACCGGCACCGCGGTCCGCTCATCGAGGCGCCGGGCCTGCCGGAGCTGTCCCATCGAGACGTCGAAGGCGGTCACTCCTGCTCCCGCGGTCACCAGCCAGCGGGCGCCCTGTGCGGCGCCACAGCCGACCTCGAGGACGTCGCGGTCGCGCACGTCGCCGAGCAGTCGTGCGTCCGCCTCGCGAAGGCCCTCCGGGCACCAGAGCAGGTCTGCGTCGCCGAGGAAGGCGCCGTGCTCCTGGTAATACGCCGCTGACTGGGCGTCCCACCACCTTCTGTTGGCCCGCGCGCTCTCCAGCGCCCCCACCGCCCTCGCTGCCGGCGTACTCACAATTTCTTCGTCGCTCACTGCTTTTGCTCCTGTGCAGCCACGCGCCTAGACTGCCAGGAAGCGGTGCCTGCTTTCGCGTGCCCGCGCACCAGCACTCCCCACGAGGCGTCCACCCGGGACGCGTCACGACCCCTTATCCCTACGGAGCATCTCTCTTGACCAGCACCCTCGACAGCCCCTCCACTCCCCAGGTCGCCATCAACGACATCGGGAGCATGGAGGACTTCCTCGCCGCCATCGACGAGACGATCAAGTACTTCAACGACGGCGACATCGTCGAAGGCACCATCGTCAAGGTCGACCGCGACGAGGTCCTCCTCGACATCGGCTACAAGACCGAGGGCGTCATCCCCTCGCGCGAGCTGAGCATCAAGCACGACGTCGACCCCAACGACGTCGTCAAGGTCGGCGACCTGGTCGAGGCCCTCGTCCTCCAGAAGGAGGACAAGGAGGGGCGACTCATCCTGTCCAAGAAGCGGGCGCAGTACGAACGCGCCTGGGGCACGATCGAGAAGATCAAGGAGGAGGACGGCATCGTCACCGGCACGGTGATCGAGGTCGTCAAGGGCGGTCTGATCCTCGACATCGGCCTGCGCGGCTTCCTGCCCGCGTCGCTGGTCGAGATGCGTCGCGTTCGTGACCTTCAGCCGTACGTCGGCAAGGAGCTCGAGGCGAAGATCATCGAGCTGGACAAGAACCGCAACAACGTCGTGCTGTCCCGCCGGCAGTGGCTCGAGCAGACGCAGAGCGAGGTGCGCTCGACGTTCCTCGCCACGCTGCAGAAGGGCCAGGTCCGCTCCGGCGTCGTGTCCTCGATCGTCAACTTCGGGGCGTTCGTCGACCTCGGTGGCGTCGACGGTCTCGTCCACGTCTCCGAGCTGTCGTGGAAGCACATCGACCACCCGTCCGAGGTCGTCGAGGTCGGTCAGGAGGTCACCGTCGAGGTCCTCGACGTCGACCTGGACCGCGAGCGGGTCTCCCTGTCGCTGAAGGCGACGCAGGAGGACCCGTGGCAGCAGTTCGCCCGCACGCACCAGATCAACCAGGTCGTGCCGGGTCGCGTCACCAAGCTCGTTCCCTTCGGTGCGTTCGTGCGCGTCGACGAGGGCATCGAGGGCCTCGTGCACATCTCCGAGCTGGCCGAGCGCCACGTCGAGATCCCGGAGCAGGTCGTCAACGTCGGCGACGAGCTGCTCGTCAAGGTCATCGACATCGACCTCGAGCGTCGCCGCATCTCGCTGTCGCTCAAGCAGGCCAACGAGAACGGCCCGCAGGCCGAGGAGCACTTCGACCCGGCGCAGTACGGCATGGCGGCCAACT
>JAWWOH010000038.1:0-8267 GCA_033851845.1 Actinomycetota bacterium
TCCAGGCCGCTGACTACGACGTCAAGAAGGCCGAGACGGGGATCATCTACATCGACGAGGTCGACAAGATCGCCCGCAAGTCGGAGAACCCGTCCATCACCCGCGACGTCTCCGGCGAGGGCGTGCAACAGGCGCTGCTCAAGATCTTGGAAGGTACGACGGCATCGGTGCCGCCACAGGGTGGGCGCAAGCATCCGCACCAGGAGTTCATCCAGATCGACACCACCAACGTGCTGTTCATCGTCGGCGGCGCGTTCGCCGGCCTGGACAAGGTGATCGAGCAGCGCATCGGCAAGAAGTCGGTGGGCTTCGGTGCGGTGCTGCACTCGAAGAACGAGGTCGACGGTAACGACGTCTTCAGCGAGGTCATGCCGGAGGACCTGCTCAAGTACGGCATGATCCCGGAGTTCATCGGCCGCCTGCCGGTCATCACCAGCGTGCACAACCTCGACCACGACGCGCTGATCCGCATCCTGACCGAGCCGAAGAACGCGCTTCTGCGGCAGTACGCCCGGCTGTTCGAGCTCGACGGGGTCGACCTGGAGTTCAGCGAGGACGCGCTCGAGGCGATCGCGGAGCAGGCCATCAAGCGTGGCACCGGTGCACGTGGGCTGCGGGCCATCATGGAAGAGGTCCTGCTGTCGGTGATGTACGACATCCCGTCGCGCGGCGACGTGGCCAAGTGCGTCATCAACCGGGAGGTCGTGCTCGAGCACACCCTGCCGACCCTGGTGCCGCGCGACACGGCCACCCCGGCCCGCCGGCCGCGCCAGGAGAAGACGGCCTAAGCGACAGGCGGGGACCAGCCTTCGGGGACCCGGTAGCCGGCGAGCTGTCTCGCCTGCGCGACGAGGCGGTTCTCGGAGTCCCAGAGCTCGCATTCCTCGTCGAGCCAGCCGTCTTGCAGGAGGCGGGCCTTCTGGACAGCTCTGATCCAGCCGGGGGCCGGCAGGGCGCGCACGAGCACGGTCAGCTCGAGGGTGGGGACCCAGCCCATCAGGCCGAGGTCGAAGGTGACCGGCGGCAGGGCGTCGGCGAAGACCAGCAGGTCGAGCACCGATGGGTCGTTGCCGTCGTCACGGCGGATCCAGGCGCGCACCTCGGCGTGACCGGACGGCGCGCCGACGGCCCACATCGCGGTCGCCGGGTCGATCCTGAGCTCGCAGTGATCGAGCTGACCGACGCGCAGACCGGTCGGTCCTTCGGCAGGCGCGCGCGGGCAGTCCTCGACGGCCGGGAGCTGCGGCGGCTGGCCCGTCGACCAGGTGATGTCGGCGTCGGGGGACAGGCGCCCGGCGGTGAGCAGTGCCTCGACGCGGAGGGAGTCCTGCGAGAGGCGGATCCGCGACGCGGCGACGGACCGCCCGGTGCGCAGGCGCTCCACCTCGACGGTGGCCGGGCCGGCGTCGGGGGACTGCACGTAGTGCGCGCTGATGGCCATCGGGTGCGGATGGTCGTCTTCGAGCGCCAGTCCGGCCATCGTGGACAGCAGGTATCCGCCGTGCGGCTTGGACCCGATCGACCAGGACGCGTCCAGCTCCACGTCGTGTTGGCGGATGTCTGCCGAAATCGTCACGACCAGTCACCTTATGCGTCCCTAGACTTCACCCCGTGACTGCGCCGAACGTGCCGGACAAGCCGACCCTCGACGGGATCGAGGAGCGGTGGGACCAGGTCTGGGAGTCGACCGGCGCCTACGCCTTCGACCGCACCGCGACCCGCGACGAGATCTACTCGATCGACACCCCGCCACCCACCGTCAGCGGGTCGCTGCACATGGGCTCGGTGTTCGGCTACGCGCAGACCGATGCGATCGCGCGTTACCAGCGGATGCGCGGCAAGAAGCTCTTCTACCCGATGGGCTGGGACGACAACGGGCTGCCGACCGAGCGACGCGTGCAGAACTACTACGGCGTGCGCTGCGACCCGAGCCTGCACTACGACCCCCGCTTCGAGCCGCCCGCCGAGCCGCCGAAGGAGCCGATCGGGATCTCCCGGCCCAACTTCGTCGAGCTGTGCCTGCGGCTGACGGCCGAGGACGAGAAGGCCTTCGAGCAGCTGTGGCGCCGGCTGGGCCTGTCGGTCGACTGGGCGCAGACCTACACGACGATCGGACCCGAGTCGCAGCGCGCATCGCAGCTTGCGTTCCTCAACAACCTCGAGCGCGGTGAGGCCTACGCCGCCGAGGCACCGACGCTGTGGGACGTCGACTTCCGTACGGCGGTCGCGCAGGCCGAGCTCGAGGACCGTGAGATGCCGGGTGCCTACCACCGCGTCGGCTTCGCCCGAGCCGGCGGTGATCCGGTGTTCATCGAGACGACCCGACCGGAGCTGATCCCCGCCTGCGTCGCACTGGTGGCGCATCCGGACGACAAGCGGTACCAGCCGCTGTTCGGCAGCACTGTCAGGACGCCACTGTTCGGCGTCGAGGTGCCGGTCAAGGCGCATCCGCTGGCCGATCCCGAGAAGGGGTCCGGCATCGCGATGATCTGCACCTTCGGCGACCTCACCGACGTGACCTGGTGGCGTGAGCTCGACCTGCCGGTGCGCAGCATCATCGGCCGCGACGGGCGGATCCTGCCGACGCCGCCCGACGGCGTACCGGAGTCGCCGTACGACGAGCTTGCCGGGAAGTCGACGAAGCAGGCGCAGAAGCGGATCGTCGAGCTGCTGGCGGAGTCCGGTGACCTCGTGGGAGACCCGAAGCCGATCACCCATCCGGTGAAGTTCTTCGAGAAGGGCGACCGTCCGCTCGAGGTCGTCACGAGCCGGCAGTGGTACATCCGCAATGGAGGTCGCGACGCCGACCTCAATGCGCAGATGCTCAAGCGCGGCGAGGAGCTCGTCTGGCACCCCCCGCACATGAAGGCGCGCTACGAGAACTGGGTGACCGGTCTCAACGGCGACTGGCTCATCAGCCGGCAGCGGTTCTTCGGCGTACCGATCCCGCTCTGGTACCGGCTCGATGAGAGCGGTGAGCCGACGTACGACGACCCGATCCGGCCGGAGCCGTCGGCGCTGCCGATCGACCCGAGCTCGGACACGCCGCCCGGGTTCGCCGAGGACCAGCGCGGCAAGCCCGGCGGATTCCTCGGCGACGCCGACGTCATGGACACCTGGGCGACGTCATCGCTGTCGCCGCAGATCGCCGGCCGGTGGGCCGAGGATCCCGATCTGTTCGCCCGCATCTTCCCGATGGACCTGCGGCCGCAGGGACCGGAGATCATCCGCACCTGGCTGTTCGCGACAGTGGTGCGCGCGCACCTGGAGCACAACGTGCTTCCGTGGCGGGACACCACCATCAACGGCTGGGTGCTCGACCCGGACCGCAAGAAGATGAGCAAGTCCAAGGGCAACGTCGTGACGCCGCTGCCGCTGCTCGAGGAGTACGGCTCGGACGCCGTCCGCTACTGGGCGTGCAGCGGCCGACCCGGCACGGACACGGCCGTCGACTTCGGCCAGATGAAGGTCGGCCGCAAGCTCGCGACCAAGCTGCTGAACGCCTCGAAGTTCGTGCTCGGCTTCCCGACCGCGTCCGCCGGCGAGGTGACGGACGCACTTGATCTCGCGCTGCTCGAGGGGCTCGCGCAGCTCGCCGCTTCCTGCACCGAGGCGTTCGACGGGCACGACTACGCCCGAGCACTCGAGCGCGCGGAGGAGTTCTTCTGGACGTTCTGCGACGACTACATCGAGCTGGTGAAGGCGCGCGCCTACTCGAGCGGTCCGGCTGCAGACTCGGCGAACCGCGCCCTGCGGATCGCCCTCGACGTCCAGCTCCGGCTCTTCGCGCCGTTCCTGCCGTTCGTGACCGAGGAGGTGTGGTCGTGGTTTCAGGACGGCTCCATCCACCACGCTCCCTGGCCGAGGCCGATCCATCCCGGAGGTGACCCCGAAGTATTGACGACCGTCGCGGACGTCCTGGCCCAGATCCGCAAGGCGAAGAGCACCGCGAAGGTCACGATGAAGACGCCGGTGACCTCGCTGCGCATCGGCGCCGCGACGACTGTGCTCGGGCGGCTGTCCCTCGTGCAAGGTGACCTGGTGAATGCCGGCGTGGTGGAGCACCTCGAGCTCGTGACCGGCCACGAGGACTTCGTCGAGATCGTGCTCGGCGAACCGCCGGCGAAGAAGGCGTGACGCTCGCGCGGGTCATGGAGGCACTCGCCGGCCGTTGGCCGAACGAGAACCACATGGAGCCCGACCTCGAGCGCATCACGCTGCTCATGGACATGCTCGGGTCGCCGCAGAAGAGCTATCCCGTCGTGCACATCAGCGGCACCAACGGCAAGACGTCGACGGCGCGCATCGTCGACTCGCTGCTGAGGTCGTTCGGCCTGCGGGTCGGGCGCTACACGTCGCCGCACCTCGAGTCCGTCACGGAGCGCATCACGATCGACGGCGTCCCGCTGACGGAGGAGCAGTTCACGGCGGCGTACGACGACATCGCGCCGTACGTCGAGCTCGTCGACTCACGCATGCCGGTGAAGATGACCTTCTTCGAGGTGCTGACCGCGATGGCGTACGCCGCCTTCGCTGATGCGCCTGTCGACGTCGCCGTCGTGGAGGTCGGGCTCGGCGGCTCGTGGGACGCGACGAACGTCGTGCAGGCCGCGACGTGCATCGTCACGCCGATCGGGCTCGACCACGTGCCGATGCTCGGCAGCACCGTCGGCGAGGTCGCCGTCGAGAAGGCCGGGATCATCCATGCCGATGCGATGGTGGTGCTCGCCGCCCAGCAGCCGGACGCAGCCGAGGTGCTGCTGCGCCGGTGCGTCAAGGTCGGGGCGACTGTCGCTCGTGAGGGGCTCGAGTTCGGGGTCGTCGAGCGGCGCGCCGCCGTCGGTGGGCAGCTGGTCACTTTGCAGGGACTGGCCGGGACGTACGACGAGATGTTCCTGCCGCTGTTCGGCGAGCACCAGGCGGAGAACGCGGCCTGCGCGCTGGCAGCGGTCGAGGCGTTCCTCGGCGGCGGCGAGTCGCGGCAGATCGACCCGGAGGCGGTCCGGGAGGGCCTTGCCGAAGCGCGGTCGCCGGGCCGGCTCGAGGTCGTCCGCACGTCACCCACCGTCGTACTCGACGCCGGGCACAACCCGCACGGGATGGCGGCGACAGTGCGGGCGCTCGCCGACGCGTTCTCCTTCACCAAGCTCGTCGGCGTCGTCGCGTGCCTGGCGGACAAGGACGTGCGCGGGATGCTCGAGGTCCTCGAGCCGGCACTGTCGTCGATCGTCGTGACGACCAACTCGTCACCGCGGGCGCTGCCGGTCGACGACCTGTTCGCGCTGGCTGTCGAGGTCTTCGGCGAGGACCGGGTTGCGGCCGAGGACCGCCTGGACGACGCGCTCGACACCGCCGTGCAGCTCGCCGAGGACGAGGTCGAGTACGGCGGCGCCGGCGTCATCGTGACCGGCTCCGTCGTGACCGTCGGCGAAGCGAGAGCCCTCCTCCGTCTCCGCTAAGCCGCGCTCGGCACCGGCTGGCAGTGGAGGCAGGGGCGGTAGCCGGCGGCCCGGGCGGCGGCGGCTGACCGGAACCGCACGGTGTGCGCCGGGGTCGTGCGGCGGGCGTCCTTGCAGCTCGGCACGCAGAAGATGTGCGTCGTGTCGCTGCCGGTGTAGTGCACCCCCGCTGCACCGAGCAGCTCGACCTCGGCGACGTCGACCCCCTCCGCGGTCAGGATCGTGCGCTTCAACGGCCCGCCCCAGACGTAGTCGCCGACCTGACCATCGGTGCGCACGACCCGATGGCAGGGGATGACGACCGGCACGGGGTTCCGGCCGAGCGCGGAGCCCACTGCCCGCACTGCGCCCGGCCGGCCGATCGCCGCCGCGACCCAGGCATAGGACCGCACCTCGCCGCGTGGGATCCGCAGCGCGGTGGCCAGCACGTCCTGCTCGAACGGCGTACGTCCACGCAGGTCGAAGCGCAACCCGCGCGTGCGGCCGCTGCGCAGCGCCGGCAGCAGCCCGGCCGGAGCCTTGGCCACCCGCCGTACGCCTCGATCGAGTCGAGTTCGCACCTGCCGCTCCAGCTCGGCCTCGTCGTCGCCGGCGAGCACGTACGAGATGCCGTGGTCGTTGAAGGCCACCATCAGCGGCCCCGCCGGCCCGTCCGCGAGGACCCAGTCGTCCGCCGGTCCGGTGCGAGCGAGCACCCGGTCGACGAGTCCGGCCGGAGCCGGCGAGCCCAGGTCAGCGAGTCGCGTGGTCAGGTCCATGAGAGCTCCTCTTTGCGCAGCAGCGCCAGGCCCCGGGAGACCTGCGCCTTGACGGTTCCGGGCGGGCAGTCGAGAGCGGCGGCGATCTCGGCGTACGAGAGCCCGACGACGTGCCGCAGGACGATCGGCGCGCGGTACGCCTCGGGCAGTCGGGCCACGAGCTCGCCGAGCCGCTCGGTCTCGTCGAGGGCGTCGATCGGGTGTACGGCGGCGTCGTGATCGAGCAGGGGTCCGGTCCGTGGTCGCCGGGCGGCCGTTCGGAGCCCGTTGCGCCAGGCGTTGAGGGTGATCGTGACCAGCCAGGCACGCGGCCGCAGCGCATCGACCCGCTCCGGCGGCCACGACTGCAGCGCCGACCAGGCCGAGGCGAAGGTCTCCTGAACCAGGTCCTCGGCATCGGACCGGTTCCCGGTGAGCCGCAGTGCCGTGGCCCACACGTCACCCGTGTGCGCACGCACCAGGCGCGGGAAGAGCAGGTCGGCGTCCATCTCGCTCAGAAGAACACCGCGCGACCCCGGTAGGTTGCAGGAACCCGAATCTAAGGAGCCCCGCGGCTGTGTCCTCTGTCGAGCGCACCCTCGTCCTCGTCAAGCCCGACGGCGTACGCCGCGGCCTCGCCGGCGAGGTCATCTCCCGGCTGGAGCGCAAGGGCCTGACGCTGGTCGCGATGGAGCTGCGCAACCTGGACCGGGAGGTGGCCGAGGAGCACTACGCGGAGCACGCCGAGCGCCCGTTCTTCGGGGAGCTGGTGGAGTTCATCACCGGCGGGCCGTTGGTCGCGCTCGTCGTGGAAGGTCCCAATGCGGTGCCAGCCACGCGGCGGCTGATGGGCGTCACCAACCCGGTCGAGGCGACCCCCGGTTCGATCCGCGGCGACTACGCGCTCGAGATCGGCCAGAACCTCGTCCACGGGTCCGACTCGCCGGAGTCGGCGAAGCGCGAGATCGGCATTTTCTTCCCGGGCCTGTGAGGGTTCCGCCGCTAGGCTGAACCCCTCGCCGTACCACTTCGGAAGGCCCCCTCACTCTCATGGCTGGCTCCAACCGCCTGTCGTTCCTCGGCCGCGACATGGCCGTCGACCTCGGCACGGCCAACACCCTGGTCTACGTCCGCGGCAAGGGTGTGGTGCTCAACGAGCCGTCGGTCGTCGCGATCAACACCAACACGACGGGCATCCTCGCGGTCGGCACCGAGGCGAAGCGGATGATCGGCCGCACGCCGGGCAACATCGTCGCCATCCGTCCGCTCAAGGACGGCGTGATCGCAGACTTCGACACCACCGAGCGGATGCTGCGCTACTTCATCCAGAAGGTGCACAAGCGCCGCCACTTCGCCAAGCCGCGCATCGTCATCTGTGTGCCGTCCGGCATCACCGGTGTGGAGCAGCGGGCGGTGAAGGACGCCGGCTACCAGGCCGGCGCGCGCAAGGTCTACATCATCGAGGAGCCGATGGCCGCGGCTATCGGTGCCGGGCTGCCCGTGCACGAACCGACCGGGAACATGGTCGTCGACATCGGGGGCGGTACGACGGAAGTCGCGGTGATCTCGCTCGGCGGCATCGTCACGTCGCAGTCGATCCGCGTCGGCGGCGACGAGCTCGACCTGTCGATCATCTCGTATGTCAAGAAGGAGTACTCCCTGATGCTAGGGGAGCGCACCGCCGAGGAGATCAAGATGGCGATCGGCTCGGCGTTCCCCATGCCGGACGAGCCGCACGCCGAGATCCGCGGCCGCGACCTCGTCAGCGGTCTGCCGAAGACGATCGTGGTGAGCGCAGAGGAGATCCGCAAGGCGATCGAGGAGCCGGTCAACCAGATCGTCGACGCGGTCAAGAACACCCTCGACAAGTGCCCGCCGGAGCTGTCCGGCGACATCATGGACCGCGGCATCGTCCTCACCGGCGGCGGTGCGCTGCTGCGCGGTCTCGACGAGCGGCTCAAGCACGAGACCGGCATGCCGGTCCACATCACCGACAACCCGCTCCACTCCGTGGCGATCGGGTCCGGCAAGTGCGTCGAGGAGTTCGAGGCCCTCCAGCAGGTCCTCATCT
>JAWWOH010000028.1:0-6639 GCA_033851845.1 Actinomycetota bacterium
ATGTCGACCGTGAGCTTGTAGGTCACCTCGGTCGAGGCACCCTTGTCTGCCACGGTGTAGGAGCCCACTTGCGACTTCTGCACCGAGCTCTTCCCGACCATCTTCCAGTCGACGCCGTCAGCCCGCCAGGTGTACTCCAGCGTGTACTCGTCCTTGAGGACCCCGGCATCCATGACGAACTTCGCCTGCCGCGGCTTGCCGTCCGACCCTTTCTCGACCACCTCGGCGCTCTTGATCTGCCCCGTCCAGACGGGGTAGTTCTGGATGTCCGCGATGACGCCGAGCACCTTTTCGCAAGGTGCCCCGATGGTGATACTGGAGCTCGCCTGGTCGGGCACGCAGTCCTCCTGGTCTAGTTCGGCGAGGTTAGTACTCCAGCACGTACGGCGTACCGCGTCCCCTGAAGTGGCCCACGTTGACGCACTCGGTCCGGCCGATCCGGATCCGGGCCTGCAGCGGCTGGTGGACATGCCCGAACAGCACCAGCTCGGGGGCGGTGTCGCGGATCGCGTCGAGCACCGCGCTGCTGCCGCGCTCGAAGCGCCGGGCGGTGACGTCGTACAAGAGCTCTGGCACGTCCGGGGGGATGTGGCAGGCAAGGACGTCGACCGATCCGACAGCGGCGACCTTGGCGGCGTAGGTGACGTCGTCGATCTCGTACGGCGTGTTCATCGGCGTCTTCAAGCCGCCCCCGACGAAGCCCCACGTCTTGCCGCCGATCACCGCGGTCTGGCCGTCGAGGACGGTCGAACCGGGTTTGAGGAACTCCGGCCAGAGAGCGGGGACGTCGACGTTGCCGTAGGTGAGGTACGTCGGATCAGGGAGTACGGCGAACATGGCGGCGTACTGCGACCGGATCTCGCGCTCCATGACGGCGCGAGGGTCCTCGCCGAGCGACTGCCACAAGCCGCGTGACCACACGCGGGCCTCGTCGAACTGCTTTGCGGTCCGCAAGCTGACCAGCCGTTCGGCCGCGTCAGCGCCGAAGAGCTTGCCGAAGATGCCGCCGCCGGTGTCGTCGTAGTCGATGAACAGCACGAAGTCGCCGAGGCAGACCAGCACGTCGGCCCCGTCGCCCGCCTTTGCGAGGGCATCCACGCTGCCGTGCACGTCGCTCACCACGTTGACCCTCACGCGGCGAGCCTACGGAGGAGCCTCAGCCGAAGATGAGGCCGAGCAGCACCGTGAGGACGAGGACCACGAGGACGACAACGCCGGCGAGGACGAACCGCTGGGCACGGGACATCTTGGTGAGGTCGCCGACGACGGGCAGCTCGAGCGACGGCGCATGGTCCTCGCGCACGCCGGCCAGGAAGTGCCGACCGCAGGCCGAGCAGGTGTCGTGCGCCATCGGGTTGACGGTGCCGCACGCTGTGCAGGGCCAGCTCGGCCCATTTATTGGCGCCGCAACGGCCTCGAGCGGGGCGGTCAGCGGGTCGTGGCCTGCGCCGACAGGAGCGTTGTACGCCGGCGGCGCGGCGATGGCGTCGGGTCCCGGGGTCGGCTCGGGCTCGGGCTCGGGCACTTCCGGCGCGGGCGGTCGCAGGTCGGCGTAGCACAACGTGCACCACGGATCACCGAATCGCACGGCCGCACCGCACTTCGGGCAGCGGTCGGTCGCGGGGAAGTCGGCGGTCATGCGCACACGGTAGGAGCGGCAGGGGCCGTTCGGCACTCCCCGCGGCCCGGCGCGCCGCGCTAGGTTCACCGCAGCAGCGACCGCGACAGGAGCCCGGCGTGAAGGAGTACTCCACCCCGCAGGTCATCGACGTCCCACCCGATGCCTGTCTCGTCGACACGCTCCAGGAACGAGCCCGGAACAGCCCCGACGACGTCGTGTTCACCCGTCGGGTGGCCGGTCGGTGGTTCCCGGTGACCGCCAAGGAGTTCGCGGCCGAGGTGAGCGCGCTCGCCGCCGGCCTGGTCGCCGGCGGCGTCGGTCCCGGCGACCGCGTCGGCCTGATGAGCAAGACCCGCTTCGAGTGGACGCTGTGCGACTACGCGATCTGGACGGCCGGCGGGGTCACGGTCCCGATCTACGAGACGTCGTCCGCCGAGCAGGTCCAGTGGAACCTTGGCGACTCGGGGGCGGTTGCCGCCATCCTGGAGTCGCCGGCCCACAGCGACCTGCTCGCGTCGGTACGCGACCAGCTCCCAGACCTGAAGAACGTCTGGGTCATCGACGACGACGGACTCGATGCGCTCGGGGACGGCGGCCGTGACGTGCCCGCGGCGGACCTGGACGCACGCAAGGACGGGCTGACGACCGATTCGCTCGCCACGATCATCTACACCTCCGGTACGACGGGGCGACCCAAGGGCTGCGAGCTGACGCACGGCAACCTGCTCGGCACCGGCCGCAGCGCGGGCAGGGTGCTGCCAGAGCTCTTCAACTCCACGGGCTCGACGTTGCTGTTCCTACCGCTGGCCCACGTCTTCGCCCGGCTCATCCAGGTCGCGTGCGTCGAGACCGGCGCCCGGATGGGCCACACCGCCGACATCAAGAACCTGCTGCCCGACTTCGCCGCCTTCCAGCCCACGTTCATCCTGTCGGTGCCCAGGGTCTTTGAGAAGGTCTACAACAGCGCCAAGCAGAAGGCGCACGCCGACGGCAAGGGCAAGATCTTCGACCGCGCCGCGTCGGTCGCCATCGCCTACAGCGAGGCGCTCGACAGGGGCGGGGCGGGTCTCGCGCTCGGACTTCAGCACAAGCTCTTCGACAGGCTGGTCTACGCGAAGCTGCGGGCCGCCCTCGGCGGCAAGGTCGCCTGGGCGGTCTCCGGCGGCGCTCCTCTCGGTGCCCGGCTCGGCCACTTCTTCCGCGGCATCGGCGTGACGATCCTGGAGGGCTACGGCCTCACGGAGACGACGGCCGCCGGGTCGGTCAACACCCCCGCTGACCTGAAGATCGGCACCGTGGGGCGCCCCTCCCCCGGCGTCACCGTGCGGATCGCAGACGACGGCGAGATCCTCATGTCCGGCGAGCACATCTACCGCGGCTACTGGCACAACCCGGACGCAACGAACGAAGCCAAGGGCGACGGGTGGTTCCACAGCGGCGACATCGGCGAGATCGACGCAGACGGCTTCGTCCGCATCACCGGCCGCAAGAAGGAGCTCATCGTCACCGCGGGCGGCAAGAACGTCGCCCCCGCGGTGCTAGAGGACCGCCTGCGCGCGCACCCGCTCATCAGCCAGTGCATGGTCGTCGGCGACCAGAAGCCGTTCATTGCGTGCCTGGTGACGATCGATGCCGAGGCGATCGGCCCGTGGGCCGCGGCGAAGGGCAAGGCCACCGACGTACCGTCGCTCATCGACGATCCCGACCTGATCGCGGAGATCCAGGGAGCCGTGGACGAGGCCAACAAGGCGGTCTCGAAGGCGGAGGCGATCCGCAAGTTCTCGATCCTTCCGGTCGACTGGACCGAGGAGGGCGGCCAGATGACGCCTTCGCTCAAGCTCAAGCGCTCGGTGGTGATGAAGGAGTTCGCCACCGACGTCGAGGCGCTCTACGCGAAGTAGCCGCAGGTCGAGATCGGCTGTTTGGGCCGGTTGGGGTGCCGCAGGCCAGGGTCCGGCGTACGTTCTGCAGGACAGCCCCTGCGTTCACCCCCGCGTGGACGGGGGGTCGGACGTGCCTCCTGACGCTCGTGTAACAGGAAGCGATGACCTGCTGGAGCGCCCTGCGTGAAACTTCGCAAGAAGTCGGACGACCCCTCGATGGTCGGGGGGTCTTCTCCCGTGCCGACGCCCCAGCCGAACCACGGCACGCACGCCAAGGGCCGGGTCGCGAAGCCGGCAGGTGAGACCGCGCGCGCCGCTGCCGCTCCAGCCCGGGCGACGAGCACGGCCGTTCTCGACCGCCCGGACGACTGGCAGCTGATCGGCGACCTGCTCGTCAACCGGCAGTCGATCACCGCGACCCAGCTCAACGAAGCGCTGCTGCAGCAGAACGCGAGCGGTAAGCGGATCGGCTCCTTGCTGGTCGAGCTCGGGGCCCTCGACGAGCACGACCTCGCCGAGGCCCTGGCCGAGCAGCTCGATCTGAGCCTCATCAACCTGTCGGAGGAGTCGCCGCAGGCCGAGGCCGTCGCGCTGGTGCCCGAGAGCATCGCCCGGGCGTACGTGTGCGTGCCGATGGCCCGCACGGCGGAGGGGCTCGACGTCGCCGTCGCCGACCCGAACGCCGAGCTCCTCGCCCTGCTGCAGAGCACGACGGGGCTCACCGTCACGCTGCTGATCGCGCCGCTCAGCGAGGTGCAGCGGGCGATCGACCAGAGCTACCGCACGCTGACCGGGATCGACGAGTTCATCACGGAGTTCCAGAAGACGGCGGTCAGCCGCAAGGGCCCGGCCCTGACCTCGGAGAGCGCCGCGGGCGACGCGCCCGTCGTCCAGGTCGTGAACAAGATCATCACTCAGGCGCTGCGCGACCGCGCGTCCGACGTCCACATCGAGCCGCAGGACAACCGGCTGCGCATCCGCTTCCGGATCGACGGCGCGCTCCACGACGTGCTCGCGCTGCCCACCGAGATCGGACCCGCGGTGACGTCGCGGCTGAAGATCATGGCGGGGATGAACATCGTCGAGCGGCGCCGGCCGCAGGACGGCCAGATCGCCATGGACGTCGACGGCCGCGCGGTCGACATCCGCGTCGCCACCACCGGGGTGATCTGGGGCGAGAAGGTCGTGCTGCGGGTGCTCGACAAGAGCCGTCCGCTCTACAAGCTCAGCGACCTCGGCATGCCGACCGACACCCACGCCGAGTTCACGAAGCTGGCCAAATCACCGTTCGGCATGGTCCTGTGCGCGGGCCCGACCGGCTCCGGCAAGACGACCACGCTGTACGCGACGATGAGCCAGATCAACGAGTCGCAGCGCAACATCATGACGATCGAGGACCCCGTCGAGTACGTCTTCCCGTCCATCAACCAGATCCAGATGAACGAACAAGCGGGGCTCTCCTTCGCCAACGGCCTCAAGTCGATCCTGCGGCAGGACCCCGACGTCATCCTCGTGGGCGAGATCCGCGACGTGGACACGGCGCGAATCGCGACCCAGGCCGCACTGACCGGTCACTTCGTGCTGTCGTCGCTGCACGCGACCGACGCGGTCGCGGCCCTGCACAGGTTCCTCGACATGGGGATCGAGTCGTTCCTGATCGCTTCGTCCGTTTTGGGCGTGGTCGGGCAGCGCCTGATGCGGCGTACCTGCACGCACTGCAAGAAGCCCTACAAGCCGAGCGCCGAGGAGCTCGGCTTCTACAACGAGAGCGGCGGACGTCCGAAGACGAAGTTCTACCAAGGCACCGGTTGCAACTTCTGCTCCGGTACGGGCTTCTCCGACCGGATCGGGGTGTACGAACTTCTCAAAGTGACACCCGAGATCAAGCGGTTGGTGGTTGGCTGGGCGACCCAGGACGAGCTACGACGGATGGCGGTGAAGCAGGGCATGCGCACGCTGCTTGACGAGGCCATCGCGCTTATCGAGCAGGACCTCACCACGATTCCCGAAGTGATCCGCAACATCTACACGGCCTAGAGGCGCTACATGTCTGTCACGGATCAGCTGCTGGTCGCCGGCGACGGCGAGCCCGTCGACGTCTCCTCCAGGCGCCGCAGGAAGAGCATCCTGCAGTTCGAGATCACCAAGAAGCGCATCCCCCGCAAGGAGCTGATGCACTTCAGCCGGCAGCTGGCGGTCTTCATCAAGGCTGGCATCCCGATCCTCGACGCCCTCGAGACGATCGAGTCGGAGACAGGCAACAAGTTCTTCAAGCAGATCTTGGGCGACATGCTCGATTCGCTCCGTTCCGGCACCACGTTCGCTGCAGCGGCGCGTCAGCACGCTGAGGCGTTCCCGCCTTACTACCTCGGCATCCTGGAGTCGGCCGAGCTCACCGGGCGGCTCGACAGCGCGCTCGCCCAGCTGTCCGACTACATCGAGCGTGACGTCGAGGCTCGCCAGAAGATGTCCTCGGCACTGACCTACCCCGCGGTGATCGCCTTTGTCGCGGTTGTCGTGGTCGGAGTGCTGGTCGGCTTCGTGCTACCGCGCTTCAAGGCCATCTTCGCCGAGCTGAACGGCGAGCTTCCGCTGCCCACCCGCATGCTCCTGGCCGTGTCGGACTTCTTCTCCGCCCACTGGCTGCTGATCCTCATCGGCTTAATCGCCGTCATCGTCGGCATCTACATCGGATCGCGCACGCCGCGCGGCCGGGTGCTGCGGGACCGGCTCGTGCTCCGGATCCCCGCGCTAGGGGACCTGGTCCGGCACGTCGTCCTGGAGCGCTTCTGCCGGGTGCTCAGCTCCATGATGACCGCCGGTGTCCCGCTTCCCGAGGCAATGCGCGTCACCAACGGCGCGGTGAGCAACGCGGTGTTCAAGAAGGGCCTGGACGACGCTCGGGACGCCATGATCAGAGGAGAGGGTCTCGCCACCCCGCTGGCCGCCACAGGGCTGTTCCCTGCCTCGGCGCGCCAGATGTTCCGGGTCGGCGAGGACACCGGCACCTTGGACCAGCAGCTGGAGACGGCCGCGACCTACTTCAACCGCGAGCTCGACTACAAGATCAAGCGCTTTACCAGCCTCTTTGAGCCGGCCATCATCATCGTGATGGGCCTGGTCGTCGGCTTTGTC
>JAWWOH010000048.1:0-34886 GCA_033851845.1 Actinomycetota bacterium
AATGGGCGGCTTCCCCGGTGGGGAAGCCGCCCTTTTCGGCGTACGGCGTAGGTCAGGCTTTGCCGAGGATCCGGTTCATCTTGGTGCCGCAGACGGGGCACAGGCCCTGGGCCATGCGGCGGCCCGAGTCGCTGACCTTGATCTCGCCGTCGAAGTCGCGCTTCTCCTTGCACTTCACGCAGTATCCGTTGTAGCTCTCGGCCACGGGGTCCTCCAGGTCGACTCGACGGGGACTTGCCCCCGGTTCCGCGCGGCCGGATGGCGCGCGGCGAACGAGTTCAGCCTAGCCCTCGCACGCTTGAGCGAGCCGGTTTCACGCTCCGGGCGTGGCGCGCAGGGGCTCCCACGGGGGTACCAGCCGGGGCCGGGGCATGACCGGAGCGGCGCCCGGCTCGGCCGGCGGCTGGACGGCGACGGTCTCCGCGGGGGACGCCGGGACCGCCACCGGGAGGGTCAGGGAGAACACCGACCCGACCCCGAGCGTCGAGCGGCAGGCCAGGGTCGCGCCCATCGCGGTCGCGAGCTCGCGGGCGATGTAGAGCCCGAGCCCGGTGCCGCCGGTGGTCATCCGCATCGGGTCCTCGACCCGGTGGAACTTGTCGAAGACCCGCTCGAGCTGGTCGGCCGGGATGCCGCGGCCGACGTCGCTGACCTCGACCGTCGCCTGCCCGTCCTCCACCGCGAGCCGCACGTCGACCGGGCTGCCGGGCGCGGAGTACTTCAGGGCGTTGCTGACCATGTTGCTGAGCACCTGGACGACGCGCATCGGGTCGCAGCCGACGTGGACCGGCTCCGCCGGCAGGGCCAGCTCGATGCGTTCGCCATCGGTGCCGAAGTCGCCGCATGCACGGGTGATGAGCCCGACCAGATCCGCGGTGCCCATCTCGACCTGGGCAGACGCAGCGCCCTCCGTCGCCGAGATGCGCGAGGCCAATAGCAGGTCCTCCACCAGCCGGGCGAGGTGCTCGGTGCGGCTGCTGATCACCTCGAGGCACTCGGCCCGCTTCTCCGGGCTCATGGCGTCGCCACGCCGGCGCAGCAGGTCGGCGTACCCCTTGATCGGGGTGATCGGCGTACGGAGCTCGTGCGAGACGGTGGCGATGAAGTCGGCCTTGAGACGCTCGACCTGCCGCTCGCGCGTGACGTCGTGAACGATGACGACGTCACGTTGCAGCGTGCCGTCGGCACCGAACGCGGCGGCGTGCGCGCACCGCACGACGCGCTGCTCGCCGTCGTCGCGGAGCACGGTCAGCTCGACGGTGCCGCGCGGCTCGTCGGGGGAGAGCAGCTCGCGGCCGGCAGCGAACGGGTCGACGGGCGTCCCGTCGGGTCGCACGGTGGCGACGAGCTGCCCGAGCGGACGGCCCAGCGCGGCAAGCTCTGCGCGGCCGGTGAGCTGCTCGAGCGCGGGGCTCCACAGCTGCACCCGGCCCTCGCCGTCGAGGACGAGGATGCCGTCCGACGACTGGTCGACGACCGCCTTGAGCTTGCTGGTCTCCTCGGTGAGCCGCTGGACGTGCGCAGCCCCGCGCAAGGCGACCGCGAGGGCGCTGGCAAGCGGCGTCAGGAGGGTGAGCTCTCGACGGCCGAGCCGCTGGTGCCGGTCGCGGGTGGCGAGGATGACCGCGCCCAGCCGACGGCCTTCCGCCTCGAGCGGCGCGACGACGGCGCGGGCCCACCCCTTGGGCAGGTTGTCCTTGTCGGTGAGGGCGATGACGCCGTCCTGCGACGAGCGCAGCAGCAGCATCTGCTCGCCGATGTCGGACGCGCGCCGCTCGTATCCCCCTTCGCGGTCGTCGACCACGCTCGTCGGCACCGAGCCGCCGGGCTGGGCACCCGGGTCGAGCACCGCGATCGCCAGGTCGGCGGAGAACGCCTGGCGGGTCAGGTCCAGGAAGGCGCCGGTGACGTCGTCCGCGTTGAGCCGGCCGGCGAGCACTTGGGAGAGCGCGAGCAGCTGGCTCGAACGCTGCCGTTCCTCGGTCTCTTGCGCTGCGGCGCGGTAGGCGAACGTCAAGGCGGCAGCCGGTACGACGGTGAACGGCAGCAGGGCGGGGGCTGCCCACGCGACCGTCACGGCGGTGCCGCCGAGCGCGACCATGCCGACGGCCATGACGGCGGCCAGCCGCGCGTCGTCACGGACCATCTCCCACGGGTCGTCACCGCCGAGCAGGCTGTAGACCCGCGAGAGGGCGATGAGGTTGACGGCGCTGAAGGAGAGTGTGCCGACGAGAAGCGCGAGCACGGCGCGGCCGGACAGCCCGCCGCCGGCCGGGGCGAGTGCGTGGACGATCGCCACGAGGACGGCGGTGGCGAGGGCCTGGTTGGCCGCGTTGAAGATCGTCTTGACGAGCTCGCGTCGGCGTACCAGCGAGCAGACGACGCTGGCCGCGACCGGGACCAGTAGCGCCCAGCCGGCGGGCAGCAGCAGCACATCGACGACCACGGCGGCTTCGAAGAGCGTGAGCTCCTCGCTCTCGTCGCCATGCCGGACCCGGACCGAGACCAGGTCGCCGACGACGGTGAGCGCGAGCATGACGCCGAGCAGGACGACGCCGTGCGCCCAGGGCAGCTTCCCGGCGAGGGTTGTGACGGCGCCGGTGGCCCGGGTGAGGAGCGCCACGACGGCCTGGGCCGCGACGCCGGCCGCGACGAGCGACAGGACGAGGCGACGCAGCCCTGCGGGCACGTGTTCCTCCTCGTTCAGCGCACGTTCAGACCTGCATCAGTTGTCGGCAGGCTTCAGGCCCAGTTGACCGCAGACCAGTTCCCGGCGGACCAGTTTCCGGCAGCCCAGTTCCCAGCGGCCCAGTTCCCAGCGGCCCAGTTGCCTGCGGACCAGCTGCTCGCGGCCCAGTTCCCGGCCGCCCAGTTGCCGGCCGCCCAGTTGCCAGCGGCCCAGTTCCCGGCGGACCAGCTGCTCGCGGCCCAGTTGCCGGCCCAGTTCCCGGCGGCCCAGTTGCGCGCCGACCAGCTGCTGGCGTTCCAGTACGTGTCGGCCCAGTTGCGCGCCGCCCAGTTGCCGGCCGCCCAGTTGCGCGCGGCCCACTCCTCGGGTGTGCCACCGGCCCAGTTGCGGGCCGACCAGCTGCTCGCCGCCCAGTTGCGGGCATCGACGTCGAGCTCGGCCCAGTTGCGGGCGGCCCAGTTGCGGGCCTGCGGGCTGAGCCGCGACCAGCTGCTGGCGGCAGCGGCGGCGTCACCGGATGCCATCGCCTGCACGAACGCGGCCCAGACCTCGGGGTCGCCGGGGATCGTGTCGTCGGTCGCCGAGGAGCTCCCGTTGTACGCCGCGGCCAGGTCGAGGCCACCGGCGCCGGCTGCGGTGCGGTCGCGCAGGCCGGAGGCGGAGTACGCCGAGTCGGTGAGGATGTCCTTGACCTGCGCCGGTCGCAGACCGGATCGGCGCGACAGCAGCGCGGCGGCGGCACCGGACGCGATGGCGGTGGAGAACGAGGTGCCGGAGCCCTTGAAGTACGAGTCGCCGACCCGGGCGCTGGCGTTGGCTGTGTCGATGACGCTGCCGGCGGCGCGCAGCGAGACGACGTGGGCGCCGGCGGCGACGAGGTCAGGCTTGGCCTTGCCGCGGGTGCCCCGGCCGGACCAGTCGGGCACGACGTCGTCAGTGTGCCGAGCTGTGCCCTGGTCGTCGAGGCTGCCGGCAGTGAGCAGGGTGGGGTCGGTCCCGGGCGAGGTGACCGTGTTCGCGCCGGGGCCCTCGTTGCCGGCCGGGACCACGACGGTGATGCCGCGACGCCACAGCGCGTCGAGCGCCATGGTGAGCGGGTCCACCTGGTACGGCAGCGGGCTGCCCGAGGACAGCGACAGGTTGAGGACGTCGACGTCCGTGCGGCCGGCCACGGCCTGCAGGCCCTTGAGCACGGTGACCAGGTTGGTGACGCCCTCGCCGTCGGCGACCTTGACGTCCAGGATCCGGGCGGCGGGCGCCACACCTGCGTACAGGCCGTCGGAGGCGCTGCCGTCGCCGGCGACCAGGCCGGCGACGAACGTGCCGTGCCCATAGCCGTCGCCGCCTGCGGCGCCACTGACGTTGACGTGCTCGACGCGACCGCGCAGGTCGGCGACGTCGGCGACGCCGGTGTCGACGACGGCGACGGTGACCCCCGCGCCCTCACCGGCGACCGGACCGAGGCCGAGGGTGGCGCGGACGGCGGAGACGGTGCCGTCGGCAGTCCCTTCGTGGCCAGCCACGCGCAGCTGGCTGTCGGGGACGATGCGGAACGTCGGGGCAAGGACGGTTCCGGCGGGGAGCGATGCGGTGACGCCGCCGATCAGCGGGAGCCGGTCGAGGACACTGCCACCTGCGGCCTGCACCGCCTGGGCGGCACCCGCGACGTCGCCGGCGATCGACGTGACGATGACCCGTGTCGCCGGCGCGGACGCGGCCGGGACGGCGGCCACCCCCGTAGCGGCGAGCGCGAAGGCGAGCAGCGCGGCGGTGCGCGAGATCGCCTGCGTGGGGCTGGAGTTCATCGACGTCGTCCGTCCGTTCTTCGACGTGCAGCGAATGCCGCTCTACATCTCTCGGGATTACGCAGCGTCACCACGCCACCCGAACGGGTGACAGGTATTGCTCCGGAGCGTGACCGGTAGCGTCCGGCCGAGCGCCGCCCCCGCCGTTCAGCCCCATGCCCGAGAGCCCCCGAGGAGCAACGTGTCCGGTCCCCTTCGCGTCGAGCGCGACGGCGAGCACGTCGTCGTCCTGACCCTCGCGCTGCCCGACGTCCGCAACGCGATGACACCGGAGCTGACGGCTGCCTGGGCCGATGCCGTGGCGTCGCTGCGCCGCGACCGCTCGGTCCGCTGCGTCGTCGTGACGGGGGAGGGCCGGGCGTTCTGCGCCGGCGGCGACCTGGGCTGGTTGGCGTCGGAGCCCGACGCCACCGTCGACGCGTTGCGCGACCGGATGCTGCCCTTCTACGAGACCTGGCTGTCGTTGCGCGCCCTCGACGTGCCGTCGATCGCGGCCGTCAACGGCGCGGCCGTCGGCGCCGGCGCCTGCCTCGCGATGTCGTGCGACATCCGGTACGCCGGCGAGGCGGCCAAGTTCACCGTCCCGTTCGCCCGCCTCGGCATGCACGCGGGGATGGCGACGACCTGGCTGCTGCCGGAGATCGTCGGCCCGGCGGCCGCCCGCGAGCTGCTGCTGACCGGGCGCGTCATCGACGCCGCCGAGATGCTGCGGCTGGGGCTGTGCAGTGCGGTGTACGACGACGCGGCGCTGCTGGAGCGCACGCTGGCGCAGGCGCGGGAGATCGCTTTCGGCGCGCCGGTGGCCCAGCGGCTGCACAAGGTGGCGCTCGCGAACGGCGGGCATGCGTCGTACGCCGACGCCCTGCAGTGGGAGGCGCTCGCCCAGCCGGTGACCCTCGCAACGGCTGACCTGCAGGAGGGCCTGCGGGCCCGGGCCGAGAAGCGCGAACCGGTCTTCACCGGCCAGTAGCCGCGACGTCCGAGGGGCTGGCTGCCGGAGCGACCGGAGGGTCGGACGCAACGGTGAGGGGCTCCCGGAAACGGCGGCGCCCCCGGTGCCGTCGATCCCGCTCGCCTTCCCCTTGCGAGCGGTGCCGACAGTCCCGGGGGCTCCGTCGGCGCGACGCTACGAGGCCGATCGGAGCACCGTCAACGGGCGGTAGGTCGGGCCTGTGGACGGCCGTGTGGACGGGGTGGGGACAGCGCGGAGTGTCGCTGTGGAGACTGCGCGCACAGCCCTGTGCACGACGATGTCGACACCGCCGGAAAAGGCCCGATGACCTGCGCGGATGCGTCGTACCGAGCTGTGGAGAAAAGAAACTTGGCCCCGTTGGGTGCCGGAAATGCCCGATTCCGGCGTGGGAAGGTTGCCGCGCGCGCTTCGGCGCGTTGCCCGCGTCACACGGTGACCGAGCCTTAGCGTTCTGTATGTGCCTCCCGTGCGCCGTACCCGCCCCGACGGGGTGGAGGTCGTTCGCAGCGATCGCCGCCGCCGCACGGTGTCGGCGTACCGCCAGGACGGCCGCACGATCGTGCTCCTCCCCGGCCGGATGTCCAAGGCCGAGGAGGACCGCTGGGTGGCCGAGATGCTCGGTCGGCTGGACCGTCAGGACGCCCGCCGCCGACCCGGCAGCGACGAGCTCATGGAGCGGGCCGCCCGGCTCAGCCTGCGCTACCTCGACGGCCGCGCGGCGCCCATCAGCGTCGACTGGTCCGGCCGGCAGAACGGCCGGTGGGGCTCGTGCACGCCGGCCGACGGCACGATCCGGCTGTCCTGCCGCCTGAAGGGGATGCCGGACTGGGTCGTCGACTACGTCCTCGTGCACGAGCTCGCGCACCTGCTTCAGCCCGGGCACGACCCGGCGTTCTGGGCGCTGGTCGGGCGCTACCCCCGCACGGAGCGGGCCCGCGGGTTCCTCGAGGGCGTCGCACTGACCGCGACCCTGGAGCTGTCGGACGACTGATCCGCCGGGCGGCCTCTCGTGTCGGTCAGGGCTGCTCGTCGAGGCCGCGCAGCTCGGCGTCCCAGTCGGTGCCACTCTCCTGCGGCGAGGACGCCCCGGCCGCGCTACGGGCGAGGAACGCCGCCGGGTCGTCGAGGTCCTCCGGGCCGGGCAGCAGGTCGGGGTGCGCCCACAGCGCGTCGCGCCCGTCGATGCCGCGCGACTCCGCGACCGCGGCCCACAGCGCGGCAGCCTCGCGGAGGCGGCGCGGGCGCAGCTGCAGGCCCACCAGTGTCGTGAAGGTCTGCTCGGCCGGTCCACCCGAGGCGCGCCGGCGGCGGACGGTCTCGCGCAGGGCCGGCGCGGCCGGCAGCGGGCCGCGGGCGGCCGCGTCGACCACCGTGTCGACCCAGCCCTCGACCAGCGCCAGCGCGGTCTCCAGCCGGGCCAGCGCCGCCTGCTGCGCCGGGGTCGGCTGCAGCTCGAACACTCCCTCGCCCATCGCCCGCTGCAGGCTCTCCGGGTCGCCGGGGTCGAGCGACCCGACCGCGCGCTCGATGGCCTCGGGGTCGACCTCGATGCCGCGGCCGTAGGCATCGACGGCGTCGAACAGGTGCGCCTTCAGCCACGGGACATGGGCGAACAGCCGCTGGTGGGCGCACTCGCGCAGGGCGAGGTAGAGCCGGACCTCATCGGCGGGCACCTCGAGTCCCGCGCTGAACGCCGCGATGTTGGCCGGCACCAGGGCCGGCCGGCCCGGCTCGCCGAGCGGCAGCCCGATCTCCGTCGCCGACAGCACCTCGCCGGCCAGCGCGCCGAGGGCCTGGCCCACCTGGGCGCCGAAGACGAAGCCGCCGACCTGGTCCATGACGCCCTTGAGGGGGCCCATCCCGCCCAGCATCCCCTGCAGGTCCGCGGGCAGTCCCTCACCCAGCGCACCGCCGAACCCGCCGGCCATGCCGCGTTCCATCGCCGTCCCCATGGCCGTGACGACGCGGCCGGCCACCGGGTCGACCAGCTGCCGCCAGGAGGGCTGGGTCGCGGCCAGCCAGCCGGCGCGGGTCAGCGCCTGACCGGTACCGCCCGAGCCGGGCAGCGTGGTCAGCGGCTCGAGCCACAGGTCGGCGAGCCGGCAGGCGTCGGCGACCGCGGTGGTGTCCTCGGCCGTGACCGGCGGGTCGCCGGTGCCGGCGGCGCTCCCGGCGATCGAGCCCGCGAGGTCCCAGTTGACCGGACCGCCCGACCAGGCCATCAGGGTGGACAGCTGCCCGAGCAGGTCGCCGCCCGCGGATCCGAAGAGCCCGCCGAGCGCCTTCGCCAGCCCGAGCGGGTCGTCGTCGCGGGGCTCGTCGGGCTCGTCCGGGCGATCGCCGGGCCCGAACCCGAACGGCGGACGGGTCAACGGACTCTCCCTTGCATGAAGGCAACGCTAGTCGCGGGTCGAATCAGGTCCAGGTGAGAAACCGCCGTCGGGCGCGGGATGCGTCGGCACCCGTCGTCGCCGTCACGGGCGCCGCGCACGGCCTCGGGCGCGCAGTGCTGGAGCGACTCGCCGCGGCGCCCGACGTGGGGCGGCCGGTCGGCATCGACGTCGGGACCGGTCGCGTCGAGGGCGCGGGTTGGCGGCGCGCCGATGTCCGTGACCCGGCGCTTCGGGACCGGCTCCGCGGTGTCGACCTCGTCGTGCACCTCGCCACGACGTACGACGTCCATGCCCGTCCTGACGAACGGCGCGCCCTGAACGTTCGCGGGACCGCGGCCGTGCTCGACGCAGCTGCCGCGGCCGCCGTCGACCGGGTAGTCATCGTCACGTCGGCAGACGTCTACGGCGCCGTCCCCGGCAACCCGGTGCCGCTGCCCGATGCGGCGCCGCTGCGGGCCACACCCGGCGACGACCTGCTCGGGGACCACGTCGAGATGGAGCTGTTGGCGGCGGCCGCCCCCGTTCGGGTTGCGGCGGTTCGCCCGGCGACGCTGGTCGGTGGATCGCTCGGGTCGTCGTACGACGGGGCGTTGCTCCGCCAGCTCGCCGCCCCGCGACTGCTTGCCGCGCGGGGCACCGAGCCGCTGTGGCAGCTGTGCCACAGCGACGACCTCGTCCGGGCGATCGAGCTCGTCGTGGTGGCCGGCCTGACCGGACCGCTGCCGGTCGGGTGTGACGGCTTCCTGCCGCAGTCCGAGGTCGAGCGGCTGGCCCGCAAGCGCCGGGTCGAGCTGCCCGCCTCGGTGGCACTCGGTACGGCGGAAAGGCTGCACCGGCTCGGCGTCTCGACCGCGTCGCCGCGCGAGCTCGACCACCTCCTGGCGCCGGTCGTCGTCGCGAGCGAGCGGCTGCGGTCGAGCGGCTGGACGCCGCAGTGGACCAACGAGTCGGCGCTGGCGGCGCACCTGGCCGAGCAGACGGGCGCCGGGAGCCGCACCGCTGCCTACACGGCGGCCGGCGCCACGGTCGCGTTGCTCGGCACCGCCGCCCTGGTCCGCCAGGCCCGTCGCCGTCGCCGGCGCTAGGGAGCGGACGGGGCAGCGCTGCGCAGCTAGGTTGATCGGGTGGACGTGGTGCGGCTGCTGGCGCTGCGGGACACCCCGATCGACCCGGCCGAGGTGACGGCTGCCGTCGACGACGTCGGAGCCGGCGGGGTGGTCGCGTTCACCGGTCTGGTCCGGGACAACGACGGTGGCCGCCGCGTCACCGAGCTCGAGTACGTCGCGCACCCGGATGCGGAGGCCGCCCTGCGCACGGTCGCGGACGCGGTCGGCGGTGATCTGCCCGTCCGGGCGCTGGCCGCGGTGCACCGCGTCGGCGTGCTGCAGGTCGGCGATGTCGCGGTCGTCGTCGCGGCCGCGGCGGCGCACCGAGGTGAGGCGTTCGAGGCCGCTCGCCGGCTCATCGACGACCTGAAGAGCACGGTGCCGATCTGGAAGCGTCAGGTGTTCGCTGACGGGACGCAGGAGTGGGTCGGATCGCCGTAGGAAACAACCTGAGACCAGCCCTGCCGGGTCTACAGTTGGTTCGTCCCACAACGCCCATCTCGGAGCCCGCCATGCCCGCCTGGCTTGTCTGGCTGCTGCCGGTCCCGATCGCGACACTTGCCGCGATCGGTTGGACGGCGTGGACCAGCCGGACCCGCCGACCGGTGGCGGCCGCCCAGTCGGTGCTCGCCTACGAGCGCTTCCGGCAGGCGCTCAACACGCCCGTGCCCGCGCCGCGCGTCGAAGGCCCGAGCCAGCAGAAAGCCGGCTCGGGCAGCTGATCCGACCGGCCGCGTGGGCGGCCGGTGTCGCGGGTGGAGCCGGCTACTTGCCGGGCAGCCAGACGCAGATCACCGACGGGCCGGGATTGTTCTTGTCGTTCGTGGCGGTGACGCACAGGTGGCCCTGCGTCTCGCTCGCCATGGCCGGAGCGCCGCCGGCGAGAACGCCCGCGAGGAGGAGACCGGTGAACAGGACCTTGCGCGTCATGACTTGTCCTCGCTGGGTGTGCCGGGGGTGCAGCTGACGACGGGATTGTCAGGCAGCGGGGTGCATTCGATCTTGCTGCTCTCGACGCCGATGTAGCGGACGCCGGTGGGGTTGTCCGGCAGCGCCTGGTTGATCCAGATGCGGCCGGCCTTGCCGCCGCCGACGCAGTCGTCGCCGCCGACCTTGCCGGCAACGCAGCTGCTCGAGAGCGGGGTCTTCTGGACGATCGTCGGGGTGTTCGCCGTCGGGCCCGAAACGCCCTGCGGCTGTGACTGCGAGCCGACGGCCGGGCGGACGAGCGCGGGGTTGGGGCGGTCCAGGCCGGTGTCGACCGACTGGCTGACGACGGCCTGGGCGGTGACCGGGCTCTTCGTCGTACCCGTCGAGTACGGCGAGTGCAGCGCACCACCGACGAGGCCCAACGCCATGGCACCGATCGCCGCGGGCGTCGCGAGCCTGGTGGCCGCGGCCCGCAGCCGGTCGGCCCAGCGCAGGCCGCTGATCCACGGCGCGAGCGCCGCCAGGCCGGCGACGGGCAGCGTGCCGCCGCGGGCGGCGTACTCCTTGCGCAGTCCCTTGCGGGCCCGGGTCAGGATGGAGCGGACGGCGGGCTCGGTCATCCCGAAGCGCCGGCCGATCTCGTCGTAGCCCTGGCCCTCGACCTCGCGGGCCCAGAGCACCGCCGCCTGCCGGGCGGGCATGGCCTCAAGCGCGTCGAGTGCCATCCGGGCCTCGTCGCGTGCGACCACGACGTCGGCGGTGTCGCGGCCGACGCGGGTGCCCTCGGGCACCTCGGCGACGCTGGTGGAGCGTCCGCGCACACGCAGCCGGTCAATCACGAGGCGACCGGTGACGACGGTGCACCAGGCGATCAGGTCGTCCTCGGTCTGCAGCTGCTCGCCGTGCTTGTAGGCGCGCAGCAGCGCCTCCTGCACGAGCTCCTCCGCCTCGTGGGCATCGCCGAGCCGGCGGGTCGCGTAGCGGTGCAGCCGCGGGGTGATCCGCCGGGCCGCCTCGTCGAAGTCGAGCGGGGCCGTCGGCACCAACCGCAGATGCGGCTCACGCGCCGGTGCGGGAGCCGGCTGCGGCTCCGCGAGCACCGGGGGGAGCTCGAGCATCGAGGACATCGGTCCCTCTTCCAGTCGGGGGGCTGGGTTCGCCGACTACCAGCCCAACGAGCGACTTCGAGAAACCTCGCGGGTCTCCTGCAAGATTTTTTAGAAACGTACGCCGGGGGCGAAACCGGACACTTGCTCAAGGTGACCCGGATGACCTGCCGAGAACCACCCTGTCGGGTCACTCGTACGCCCAAAAGGCTGTCAGCAAGGGAGCTTCCATCGTGGAGCACGTCGTCTTCTTCCCGGCCCATGACGGGTCCCCCGCCTTCCGGCGCGTCGCGAACCTCGAGGACGCCGTACGCCTGGTCGAGCATCTGCGCAACGTGGAGGGCGTCAACGAGGTCAGCTGCCACGCGCTGACCGAGGTCCCGCTGGCCTTCCGTGCCTACTACCGCGTCGAGGTGCCGGCGGGTGCCCAGCCGGCCGAGCCGGCCGAGCCGGTGCAGCCGGTCGCCGACGTAGCGCCCGAGGTGGTCGCGGACGTCGTCGACGTTCCCGCGCAGCCGTCGGAGGCCCCGGCCACGCCCGCCGTCGAGGCGGACCAGCCCACCGTCGAGCCGGCCATGGCCGCCGCGAACGGCCACGCCAGCGATGGCGCCAAGAGCCTGGGCTTCTTCGCCTGACCTGTTCCACCGGCCAACTAGTCTCGGCCGGTGTCCCGGCGCACCCTGACCCTCGTGATGTCCAGCGCGATCGCGCTGGTGCTCGTGCTGGTCGTCGCTGTGGTCCGGGTGCCGTACGTCGCCCTCGCGCCGGGACCGACGTACAACACGCTCGGAGTCGATGACCGCGGGACGCCGGTCATCAGCGTCACCGGGCACGACGTGTACGACGACACGGGCCACCTCAACATGACGACCATCAGCGTCGTCATCCCGCTGACACTGGCGCAGGCCATGCGCGGCTGGTTCCGGCACGACTACGCCGTCGTGCCCCGCGACGCGATCTACCCGCCCGACAAGAGCACCGACGAGGTTCGCAAGCAGGACGAGGCCGACTTCAAGGAGTCGCAGAGCAACGCGACGACGGCGGCATTGCGCTACCTCGGCTACAAGGGCGTCGTGCGCGTTGTCGTCGACAGCGTGCGCAAGGGCGCGCCCGCCGATGGGGTCGTTCGGGCCGGCGATGCGATCGTCAGCGTCGACGGCAAGGCGGTGACGGCGAAGACGCAGCTGGTCGACCTGATCGGCGCCCGAAAGCCGGGGCAGCCGGTGCGGCTCGGTCTGCTCCGCGACGGCAAGCCGCTCACCGTCACGGTCGGTACGGCGGCGACGACCGAGAAGGACGGCACCGTCCGGCCGATCATCGGCGTGACGCCCCTCGAGCGGGTCGACTTCCCGGTGAAGGTCACCATCAGCCTCGGCGACATCGGGGGCCCGAGCGCCGGCCTGATGTTCGCGCTCGGCATCATCGACAAGCTGCAGCCGGGATCACTGACTGACGGGCGCTTCATCGCCGGCACCGGAACGATCGACGACAACGGCGTCGTCGGTCCGATCGGCGGCATCCAGCAGAAGCTCATCGGCGCGAAGCGCAAGGGCGCCAGCGTGTTCCTCGTTCCGGCCGACAACTGCGCCGAGGCGCTGTCATCACCTCCGCACGGTCTGCGGCTGGTCAAGGTCTCCTCGCTGCGCAGCGCTCTGACCGAGCTGCACAAGCTCGACACCGGTGCCCCCACCACGCCGTGCACGAAGAAGGCGGCATAACGGTCCTGCGCTCCTAAGATCGCCGCATGGAGCCCGGCGTACCGTTCGCGCTCCTCGGTGCGGTGCAGCTGCTGCTCATCGCCGCGTGGTGCGCGCTGGCCGGCACGGCTGTCGCGCTGCGCCGCGGGCGGGTGGCCGCGGCGCTCGTCGTCGTCGGCGCCCTCCTGCTGGCGGCGATCGAGGTGCGGACCGCACTGCGCTTCGGTGTCCTGCGGTCCGACGACCTCGCCGTCGCGCGGGCGGCCGGCGCGCTGCTGCTGGCCGCGGGGCTGGGTGCCGGTGCGTTGCGCGACCGCGCCGCTGCGCGGATGCCGGCGCCGGAAGCGCTCGCCGGGATCATCGTGCCGCTGGCGTCCGCGCCGGGACCCGCGTTCCTCGCCGGCGCGTGCACGGCCGTTGCGGCGGCCGTCGCCGCGCGTGCTCGCCGCGACCTCGCCGGGATCCTCGTCGCGCTCGGCTTCGCCGCCGCGGCGGTCGCGGCCGTCGCGGCGCCGCTCGCGGACGACAGGTCGTCAGGCGCGATCGCCGTCATCTCGCTGCGCGGCGCGGCAGCGGTGCTGCTGCTCGCCGGCCTGGTCGCGCTGGCTCGCGTCAGCCTGCTCGGCAAGGTCGTCGCGGCGATCCTGGCCGGCGTGCTCGCGATGGCCGCAGCGGCTGTCGGTGTGGTGGGCACCAACGTCGTGTCGTCGTACCAGAAGCAGGCCAACTCGCTCGTCGAGGAAGCGACGTCCGACCGGCTCGCGGCGCTCAACCGGCTCGGTGAGTCGGCTCAGGTCGTCGCGAGGATCGTGGCGGACCCGCAGATCTGCCCGTCGCCGGCAGTGTGCAACCAGGCGCTCAACACGCTGGTGAGCGGAGGGGCGACCAACGACTTCGTCGTACGGGTCACCAAGGCCGGGCAGGCCAGGTCGCTCGGTGGCCGCGCGCCGCTGAAGCGCACGGAGCTGTTGGGAGTCGCGCGTGACCCCGACGTGCAAGAGCTCTTCAGCTCGGGCGTGGGCATCAACATCCCGCCGATCGTGAAGCTGCGGCTGGTCGGGTCGACGCTCGCCGTGGCAGCTGCGTCGTTGGACAACCCGAAGAAGCCCACGTACGCCGTTCTGTACGGCGTACGCATCGACAACGACTACGCCGCGAGTGATATCGCCGCCGAGACCTACGGGCTGTCATTCCTCGTCGAGGGCAAGGTCGTCGCCAGCAACCTCACCGAGCGCGAGCGCGCCACACTGCAGCGCATCGCGGACGACGCCGGGGTCGTGGACGGCATCGACGCCGACGGGGTGACCACGGCGGCCGAGGGATCGCGTCCGACGGTCCACTTCGCACCTGTGGGCGACAGCCTCGATGAGACGCTCGGCGTGATCGCCGTGTCGCGCGAGGCGTCGGCGTCGCTCGCGGCCCAGCGGTCGGCCTTGACGTCGTTGCTCATCACGGCGCTGCTGGCGACGGCGCTCGTCGGTGGCCTGGCGCTGCTGCTCGGACGGCGCACGGTCGATCCGGTCCGGCGCCTCACGCTGGCGGCGGCCCGGGTGTCGGCGGGCGACCTGCACGCGTCCGCGTCGGTCAGCAGCGCCGACGAGGTCGGCACGCTGTCGCGGACGTTCGACACCATGACGGCGTCGTTGGCGCAGCTGACGGGTGACCTGCGGTCCTCGGCGGCCCGGCTCGCGACCGTGCTGTCCTCGATGTCCGACGGGCTCGTCGCGACCGACGCGGAGGGCCGGATCACGAGCATCAACCCGGCCGCGCTGGAGATGGTTGGTCTCGGCTCGGAGCAGGACGCTGTCGGGCGACCGATCGGGGAGGTCGTCGACGTACGCGATGCCGGCGGCTCGGCACTCGCCGTACCGACGCTTCGGCTGTTCGACGCCGCGGGCGAGGTGCACCGGGCCGGGGCGGACGACACCGTTCCGGTGCGGGTCTCGCTCGCGCCGCTCGACACCGGCGACGGTGTGGTGCTCGTGCTGCGCGACACCACGCGGGAGCGCGAGGTCGAGCGGATGAAGACCGAGTTCCTGTCCAACGTCAGTCACGAGCTGCGCACCCCGCTGACACCGATCCGCGGCTACGCCGAGCTGCTGGTGGCCAAGCCGGACATCGACGCGAAGAAGATCGCGACGTTCGCCGGGACGATCCGCGACGAGAGCCTGCGGATGGGTCGCGTGGTCGACCTGCTCGTCGATGTGGCCGCGATCGAAGCCGGCCGCGTGACCGTGACGCCGCGGCCGGTCTCGGTGCGGTCGCTCGTCGACGGACGCCTCGACGTCTGGAGGGCGAAGGCGCCGGAACGGGTGAAGGACCTGAAGAAGCGGGTAGGAGGCGGACTCCCTGCTGTCATGGTCGACCCGGAGTGGGTCGGCAAGGCGCTGGACGAGCTCGTCGACAACGCCGTGAAGTACACAACCGCGGGTACGGCGATCACGTTGACCGCTGCTCTGGTCGACGACAGCGTCCGGGTCGGGGTGCGCGACGCGGGCCCCGGCATCGCCGAAGCCGACCAGCGCACCCTGTTCACGTCGTTCGAGCAGGTCGACGGGTCGGCCACGAGACGGGTCGGCGGGCTCGGGCTCGGCCTCTCCTTCGTCCGCCGGCTGGCCGAGGACGCAGGCTTCCCGCTGTCTTTCACGTCGACGGTCGGGAAGGGCTCGGAGTTCTGGCTCGACCTGCCGGTCAGCGACGAACCGGCCCCGACGGCTCGTCGAGCGTCGCCAGCAAAGCGTCGGCCAACGCGGGCGCCAGGTCGGGCCCGCTGAGCCGCTCGTCCGGCTGACCGGCGGCTCCCCGCAGCCGCAGCACGCACTCGCGTGCGCCGTCGCGAACGACCCCCACGACCATCCGGACCTCACGGCGCTCGGGGTGGCTCGCCGCGGCACCGACTGCGTCGTCGCCGAGGGCCGCTTCGACGCTCGGCGGCAGGACGAGCACCTCGTGCGCGAGCACAACGCCGAGCACCTCGGGCCCGAACACGATCCCGGCGAGGGCTTCGTCGAGCGGCCCGTCGGCGAGGGCCTCCTGGGCGATCGGCGTCAGGCTGCCGGGGAGGGCGGCCACCAGACCCATCGTCCTGGCCAGCTGCGGCTCGGCCTGCAGCAGCTCGGCGGTGTCGACGAGGGCGAACAGCTGCGCAGGCTGATCCCAGCCGGCCTCGGCGACGTGCTCCTCGACCTCGCCGACGACGTGGAACAGCGGTGCCGGCATGCCGGGCATCCTGCCGGATCGATGCCGTAGGGAACTCGCTGCCCTGTGGTTGAGTTTCCGACGTACTGAAGGATCCGTACGACGGAAGTGAGAAGCGTGGCCGTTCCACGCCCCGGGGTGGGCCTGCCGGCCCGCCCCCGTCTGCTCGCGCCGGTGATCGTGATCGTCGCGGTCATCTTCGTCATCGGCGCCATCGCCATCGCCCTCTACACCGACCTGCTGTGGTTCCGCGAGGTCGGCTACTCGCGCGTGTTCACGACGGTTCTGCGCACGAAGGCCCTGCTGTTCCTCGTGTTCGGCCTCGTCATGGCGATGCTGATCGGCGCGAACCTCGCGATCGCCTATCGGCTGCGACCGCCCTTCCGCCCGATGTCCCTCGAGCAGCAGAACCTGGAGCGCTACCGCGTCGCCGTCGAGCCGTTCCTGCGTACGGTGCTGTTGCTCGCGAGCGCGGTGTTCGGGCTGTTCGCCGGGCTGTCGGCTGCGAGCAGGTGGCAGGTCTGGCTGCTGTTCCGCAACGCGACGTCGTTCGGCCTGCGCGACGCGCAGTTCCACAAGGACATCAGCTACTTCGCGATGACCTACCCGTTCCAGCGGTTCGTCCTGGGCTTCCTGCTCACAGCGGTCATCCTGTCGCTGCTGGCATCCGCGGCCACGCACTACCTGTTCGGCGGCCTGCGGCTGCAGACCGCCGGTGACAAGGTCAGTCCGGCGGCGCGCGCACACCTTTCCGTCCTGCTCGGCGTCGTCGTGCTGCTCAAGGCCGTCGCCTACTGGCTGGACCGCTACGGGCTGGCGTTCTCCGACCGGGGTGTCGTGCAGGGCGCGTCGTACACCGACGTCAACTCGGTGCTGCCGGCGAAGACCATCCTCGTCGGCATCGCTGTTGTCTGCGCCCTGTTGTTCTTCGCCAACATCGTCGTTCGCAACATCCTGCTGCCCGCCGGCGCGTTGGCCCTGCTGGTCATCTCGGCCGTCCTCATCGGGGGCGTCTACCCGGCGTACACCCAGCAGTTCCGGGTCAAGCCCAACGAGGTCCAGCGTGAGTCGCCCTACATCGAGCGCAACATCGAGGCGACCAGGCTGGCATACGGGATCGACAAGGCCGTCGTCACGCAGTACGAGGCGAAGACGACTGCCTCCAAGCCCGAGCTCCGGGCCGACCAGACGACGGTGCCCAATGCCCGCCTGCTCGACCCGAACGTGCTCGCGACGACGTTCGAGCAGCTGCAGCGGATCCGTTCCTACTTCGGGTTCAACACGTCACTGGACATCGACCGCTACAACGTCGGCGGCGCCGTGCAGGACTACATCGTGGCGGCGCGAGAGATCGACCAGTCCGGGTTGCGCCCGGACCAACGCAACTGGATCAACCAGCGTCTGACGTACACGCACGGCAACGGCTTCGTCGCCGCGCCGGCCAACGAGGTCGACGGGGAAGGCAAGCCGGTGTTCGCCGTCGGCAACGTGCCGCCCTCCGGTGTCAACGGCGCGGCCTCACCGATCCGCATCGACCAGCCGCGGATCTATTACGGCGAGCTGTCACCGGAGTACTCCGTCGTGAACACGGCGCAGGCTGAGATCGACGGCCCCCTGGGCACCGGCGACGCGCAGGCGACCTCCCACTACGACGGCTCCGGCGGCGTGCAGCTGTCCAGTCCCATGCGCAAGCTGCTCTACGCCCTGAAGTTCCGCGAGAAGAACCTGCTTCTGTCGGGTGCGATCAAGAGCGACTCGCGACTGATGTACATCCGCAAGCCGGCCGAGCGCGTGAAGAAGGTCGCGCCGTTCCTCGAGCTGGATGAGGACCCGTATCCGGCAGTGATCGACGGCAAGATCCTCTGGATCATCGACGGCTACACGACCAGCTCCGGCTACCCCTACGCGCAGCGAACGGTGTTCGGAGACGTCACGAGGGACAGCCAGAACGGGCGGGCGGCACTTCCGCGCAACGAGGTCAACTACATCCGCAACTCGGTGAAGGCCACCGTTGACGCCTACACCGGCAAGGTCACGCTCTACACCTGGGACGAGAACGACCCCGTGCTCAAGACGTGGGGCAAGGCGTTCAAGGGGATCCTCAAGCCCAAGAGCGCCATCTCTGATGCGCTGCGCGCGCACCTGCGCTATCCCGAGGACCTGTTCAAGGTGCAGCGCGACCTGCTCTCGCAGTACCACGTCACCGACCCCAAGTCCTTCTACAGCAAGGAGGACTTCTGGGGGGTCCCGGCCGACCCCGCGGAGGCGGTGAATCACGCGGCCAACGCCGACAACCCGCAGCCGGTCGCGACGGCGGTGTCGACGTCAGGCAACACACAGGGGCCAGACCAGCCGCCGTACTACGCACTGCTCGGCTTCCCTGGTCAGGGCGGTGCACGGTTCTCGCTGACGACGTCGTACGTCGCTCGTGCCCGGCCGAACCTCGCCGCCTTCGCGTCCGTCTCGTCCGACCCGGACGACTACGGAACCATCCGGGTCCTGCAGCTTCCGCGCAACGCCGTCATCAACGGCCCTGGGCAGGTGGCCAACCTTTTCCTGTCGACCCGTGAGGTCGCGGAGGCGCTGTTCGCGCTTCGCCGCAACGGCACACAGCTGACCTTCGGCAACCTGCTGACGCTTCCGGTCGGCGGCGGGCTGCTCAACGTGCAGCCGGTCTACGTCTCCGCGCAGGGCACCGAGAGCTACCCGGTGCTGCAGCAGGTCATCGTCGCTTTCGGTGGCACCGTGAAGTCGGGCTCGTCGCTGCAAGTGGCGTTGGACGGGCTGTTCGGGGCGGGTACGACGACACCCTCCGCCTCACCGGGCCCGACGCCGTCCGGAGGCGGTGACCTGGCCGCGGCGATCGCGGCGGCGGATGCCGCGTTCCGGGCCGGCCAAGCCGCGTTGAAGAGCGGAGACTTCGCGGCCTACGGGGAGGCGCAGAAGCGGCTGGAGGCGGCGCTCAACCGCGCCGCTTCGCTGTCGGGGGCCTCGCCGTCGCCGTCGGCACGGCCGAGCCCGTCTCCGCACTAGTCGAGGAGCTCGAGCACCTTCTCGGCCGGCCGCGCGACGACCGCGCGGTCGCCACGGATGATGACGGGTCGCTGCAGCAGCGCTGGGTGCATGGTGAGCGCGTCGAGCAGCTCGTCGCGACCCGCGCCCGCCAGGCCGAGCTCGGCGTACTCCGGCTCGCCGTCGCGGACCAGCACGCGCGGGTCGTCCGTGCCCAGCAGGGCGAGCACTCGCTCGAGCTCTTCGCGGCTGGGCGTGTCATCGAGGTAGGGGATGCGCAGGTAGTCGACGCCGCGCTCCTGCAGGATCGCCTCGGCGCCGCGGCTCTTGCTGCAGCGGTCGTTGGCCCACACGGTGACGTCAGTGGTCATGGCAGCAAGTTTGCCTGCCGGGAAAGCGGACAGGTAGGCTGTCGTCACCGACGCGGGGTGGAGCAGCTCGGTAGCTCGCTGGGCTCATAACCCAGAGGTCGCAGGTTCAAATCCTGCCCCCGCTACTGAAAAAGTGCAGGTCAGAGGCCCGATCGCCATCACGGCGTTCGGGCCTCTTGATCATCTGTCGGCAGACTGTCGGCAGACTCTGCGCCGACCGCCGCCGCTCTCTCGACCCCACCACGCCGGTCTGGAGGGCCGAGCGCAAATCGCGTCGACGGCTGGAGCTCCGATCGCTGCAGCGCCAGCGACTGTCACCAGCCGATGCGGAACTCGGCTACGGTGCGCGCTCCGACCTTGCACGCGGAGGATGCCGTGGCTGCTGCTTCGCGCGGCGGGCGGGGCGCTCGACCGGCGCCCGACGTGCTGCTGGAGCGCGAGCAGGATCTTGCCGCCTTGGTCGATGTCGTGGCTGCGGGTTGCGGCATAGGCCTTGTCGAGGGCGGGGCGGGCGTCGGGAAGAGCTCCCTGATGTCAGCAGCGGCCGCCGAGGCGACTGATCGGCTCGTGCTCACGGCCTGTGGCACGGAACTGGAGCGTGCGCTGGGCTTTGGCGTCGTGCGGCAACTGTTGGAGTCGCACGTGGCGGTCGCCTTGTCGGCGGAGGACCGGCAGCACCTGTTCGACGGGGTAGCTCAACTCGCGGCGGGTGTGGTCGATCCCGATGCTCGCGCGGCCGAGCCGTCGCGGGTGGTCGGCGACGACCGCTCGCTGGCGGTTCTCGATGCACTGACATGGGTCGTCTTCCGCATCGCTGAGCGGCAGCCCTTGCTGCTCATCGTCGATGACGCGCACTGGGCGGACGAGTCGTCCCAGCGAGCCCTCTCTTACCTGTCGAATCGCCTCGCCGGCTGGGATGTCGTGCTGCTCGCTGCTGTTCGGACGTCAGTCGGTTCACCGGCGCCTGCGGCCCTCGCCGATCTACGCAGGAACGCAGACGCGGTGGTGCGTCCGGCGCCCTTGTCCGTTGCAGGTGTTGAGGAGTACCTGCGCCATCGGCTTGGCGACGCGTGGTGCGGCCTGGCGGCGCCCTGTCACGCCGCGACCGGCGGTAACCCCTTGTTCTTGGGTGCCTTGTTGCGGCGGCTGTCGGTGCTCGAACGTCAGGAGGTCGATGCCTCGTCGCTCGTCGAGCTTGGTGCGCTGGAGCTAGCGGCCGACGTGGCCGCCTTGCTGGACCGGGCTCCGCGAGGCGTGCGTGAGGCCGCTCTTGCGCTGGCGGCGCTGGGGGAGGGGAGTCAAGTTCTCGACATCGCCGAGGTCTCGGGGTTGGCCCTGGCAGACGTCTCGGCCGCGATCCAGCAGCTGGTCGTGGATGGCCTGGTCGACGCTCGTGACGATGTCTCGTTCGCGCACCCGGTGATCCGGGAGAGCGTCAGCGGGCTGCTGCCTGGGGGGAGTCATCGTCGGGTCGCCGACGTGCTGGCGAGCCGCGGCGCAGGCGTCGAGGACGTCGCGGTGCACCTCGCGCGAGAGCGGCCCAGCGGCGATCCGCGCGTGGTCAGCGACCTGCGCCGCGCCGCTGCGGCTGCGCACGCTCGCGGCGCGTCCGACGTCGCCCTCGCCCTGCTCGACCGAGCGCGGGCAGAGCCGGCCCCTGCGCAGGATCGGGCCGACCTGCTCACCGAAGCCGGCCAGGTTGCCGCCTGGGCCGGCCGTCACGACGCCGTCTCCCTCCTGCGACAAGGGTTGGAGAGCACGCGAGATCCGAGGGCGCGGGCTCAGCGAGCTCTCGTGCTGGCCAAGGTCCACACGGCAAGACAGGAGCACGTCGAGGCTGCCGACGTCATCGAGCACGCCAGCCGGGAGCTCGCCCGCGCCGACCCGGAGCTGGAGCGCGCGCTCCAGCTCCAGCTGCTGGTCACCGGGATGCAGGACGTTCGGCTCGTCGTGCGGACGATCCCCGCGCTGACAGCTCTGGCGGAGTGGCCCGATGACCCGGCGGTGCGGGAGATCCGCGCACTGGTCGAGGCGAACGCGATCGGGATGGGAGGCGGCTCTGCTGCAGCCACGCTCGAGCGGCTGCTGGCTGGGCCACCCGCCGACGACGTGCGGCTCGTCGGATGGGACGTGCGGGCGTTCACTGCCTTCTCGATCCTTTCGACGGACGGTTTCGAGGAAGCGCACCGGATGTTCGCCGAGGCCGCCGACCACGCCGCGCGAACGGGGTCGGCGCGCGCCCGGATGCTCGCCACCTCCGGCTGGCAGGTCAGCGCGTGGCTGCGCGGTGACCTGCCGACGGCCGTGGAACAAGGGCGGATCACCCTTGAGCTGTGCCAGGCGATGAACGCCCCAGGCAACGAGATCGTCACCGCGGCCGTGCTGGGGTTGGCGCTGCTGGACCGGGGCGATGCAGGCGAGGCGGCTGCGGTCATCGGCGCGGCGCCCGATCCCGAACGCAACGCGCAACTGATGACGTGCCTGCTCTACTGCGCCCGCGCCCGGCTACAGCTCGAGCAGGCTGAACCCGCCAAGGCTGCGGCCACCATCCGGGAGGGCGATCAGCGCTTCGCCAGCCTGCTCCCGGTCACGGTTCCCAGCCCCGGCATGTGGTCGTGGCGCTCGCCTGTTGTCCAAGGGCTGTTGGACTCGGGGCAGCGCGAGCCCGCCATGGCAGAGGCCGAGAGCGAGTTGCGCCAGGCGCGAGCGTGGGGCGGCGGCCGGGCCCTGAGCATCGCGCTGCGTGACCGAGCGCGCTTGGCAGACGGAGCGGAGCGCGCAGCGCTGCTGAGCGAGGCCGCAACAGCCGCGAGAGCCGCGAACGCACAGCTGGAGCTGGCCCGCGCGCTGGCAGACCTGGGGACAGCGCACCGCGACGAGGCGATCGCGGTCGCCCGTGCCTGCGGCGCCGAGGGGCTGCTGGCATCGCTCGAGCGGCGACCCCGTACCGCCGGAGTGCTCACTCCCGCCGAGCTCCCCGTCGTCGAGCTCGTCGCGGAGGGCTTGACCAATGCCGAGGTCGCCGCCCGGCTGCACCTGTCCCAGGCGACCGTCAAGACGCATCTGCTGCGCGCCTTCGACAAGCTCGGCGTGCGCAACCGCACCGAGCTGGCCAGGCGCTGGCGAGATCAGCCTTCTGGTTGACGCGCGAAACGCGCCACGCTGCCACAGTTGCGGCAGTTGAACATGCTTTGGGGGGGATCATGCTTGCTCGTCGAGCGCTTTACGCCGTTGCCGCAGTCGCGGTCGCTGTCGCCACACCGTCCTTCGCTGCCGAGAGCGGGGAAGGCTCGGACGAGGGCGGCAGTCGCACTCAGGCGATGACCGCAACGTACGACGAGGGCGCGGGACACTACGACGGCGCGACCTGCCGGCGGGTCGGCGAACCCACGCCCTACGTCGCTCCAGACACCTGCCGCGAGTACTACGCGGGCGACGCGCATTTCAAGGGCAGCTTCGAAGGCGTGCAGCACTTCTACCTGGAGACCTGGTTCAAGGCCGATGGGCACCTGGGGTACGAGGGAACCCCGACGTTCGAGGCGACGGTGCCCGGGTGCGGAAAGGGGACCTTCCAGATCCATGAGTACGACGGCGACATCGACGAACCCGGTGCCGACCCGCTGACCGGCGACGCGCAAGGTTTCAACCGCTGGACCGTCCTGCCAGCAACCGCAACAGGCGATCTCGCTGGTCGCTTGATCGGGGGCCACGGCGTGAACCACTGGACCCAGCACAGCACCAGAGGGCTCGACTTCTCCGCGACGGATGGTTTCGGCAACGGCACCTTCAGCGGCACCCTCACCTGTCGCCACTGAGCAGCCAGGCCGCTACTCCAGTCCCCAGAAGTCGCCGCTGAGACCGACGTCGAGCAGGTAGGCCGTCGCCTCTGCGGGGTCGCGGCGCTGGTAGCCGCGTGTCAGTCGGCCGTCGTACCAATGCGCAGCGAGCCGCCACAGCGTGGCCAGGTCCATGACGTAGCCAGCCGGCCGCCCGGTGTCGGCGCGGTGCCGCACGACGCAGTCGGGCGAGCAGAACAGGCGCTGGTTGGAGCAGGTCGACACGACGTCGTCCCACATCGCCGCGACGGGCGTCTGGAAGTGCGCGACCTCCGACCCGGCCGGCGGCTCGTCACGACCGACGTTCCAGGCGAGCGCGCGGCCGCACCCGGGGCAACGGGTGGCGACGAGCACGGCGGGCTCGTCGGGCAGGAGGTGCGGCAGGGCGAAGGAGTCCCAGGCGCAGCCGCCCCACCACAGCGTCTGTCGGCCCATGACGCTGAAGCCCAGCGGCACCGACGAGAACGGATGGGCCATCACGATCGCGCCATCGTCCGCGAGCACGACGTGCCGACCAGCCGCCAGCTCACGCAGCGCGGCGTGGACCGCCCCCTCCTCGACGCCATTCGTCACGGCGAGCTCGGCCGGCGTGGGCGCATGACCGGTCGCGGTGAACGCCTGATAGACCTGCAGCCGGACCTCTTCGCTGTCCATCGTCACGCGTCGACCCCCGCGTGCATCTCCCACACCAGGATCTCGGCAGCCGTGATCGCCGTGACCCGCTGCCCACCCGTCGCCGTCAGACGCACCGCATCGCCCGCGGACAGGTCGCCCGCACCCTCGAGCTGCACGTCGCCTGAAGCGACGAACAGATGCAGGTACGCCGCTTCAGGCAGCTGCACCGACGTCCCAGGCTCCAGTCGCGCGGCGTGCAAGGCGGCGGACCGGTTGCGGATCCGGATGGCGGCCTCGTGACCCGATCGGCCGGACGCCACCGGCACCAGACCGCCCCGCAGCAGCTCGTCGCCGATCTCCAGCTGCTCGTACCCGGGCGCGATCCCGTCCTCGTCGGGCAGCACCCACATCTGCACGAAGCGCACCGGCTCGTCGGCGCTGCGGTCGGGGTCGACGCGCCAGGCGTCGTTCTTCTCGCTGTGCAGGATGCCGCTGCCCGCGCTCATCCGCTGCGCGAGGCCGGGGTAGATCACGCCGGCATGACCGGTCGAGTCCTGGTGGACCAAGGAGCCGGTCAGGACCCACGTCACGATCTCCATGTCGCGGTGGGGGTGGGTCTCGAACCCGGTGCCCGGTGAGACCACGTCGTCGTTGTTGACCAGGAGCACACCGTGGTGGGTGTTGCCCGGGTCGTAGTGCCGGCCGAACGAGAACGAGTGCTGCGAGTCGAGCCAGTCGAGTCGGGTGGCGAACCGCGAGCCGGCCCGCCGTACGTCGACGTGCGGCGATGTCACGCGCCCAGTCTCCCAGCCCTAGTGTCCCTGCCATGAGCCCGGACCTGGTCGTGCTCGCCCACGGCGGTGGCGCGCCGGAGACGGCGACGGTCGTCGTACCGCTTCTCATCGTCATCTGGTTCGTCGTGCGGGAGCGCAAGAACGTCCGTCGGCTGCGCGAGCAGGAGGAGCAGGAGGAGGAGGACGAGCGCACCTGACGTCCGCCTCCGGCGGTTTGCCGATGCCGCTGCGGTCGGCGGGCTAACGTCGCGCATGACCTCGCCGACCGGACGTCGCCCGCGCCACCTGTTCTTCTACGGCGCGGTCGTGTTCGCAGTCGGCATCCTGTACTTCCTGTACGCCGGCAACCTCGTGCCGGCCATCGTGTCCGGCGCCCTCGCCGTGGCGTGCGTGTTCGCCGGCACCCGGCCCCAAGGCGGCACCTGACCGCACCGGGACGCAACGGCCGCGCTCGCTAGGCTGGCGTCGTGGAGAGCGTGGGCACGGACGCGTCGCGCTTCGTGTCGGGCAACCCGGGCCGCGACGTGCAGCGGGTGGGCACTGCGCGGTTTCTCGGCGAGGACCCCGCCAACATCCACGCCCCGGTGTGGGCGGTCGTCGGCAACCTCGGTGACAGCCAGTGCTACTTGGGCGTGCAGGCGAAGGTAGCGGCCCTGCAGGACGCGATCTCCCGTCGGATCCGGGAGGACGAGCTGGCCATCCGGCTGATCGCGCCGGCGTACACGCTCGGGGTCTCGGACGGCCAGCTCAACGGCACCGACCGGATGCGCTACTCGCTCATCGGTCGTGAGCTCGTGCACGATGCGGTCGACGTGCACCTCAACGCGAATGACGTCGCGGCCTTCGCTGCCGTGGTCGCTTGTGACAAGCCGCCGGTGGGCACGCTGGCCGGTGCCCTCGAGCGCAACGTCCCGACGGTGCTGCTGTCGGACGGCTCGATCCGGCCCGGCATCGACCCGCGGACGGGGGAGCGGATCGACCTCGTCTCTGCCTTCCAGGTGGCGGGTGACCCGGATGACGCGGTGCGCACCGGCGTCGCGCTCAACGCGTGCCCGGGGCAGGGCAGCTGCGGCGGGATGTTCACCTACAACACGATGCAGACGTTCATCGCCGTCGTCGGGATGGAGCCGCTGCACATGGTGGCGCCGACGTCGGACGACCCGCGTCGCCTGACCGAGTTCCCGGACCAGGTCGTCGACTGCTTGGTGGCCATGACGAAGGCCGGCATCCGGCCGCGCGACATCGTCACGCCGGCCGCCTTGCGCAACGCGCTCACCGTGACGATCGCGATGGGGGGCTCCACCAACGTCGCGCTGCACTCGGTCGAGATCGCGCGGGCGGCCGGCCTCGACCTGTGGCAGGACGTGATCAGCCAGCAGGAGTTCAACGCGCTCGCGCGACGGCTGCCGGTCCTGGTGAACATGCGCCCGTTCGGGGCCTACTCGATGATGGACGTGGATGCCTGCGGCGGCGTGCAAGTCGTGGTCAAGGAGCTGCTCGACGCCGGTCTGCTCGACGGCTCGGCCGTCACGTGCACCGGCGAGACGCTGGCGCAGCAGGTCGCCCGGCTCGACCCCGTCGAGCCGGACCAGGACGTGATCCACACGGTCGCCAAGCCGTACAAGGACACCGGCGGGTTGCGGATCCTGCACGGCAACCTCGCACCCGACGGCGGCGCGATCCTGAAGCTGGCCGGGGTCGAGGGTGGTCTGGTCAACGGGGTCTTCACCGGTCGAGCCCGGGTGTTCGACAGCGAGCAGGCCCTGATCGCTGCCCTCGGGGATGCTCCTGACTCGTTCGCGGACGGCGACATGGTGGTGATCCGCTACCTCGGGCCACGTGGTGCGCCGGGCATGCCCGAGCTGCTCGACCCGACCTCGCGGATGACCGCCCTGTGCCGGCAACGCGGCATCACCGTGGCGTTGATGACCGATGCCCGGTTCTCGGGCGGCTCGGTCGGGCTGGTGATCGGGCACGTCGCGCCGGAGGCCTTCCTCGGTGGCCCGATCGGCCTCATCGAGGACGGCGACACGATCGTGGTCGACGTCAACAGCGACCGCATCGACTGCATCGAGCTCGCCGGCGCCGCCGTGGCCGAGCGGCGGAGCGAGGCGTGGCGCGCGGCCGCTGCTTCGAACGGCGGCATCCATCCCGCCGTCACTCCCGTCGCCACGCGGGTCCTCGGCCGGATGAGGGCAACCGCGCGGCCGGCCCTGCTCGGCGGCGGCATGGCGCCGTAGCTCATGGCGCGCGAGCCGTTCTTGACGTCGAAGCTGCAGGGCTTCGGCACGACCATCTTCGCCACCATGCAGCTGCTGGCGATCGAGCACCAGGCCATCGATCTGGGTCAAGGGGCCCCGCGCCTGCCGACCGAGCCGCGGGTCGCGCAGGCCGCGATCGATGCCATCGCCGCCGGTCACAACCAGTACGCCGTCGGCATCGGGATCCCGGCCCTTCGCGAGGCGATCGCCGCGCACCAGCGGCGCTTCTACCGGCTCGAGCTCGACCCCCAAGACGAGATCACGGTGACCGCCGGCGCGACGGAGGCGATCTGCGCCGCGGTGCTGTCCTTGTGCGAGTCGGGTGATGAGGTCATCGTGCTGGAGCCGTTCTACGACTCCTACCTGCCCTCGATCGCACTGGCGGGTGCGGTGCCCAAGGTCGTGCCGCTCCGCGAGCCGGACTTCCGCTTCGACCCCGACGAGCTGCGGCACGCGTTCTCGGCGAAGACGCGACTGCTGATCCTGAACAACCCGCACAACCCCCTCGGCCGGGTGTTCGACGCCGGGGAGCTGGCGACCATCCGCGACCTGTGCGTGGAGCACGACGTCATCGCCGTGTCGGACGAGGTCTACGAGCACCTGGTCTACGAGGGCGAGCACCTGCCGTTGGCGACGCTGCCGGGGATGAGCGACCGGACGGTGACGATCTCCTCGGCCGGCAAGACCTTCTCCTGCACAGGCTGGAAGGTCGGCTGGGCCTGCGCGTCGCCGCCGCTCACGACCGCACTGCGCACGGCCAAGCAGTTCATGACCTACACCAACGCGACGCCCTTCCAGCACGCTATTGCCATGGGGCTGGGGCTCGACGACGCCTACCCCGTGGCGTTGGAGGGCTACCGGCGACGACGCGGCCTGCTGATGTCCGGGCTGGCCGAGGCCGGCCTCGGAGTGGTGAGGCCGCAGGGTGCCTTCTTCGTCAACGCCGACATCAGGCCGCTGGGCTACGACGACGACGTGGAGTTCTGCATGATGCTTCCGGTCAAGGCCGGCGTCGTCGGCATCCCGTGCTCGAGCTTCTACGAGGACCGCCGCCGGGGCCGGCACCTGGTGCGCTTCGCATTCTGCAAGAGCGAAGACGACATCGTCGAGGGCACGCGCCGGCTGGCGGGGCTGCGCCGGTGAGCGCGCTGCGCGTGGCCGTCGTACAGCACGACATCGCCTGGGAGTCCCGCGACGCGACGCTCGCGCAGCTGGGGCCGAAGGTCGCCGCGGCGACCGCGGCCGGCGCCCGGCTCGTGGTGCTGAGCGAGATGTTCGCCGTCGGGTTCTCGATGCGCACGGACGTGACGGCAGAGCCCACCGACGGACCGACCACGCAGTGGCTGCGCGACCGGGCACGTGAGCACGACACGTGGATCTGCGGGACCGTGCCGGTGCGGTCCGACGACAACCCGCTTCCCTACAACACCTTCGTGCTGGCCGCACCCGATGGTGCCCTGCACTCCTACCGGAAGATCCATCCGTTCACGTACGGCGGCGAGCGCGCGGTCTTCGCGGCCGGGCAGGAGGTCGTCACCGTCGAGGTCGACGGCGTACGCGTGACACCGTTCGTCTGCTACGACCTCCGGTTCGCCGACGTGTTCTGGCAGGCCGCCGCCGACACAGACCTCTATTGCGTGTCGGCCAACTGGCCTGACACGCGCCGTCGGCACTGGAGCGCACTGCTCGTCGCGCGGGCGATCGAGAACCAGGCCTTCGTCGCCGGGTGCAATCGGGTGGGTAGCGGCGGCAAGCTCGCGTACGCCGGTGACAGCGCGGTCATCAGCCCGATGGGCGACGTGCTCGCGAGCGCAGCCGAGGTCGAGACCACCCTCCTCGTCGACGTGGATCCGGCGCGGGTGGCGGAGGTCCGCGAGCGGTTTCCGTTCGCGACCGACCGGCGCCGGCCGACGGGCGCGCAGCACGTCTGAGCGCATTCCTGTGCCGAGGGGCACCTCGTGCGGTGTGATGGCGGCATGTACGTCGTGCTGGACGCGGATCGGCCGCTGACCGAGGCCGAAGTCGTCGACGTCGCGCGGCACCATGCGCCGGTGGACATCTCGCCCGCCTCGTTGCAGCGGCTTCGAGACGCCCGCGGCCACGTCGACGCGATGGCGGCATCCGACACGGCCGTCTACGGGATCTCGACCGGCTTCGGCGCGCTCGCCACCCGGCACATCCCGACCGACCTGCGCAGCCAGCTGCAGCGCAGCGTCGTGCGCTCGCACGCGGCGAGCAGCGGCGACGAGGTGGAGGAAGAGGTTGTCCGTGGCCTGATGCTGCTGCGCCTGCAGACGATGACCACCGGACACACAGGTGTCCGGCCGGAGACGGCTGCGGCCTACGCGGCGCTGCTCAACGCCGGCATCAGTCCGGTCGTCCGCGAGTTCGGGTCGCTTGGCTGCTCGGGGGACCTTGCGCCGCTCGCCCATGCGGCGCTCGCCGTGATGGGTGAGGGCGACGTGCGCGTCGGCGGCGCGGAGATGTCCGCAGCGGACGCGCTGGCCGGCGCCGGCATCGCGCCGGTCGTTCTCGCCGAGAAGGAGGGGCTCGCCCTCATCAACGGCACGGACGGCATGCTCGCGATGCTGATGCTGGCCTGTGCCGACCTCGACCGACTGGCCCGCACCGCTGACCTCACGGCGGCGATGAGCCTGGAAGCACTGCTGGGGACCGACCGCGTCCTCGCCGCAGACCTCATGGCGCTGCGACCCCAGCACGGGCAGCAGATCGCAGCGGCGAACATGCGTCGGCTGCTCGAAGGGTCGTCGATCGTGGCGTCGCATCGCGGACCGCAGGACACCAGGGTTCAGGACGCATACTCGGTGCGCTGCGCGCCACAGGTCGCCGGCGGCCTGCGCGACACGATCACCCACGCGAGATCGGTGGCGGGTCGCGAGGCGGCGAGTGCGATCGACAACCCGGTCCTGCACGCCGATGGCCGGCTCGAGAGCAACGGCAACTTCCACGGCGCCCCGATCGCCTATGTGCTCGACTTCCTGGCGATCCCGGTCGCGGACCTCGCGAGCATCAGCGAGCGGCGTACCGATCGGATGCTCGACGTCAACCGCAACCACGGGCTGCCGGCGTTCCTGGCGCATGACCCCGGGGTCGACTCCGGACTGATGATCGCCCAGTACACGCAGGCCGGGCTGGTCAGCGAGCTGAAGCGGCTGGCCGTGCCGGCGAGCGTCGACTCGATCCCGAGCTCCGCGATGCAGGAGGACCACGTCTCGATGGGCTGGTCGGCCGGTCGCAAGCTGCGTCGTGCGGTCGACGGGCTGACCCGGGTGCTGGCCATCGAGCTGCTGGCTGCGGCGCGGGCGCTCGACCTGCGTGCCCCGCTCACACCCGCACCGGCGACCGGTGCAGCGGTCGCCGCTCTGCGCGCAGACGTATCGGGGCCCGGCCCTGATCGGTACCTGTCGCCGGAGATCGAGGCCGCCGTCTCACTCGTGCGATCCGGGGCCGTGCTCGCGGCAGCCGAAGCCGTCTGCGGAGCGCTGGAGTGACGATGGAGCAGCTGGAGTGCAAGGGCTGGCACCAGGAGGCTGCGCTGCGCTGCCTGCGCAACAACCTGCACCCCGATGTCGCCGAGCGGCCCGAGGACCTCGTCGTCTACGGCGGCAACGGCAAGGCTGCCCGCGACCACGCGTCGCTCGCTGCGATCCAGCGGACGCTGACCCGGCTCGAGAACGACGAGACGCTGCTCGTCCAGAGCGGCAAACCGGTGGCCGTCTTCCGCACCTTCCCGCACGCGCCTCGGGTGCTCATCGCCAACTCGCTGCTGGTTCCGAGCTGGGCGACCTGGCAGGACTTCTGGGAGCTCGAGGCGATGGGCCTGACGATGTACGGCCAGATGACGGCCGGCTCATGGATCTACATCGGCACGCAGGGCATCGTGCAGGGCACCTTCCAGACGTTCGCTGCGATCGCCGAGCAGAGGTACGACGGCACGCTGCGCGGCCGGATCGTGTTGACGTCGGGGCTCGGCGGGATGGGTGGCGCGCAGCCGCTCGCTGTGACGTTGAACGGCGGCGTGGCGCTCTGCCTCGACGTCGACCCGACTCGGGTGCAGCGACGTGTCGAGACGCGCTACCTCGACGAGATCGCCGACTCGCTCGAGGACGGAGTACGGCGCGCGCGCGACGCGGCCGCCGCTGGCCGTGCGCTGTCGATCGGCGTCGTCGCCAACGCGGCAGAGGCCCTCCCTGACCTGCTCGCGCGAGGCGAGTCCTTCGACGTGGTCACCGACCAGACGAGCGCGCACGACCCGCTCAACGGCTACGTCCCGACGGGTCTGTCGATGGACGAGGCCGCGGAGCTCCGGCGTACCAAGCCCTCGGAGTACGTCGACCTCGCGCGCGCGTCGATGGTCGAGCACTGCCGTGCGATGGTCGGCTTCGCGAAGGGCGGTGCCGAGGTCTTCGACTACGGCAACAACCTGCGGGGCGAGGCGCGCGATGCCGGGCTCGCCGACGCGTTCGCCTACCCGGGCTTCGTGCCGGCGTACATCCGGCCGCTGTTCTGCGAGGGCATCGGACCGTTCCGGTTCGTCGCACTGAGCGGCAAGCCACAGGACATCGCCGTGGCGGACGACGCGCTGCTCGCGGCGTTCCCCGACAACCCGTACGTCCAGCGATGGATCCCGATGGCGCGCGAGAAGGTTGCCTTTCAGGGACTGCCGGCGCGGATCTGCTGGCTGGGGTACGGCGAACGCGCGAAGGCGGGCGCGATCCTCAACGACCTGGTCGCTTCGGGGCAGATCAGCGCGCCGGTCGTCATCGGCCGCGATCACCTCGACAGCGGCTCGGTGGCGTCGCCGTACCGCGAGACGGAGGCAATGAAGGACGGGTCGGATGCGATTGCCGACTGGCCGATCCTCAACGCGCTGCTCAACGTCGCGTCGGGGGCGTCGTGGGTGGCCGTGCACCACGGCGGCGGCGTCGGGATGGGCAAGTCGATCCACGCCGGCGCACAGGTGCTCGCCGACGGGACTGACGACGGCGCGCTGCGAATCTCGCGGGTCCTCACCAACGACCCGGGCACGGGCGTCGTCCGCCACGCGGACGCCGGCTACGAGATCGCGCAGCGCGTGGCCAGGGAACGCGGCGTCGACATGCCGATGCTCTAGATGACCTCTCTCCTCGTCACCGGGATCGGGCAGCTCGTCAGCTGGGAGGACGAGCAGCCGATCCGCGAGAAGGCTGCCCTGGTGGTCGAAGGCGGCCGAGTCTGCTGGGTCGGGTCGTCCGCGGTCACGCCCGTCGCCGATGAGCGGATCGACGTCGACGGGGCCACGGTGATTCCTGGCTTCGTCGACAGCCACACCCACCTCATCTTCGGCGGCGACCGGGCGGAGGAGTTCGAGGCGCGGTTAGCGGGCGAGCCCTACGCAGCCGGCGGGATCAACACCACGGTGGCCGCGACGCGAGCGCTGCCAACCCCGCAGCTGCGCGTGCGCGCGACGCGGCTCGCCGCCGAGGCGTTGCGGTCGGGGACGACGACGCTCGAGATCAAGAGCGGGTACGGACTCACCGTCGAGGACGAGCTGCGCTCGCTCGAAGTCGCAGCCACGCTGACCCCACACCGAACGTTCCTCGGCGCGCACGTCGTGCCGGCGGGATCGGATGCGGCGTCGTACGTCGAGCTCGTGCGCGGCCCGATGCTCGACGCGTGCGCCGGTGTCGCGACGGCGATCGACGCCTTCTGCGAGGAGGGCGCTTTCGACGAGGAGCAGTGCCGCGCGATCCTCTCGGCTGGGGCCGCGCGCGGACTGGCGGTGCACGTGCACGCGAACCAGCTGGGGCCGGGCCCCGGCGTTCAGCTGGCAGCTTCGTTGGGCGCGCTCAGTGCCGATCACTGCACGCACGTCAGTCACGACGACGTCTCGGCGCTGCACGACACAGACGTCGTTGCCGTCCTGGTGCCGGTGGCGGAGTTCTCCACTCGCTCCGCCTACGCGCCAGCCCGGCGGCTGATCGACGCCGACGTGACGGTCGCGCTCGCCACAGACTGCAACCCGGGCACCAGCTTCACGACCTCGATGCCCTTCGTGATCTCGCTCGCCTGCCGCGAGCTGGCGATGACGCCGCTCGAGGCTCTGCGAGCCGCCACCATGGGTGGCGCTGCGGCCCTGGCGCAAGGCGACGTCGGCCATCTGCGCGTCGGCGCCAGTGCGGATCTCGTCGTGCTGGACGCTCCGTCCTACCTGCATCTGGCGTACCGCCCCGGCGTCGACCTGATCCGGCAGGTGCTGCGGCGTGGGGAGCTCGTGCGATGAACGACCCGCTGTGGCCGCGGGCGTCCGACTGGCTGGCGCGTGGAGGAGCACCGCAGGGTCGCCGGCTCGGTGTCGTCGGCGTACCGCTTTGTCGTACGTCGATCTCTGCGACCGGTGCATCGGCGACCCCGGCGGCGGTGCGGGCAGCGCTTCGACGGTTCGCGACCTTCCACGCCGGACTGGACGTCGATCTCGAGTCGGTCTCCGTCGCGGATGAGGGAGACCTCGCCGTCGCGGAGCTGTCCGGCGAGGAGGCGCTGACTGCGGTCGACGCCGGGGTGGCCGCGCTTCCGGCGTACGAGCTCCTGGTCGTTCTCGGCGGCGACAACGCGATCACGAGGCCCGCGATGCGCACCTTGCTGCCCGACCTCGGCCGTGCGGGTCTGCTGACCCTCGACGCGCACCACGACGTGCGCGGCTTCCATGCCGGACCGACGAACGGCACACCGGTGCGCGGGCTGATCGAGGACGGGCTGCCCGGTCGGCACGTCGTACAGGTAGGCATCGGCAACCTGACCAACTCGCGGGCCTACCGGACGTGGTGCGTCGAGCACGGCGTCGAGATTCACGGGGTCGCCGCGGCACAGGCGGAGGGCGTGCGCACGCTCGTACGCCGATCGTTGGACCGGCTGGCGGAGACGTGTGACGACCTGTACGTCGACCTCGACGTCGACGTGGTCGACCGAGCCTTCGTCCCGGGGTGTCCGGGCGCGCGGCCCGGTGGGCTGCTGCCCGGCGAGCTGCTGAAAGCGGCGGAGGAGGCGGGGCGGCACCCCGCCGTACGCGCCGTCGACATCGTTGAAGTCGACGCGACGGCGGACCCGACCGGAGTCACCGTCGACCTCGCCGCGATGTGCCTGCTGTCGGTCGCCGCCGGGTTCGCCTGCCGCTGACGGTTGCGCCTGCACTGACCAACGGCCGGCAGACGCACGGCCGCTTTCGTCGTAACGGTTCGCGTGGAATCGCCGAGGTTGCTGGCGTGACTGTTCTCTTGGATGAGTAGCCCACGACGAACAGCCCGTTTGCGGGCCCTAAGCGCACGACGCGCCCGGTAGCCTCGGGACGATGACGGGAGCAGCGCGCGACGAGGCCGCGCGGCGTCGTACCTTCGCCGTCATCAGCCACCCCGACGCCGGGAAGTCGACCCTGACCGAGGCGCTTGCACTGCATGCGCGCGTGATCAACGAGGCCGGCGCGATCCACGGCAAGGCGGGTCGCAAGAGCACGGTGTCCGACTGGATGGACATCGAGAAGGCGCGCGGCATCTCGATCAGCAGCGCGGCGCTGCAGTTCACGTACGACGGCGCCGTCATCAACCTCGTCGACACCCCGGGCCACGCCGACTTCTCCGAGGACACCTACCGCGTCCTGACCGCCGTCGACTGCGCCGTGATGCTCATCGACGCGGCCAAGGGCCTGGAGCCGCAGACCCTCAAGCTGTTCGAGGTCTGCCGGCTGCGACGCATCCCCATCATCACCGTCATCAACAAGTGGGACCGGCCCGGCCGGGACGCCCTGGAACTGATGGACGAGATTCAGGCCAGGATCGGGTTGCGGCCCACCCCGCTGACCTGGCCGGTGGGCATCGCCGGTGACTTCAAGGGCGTGCTCGACCGGCGCAGCGGCAACTTCATCAGGTACACCCGCACCGCGGGTGGGGCCAAGGCCGCACCCGAGGAGCACATCGCCCCGGCCGACGCGCACGACGCCGCGGGCACCGATTGGGACAACGCCGTCGAGGAATCCGAACTGCTCGAGGCCGACGGCGCCGACTACGACCGGGACACGTTCCTCGGCTGCGAGTCGACGCCGGTGCT
>JAWWOH010000141.1:0-53123 GCA_033851845.1 Actinomycetota bacterium
CGGTCCTGCACGACCGCCTGCAGAACGACGACCACGCCAACCCCTCCGTGCTGGCCCTTCCGGACGGACGCGTGACGTACTTCTGGAGCGCGCACAACGGGCTGTTCATGTACTACCGGACGACGACGACCGCGGGTGACGTCCACTCGTTCGGGCCGTTGCGCACGCTGCCCGTGCGGCCCACCGGCGATCGCCTCTACACCTACAGCAACCCGGTGCTGCTGCCCGCCGAGGGCAACCGCCTGTACCTGTTCTGGCGGTCTCAGTACACCCACCAGGCCTTCGCGACGTCCGACGACCTCGGTGTGCACTGGTCACCGGCACGCATCCTGCTCGAGGAGCCCGGCCAACGGCCCTATGTGAAGTACGCCGCCAACAGCGACACCATCGGCATTGCCTTCACCCGCAGCCATCCGGACGAGAGCCGGACCGGCATCTACTACATGTCGTACTGGCACGACGCGTTCTTCCGCGCCGACGGCACCGCGATCGGGGGCGTCGACGACCTGCCGTTCGCGCCCTCGCAGACCGAGTTGGTCGTCGACCCGGACGTCATCGGCGGATCGGCCTGGATCATGGACGTCGCACTCGAAGCCGACGGCAACCCGGTGATCGTCTACGTCGCGACCGGTGAGCTGCACCGCTACCACTACGTGCGCTGGGACGGCACCCACTGGCACGACACGACGATGACCGACGCGGGTCCGCCGATCACGACGGGCGGCCGCGAGCCGTCGTACTCCGGTGGCATCTCGCTCGACCACTCCGATCCGACGACGGCCTACCTGTCACGACGCGTCGGCGACCGCAACGTCGTCGAGAAGTGGCACACCGCGGACGGCGGTACGACGTTCACGTCCGAGCCGGTCGCGCAGGACCTGACGCTCGACAACCTGCGGCCGGTCGTGCCGATCGGACTGACCCCGGAAGACAGCGTGCGTGCGCTGTGGATGGCCGGCAGCTACCGCTACTTCACCGACTTCGTGACCTCGATCGTCGGGCCGACCGTCGTACCGCCCACTCCTGAGGCGACGGCGATCCGCATCGCGCCGATGCCCTCCCGGGTGCCGGAGCGCTCGACGGTGCAGATGACCGCACGGTTGTTCTCCCCCACGTCCGGACATGTCGCTGTCAACGCCGAGGTGACGCTGTTCTCGCGCCGCGCCGGCGGCCTGGTGTGGTCGCGCGTCGACAGCGCGCGCACCGACAGCGCCGGGCTCGTGTCCTTCCGGTCACCGATGATCCTGAACAGCACCGAGCTGATGATCGACTGGCCCGGCGACGAGCGCTGGACGCCGGCGCAGACCGCACCGATCCGCGTCATCGCCACGCCGCCCTTCTGAGCACCATCGCAGGGCAGACTGGCGAGCGTGGTGATCTCCGGTAGCCCGCGGCTGCTGCTTGTCGAGGACGACCGGGAGCTCAGCGCGCTGCTCGAACGCATGCTCGTCGGGGAGGGCTACGACGTCACTGCTGCCACTGACGGCCATCGCGGCCTGCACCTCGGGCTGACCAGCGCGTACGACGTGATGGTCGTGGACCGGAGCTTGCCGGCGATCGAGGGCCTGGACCTGATCACGCGGTTGCGCGGCAAGGCCGTGGCCACGCCGATCCTGGTGCTTTCCGCCCGCGGGTCGACGCAGGACCGCGTCGACGGCCTCGACGCCGGCGCGGAGGACTACCTCGCCAAGCCGTTCGACGTCGCCGAGCTGCTGGCGCGCCTGCGCGCCCTGCTGCGCCGGCACGGTGACGCCGCCGCCGTACTGCCGGTCCCTGGTGGGCACTACTTCCCCGAGCAACGCCGGGTGCACCGACAGGACGGGGCCGAGGTCGAGCTGTCGGAGCGCGAGGGCGCCCTGCTGCAGGTTCTGGCGAGCCGGCCCACGCAGGTGTTCAGCCGCAGCGACCTGCTGACACGGGCCTTCGACGACGCGGAGTCCGACGGGGCGGTTGACACCTACGTGCACTACCTGCGGCGCAAGCTCGGCAGGGAAGTCGTGCGCACGGTGCGAGGGCTCGGCTACCGCCTTGGGGCCCTGTGACCAGGCCCAGGCTCGGCGACGAGGTCATGCTGCAGCGGGCGACGCGCAGCCTGGCACTGCGCGCCTCTGCACTCGTCGCCCTGGCGATGCTGCTTCTTGTCGGACTGGTGACGCTGCTCGTCGTACAAGGACAGGCGCGGGCCGCTGACGACCTGCTTCGCACTGCGGCTGCGAGCGCGGACGACGTCGGCGACCCGCCGCCGGAGGCCTGGCTGGTGCTCGTGCGGGGCTCTGTCACAAGCACATCTCCCGGGCTCCCGGCCGAGCTCGCGCCGCTGATCGCTCCGCTTCGGCGGGCCGCCACCGCTCGGCTCCGGTTCGACGAGATCAGCGTTGCCGACGACGGTGCCTATCGGGTCGCGACCCAGCGACGTAGTGATCGCGTTGTGCAGGTCGTGCTGGACCTGAGGCGAGAGCGCAGCGACCGCACGCGGCTGCTGAAGACGATGGGGGCGGCCGGCGTGCTCGCGCTGCTCGTGGCCGGCGGGTTCGGTGCGATCCTGGGCCGACGAGCGGTGCGCCCGCTGGCGGACGCGCTCGAGCTGCAGCGCGCGTTCGTCGCCGACGCCAGTCACGAGCTGCGTACGCCGCTGACCCTGCTCAGCACCCGTGCCCAGCTGGTCGACGCAGCGGTCCAGTTCGGCCTTATCGACGACGACGTACGGCTCGATTCCGCGGGAGTCGTCTCAGACGTCCGCCGACTCGGCGAGGTCCTCGAGGACCTGCTGCTCGCAGCGGACCCGGCCGGGCAGGAACCGGTAGGGCTGGTGGAAGTCGCCGACGTCGTCGCCGCTGCAGTCGACAGCGCACGTGCCCATGCCGAGCAGGCGGACGTGACGCTGGCCGTCGACATGTCAGCCGAGTCGGACGCGACCCGCGTGCGGGGAGCTGCTGTCGCCCTTCGCCGAGCGGTGCTCTCGCTCGTCGACAACGCCATCGACCACACACCTGGCCTGGGCACGGTGACGGTCCAGGTGTCCCGCCGCGGTGGCGACGTCGTGCTGCGGGTCAGTGACACCGGTCCGGGCATCGACCCGGCTGCGGCGAAGCACGTCCTGCAGCGGTTCCGCTCCGGAGGCCACCGCGCGGGACGCGCGCACTACGGGCTCGGCCTGGCCCTGAGCAACGACGTCGCCAACAGGCACGGTGGCCACCTCAGGCTCGTCGACAGTGCGGTCGGCGCGACGTTCGAGCTGACGATCCCGGCGGCGTTCTGACCGCCGTACCCAGGTACTTCACAGCAACCTGACAGGCACCGGGTGGCGTGCTCTAAGACCGCTCCAAGAATCCGCGGGCAGCCTCTGTGCATGACCACAACGACGACAGACCGGCGCCCGACAACGACGGTTGAGCAGGCTCCCGCCGCCGAGCATCACCTGGTGGCGCGGATCATCGGCGCGGCGCTCGCCATCGCCGTTGCCTTCATCCACGTCAAGGACCAGGGCGGCTTCCCCGGCGACAAGGCCCCGACGTACGTGGGCGTCGGCTACTACCTGCTCGAAGCCGTAGCCGTGCTCGTCGCACTCGCACTGCTCGCCGGTGTCGGCAAGCACACCCTGAAGGCGTGGCTGCTCGCGATCGGCGTCGCCGTCGGGCCACTGGTCGGGTTCGTGCTCTCGCGCGGTCCGGGGCTGCCGAGCTACCGGGACGACAAGGGCAACTGGACCGAGCCGCTCGCCGTCGTCAGCCTGGCTGTCGAAGCCGTGCTGTTCCTCGTCGCCGCCGTCGTCCTGAGCCGCTCCCGCCGCAGCGGACGCTGATCACGCCATGTCCGTCCACGCACCGGTGAGGCCAGGGCCTGTCCGGCCCCGGTCGGCGTACCCGCGGGTGCGGGTGCCGATCACCCCCGCGTGGTGGCGCGATGCCGTCGGCATCGCGTGCTGGAGCAGCGCCCTCGTCGTCATCGCGCTGTGGCTGCGCGGCCGGGGGCTGCAGTCCCTCGGCGGGTCCACCGGCGACCAGCTGACCTCGCTCGGGCGCGTCACCGGTCTGGTCGCCGCCGACCTGCTGCTCATCCAGGTGCTCCTGATGGCGCGGGTGCCGATGATCGAGCGCAGCTACGGCCAGGACGAGCTCGCCCGGCGGCACCGCCTCGTCGGCTTCTGGTCGTTCAACCTGCTGCTCCTGCACATCGGCCTCATCACCGTCGGGTACGCGCTCACGTCACACACCGGTGTGCTGTCCGAGACCTGGACGCTGGTGAGCTCATACGGCGGCATGGTGCTCGCCGTCGCGGCCACCGTCGCGCTCACCGCGGTGACCGTGACGTCGGTGCGAATCGCACGGCGCCGGTTGCGCTACGAGTCGTGGCACCTGCTCCACCTATACGCCTACCTCGGCATCGGGCTGTCGATCCCGCACGAGATCTGGACCGGGCAGGACTTCAGCAGCTCACCGCTCGCCCGGCTGTACTGGTGGTCCTCGTACGCCGTCGCGGCCGGCGCGGTCGTCGTCTTCCGCATCGGCATGCCGATCGTGCGCACCCTGCGGCACGGCATCACCGTCACCGGCGTCGTCCGCGAGAGCCGCGATGTCGTGACCGTCCGGATGGGCGGACGCGGCCTGCACCGGCTGCCCGTGTCTGCGGGCCAGTTCTTCATCTTCCGGTTCCTCGACGGGCCCGGCTGGTCCCGTGGCAATCCGTACTCGCTCTCCGCTGCCCCACGTCACGACCGGATCCAGGTCACCGCGAAGAGCCTGGGCGACGGCAGTCACCGACTGGCCCGGCTGCGGCCCGGGACCAAGGTGCTGATCGAGGGCCCGTACGGCAAGCTGACCGGCCAGGAGCGGCTGGGCAGCAAGGTCGCCATGATTGCGAGCGGCATCGGCATCACGCCGATGCGCGCGCTGCTGGAGGACCTCGACTACCCGCCCGCCCACGCGGTCCTGATCTACCGGGCGCACAGCGAGCCAGATCTGGTCTTCCGCCACGATCTCGATGCGCTTGCGCACGAACGCGGCATCCGGATCCACTACCTGACCGGTCGCCGCGGCAGCGGTCGCGACGCGTGGCTGCCGGCCGGGCATCCCTTCCTGCGGGGCAGCCACGCGCTGCGGCAGCTGCTGCCGGGCATCGCCGACTACGACGTCTTCGTCTGCGGTCCGGACGCCTGGATGGACAGCGCGTGTGACGCCGCACTGGCCGCCGGCCTGCCGCCGCAGCAGCTCCACGTGGAGAGGTTCAGCTGGTGAGGCAGGGCGTCGTCATCGTGATGTCGGGCGTGAGTGTGCTCGTCGTGGGCGTCGGTGTTCGCGCCGGCCGGACCGGGGTCGCCGGCCTCGCCGTCTCCTCGACGGCGCCGGCCGGTGTCGTGGACGTCGTGGACGTGCCTCAGCCGGTGACGCCGTCGGCTGCCGTCACCCGGACACCGGCGGCGAGGCCCGCCGCAGCTCGCACCCAGCCGGCGTCTCCGGCCGCCGTGCCACGCCGTGCTGTGGTCGCCGCGCCGCCCCGGCCGGTCGCGACCCGAGCAGCGCCGGCCCCGTCACCGCGACGCACCGCGGCCGCCGCGACGACGACGGTGGTCAACGGGGCTCCGGCCGACACGCAGTACGGACCCGTCCAGGTGCAGATCAGCATTCGTGGCCACCGGATCATCCACGCGGACGCGATCGACTACCCGCAGGGCAGTCGACGCGACCAGGAGATCAACAGCTACGCGATCCCGCAGCTGGACCAGGAGACGGTCAACGCGCAGAGCGCCAACATCGACACGGTCTCCGGTGCGACGTACACCTCCGACGGGTACCGGCAGTCGTTGCAGTCGGCACTCGATGCCGCTCACCGGGCCGGTGCGTGGTGACCAGCAACCACGTGCTGACGGCACGGCGAAACGCCTCGGTGCTCGCGGCGACGGGCGTGACCGTGGCAGTGCTGTTCCTCTTCCCGACGAGCACCAACCGGAGCAGTCACATCGCTCTGCATCCCGCCGTACCGGCCGGTGTCGTCGGTGGTACAGGTGCGCCGACGCCGGCCGGCACCCCCGCGGCCACGACCAAGACCGTGAACGGCGCCGCGTTCGACACCCGGTACGGACCGGTCCAGGTGCAGGTTGTGATCCGGGCCGGGCACATCGTGTCGGCGAAGGCGATCGACTACCCCCGGGGCAGCGGGCGCGACCGTGAGATCAACAGCTACGCCATCCCTGTCCTCCAGCAGGAGACGGTCACGGCCCAGAACGCGCAGATCGACACCGTCTCAGGCGCGACCTACACATCGGAGGGATACGCACGGTCACTGCAATCGGCACTCGACGCCGCGCACTTCTGAGCAGTAGGTCAGCCGGTCGACGCCTGCAGCTCGTCGACGGGACCTGGCTGGCGCAGCTGGCCGAGGACGCGGGCCCGCCAGGCGGCGTTCTGGGCCCGCCACAGGTCCTGGACGCTGCGGTGCACCTCGCACTCCTCAACGTCCTCGATCACGTAGGTGTCACCGTGCTTCTCGACCATGCGCGAAGTGTGCGACCGCATGCGCCGTTCACCGCGCGGACACGCCGCGTTGGCCTGAGATCCGTCGCGGCCGGCACTACGGTCACAGCTGTGCGGAAGACGTTGGCCCGGTTCGTCCTCGGCCTTGCCCTGCTCGTGCCGGCCATGCCGGTGCCGGCACATGCCGCTCTTCCGCTCGCCGGCCGGATCGTCGCGATCGACCCCGGGCACCAGCTGGGCAACGCGAGCCACTCCGCGCAGATCAACCGGTCCGTCGACGCCGGCGGCTTCCGCAAGCCGTGCAACACGACGGGTGCGGCGACGAACGCGGGCTACCCCGAGTCGACGTTCGCGATGTCGACGGCCAACTACCTCAAAGCCCGGCTGGAGAAGCTCGGCGCGAAGGTCTATCTGACCCGTACGACGGAGAGCAACAGCCTCTGGGGTCCGTGCGTCGACGTACGGGGCCGGTTCGGCGCGAAGGTGCACGCCGACCTGATGGTGTCGATCCACGGCGACGGCGCGGCCTCGCAGTACCGCGGCTTCTTCGTCATCCGGCCAGCGTTGCGACGTGGCTGGACCGATGACATCTACGCGCGCAGCAACACCCTCGGTCAGTACGTCCGGGCCGGACTCGACGCGGTGAAGCTGCCGCGGGCCAACGACTACGGCGGCGACGGCCTCGACACCCGTGGCGACCTCGGCACGCTCAACTGGAGCGACGTCCCCGTCGTGATGATCGAGATGGGCAACATGCGCAACGGGACCGACGCGGCGCGGATGAGCAGCCCGACCTGGCGCAACAACGCGTACGCCTCGGGCTTGGCGCGCGGCATCACGGCGTACCTCACCCGCTGACCGCCCACCCGAGGCGCTAGCGGCGCGCCACGAGAAGCGTCTGCGCACCGACACCGACCGGACCGTCGAGGTCCGACAGCACAGTCGTCGCGAGACCGGCGCCGCCGCTCGAGACGGTCGTGGTCGCGTCGACGCAGACCCACTCCCCGACCGGCTCGCGGTGGAGGTGGACGGTGAGCTCGGGGTTGATGAAGTGCCACGAGCGCATGTTGAGCTCGCCCGATATGCCGTTGCCGCTGTCGGCGACCGTCAGCACGCGCTGCAGCGGCGAGGGCTCCTCGTCCGGCACGAGCGGCACGCGCAGCCGGGACCAGGCGGCTGCCGGTCCGCGTTCCATGAAGTGCCCCCGCGCGAACCGCCACTCGATCGCCGACAGGTAGCCGTCGACCCAGTCGTGCTCCATGTCGACGGCCTCGGCGGGCAGCGGGGGCGGCGGCGGGTGCCGCGGCGGGATCGTGTTCGCCGGGCTGCGCAGGACACGCCACGCGCCCGCCCTCGCGACGTCGCGACCGTCCGCTGACAGCACCGCTTCGACCAGCTCGACACTGCGACCCGGCCGCACCACCGCTGCCCGCAGGTCCAGGTCGCCCACGGGGATCGGTCCTAGGATCTCGATAGTCACCCGGGCGACGATCATGTCCTCACGCGGCGCGCACTGCTCGATCGCGCGGCCCAGCAGCGCGCTCGGCGGCCCACCGTGCTGGAACCGCGCGTCCCACGGACCCGTCGTGTGCACCGTGGCCCGCCAGCGGCCCTCGCCCAAGGGCTGGAAGAACGACTCGGCCACGACGCGAACGCTAGCGCCGGGCAGGATGGTCCGGTGAACACCCGCACCCTGCTCCCCGCCCTCGCCTCAGTGCTGCTGCTCGCCGGTTGCGGGGGGTCCTCCTCGCCGGTTGCGGCAGGGGCCGGCGGGACCCCCTCCCCGGTCGCGTCCGTCGGCGCGGCAACCACGGCGGCATCGCTCGCGCCCGGCGGCTCCGCCGCCGCCAACACCTCCGGTGGCGCCGCCGTCGGCAGCACGGGCTCGACGACGACCGGAAGTGCACAGGGGGGTACGACGACGACGGGCACCACGACCAACAACGGTGGGACCGGGCCGACGTTCGCGGCTCCAGGCACCTACACCTATGACACGTCCGGGACGGTCACGGCGGGGACGCCACGCGACGCGTCGGGCACCGCGACGCTGACCGTCGACCCGCCGGCCGGTGGCCGACAGCACTCGCTGCTCGGCACCGACCAGGGCCGCACCGAGCAGGACATCGTCGTACGCAGCGGCGGCGTCTTCCTCGTCCGGCTCGCCATCACCAACCCGGCCTTCAGCAAGGAGTTCCGGCCCGCTGCACCGGTGCTGCTCGTGCCGGAGCCGCCGACTACCGGCCGCTCCTGGTCATGGACCGCGAAGTCGACCGACGGCAAGACGACCGCAGCCGTGACCGCGCGCATCACCGGCCGCGAGACGTTGACGATCGGCGGGACGGCGACGCCGACGATCGTCATCCAGAGCACGCTGAAGCTCACCGGCGACATCACCTACACCGGGCACATGCAGACCTGGGCCGATCCCGCGCACCGCCTTTCGGTCAAGGAGCACACGAAGGGCGAGGGGACCGTCGGTGGCGTGCCGTTCACGACCGACATCACCAACGTGATCCGCTCCACCCAGCCCAGCTGACGCGAGACCCACCTCTGGCGTGGCCCTCGCTCGATTTGCTTGATCAACGCGACCGCAACTGATCGTGGACGCGGGTGGAGTCACCCGGTGGTGCCGCGTTGATCAAGGAGGGGTGCAACCGACCAGACGGGAAGGGCTACTACCGCGCGGTGGGTGGATCAGCCGAGCGACAACCGGCGGGCCATCGACGCGGCGGACAGCAGTTGCAAGCCGGCCGTCGTCGTCGGCTCGAGACCGGTGAGCCCGGCGATCCGCTTGAGCCGGTAGTCCAGCGTGTTCGGGTGCACGTGCAGCGCGGCCGCCGTACGCCGCCGATCGAGGTTCTCGGCCAGGTAGGCGTCCAGTGTCAGCAGCAGGTCGGGGTTGCGCTCAAGCGGGTCGAGCAGCGCGATGAGACCGTCCAGCGCATCGCTGGGCCGGGTGAGCTGGTACTCGAGCAGGACGTCGGCGAGGCGGTACAACCCCGCCGGGCGGCCGAGCCGACCGACGAGGCGCAGCACCTCACGCGTCTGCGCGCTCGCCCCCGCCAGCCGGCCGGTGGAAACGCCCTCCGCGACGGCGACCCGCACCTCCACACCGGCCGCCGCCTGAAGCTGCTCGGCGAGGCGCCCGATGTCGCGACCGTCGTCGACGAGGAACACCGTGCCGCCCGTCGCGTCGAACAGCCCGAGCGCCTCCCCCGCAGCCTGACTGTCGAGCACGGCCTGCACCCGTCGCACCTTGCGGCGCGCCGCAACGGCACCCGCGACGCCCGCGGCCTTCTCGTCGACGTGCTCGGCCAGCTCGAGCGCGATGACGTTCCACGTCGCATCGAGGTCGACCGCGAGTCGTGCCGCCAACGCATCCGCGGGCTGACCGGCCATGAGCGCAGCGGCGAGCGCCCGTCGTACATCCCGTTCTTCGCCCGAGATCGCCTGCTGCTCCTCGAGGTAGGCCGTCGCGACCGCGCTGGTGAGGCACTGGACGTAGAGCTGGACGCGGTCGCCCGCCGCGACGAGCTCGGCCGTCTCGCTCGGCTTGGCCTCGGCGACCAGCGCTGCCCAGCCCACGCGTCCGCCGACGTGGTACGCCGTCAGCACGGCATCCAGCGGGATGCGCTCCTGCGCGCGCCGGGCGGCCGAGGATCGCGGCTCGGCGAGCTCCTCCCCGGTCGGGAGACGGCCCGCCTCGAGGGTCGCGAAGAAGACCTGCAGGTTGTTGACGCAGATCTCCAGGATCTCGCCTTCGAGCTGCTCGACAGGCAGCTGCCGGTAGAAGGGCACTTCGTCCAGGAACGTCTCGATCATCCGGCGAGCGAGCACAGGCAACTGCCGGGACACCCGGGTGTAGAGCGAGGCTGCCACGTCGGCATTGTGACCTGTCACAAGCCCGGAGGTCACGTCGGCCTGTCTGGCAGGCTCGCCGCCATGCGCGCGGTCACGCTTCCGACGTTCGGTGGGCCCGAGGTGCTGACGCCCGCCGACGTGCCCGACCCGGTCCCGGGCGCCGGCGAGGTCGTCGTCGACGTCGTGGCGACGGCCGTCAACCGCGCGGACACCCTGCAGCGGATGGGCTTCTACAACCCGCCGCCGGGAGCCTCGCCCTACCCCGGCCTGGAGTGCTCGGGCCGGATCGCCGCGCTGGGCGAGGACGTCGCGGGCTGGCAGGTCGGCGACGAGGTGTGCGCGCTGCTGTCCGGCGGCGGCTATGCCGAGAAGGTCGCCGTCCCGGCCGGGCAGCTGCTGCCGGTGCCGGCCGGTGTCTCCCTCGTCGATGCCGCGGGACTGCCCGAGGTGACGTGCACCGTCTGGTCGAACGTCTTCCAGCTCGCCGCCCTGCAGCCGGGTGAGGTCCTGCTGGTGCACGGCGGTACGTCGGGGATCGGGACGATGGCGATCCAGCTCGCCGCGCGGCACGGCGCCCGGGTGCTCTGCACGGTCGGGTCCGCGGACAAGGCGAAGCGGGCGGAGGAGCTCGGCGCGGACCGCGCGATCCGCTACCGCGACGAGGACTTCGCCGTCGTCGTCCGGTCGACGACGGACGGCCACGGCGCCGACGTGATCCTGGACAACATGGGCGCGAAGTACCTCAGCCGCAACATCGAGACGCTTGCCGTCAACGGCCGACTGGTCGTCATCGGCATGCAGGGCGGCACCCGCGGCGAGCTCGATATCGCGGGCCTCATGCACAAGCGCGCCACCGTGCACGCGACGTCACTGCGGGCGCGACCCGCAGCGGAGAAGGCCTCGATCGTGCAGGCGGTCCTCGCCGGCGTCTGGCCGGCCATCGAGGCCGGCGACGTGCGTCCCGTCATCGACCGGGTCCTGCCGCTGGAGCGGGTGGCGGATGCCCATCGCGCCCTCGAGGAGAGCGGTCACGTCGGCAAGATCCTGCTGACGACCTGACGACCTGACGGCTCGGGTTGGTGGTGGTCAGCGCGTGCTGGTGGCGGGGATGCCGCCGGCGTCGACGACAGCACGCACAAGCGGCAGCACGATCTCGCGGAGCCGACTGCAGCCGTCTTCGCCGATGCGCTGCCACATCGGCAGCGCCAGGGCGTCGGTCTCGTCCTCGATCGCCCTCCGGAAGGCCTGTCCCTCCGCGGTGAGCGAGCCGTCTGCCGCGACCAGGCCGCGCTGGGTCAGCTGCGCGACCGCCTCGCTCCACTGCTCCTCCGACCAGGCCCGCGACTGCTTGAGGAAGTCGGTCATGCCGCGCCCGACGTACGCGCCGTTGAGGACAAGCGACTGCGGGGCACTGACACCGCGGGCGAGGAGCACGGCGAGGTGCCCGTCACCACGGAACTCGCGGGCCAGCGTCTGCCCGTGCCACAGCGCAAGCAGCGTCTCGTCCGGCCACGGAAGGGCGGCGTGTGCTGCGTACAGCGGCCGGCCCTCGCGAGGCAAGTCGACGGTGGCGGTGCGGTAGAGGTCCACCGCCTCCTTGAGCGCTGGGTCGTCACTCAGCTCGCCGCCCATCCGGCGCAGGGCCCGGTCGACGGCGCGATAGCGCGCGGCGATCAGGTCGATCGGTGAGACGCGGTCCCACACACCTGTCATGCCGATCTCCACCGCGAAGGGCGAGAACCCGAAGAACGTCGCCTGCACGACCTGCCACGGCACGACCCCGAGGGCGGCCGCGCGGGCCGGAAAGTACTGCGTGGCCTGGTTGTCGAGGCCGAAGGCGGCGTACTCCTCGCGCGCCTCGGCGGCGAAGTAGACCATCGTGTGCAGCGGCTCGAGCTTGTGCATCTCACGGCTCGTGGTGCTGTCCATCTAGAGCGCTCCCAGCAGTCGGTCGACCTCGTCGTCGGTGGTGTAGCAGACCACGCCGGCGCGGACCGCCCCGCCGCTGTCCTCGAGGTCCAACCGCCGCATCAGCTCGACGGCGTAGTAGTTGCCAGCCCAGACGCAGATTCCCTTGTCTCCCAGGCTCTTGGCGACCTGCTGCGGCGTACGCCCGTCGACGGTGAAAGCGACGGTCGGCGTACGACGAACCGGCGCACCGACCAGCGACACGTCGTCGCGGGCGGCGAGGCCGTCGTACAGGCGCGTGAAGACAGCGGCCTCGTGCGCCGCGATCGCATGCATCGCGCTGACGATGCGCTCACGTCGCGATGCGCCGTTGCCGAGCGACGCGATCCAGTCGACTGCCGCGGTGACACCGGCAAGCTGCTCGAACGGCGACGTGCCGAGCTCGAACCGGTCGGGCACGTCGTCGCTGCTGGGCACGAGCTTGTCGGGCTGCAACGTCTCGAGCAACGCCGGATCGGCGACGGTGATGCCGACGTGCGGGCCGTACCACTTGTACGCCGAGCAGCTGTAGAAGTCGGCGCCGAGAGCAGCCACGTCGACGCTGCCGTGCGGGGTCGCATGCACGCCGTCCACGTGCAGCAGCGCACCCACCGCGTGTGCCTTGTCCGCGATCGCGCGCACATCGGGCATGGTGCCGACCGCGTTGCTCGCTGCGGTCACCGCGACCAGTCGGGTGCGGTCGGTCAGCAGCTCGTCGTACTGCTCCACCGGCAGCTCGCACGTCTTTTCGTCGAAGTCGGCCCAGCGCACGATGGCACCTGCGCGCCCGGCCGCCTGCACCCACGGGCGGACGTCCGCGTCGTGGTCCAGCCGGCTGACGACGACCTCGTCGCCGAGTCGCCAGGTGGCGGCCAGCGTGCGCGCCAGCAGGTAGGTGTTGGCCGTCATCGACGGGCCGAAGAAGACGCCCCGCGAGTCGGTGCCGAGCAGATCACCCACCGCGTCGCGGGCGGCATCGACGATCGCGTCGGCCCGCGCGCTGCTGGCGAAGTCGCCGTGCCGGTTGCTGACCGCGCTGCGCAGCGCACCTGAGACGGCGTCGGCGACCGCCTCGGGGACCTGGGTGCCACCCGGGCCATCGAAGTGCGCCAGCCCCTCGGCCAACGCCGGAAACTGCGACCGGACCGCCGCCACGTCGTAGGTCATGCGCTCACCCTGCCGCAGCCGGTGGCGCGTCCGAGACGTGGGGCAGGATCAAGACATGACCGAGCCGAAGCCCGAGAGCCACACCGTCACCATCGTCGGACCCGACGGGCAGCCGATGGGCGAGATGGAGGTTCCGCCCGCGGACGGCACCGAGGAGCGCAGCCCGGCCGAGCTCGTCGAGCAGCCCGCGAAGGTGATGCGGATCGGCTCGATGGTGAAGCAGCTGCTCGAAGAGGTGCGGGCGGCGCCGCTCGACGACGGCGCGCGCACCCGGCTGCGGGAGATCTACGAGAGCTCGATCAAGGAGCTCGGTGAGGGATTGGCGCCCGAGCTGCGTGAAGAGCTGGACCGGGTCACGCTCCCCTTCAGCAACGACACGGTGCCGACGGACGCCGAGCTGCGGATCGCGCAGGCGCAGCTGGTCGGCTGGCTGGAGGGGTTGTTCCACGGCATCCAGACCGCGCTCTTCGCCCAGCAGATGGCGGCCCGGGTGCAGCTCGAGCAGATGCGCGGTCAGCCGCAGCTCCCGGCCGGCCAGCTTCCCGGCGGCGCCGCCCCACAGGCCGCCGGCGGCGGCACCGGCCAGTACCTCTAGAACCAGCGGGACAGGACCTCGGCGACGCCGTCGTCGTCGTTGGAGGCCGTGACCTCGTCGGCGACGGCGAGCACGTCGGGGTGCGCGTTGGCGACGGCGACGCCGCGTCCGGCCCAGGACAGCATCGGGATGTCGTTGGGCATGTCACCGAACGCGACGACCTGCGCCGCATCGATGCCGTGCTCGGCAGCGAGCTCGGCGAGTGCCGACGCCTTGGTCACGCCGACGGCGCTGATCTCCAACAGCCCATCGCTCGTCGAGTGCGTGATGGTCGCCAGGTCACCGACGGCGCGGTGCGCTGTCGAGAGGACGTGCTGCGGATCCAGCTCGTCGTGCCGGCCGAGCAGCTTGACAACGCCGTCGGTGAGCAGCTCGTCGAGCGGCTTGATCGCCTTCGGGTCGCTGCTGTCCCAGCGCGGGCGGTACGACGGTTCGTGCGCGAAGCCCGTGTCGTGCCGCTCCACGGCGAACGCAATGCCGGGCAGATCGCGCCGCAGCGCCGCCACGATGTCGGTCAGGGCCTGTGCGGACAGCAAGGAGTGCCGCACCACTGTTGACGTGTGCAGGTCGTAGACCAGCGCGCCGTTGGCGCAAATAGCGACACCGTGATGCCCGGTCGCCTCGACGATCGGCGGCATCCACCGCGGCGGCCGGCCGGTGACGAGAACCAGGACGGCCCCCGCTTCCTCGACCGCAGCGAGCGCCTGCCGGGTGCGGTCGCTGATCGATCCGTCACTGCGAATGACCGTGCCGTCGAGGTCCGTGGCGACCAACCGCGGCGCCGTCACCGCCGTTGCGTCCGACGCAACGGCCGTCCGAGCCGCCATTCCCTCGGACGCAACGTGATCACGAAGGCTTGAGCTCCGACCGACCGCCGAGGTAGGGGCGCAGCGCCAGCGGGACGTGCACGGAGCCGTCGGCCTGCTGATGCACCTCGAGCAGCACCGCGATGGTCCGGCCGACGGCACAGAGTGTGCCGTTGAGCGTCGCGGCCGGCACCGGCCCCTTCTCGCCGCGGATGCGGATGTTGAGCCGGCGGGCCTGGAAGTCGGTGCAGTTGCTCGTCGAGGTCAGCTCGAGCCAGCGCTGCTGCGACGGCAGCCATGCCTCGCAGTCGAACTTGCGCGCCGCACTCGAGCCGAGGTCGCCCGCGGCGACGTCGATGACACGGAACGGCAGCTCGAGCTTGCCGAGGAACTCCTTCTCCCACTCCAGCAGCCGCTGGTGCTCGGCCGCCGCGTCCGCAGTGTCGACGTACGAGAACATCTCGACCTTGTCGAACTGGTGCACCCGGATGATGCCGCGGGTGTCCTTGCCGTGACTGCCGGCCTCGCGACGGAAGCACGAGGAGAAACCGGCGTACCGCCGCGGCACGCTGTCGAGGACTTCGTTGGAGTGGTACGCCGCGAGCGGCACCTCCGACGTACCGACGAGGTAGAGGTCGTCGTTTTCGAGTTTGTAGACCTCCGCGGCGTGCGCGCCGAGGAAGCCGGTGCCCTCCATCGCCTCCGGCCGGACGAGTGCCGGCGCGATCACCGGCGTGAAGCCGGCCTCGACGGCCTGCGCCATCGCAAGGTTGACGAGCGCCAGCTCCAACAGCGCACCGGGTCCGGTCAGGAAGGCAAAGCGGGCACCGCTGACCTTGGCGCCGCGCTCGGTGTCGATCGCACCGAGGAGCGCACCGATGTCGAGGTGGTCACGGACCTCGAAGTCGTACGACGGAACGTCGCCGACCTGCTCGATCACGACGTAGTCGTCCTCACCGCCGGGAGGTGCACCGGCGATGACGTTCGGTACGGCGAGGTGCGCGGCCCGCAGAGCGGTATCGGCGTCGGCCTGCGCGGCTTCGGCGTCCTTCACCTGCTGCGCCAGTGCCTTTGCCTGCTCGAGCACCACCGGACGCTCTTCCGCGGACGCACTTCGGACCGACTGTGACACGGCCTTCTGCTCACCGCGGAGGGAGTCAGCGCGCGACACGACCGCCCGGCGCGCCTCGTCGGCTGCCAGCAGTCCGTCCACCAGCGCGGGGTCATCACCGCGAGCTCTCTGCGACGCGCGCACGACATCCGGGTCCTCACGCAGCGCCTTCAGGTCGATCACGAGCCCGAGGCTACCGGCGTCGGATCCCCGTCGGCGTGGGCGATGTGTCGCAGCTGACCCCAGATCAGGACGACGAAAAGGGCGGAGCCGACGAAGGCGAACCAGAACGGCGCGGTGACCCCCCAGCGCTGTGCAATCACGCCACCGACGGCGAACCCGACCACCAGGGTGCTGAAGACACCGAACATGTTGACGCTGGCGACCCGGCCCTGGAGCTCGTCCGGGACGGCGCGCTGCCGCACGCTGGTGGCGGTGGTGAACCAGATGAACGCATGCGCGCCGAACAGCGTGAACACCGCCAGCGCGAGCACGGCGTTCGTGGTGACGGCGAACACCAGGTGCGTCACCGTCTCGAAGATCAAGCCGATCCGCATGATGTCGGCCAGGCTGACGTGCCGGGTGATCCACCCGTACAGCGCGGTCCCGATCAACCCGCCGACCGCGTTGCACGTCGTGATGAGGCCGAAGCCGAGCGTGCCGAGGTGCAACCGCTGCTGCGCGTAAAGCACGAGGACGGAGTAGGCCGCCCCGAAGGTCAGGTTGAAGATGAAGATCGTCAGCACCAGCGTTCGCACAGCCGGGTTGCGTCGGACCCACCGGATGCCCTCCGCGATGTCCTTGCGCATCCGGGTCTTCGCGACCGCCTGACGCGGCTCGGTGGGGCCGGCGATCCGCAGGACGAGCACCGCGCCTAGCGCCACGAGGATCGCCTGGCTGGCGAAGGCCCAGATCGCACCGACGGCGAACAGCAGGGCGCCGATCGGCGCACCGGCCAGCTGGTTGATGGTGATGAAGCCGGCCTGCAGCCGCGCGTTCGCGAGCGGCAGGTCATCGCGATGCACCAGCATCGGCAGCAGTGTCTGCGACGTCGTGTCGGCGAACACCTCCGTCGTACCAAGCAGGAACATCGTGACGAGGACGACGGGCACGGACACGACGCCCGTCGCGATGGAGACGCAGAGCAGGGCGAGCACGCCGGCGCGCACGAGGTCGACGGTCGCGACGAGCAGCCGGCGGTCGAGGCGGTCGGCGAGTGCTCCGGCCTGCAGCCCGATCAGCAGCCACGGCAGTCTGCCGAGGAAGGGCGCCATCGCGACGAGGAACGGGTCGTGGGTCTGGGAAGCGACCAGGAGCGGCCCGGCTGACAGGGCGATCCCGTCGCCGAGGTTGCTCACCCAGCTCGAGGCGATCAACCAGCGGAAGCCGGAGCCGAGGCGGGCGGGTGCGACGACATCCACCAGCCGGTTGAGCACCGGCCGAGGCTAGTGCCGTGTCGCCGCCGGCGGCCGGGTCAGAAGGGCTTGAGGTCGCGCCGCGCGTCGTAGCCGCCCGACCACGACGTGCCGCCGGTGCGTCCGTTCTGCACGACCACGACCGCGCGGTCGGGCTCGGTGAGCAGGGACAGCACGTCGGTGCGACCCGTGCCGGTGAAGTCTCCACCCCAGACGTCGGCGAGCGTCGCGCTGCTCTCGACCGGCACCTGCCGCTGCCACGTCGCCCTGCCGGTGCGCCCGTCCACGACGGACATCAGGACGCGCTGGGCCCCGTTGGTGAGCACGGTCGACGTCCGCGCGAAGTCGTCGCCGCGACCGTCGATGCTGGCAGCGAGCGGAATGCCCCAGTCCGGGTGCTGGGCGATGCGACCGGTGCGTCCGTTGACGACGAAGGACGCCTTGCCCCCGCTCCCCCCGGGCTCGCTGCGGTCGACGAGCCGGACGTAGCTGTCCTGGATGCCGTCCGCGTCCAGGTCACCGGCGAGCCAGGACAGCGCGCTGGTGCGCGGCACCGTCGGCGTCACCGTCGTGCTCCACAGCGTCCGGCCGCGGCTGTTGACAGCCGTGTAGCGGACCGCGCTCCCGACGTAGGTGATGAGCCGCGTCTCGCTGCGCCCGTCGCGGTCGATGTCGCCGATGGACCGGGCTCCGGCAGCGGTGCGCTGCCACAGCTGCTTGCCGGTGCGGCCGTCGAGCGCCGCGACGTAACCGGGCTGGTCGTCGAAGGTCCCCATGGCGACGAAGACGTCGGCCCTGCCGTCACCGGTCATGTCCGCGGCGGCGTCCGCCGAACCCAGGTCGAACTGCTGGGCAGCCTTCGCGGCCCAGACCTGATGGGCGTCGACGCCGGAGAGCGCGGCGATGCTGCCGCTCGCCGCCACCTCCACGACGTCGGCCGTGCCGTCGGCGTCGAGGTCGCCGACCGGGGAGAACGCCGCGTCGCCGTCGACGTCCACTGTCGTCCCGGTGGCCTTGCCGGTGAGCAGGTCGACGTACTGGACGTGCGAGCGCAACGTGTCACTGGCGTCGGTGATCACCTCGTCGAAGGAGTCGATGAGCAACGTCGGGTGCTGGCCGCGCCGGGCCGTGAGCACGCCGCCGGGGAAGGCCAGGCCCACCAGGGTCGCTGCGGCGGGGCTGAAGGTCTCGGCACCGTTCCAGTCCGCGCTCCAGCTGAGCGCTCCGGTCGATGCGTCGAACGCCTGCACGGTGAGCGTCGTCGTCCCGACGAACGCCAGGAAGGCGTCCTCGCCGTCCTCAGTGAGCGCGTAGGTGAGCACGAGCGGGTGGCCACCCGGCACCGGGACGTACTCCACCGCCGCGAGCGAGTCGGTCGGCGCCACCCACTTCTCGCGGCCGGTGCGACCGGACCGGAGGGCGACGGCCGGCCCCTTGGCTGCCGCGGCCCGCACCTCGAGCACGTCGTCGGCGCGGTCGCCGTCGACGTCGTGGATCGGCACCGCCTCGCTGACGCCGCCGTAGACGAAGAAGCCCTCGTCGCCCTGGTTCAGCCGGGCCGCCCGGGCGGAGAGCGTCGCCCGGTACGCGCGCAGAACAGCCTGCGACGACCGCAGGTCCTGGCGCTCCCACCGCACCGAGGACACCGGGACGTCCGCGCCGGTGACCGCGGCTGCTCCCACCGGAGCAGCGTCATGCCCGCCCGCGGCCGAGGCGACTCCGCCGCCGGCCGTGAGCGCGAGTGCGGCGCCGAACGCCGCGGCCCGTCGATGCATGTCTTCCCCCCGGTGAGACCGCAGACTTCGACGTCGCCGCGTCATCACCTGCACCGTGGCGGTCCCGGCGCCCTCGCCCGCCGGACTAGCGTGCGCAGGTGCTCCGCCCGCAACTCCCACGCACCCCCGCTCCGCTGCTGGTTCTCGTCGGCATCGCGTCGGTGCAGTGCGGCAGCGCCATCGCGCGGGGTGTCTTCGACGACCTCGGTGCCTCGGGCATCACGTTGCTGCGCCTCGGGCTGTCGTCCCTGCTCCTGTTCGCCGTGCTCCGGCCGCGGCTTCGGGCGTGGTCGGGCCGGGCCTGGCGGGCGGCGGCGCTGCTCGGCGTCGTGATGGCGTCGATGAACCTGGTCTTCTACCAGTCGATCCGCACCGTGCCGCTGGGCGTTGCGGTCACCGTCGAGTTCCTCGGCCCGCTGTTGCTGGCTCTCGTCCAGACGCGACGTCCGCTCGACTTCGGCTGGGCGGTCCTCGCGGCCGCCGGAGTCGCGCTGCTCGGCATCGACACGACCAGCGGCATCCCGTTGTCGGGACTCGCACTCGCGCTGCTGGCCGGCATGTTCTGGGCCGGCTACATCCTGTCGAGCGCACTGGTCGGCCGCACGATGCCGGGGACGGACGGACTGGCCGTGGCGCTCGGCGTCGGGGCCGTGCTCGCCCTGCCGTTCGGCGCGCCGGGCGCGGCCGCGGTCGTGGACCGACCAGCCTTGCTGCTGCCGTCGTTCGCGGTGGCCCTGCTGTCCTCCGTAATCCCGTACGGCGCCGAGCTCTCGGCGCTGCGTCGCATCCCCACCCGCGTCTTCGGCATCCTGATGAGCCTCGAGCCGGCCGCCGCCGCGGTGGCCGGACTGCTGTTCCTCGACCAGCGGCTGCACGCGCGTGAAGTCGCCGCACTGCTCATGGTCAGCGCGGCAAGTGCAGGAGTGACCCTCGCCCGCCGCGACAACGGCGTACCGGTTCAGCCGCTCGAGTAGGGGCCGTCCCGCAGCACACCGCGCACGGTGTCGACCCGCAGCCCGTACGGCGAGAACGACGCCAGGCACCAGGTCGCGCCGGCCGCGACGTACGGCGCCGGGTCGACACCGGGAAGCAGACCGACGACCACGTCGTACGGCGTGTGCTTGTCCGTCTGCATCTCCCGCACGTCGTCGATCACCTCGATGAGCTGGTCGGCGTTCTCGAGGTCGATCGGGAACACGCCGTCGTGCTGCGCGGCGCGGCGCAGTGGCTTGCGGTTGCCGTAGCGGGCGGCCACCCAGACCGGCGGCCCGGCGGGCTGCACCGGCGTCGGCAGCAGGGTCAGTCCGTTGACCGTGTAGTGCTCGCCCTGGTGGTCGACCCGGTCGCCGGTCCACGCCGCGCGCAGGATCGCCAGCCCTTCGTCGAGCATCGCCCCGCGGGTCCGGTCGTCGAGCTCCTCGCCGGTCGCGGACAGCTCGCCGGCGCCGTCGCTGCCGATGCCCACGCCGAAGACGAACCGACCCGCCGACAGCTGGTCGAGCGAGGCGATCTGCCGGGCGACGACAACCGGTCGACGGCGCGGCAGCGGCGTGATCATCGGTCCGAGGCGGACCCCCGATGTCGACGTTGCGACAGCGGAGAGCGTGACCCAGGGATCTGCCACCGCGCGCACCGGATCGCGGTAGGAGATGTGGTCCCAGACGAAGACGCCGTCCCACCCGGCCTCCTCCGCCTCCGCGGCCAACCGCGCGACGAGCACCGGATCACTGAGCTCGTCGAAGATCGGCAGGAACAGGCCGGCCTTCACGTGCCCTCACGGAGCCGAGCGAGCCACGACGCGGCCGCCCGGAAGTCGTCATCGGTCGTCCCCGGCCGGATGGCGGGCGCGTCACCGTCTGCACGCGGATAGGAGCCGAGGAAGCGCACGTCGGCGCACACCCGTCGCAGCGCGCTCAACGCCTCACCGACCCGGGCGTCGGCGACGTGCCCCTCGCAGTCGACCGAGAAGCAGTAGCGACCGAGTCCGCCGCCGGTCGGTCGCGACTCGATGCGGGTGAGGTTGACTCCCCGCACCGCGAACTCCGTGAGCAGCTCCAGGAGGGCCCCCGGGTGGTCGTCCGCGATGAAGGCGACCAGCGTCGTGCGGTCTGCCCCTGTCGGCGCAGGTGAGACACCCGGACGGGAGACCAGCACGAACCTGGTCACCGCGCCCTCGTTGTCGTGCACGTCCTTGGCCAGCACCGAGAGCCCGTAGTGCTCGGCCGCGATCGGCGCGCTGATGGCGGCGTCGTACGCGCCGTCGCGGACTGATCGCGCCGCGTCGGCCGTCGAGGGCGCGAGTACGACGGAGGCCGCCGGCAGCACGTCGCGCAGCCAGCGCCGGCACTGCGCCTCTGCATGCGGATGGGTCGCGACTGTCCGCACGTCCTCACGAGCCAGTCCCGGCCGGCCGAGCAGCGCGAACGACACCGGCAGCAGCACCTCGCGGGTGACCTGCAGCAGCTCGCCGGTCGCGAGGTCGTCGAGCGCCGCGGGCACCGACCCCTCGACGGAGTTCTCGAACGGGACCAGCGCGGCCTCGACCGTCCCGTCCCGGACGCCGTCGAGAGCGGCGGCCACCGACGCGAAGGGGACGAGCTCGGCCTTGTCGGCCGCGCGCAGCGTGCGCAGCGCGGCCTCCGCAAAGGTGCCGGCCGGGCCGAGGAAGCCGAACCGACCCGGCGGGACTCCCGGCATCAGCCGGTCATCGCCGATGGCGGCGAACCGCACCGGTGAGGTTGGCGTCGCCGTCGCGGCCCTCGGCGGCCCGGGTCGCGTAGGCGATGGCCTGCTCCTCCTCCGGCGAGAGCGAGTGGTCACTGCTGCCCGCCTTGACGCCCTTGGCGTACGTCCGCGTCTCCGAGCGGCCGTTGATGGACGTCAGCACGAGACCGTCACCGGCGTCGTCGAGCAGCGCGGCAGAGAACGACATCCGCCCGCCCATGTCACCGAAGGCGTCGTACCTCACGACCGCGACGTGCCGGAGCGCATCGGACAGATCGGCGCGCGCGGCGGCGAGGTCGTCGCGCAGCACCCGCACGTCCGAGCGCAGTCCGTTGATGCCGGCCGACTGCCGCTGCACCGACTCGACGAAGCTCGCACCGGTCTCGCCGGCGACGAGGCTGTCGTAGGCCTGCCGGATACGGGAGATGCGCAGGATCAGCGACAGGCACAGCCCCAGGGACAGGACGGCGACACCCGCCGCGACGAGGGCGACCCACTGCAGGGTCTCGGAGTCCAGGAGCATCAACGGAGGGTAGCCCGGCCGAGACGTACGCTCGCGCCCGTGGACCGCGAAGGCGTGCGTGCGCTGCTCGAAGCCGTCGCAGCGGGCGACGTCGAGGCTGCCGACGCGCTCGACCGGTTGGCCGTGGCGCCGTACGAGCAGCTCGCCGGCGCCATGGCCGACACGCACCGGGCCTTGCGGACCGGCGATCCCGAGGTCATCTACGGCGCCGGCAAGACAACCGGCCAGGTGCTCGACATCGTTCGCGAGCTGACCGGGGATCGCGCTGTTCTCGTCACCCGCGCCTCGGCCGAGACCGTCGAGGCCTTGTCGTCGGCGTACAGCGAAGTGGTCGTCGAAGGCCAGACCGTCGCGGTCGGCCGACTGCCGACGCCGAAGGGGTGCGTGGCCGTGCTCGCGGCCGGTACTAGCGATGGTGCCGTCGCGGCGGAGGCAGCGCTGACCGCTCGTGCCTTCGGTGCCGGTGTCGAGCGCGTCGATGACGTCGGGGTGGCCGGCCTGCACCGGCTCATCGCCGCACGGCCCGTGCTCGACCGCGCCGACTGCCTCGTCGTGGTCGCCGGGATGGAAGGCGCACTGCCCTCGGTCGTGGGCGGCCTGGTCGGTACGCCGATGGTCGCGGTGCCGACGAGCGTCGGGTACGGCGCATCGTTCGGCGGGCTCGCAGCGCTGCTTGCGATGCTCAACGCCTGCGCACCCGGCATCGCCGTGGTGAACATCGACAACGGCTTCGGTGCGGGCGTCTTCGCCGCGAGAGTGGCGCGCCGGCAGTGATCGGCTGGCTGGACTGCACAGCGGGTGCGAGCGGGGACATGTTCCTCGGCGCCCTCGTCGACGTCGGTGTCCCGATCGAGCTGATGCAGTCGGCCATCGATGCCCTCGGCGTGGAGCTGATCACGTTGCGCGCCGAGCACGTCACCCGCAGCGGGCTCGGCGCGACGCGGGTGCACGTCGACGGCGCCGAGGCCACCGCGTCGCGAACCTGGCCGGACGTACGCCGGATCATCGAGTCGGCGGAGCTCGACAGCCAGGTCCGTTCCGACGCGCTCGACGTCTTCGCCCGGCTCGCCGAGGCCGAGGCTGCGGTGCATCGCGTCGGCGTCGAGGAGGTGCACTTCCACGAGGTCGGCGCGCTCGACGCGCTGGCCGACGTCGTCGCGACCGCAGCGGCGCTGCGCGAGCTTGCCCTCACCGCACTGATCGCGACACCCGTCTCGCTCGGTTCCGGGTCGACCCGCGGCGCGCACGGCCCGCTCCCCGTCCCGGTGCCGGCAGTGCTCGCGCTGCTGGCCGGGGCTCCGGTGCGGGCCGGGGTGGCACCGCACGAGATGACGACGCCGACCGGTGCGGCCCTGCTCGCCACCGTGGTCACCGGATGGGGCGACCTACCGCCGATGCGCGTCACCCGCACCGGCATGGGTGCAGGCGGTCGTGACCCGCAGGAGGTCGCCAACGTCCTTCGCCTCGTCGTCGGCGAACCCCTTGAGGCCGCGGGCAGCGCGCTGCTGGTGGAGACCAACGTCGACGACCTCGACCCCCGGCTGTGGCCCGGCGTTCTGCAGCGGCTGCTCGAGGTGGGCGCGAGCGACGCGTGGTTGACACCGATCCTGATGAAGAAGGGCCGGCCGGCCCACACGCTGTCGGTCCTGTGCACCGAAGCGCGTGCAGATGAGGTCCAACGCGTCGTGTTCACCGAGACCTCGACGATCGGCGTACGGATCCAACGGATCGGCAAGCGCGCGTTGCACCGCAGCGAGAGCACCGTCGAGGTCGACGGGCAGACGATCCGGATCAAGGTCGCCGTTCTCGACGGGCAGGTCGTCAACACCAACCCGGAGTACGACGACGTGGCCGCCGCCGCGCAGGCACTGGACCGTCCCGTGAAGACCGTGCTGGCGCAAGCCGTCGCGGCGGCTCAGACCGCCAGGAAGAACGCCAGGGCGCCGGACTGACCCGACAGCGGCACCGCGACGACGTCGTAGGTCACCAGACCCGCCGACGAACGCAGCCGCAGCAGGCCACGAGCGAGCCCCCCGGTCGCAAGGGCGCGCAGAGGTGGCATCGACCGCTCCAGCTCGAGGTCGGGTGCCGCGCCGGAGGTGAAGTCGACGGCGGTGACGAGATCGACGAACTTGGCACCGACCGCGGACGACGCCGTCGTGCCCAGTACGGCGCCGACCGCCGCGCTGGCGGCCACGACGCGGGCGTCGCCGTCGAGCAGCAGGCAGGCCTCCGCCGACGCCTGCACCGCGGCGTGCCAGACCCCGATCGCGCCGGCCCCGTGCGCATCGAGGTCGAGGGTGCGACGGAAGGCCATCGACGGCGACTCGGTCGTCTCCGACAGTCGCCGCAGTGGCAGCACCAGCCGCGCGCCCCGAGGCTCGGTCATGCCGCACCCACCAGGTCGCGCAGTCCCTCCGACAACGGCCGGCTGGTCCAACCGAGCTCGTCCATCGCCTTCTTGCCGGTGGCCCAGAACGTGACGCCGTCGGACGACGTCAGCACTTCGCGCAGGTTGGGCGGGAACCCGAGCGGCGGGCCGACGACGCGGCCGAACGGCGCGACGGCGCGCACGGCGAGGGTCGGCAACGCGAACCTCGGCGGTTTTCGACCGGCGACCCGGGCCAGCTCGCCGACGAGCTCACGAACGCGGACCGGAGTCCCGGCGAGGACGTAGCACTCGCCAGGCACGCCCTCGTCGAGTGCGAGCAGCACGCCGGCGGCCACGTCATCGCGGTGGACCGGCGTGACCCCCATGTCCGGGAACGGCAGCGCGGGCAGCTTGCCGGCGACGAAGCGCGCCAGCAGGTCACCCATGGTGCTGGTGTCGCCGGCGCCGTACACGACTCCGGGTTGGACCGTGACGAGCGGCAGTCCGCGCGCGGCGATCTCGTGGGCGCGGCGGTGCGCGAGCACCTTGGTCTCCTCGTAGACCGACGTGTATCTGCCGTCGTCGGGACGGACCCAGCCCTCGTCGGCGACGAGGCCGCCGGTGTTGCCGAAGACGGCGACGGTGGAGATGTAGACCGCCTTGCGGACCCCCGCGGCGAGAGCCGCGCCGAGCACGCGCTCCGTCCCGCCGACGTTGACGTCGAGCATGGCCGAGCGCCGGTCGGCGGGAACGCCGACCTCGTAGAGCGCGGCGCCGTGCACGACGGCGTCCATGCCCTCGCATGCCTGCGTCAGTGCCTGCTCGTCGGACAGGTCACCCGGCACCAGCTCGCAGCCGAGGTCCGTGAGCGCCGTGCCCTTCGCGGGCGTCCGAACAAGGGCGCGTACGGCGTCACCGCGGGCCCGCAGCAGGCGCGCTACCTCGCCGCCGATGAAGCCGGTGCCGCCGGTGAGGAACACGCGCATAACGCCTCACTGTAGAGACAACGACGTCGTACGTCGTGACAAGTCGTGACCCCTACGCAGCGCCCATTTGGCGTAACGCAGTGTCAGCAGAAAGAACCAGTTACGTGCGGTTCGTCATGGTGTAGCGCAGCCTCGCCATCCCGTTCTCGGCAGCCGGGTTGATGCCGGTCGCCTCGAACAGCGAGCCGACGTGGTCGGCGAAGTCGGCGGGGTCCCACTTGCTGCCACCGTTCTCGATGACCGCCTCGCTGGTGAACGGCCGGTACAGCTCGACCGCATCGCCCTGTACGCCGAAGACCTTGCCGCTGATGTGGGCCGAGGCATCACTGCACAGGAAGGCGACGAACGGCGCGACGTTGTCCGGGTGCCAGAAGTCGAAGCCCGCGGTGGCCTCCTCCAGCCGGTCGCCGTACGCGCTCTGCGTCATCCGCGTCCGAGCCGCCGGGCAGATCGCGTTGACGGTGATGCCGTGCTTCCAGGACTCCTGCGCGACGATCTGTGCAAAGGCGGCGATGCCGGCCTTCGCGGCTCCGTAGTTGCTCTGGCCGAAGTTGCCCAGGATGCCGCTGGTGCTCGCCGTGCAGACGACGTGACCGGGCTTGCCCTCCTCGCGCCAGTGGTTGATCGCGGCGTGCGTCGGCGCGTAGTGACCGCGCAGATGCACCTTGATCACCGCGTCCCACTCCTCCGGCGTCATCTTCGCCAGCGTGCGGTCGCGCAGGATGCCGGCGTTGTTGACCAGCGCGTCGAGTCGGCCCAGCTCGTCGATCGCCGTACGGACGATGCCCTGCGCGTTGTCCACCTCGGAGCAGTCGCCGAGGTGGAGCACGGCCGTTCCACCGGTCGCGGTGATCTCGTCGACGACGGCCTTGCCGGCGTCCTCGTCGACCTCACCGACCACGACACCGGCGCCCTGCGCTGCGAGCTCGATCGCCTCACCGCGGCCGATGCCGCGGCCGGCTCCTGTGACGATCGCCACCTTGCCTTCGAGAAGTCCCATGCCGACGGACCCTAACCGGCCCGGCACCGCTGCCGTTACAGCGGTGTTCCAGCGGGAAAGAGTCGAAAGACCTCGCCCGCACGATGACGTTTCGGAGGACCGAGCCGCCATGACCCCGCCGGCCACCAGCCTGTCCCGATCCACGTGGCGGCCCGCCGGCGCGAAGGCGCTCGCGGATGCCCTCACCGGCGCGCTTCGCGGCGTGCCCCTGTCCGACGTCGTGGCCCTGCAGCCACGAGATCGTCGCGACCGGTTCCTGACGCTGCTCACGATCTACGACCTGCACACCGCGCCGCTCGAGGTCGTCGGCGATGCGGCCCGCCTGCAGGGCCACCCGGTGATCGCCGAGCTGAAGTACCGCCTCGAAGCCGACTGGCTCGCCGAGCTCGAGCTCGCGTGGGTGGAAGCCGGTCAGCTGGCCGACTCGGCCGACCCGGAGCGGGTCGTGAAGGCGATGCGCGCGGTGGCCGCGCGGGACAGGCTGCCCGCGGCGTACAAGTGGCTGGCGAAGGATGCCAGCTGGGACGAGCTCGTCGACTTCCTTGCCCTCGAGGGCGGTCCGGACGGCGGGTTCGACGATCTGGTCGCGGTCTGCCAGGTCGGGCTCGCCGGTAGCGCGAAGCTCGAGCTGGGCAAGAACTACTGGGACGAGATGGGCAACGGCAACCCCGACGCGGTGCACACCGTGCTGCACCAGCGGATGGCCGCCGCCCTGCAGATGCCGACGGTGCCGAGGGAGCAGCAGCCGGTGGAGGCGCTCGAGCGTGCCGCGCTCGGCGGGCTGCTCGCGACCAACCGCTGGCTGCAGCCGGAGATGCTCGGCGCGCTAGGACTGCTCGAGCTGCAGGCCGGGCCGCGCTGCCGGCTGGTGCTGCAGGCCTTCGACCGGCTCGGTGCGCCGGCCGACGCATACCCGTTCTACGTCGAGCACGCCGAGGTCGACCCGATTCACGGGAAAGACTGGATGGACAAGGCCGTCGTACCGACCGTCGAGGAACGACCGGAGTGGGGTCCGCGGATCGTCAAGGGCGCGTGGTGGCGCTCGTCGGTGAACCTCTCGTTCTTCGAAGCGGTACGACGGGATCTGGTCGGCGAGTCGTCAGCGGCCTGACCGATCTGCCATGGTGACGCCGTGCAGTCCCCTGTCCATCGCGTCACCAGCGAGGTCGGCCCGCTGCGCACCGTGCTGCTGCACCGGCCCGGCGCCGAGCTCAAGCGGCTGACCCCGCGCAACAGCGCGGACCTGCTGTTCGACGCCCTGCCCTGGGTGGCCCGGGCACAGGAGGAGCACGACGCCTTCGCCGAGGCGCTGCGCGACCGCGGCGTCGAGGTGCTCTACCTCTCGCACTTGCTCGAGGAGACGCTCGAGGACGCCGACGCGCGCGCGGAGGTCGTCCACGCGGTCGTCGCGCCGACCGTGGTCGGGCCGTCGCTCGCGGCCGTGCTGCGTCAGGTGCTGCTCGGGTTGGCCAGCGACGAGCTGGCCCGAGTGGTCGCCGCGGGGCTGACCCACGAGGAGCTGCCGCACCTCGGCCCCGAAGGTGTCGTCGCGCGGCTGGCCGGGCCCGGCGACTTCGTCGTACCCCCGTTGCCCAACCTGCTGTTCACGCGCGACTCGTCGGTCTGGGTCGACGACCACGTCGCCGTCACCGCGCCCTCTATGCGCGCGCGGCAGCGCGAGACCGCGCTGACCGGGGCGATCTACCGGCACCACCCGCGGTTCGCCGGGACCCCGCTGCTGTACGGCGGAAGTCAGCAGGAGGCGTGGTTCGAGGGCGGCGACGTGCTCGTCATGGCGCCCGGCGTCATCGCGGTCGGAGTCGGCCAGCGGACCACGCCGGCGGGAGTCGAGGCCTTTGCGCTGCGCGCCTTCGCCGCTGGGGTCGCGACCGCCGTACTCGCCGTTCCCATCGCGCAGGAGCGGGCCACGATGCACCTCGACACGGTCTGCACGATGGTCGACGTCGACGCGGTCGTGATGTTCCCCGCGGTTGCGGACACGCTCGCCGCGTTCACGGTGACCGCGGACGGAGAGGGCCTGCACGTCGCGGATCCGCGGCCGTTCCTCGAAGCGGCCGCCGACGCGATGCGCGTCGACGCGTTGCGGGTCATCGACACGGGACTCGACCCGGTGACCGCCGAGCGCGAGCAGTGGGACGACGGCAACAACACCCTCGCCCTGCGACCGGGTCTCGTCGTGGCCTACGAGCGCAACACCGAGACCAACGACCGGCTGGAGAAGGCGGGCATCGAGGTCGTCCGCATCTCCGGCAGCGAGCTCGGCAGCGGTCGCGGCGGTCCGCGCTGCATGTCGTGCCCGGTCCTACGCGACCCGCCCTAACGCTACGTCCGAGCGTCCGGCTGCCCTGGCAGCCACTTCGTCGGACGTCAGCGGGGGAAGTCAGCGCAGGGTCAGCTGGCGGCTCGTCAAGCCGGCGCGGGCGCGGCGCTCGGCGGTCGAGAGCGGCTGCGCCGAAGCCAGCGTGTCGTCGAGCCGCGCGCGAAGCTCGGCGACCGGCTGCTCGAGGTCCGCGGCCCCTCGGTCCGACGGCAGGTCCCACACCGGAACGAGCAGACCGTGTGCCCGGAACGCGCCGACGTACCTCGTATCCGGTCCGATCGACAGCCCGTTCGACGCCGCGATGCGAGCCAGCGCGTTGAGCACCTCGTCCTCGTCCTCCGGCAGCACCCAGCGCAAGTGGGTGCGCTCCTTCATCCGGCACCAGTACGCCGCAGGTACGCCGGACAGCCGGACCGTCGGCACGACGGTCGCGTTGGCCCGCTCCATCGAGGCCGCAACGTCGTCGTCGGAGGTGTCAGCCTCGGCGACGCCGTCGATCCAGTAGTCGAAGCCCTCGTGCACGGTGACGTCGAGCGGCGCATCGTCGAGCAGGTCCTGCAGGCGCGGGCCGGGAGCCGGCAGACCGGTGAGCCGGAGGGGCGTCCCGGGCTCGGCGGCCAGCGCGAGCTCAAGGGCCGCCCCGAGGTCGCGGCTGATGTCACCGGAGCGGGTCGGCACCTGCAGGCCGAGGAACACCATGCCGTCGGCGCGGACCATCGCGGGCCAGGCGAGTGGGAGAACGGTGGACAGGACCACCTCGCGGTCCGATCCCTTGACGTGCAGCGGAGACGTCGCGGCCGGGACGACCTCGCGCAGCGCAACCCAGTCGGTCTCGGACGCGAGGCCCTCGAAAGGCCGCAGCACGAAGCTGCGCTCAGCCCGCTCGGGTCGGGGCCGGGATGTGCGGCGGCTGCTGATCGGAGGCTCCTGGGCTTCGTCGGACGACGGTCGACCCTATGCCTCCTGGCGCTCCTCGGCGGCGGCGATGTCGAGGGCGCGCGTGGTGGCGATGTCGGCCCAGACGACGGCCGAGGTCGAGTCGAAGGCGCTGCCCCACGACACCGTCAGCAGCGAGACGATCGCCAGGCCACGACCGCGCTCGGCGTCCGCGGATCCGCCGCCCGCGAGCGGGACGCTCGCCTCGTGCTTGAGCGGCCCGCGACCGCCGTCGGCAACCTCGACGCGAATGATCTCGGCGTTGACCGTCCAGCCGACCCGGATGCCACCGGTGGGCAGCGGCGCGCCGTGCCGGATGGCGTTGCCGACCAGCTCCGACAGCACCAGCGCGGCGTCGTCGACGACGATCGACGGCAGCCCCCGACCACGCAGTTCGTCGACGAAGCGATGCCGGACAGCCGATGCGCTGGGCGGCGAGTGCGGCACGAGCATGGTGCTCGTCGCCCTCACCTCCTCGCGCCGGACGGCCGAAGCCGCACCCCTGTACGGGCAATTGTGCCCAGCACCGCTGCAGGTCTAACGGCGACCCTCACGCCAGTGGCAGGCGCACCTCGATGACGGTCCCGCCGCCGGGTCGGCCCAGTGCCCGGACCCGGCCGCGCTGCGCCTCGACGTACTGCTTGACGATGTACAACCCCAGGCCGGCGCCGCCCACCGTCCGCTGCCCGCCGGCACCTTGGGAGCTGCGGACGAACCGGTCGAAGACCCGGGTCAGGTCGGCTGGCGGGATGCCGACACCCACATCAGCAACGGTCAGCAACGCCTCCGCCCCCTCGATGCGCAGCGTGACATCGACCTGCCCGCCGTCCGGGGAGTACTTCACGGAGTTCTCGACGAGCTGGCCCAGGATCCCGTCAACCGTGCGCTCATCGCCGATGACCCTTACCTCACCGGGCACGTCCACGACGAGGGGGTGGGCAGCGCTCGACCCGGCGATCGCGGCGGCGGCGGTGCGCACCGCCGCCGCCAGGTCGAACGGCCGCAGGTTCGTCTCGACGCCCAGCCCGGCCCGCGCGCCGAGCAGGATCTGCTCGACCAGCCCGGTCATCCCCTCGGTGCGGACCCGGATCGTCTCCACCAGGTCTCGCCGGGCGGTGTCGTCGAGCGCGTCCCAGTGGTTGAGCAGCGTCTCGGCGAAGCCGCGCAGGACGGTGAGCGGCGTGCGCAGCTCATGACTTGCGGTCGCGAGGAACAGGTCCTTCGCGGCCTCGAGCTGCTTCTCGGTCGTGAAGACCTCGGCGGTGTGGAGAGCTGCGCCCGCATGCGCGGCGAGCAGCTCGAGCGCCTCGAGCTCGCCGTCGGTCAACGGCTCGTCCCGGATGACATACAGCGCACCCGCGACCGCCTGGTCGGTCCGGGTGAGCGCCACCGAGAAGGGCTTGGGGTTCAGGTCGCGGAACAGGTCGGCGCCGATTCGGTTGAGCTGTGCGCTCTGCGGCCGCTCGCGGCCGCCGGGCGCGGAGAGCGAACGGCGGCCGGTGTCCAGCAACGTCTGCACGGAGCTCTCGCTCAGCGCGAAGGACCGACCGGTGAGCTCCGGGTGGGGGCCGGTCGCCGACGCAATCGTCAGCTGGTCGCCGTTTCGGACAGCGATTCCGACTGCGTACGCCGACAGCAGCTCGTGCGCCTCCTCGGTGATCCGCTGCAAGAGCTGCGGGACATCGACCATCGCGCCGAAACCGGTGACGATCTCGACCAGCCGCGCCATCAGCCGCGTGCGCCCCGTCACACGCGCCCCAGTCGGCGCAGCACCCGGCGCGGGTGGTTGCTGATGACGGCATCGACACCGATGCCGAGCACGTAGTCGATGTCGACGGTCTCGTCGACGGTCCACACGTGCAGGCGGTGGCCGGCCGCGTGCACGCGCTCGACGTAGCCCGGATGGGCCTGCAGGATCTCCAACGACGGGCCCGCGATCGTCACCCGCGGTGGCAGCGAGCCGTCGCGGTAGCGCAGCGGAACGCGCTCCATCAACAGCACAGTAGGCAGTGCCGGAGACATCGCGTGCACCCGACGGAGTGATGTCGGCGCGAAGCTCATCACGGTGACCCGCGACACCGAGCGGGACAGCGGACGGGCGACGCCGTACCGCTCCAGCAGCTCGATCAACGCCCGCTCCACCAGCCCGCCGTACCGGGTCGGGTGCTTTGTCTCGATGTGCAGCTGCACCGGTCGCGGGTGGTCGAGGGCGAGCTGCAGCAAGCGCTCGAGCGTCAGCACCCGGCTGCGGTCGCGGTCCACCTCCTCCCAGTCGGCTTCGAGCAGCTGGTCCCCGTGGGCCTTCTTCCAGGAGGCGAAGTCGAGCTCGGCGAGCTCGGCGAGCTCGAGCGTGGAGATGACGCCGCGGCCGTCCGAGGTGCGGTCGACGCGGCGGTCATGGACGCAGACCAGCACGCCGTCGCGGGTCAGCCGGATGTCGCACTCGAGGGCATCGGCACCTTCGTCGAGGGCCAGCTCGTACGCCGCAAGGGTGTGCTCGGCGTGCGCCGCCGAGGACCCGCGGTGGGCGACGACCTGAACGGTCAAGGGCGTCGGCGTACGGCGGGGTCGACGCCGTTGACGACGTCGGCGATCGGCTCACCGTCCAAGGCGCGCCGCAGGTTGGCAGCCGTCTGACCGACGATGCGCATCGCGGCCTGCCCGGTCGAGCCGGCCATGTGCGGGGACAGCACGACGGGCAGCTCGCGCAGCGGGGAGTCCATCGGCAGCGGCTCGGTCGCGAAGACGTCGAGAGCTGCTCCGGCCAGCTTTCCGATGCGCAGGGCGTCGATCAACGCTGCCTCGTCGACGAGGGCACCGCGGCCGCCGTTGACGAGTAGAGCACCGGGCTTGAGGTTGGCCAGCCGCTCAGCGTCGACCAGCTCTCGTGTCTGCGGGCCGAGTGCGATGACCAGCACGATGACGTCGCTGGTCGCCATCAGCTCGTCGAGGTCGCGGTAGCTGGCCGGTGCATCGTCGTGCCGGCTGCGCGACCAGTACTGCACCTCGCAGTCGAACGCCCGGAACATCGTCGCGACCGCGCGACCGATGCCGCCCATGCCGACGACGCCGATCGTGCTGCCGGCCAGCTCGCGACCGCCGAGGCTCGTCTGCGGCCACTCGCCCCGGCGCACCGCCGCGTCGGCGTCGATCGTCTTGCGCAGCAACGCGAACGTCGCGGACACGCACCACTCGGCGACGCTGGTCGTGTTGGCGCCGGCGCAGTTGGCGACGGGGACCCCCGCAGCCGCGCACCGGGCGATGTCGATGGTGTCGACGCCGACGCTGGGCATCTGCACCATCGCCAGCCGCGGCCCCGGGTCGTCGACGCGCAAGCCGTGCGTCCAGTCACCGATGACGACGTCGACCTCAGGGAGAAGTGCGTCTACGGCGGCCTGCGTGCGCTCAGCCGGCACGACGATCTCGGCCCGCTCGTCGGCGAACAGGCCCTCGAGCACGTCCTTCGGGAGCGGTGGCAGTGCGAGCACGCGCCAGCGGTCGCTCACGCGCTGAGCCCCTCGACCGGTAGGCCGCCGGCTGCCCACGCCTCCATGCCGCCCTCCACGTTGTGCGCGTCGTAGCCCTGCGTGCGCAACCAGTGCGCCACCTGCGCGGACCGCGCGCCGACATGGCAGATCACGGCGATCGGCACGCCGTCGGGCAGCCGGTCCAGTCGCTGCGGGACGTCGTACATCGGGATGTGCACCGCGGTCGGAGCGTGCCCCAGCTGCCACTCGAAGCCCTCCCGGACATCGAGCAGGAAGGTGTCGGCGACGTCCCGGGGATCCACGCCCTGCAGCATTCCATCCGACGCAGCTCCCCGGCCCCCGGTCTTCCCGGGCGTCGGCCACTCCTGACCACCTCCTGACCACCGCCGCCCGCCGCCCGCCGCCCGCTGCCCGCTACCCGCGCTGCCCGCTACTCGCGCCGTGGTTGTTTCCCCCACGCGCAACTTCTTCGAAAATGTGCCCGCAGGGGCAACAAGCTTGACCGACACACGACGCGCGCTTGTCCACAGGTAGCGACGGCGGACCGTGCTGGCTGGCGATCGCCCGATTCACTCCGGCTATGGATCTCGGAAGTGTTCTGCGGCAGGCGCGGGAGCAGGCCGGCCTGACCCAGGGCGCAATCGCACAGCAGGTTGGCGTCAGCCGCTTCGCGATCTCGCGCTGGGAGAGCGGTGCGCGTCCCGTCGCTTCGGACGACGCCGACCGGGTGCTTGCTGCCTGCGGACGCGACGTCCGGTTCCAGCTGGTCACTCGGCACGCCGATGTGGACGAAACTTTGGCCCGCCTCGCGTCGCTCAGCTTTCGCGACCGGATCGGTGGTCTCCGCGTCCTGTCGCCAGACATCCTGCACGAGCTCCAGGGGACCGATGGCGTCCTGTTCACGGGTGCATGGGCAGCCGCCGCCCTCGGTCTGCAGGCCCTCCACGACGTGGGCGGCCTGCTCGTCGGCGCCGATCCCGTCGCACAGGGGCGCGTCGCCGCCGTACTGAGGCCGTGGTCCCCGCTCAGCCTGGCGCCCGGCGGCCCGTGGTCGATCATCTGGAACGACGACGTGTTCGCCCGCAACCCGTCACTGCGGCTGCACACCACCCTGCTCGGGGAGTTCTCGGCTGAGGTGGCTCCGGTGTTTCCGCTCGAGCTGCGTGTCTCGACAGATCAGGTGCCGTGGCGGCTCGTGGATCCCTCTCTGCTGGTGCCTGAGCACGTCGACGCAAACGTCCTCGACCGCTGGCGGCAGCTCCGGGCTACTTGAGGAGCCGGGACAACCGGCGGTCGGCGAGCGGCTTGCCCTCGGTCTGGCAGGTCGGGCAGTACTGCAGCGACTTGTCCGCGAAGGACACCTCCCGGATCGTGTCGCCGCAGCGCGGGCAGGGCAGCCCGGTGCGCGCGTGCACGTTGAGGCCGACCTTCTTCTCCGCCTTGAGGTCCTTTGCGGCGAGGCCCTCGGCGCGCGAAACAGCACCGCGCAGGGTGTCGACGATCGCCGCGTGCAACCGCGCGATGTCCTCGGCCGTCAGGTTGCGGGCCGGCTTGAACGGGGACAGCCCGACCTCCCAGAGCACCTCGTCGCTGTAGGCGTTGCCGAGCCCGGCGATCAGCGACTGGCTGGTCAGCACCCCCTTCACCTGCCCGCGCTCCTCGGCCAGCAACGACGCCAGTTTCTCGACGGTGAAGTCCACCGACAGCGGATCGACACCGAGCCGAGCTACACCGGGCACCAGCGCCGGGTCCCTCACCACGTAGACCGCGAGCCGCTTGCGCGTCCCAGCCTCTGTCAGGTCGAACCCGCTCTCGTCGTCGAGGTGCACCCGCAAGCCCAACGGACCCTTCCCCGGTCGCGGCGGCACCGGCGAGAGCTTGTCGCTCCACCGCAGCCAGCCGGCCCGCGCGAGGTGGATGACCAGGTGCAGCCCCGACACGTCGAGGTCGAGGAACTTCCCGTGCCGGGAGACTCCGGTCACCTCCAGACCCGCCAGCGCCGTCACGGACGGGTCGTAGGTCTTGAGCACCTCGATCCCGGCGACGTCCACCCGCGCGACGACCCGGCCGACCGCGTGGTCGCGCAGAAACGACACCAGGGCCTCGACCTCGGGCAGCTCAGGCACCCGACCAGTCTGACCCGTCGACCCTGTTAGCGTCGAGCGGACGAGAAGGAGCCGCATGAGGCGCATCGCAGCCGATGAGCGCGCCTGGCTGGCTGCCTACGACCCGCGTGCGTTTGCGCCCTTCGCGGTCACGGTCGACATGGTGCTGCTGACGGTGACGGATGGGCGGTTCTCCGTCCTTCTCGTGGAGCGGGACACGCATCCGTTCCGCGGCTTCATCGCGCTGCCCGGTGGTTTCGTGGAACCGGAGGAGGACCTCGATGACGCCGCCGTACGCCGACTCGAGCAGGAGACCGGCGTACGACGAAGTGCGGCGTACGTCGAGCAGCTCGGCGCCTTCGGTGCACCCGACCGCGACCCGCGGATGCGCGTCGTCTCCGTCGCCTACCTGGTCTTCGCGCCGGACCTGCCCGCGCCGACGCCGGGCGCCGGCGCGCGCTCCGTCGCCTGGGTGCCCGTGGACGAGGTCGATCGCGACCGGCTCGCGTTCGACCACGCGCACGTGCTCGCGGCAGGCGTCGAGCGTGCGCGGGCGAAGCTGGAGTACACGCCACTGGCCGCCGCGTTCTGCGACGAGGAGCTGACCGTCGCGGATCTGCGCCGCGTCTACGAGGCCGTCTGGGGCGTGCCGCTCGACCCGCGAAACTTCCACCGCAAGGTCACCGGTACGCCAGGATTCCTCGAGCCGGTCGGCCGGGCCGCTCCGGTCGGGCCGGAGGGCGGCCGGCCGGCAGCGCTCTACCGGCGCGGACCCGCAAGGTGGCTGCACCCCGCGATGCTCCGGCCGTCGCGATGAGGTTGCGATAGCGAGCTGCGCGGCTTCGCTGCTCCGGTGCCCGCTTCCCAGGTGCTGATGACCTAGCGGCTGTTACCTACAGCGGCCGAGCAGGCGGTGAACGTCGGAGACCGCCGGGGCCACGCGCATCGTGCGCAGGCAGCCCGCGACGGCCGATCCCGGTGTGCGCACCCGGCGCTGCCGGCGCTCCAGCGCCGACTCCGATGCGTACGTGCGGGTGAAGCAGACGGCGCACAGCGCGGCCTCGGTGCCATGGAGGCGGTACAGGAAGCTCGGCTCCGCGCAGGTGTCGCAGTGGAACTCGACCGTCGGCAGCGTCATGCGTTAGTGATCGGGCTCGATGCCCCCGTGTGCGCGCTGCCGTCCGGCGTGACTTCGTCGACTGCTCCGTACGGCCGAGCGGCGGCGCCGGCATGGTCACTGGGGACTAGACGATGCTCAGGCCGTGCGGCCGACCACGAGTGCGACTCGAACGACCTGCGCATCCCGGGCGCTGGTCAGGTCACGACGCGTGACGTCCGCGATCCGGCGCAACCGGTAGCGCACGGTGTTGGGGTGCAGGAAGAGCCGCCGCGCGGTCGACTCCACCGCCGCACCCGCGTCGAGGTACGTCGATGCGGTCAGCAGCAGGTCACCCCCGGCGTCGCGCAGCGGCTCGTAGACCTCGGTGCGCAGCCGCTGCCGGGCCACGTCGTCGCCGAGCACGGCGCGCTCGGCGAGCAGCTCCGCCGACGACACCGGTCGGGGCGCATCGGGCCAGGCGGCGACCGCCGACAGTGCTGCGAGCGCTTCGGCGATCGGTTCGACGACGTCGGTGAGCTCACCGACGGTCGGGCCGACGACGACGGGTCCCGGCGGGAACGCGCCCCCGGCCTGCCCGATCGCGACTGCGGGCGGGCCCGAGCCGCCGACGACGACGAGCAGCCGTCCGCCGTACTCACCGACGAGCAGGCAGAGCCCGGTACGACGGGCGGCCGCGCGCAGGTCGGGGATGCGCGCGTCATCCGGGTCGGGCATCGTGCCGGTGAGCACCGTCACCCACTCTGGCCGGCCCCACCCGAGTGACCCCGCCCTGGTGAGCACCGCCTCGCTCACGTCGCCGCGCAGCAGCGCGTCCACGACACTCGCCTCGGTCCGGGCGTCCCAGGCGCCGCGCTCCTCCGCCGCGGCGGCATAGACCTCGGCGGCCGCAAACGCGACCTCACGCGAGTAGCGCAGCACCGCGTGCTCGAGGGCGTCGGCTTCCTCTGCTGTGCCGGCGATCGTCGGGATGGCCGCCTCGAGCACCTCGACGGCGACCCGGATCAGCTGCACCGTCTGCTGCAGCGTGACGGCTCGGGCGAGCGCGCGCGGGGCGGCGGAGAAGATCGTCGGGTCGGCGTGCGGTGGCTTGCTGGGGTCCTTCAGCCAGGACGCGAACTCCTCCAAGCCGGCCTGCACCACGAGCCCGACGAAGGACCGTTCCTCGGGCGGAAGCGCACCGAACCACGGCAGCGTCGCCATCCGCGCCACTGCGTCCGTCGTGAGCCGGGCGGTCGACCGGCGCAGTCGCTGCGACGTCGACGGGCCGGCCACCGATGCAGCATGCCCCACAATGGCGACGCCCGGCGACCTCGTGCCCGGTTACGGCCGATTACCCGTCAGTACAAAGGTTTCCTATGAGGAACGTCTCCGTTACGGCCGTTCGCACGGCCACGCTCGGCTTGGAGGTTTCCCACAACGAATCGGCGTGATCGTCGTGCGGTTCGGGGTCTGCCGGCGCCGCGATCCGCAGGCAGAGTCGCGCCGTGGTCGCCCTCCTCTTCCCCGGTCAGGGGTCGCAGTACGCCGGCATGCTCGCGCCCTGGCTCGACCTCGCCGCCGCACCCGAGACGGTCGCCCGCTGGTCCGCCATGGCGGCCTTCGACATCGCCGCTGCCGGCACGACGTGGGACGCCGAGGCGATTCGCGACACCGCGATCGCGCAACCGCTGCTGACTGCCGCCGCCCTTCTGTCGGCGCGTGCCCTGCTCGGTGAGCAACGCCCCGACGCCGTGTGCGGTCACAGCATCGGCGAGCTGCCGGCGCTCGCGATCGCTGGTGTGCTGACGGACGACGACGCGATCACCCTCGCGGCGACGCGCGGCCGGGCCATGGCGGCGGCAACGCGCATCGCGCCCACCGGCATGGCCGCCGTCCTGGGCGGCGACGCCGACGCGGTGCGCAGCGCAGCGGAGTGCCTCGGACTCGAGATCGCAACGATCAACGTCGCGGGACAGGTCGTGCTCGGTGGGCCGCTCGCCGCCCTCGAGGCTCTCGCGGCGGCACCACCTGCCGGCGCGCGAGTCCGTCGGCTCGATGTCGCGGGCGCGTTCCACACGTCCGCGATGGCGCCCGCGCGCGGCGACTTCGACTCCGCCGTCGCCGCGCTGTCTCCCGCGCCGCCGCACACGACCGTCGTCGCCAACCGCGACGGCGCCGTGGTCACCGGCGGACGCGACGCGCTCGACCGCCTCGGTGCGCAGCTCACGTCGGCGGTGCGGTTCGACCTGTGCCTGCAGACGCTCGCCGGCCTCGGCGTGCACGGCGTCGTCGAGCTCGCGCCCGGCGGCACGCTGACCGCCGTCGCGAAGCGGGCGCTGCCCGGTGTCGAGCTCGTCGCGCTTCGTACGCCGGACGACCTGCCGGCCGCGCGCGCTCTCCTGCACTCCGCCGGTGAGCACCTTCCGGTCGGCTGGCGGGCCCTGCCGTCGCCCGACAGCGGCATCGTCGACCAGCTCGTCCCCCTCGGTCAGACCGTGGCCGCCGGCACTCCCGTCGCCGTCGTGTCCGGCCGGTCCGGCGCATCGACGGTCCTCGCGCCGGTGCCCGGGAAGCTGACCGAGTGGCTGGTCACCGCCGGCGATCCCGTGCGCCCCGGTCAGCTGCTGGCGGTGGTGTCGTGAGATCGGCAGCACTGACCGGACTCGGTGCGCACCGCCCCGCCGTACGACGGGACAACAGCGAGATCGCCGCCCGCATCGACTCGACCGATGCGTGGATTCGCGAGCGCAGCGGCATCGTCACCCGAGGCGTCGCCGGTGCCGACGAGTCGGTCGTCGACATGGCCATCAGTGCGGGCGGCAAAGCGCTCGCAGCCGCCGGCGTCCACCCGGCGGACGTCGGCCTGGTGATGGTCGCGACGTGCACGCTCACGCATGCCGTCCCCGGTGCAGCCGCCCGCGTGGCGGCAGGTCTGGGGCTCACGGCCGCCGGTGCGCTCGACCTCGGCGCTGCGTGCGCGGGCTTCACCTACGGGCTGGCCCTCGCCGCCGACGCCGTGCGGTGCGGCAGCGCCGACAACGTGCTCGTCATCGGCTCGGAGAAGTTCTCCGACATCATCAACCCGCACGACCGCTCGACGTCGTTCCTGTTCGGCGACGGTGCTGGTGCAGGTGTCGTCGGCGTCGCCGATGTCGACGGCATCTCGAGGCCCGTGTGGTCGTCGGACGGCGCGCAGGCGGACGTGCTGCGCACGGTCGGCAGCCCGCCGTTGCTGGAGATGGAAGGCCAGGCGGTCTACCGCTGGGCCACCTCGATGCTTCCGGCGTTTGCCCGCGCGACGTGTCAAGCGGCCGGCATCGGTCTCGAGGATCTCGCCGCGGTCGTGCCGCACCAGGCCAACCTGCGCATCACCGAGTCGATGGTGCGCGCGCTGAAGCTCCCGCCGCACGTCGTCGTCGCGCGCGACGTCGTCGACAGCGGCAACACCAGCGCCGCCTCCATCCCGCTCGCTCTCGACCGCCTGCTCGAGACCGGGGAGGTGCACCGGGGCGACCAGGTGCTCCTACTCGGCTTCGGCGCGGGACTGACCGCCGCCGGACAAGTCGTCCGGTGTCCCTAGCCAAGGAGATCCACGTGACCACCGCGAACTACCCCGACCTGCTCGCCGCCCTGACCGAGATCGTCGACGAGATCTGCGGCAGCGCGACCGCCGAGAAGGTCACCCTGGACGCGACGTTCGACAGCGAGCTGCAGATCGACTCGCTGACGATGGTCGAGATCGTCGTCGCGTGTGAGGAGCGCTTCGGCGTCCGCATTCCGGACGAGGCGCTCGAGCAGCTCAAGACCGTCGGCGACGCCGTGCAGTTCATCGCCAACGCCGGCGTCGCCGCGTGACAGGTTCCGCCTGTCTCCCCAGTATGGCCGTCACCGGTCTCGGTGCCGTCACCCCGCTCGGCCCCGACGTCGCTGCGCTGTGGGACGGCCTGCTGACCGGTCGGTCCGGCGTACGGCTCCTCGACGACCCGTCGTTCGCCGACTCGCCGGTCAAGCTGGCCGCGACCTGCGACATCGAGGGACGGCTGGACCGCGTCGAGGCCCGTGTGCTCGACCGGGTGCAGCAGCTCGCGCTGCTCGCCGCCCGCGAGGCGTGGGACGACGCTGGCACGCCAGACCTCGACCCCGAGCGGGTCGCCGTCGTCATCGGCTCGGGCATCGGCGGTGCGCTGACGATCCTCAGTCAGTACGACGTGCTCCGCGAGAGCGGAGCGCGCCGCGTCTCGCCACATCTGATCCCGATGCTGATGCCCAACGGGCCGGCCGCGACCGTCGGGCTGGCGCTGAAGGCACGGGCCGGCGTGCACACGCCGGTCAGCGCCTGCGCGTCCGGAGCAGAGGCGCTCGCCTACGCGCTCGACCTGCTGCGCTCGGGTCGCGCCGACGTCGTCGTCGCCGGCGGTGCTGAGTCGTGCGTGCACCCGTTGCCCATCGCCGGCTTCGCGCAGATGCGCGCGCTGTCGACCCGGCACGACGAGCCCGAGGCCGCGAGCCGTCCCTACGACAAGGGCCGCGACGGGTTCGTCCTCGGCGAAGGCGCCGGCATCCTCGTCCTGGAGACCGAGGCGCACGCGCGTGCCCGCGGCGCGCGCGTCCACGGCCGGCTGGCCGGTGCCGGCATCGCCTCCGACGCGCATCACGTCACCGCCCCCGACCCGGCCGGCACCGGTGCTGCTCGCAGCATCACCCTCGCCCTGCGCGACGCCGGTCTGTCGACCACGGACGTCGGCTCCATCAACGCGCACGCAACCTCGACCCCCCTCGGTGACATCGCGGAGGCCGAGGCCTTCCGCATCGCCCTTGGCGACTGGCGTCCCGCCGTCACCGCAACCAAGTCGTGCACCGGACACCTGCTCGGCGCAGCCGGCGCGGTCGAGGCGCTGACAGCGGTGCTGACCGTTCGCGAAGGGCTCGTGCCCGCCATCCGCAACCTCGACGACCCCGACGACGCGATCGACCTCGACGTCGTGCGCATCGCTCCCCGCGTGCTGCCGCACGACGCAGCCCTGTCCACGTCCTTCGGCTTCGGCGGTCACGACGTCTCGCTCGTCGTCACCCGTTGACTGTTCACGACAAGGAAGCCCCGTGACTCTTGCCCCCGTCTCCACCGCGACGCTCGCAACCTCCCGGCTCTACCGACTGCTCGACAGCTCCGAGCCGCTCACCGAAGCCGCTGGCGTCATCGCAATGACCGGCACGGTTTCCGGCACGCCGGTCGTCGCCTTCGCAACAGACTCGTCGGTGCAGGGCGGTGCTCTGGGCATCGACGGCTGCCGTGCCATCGCCGATGCGACCGATCTTGCGGTGCAGCGCGGCGTCCCCGTCATCGGCATCTGGCACTCGGGGGGCGCCCGGCTGCGCGAGGGCGTCGGCGCACTCGATGCCGTCGCGAAGGTGTTCGCCGCGCAGACCCGGGCCAGCGGCCGGGTGCCCCAGCTGTCGGTCGTTCTCGGGCCGGCTGCAGGCGGCGCGGCGTATGGCCCGGCCCTCACCGATGTCGTGGTCCTCGGTCCCGAGGGTCGGGTCTTCGTCACCGGACCGGACGTCGTACGACGGGTGACCGGCGAGGACGTCGACATGCTTCGACTCGGCGGGCCCGAGCCGCACGGCCGGCGCAGCGGCGTCGTGCACGTGGTCACGAAGACGGACGACGATGCACTCGACGCCGCGGCCCAGCTGGCCGTGCTGCTGCACGCGCAGGGCTCGATCGACCTCGATCGCACGCCGGCGCGACCCGACCCGTCCCGGACGCTGCCGCCTCAGGCTCGCCGCGCCTATGACATGCGCCCCGTCGTCACCGACATCCTCGACGGGCCTGGTCTCGAGCTGCAGGCCAGCTGGGCACCCAACGTGCTCACCGTCCTCGGTCGCATCGGCGGGCGCACGGTCGGCGTGGTGGCCAACAACCCGCTGCGGCTCGGCGGCTGCCTCGATGCCTCGTCCGGCGAGAAGGCCGCGCGCTTTGTGCGCATGTGCGACGCATTCGGCGTACCTCTGCTCTTCCTCGTCGACGTTCCCGGCTACCTGCCCGGCGTCGGTCAGGAGTGGGACGGCGTCGTACGACGGGGCGCGAAGCTCCTGCACGCCTACGCCGCCGCATCCGTGCCGCGGGTGACCGTCGTCGTGCACAAGTCGTTCGGCGGCGCCTACATCGCGATGGGCTCGAAGGGCCTCGGCGCGGACGCGGTGTTCGCCTGGCCGGGTGCGCAGATCGACGTGATGGGTGCCTCCGCCGCCGTCGAGATCCTCAACCGTCGCGAGCTCGCGGGGCTCGACGGCGAGGACCGCGCCGCTGCCGTCGTACGGCTCGCCGAAGCTCACGCCCACGAGACCGGCGGGCTGCAGCGCGCCGTCGACGGCGGTTTCGTCGACGCGGTCATCGACCCGGCCGACACCAGGCTCCACGTTGCCGAAGCCATCGCCGCCGCCCGTCCCGTGCGCGGCCTCAACGCGAACATCCCCCTGTGATGACGAGTCGCTCAGTCCTCGTCACCGGCGGCAACCGCGGCATCGGCCTCGCCACCGCGCAGCGACTCGCGGCTGCCGGACATCGGGTTGCGGTGACCCATCGCGGGAGCGGCGCGCCGGACGGGCTGCTCGCGGTGAAGTGCGACGTCACCGACACCGACCAGGTCGAGCAGTGCTTCGCCGAGGTCGAGCTCGCGCACGGCCCGGTCGAGGTGCTCGTCAGCAACGCCGGCATCACCGACGACGCGCTGCTGATGCGCATGGATGAGGACGCCTTCGCCAACGTCCTGGACACCAACCTCACGGCCGCGTTCCGGGTCGCCAAGCGCGCGACCCGCTCGATGCTGCGGGCGAGGTGGGGACGCCTCGTCTTCGTGTCGAGCGTCGTCGGGCTCTCGGGCAGCGCAGGGCAGGCCGGCTACGCTGCGAGCAAGTCGGGCCTTGTCGGGTTCTCGCGATCGCTCGCGCGCGAGCTCGGCAGCCGTGGGATCACCAGCAACGTCGTGGCACCCGGCTTCGTCGACACCGACATGACGGTCGGCCTCAGCGAGCAGCGCAAAGCGGCGGTCCGGGAGTCGATCCCGCTCGGCCGCACGGCGACTGCGGACGAGGTCGCGGCCGTCATCGCGTTCCTGACCCACGACGACGCGTCGTACGTCACCGGCGCCGTCGTGCCAGTGGACGGCGGCCTGGGGATGGGGCATTGACCGCCGCCGCGCTGCCGAGCCGCATCGGCGGGGTCGAGGTCACCGTCGTCGGCTGCGGTCTGCCGGTGACCGTCTACGCCCATGGTCTCGGCGGCTCGGCCGTCGAGACGCGCCCGCTCGCGGTACGCGCTCCGGGCACCCGCGTCCTGCTGACCTTCCGGTGCCACGGCGCGAGTGATGCCATCGAAGGGGGCTGGACGTACGACGACCTCGCCGACGACCTGCTGCAGGTCGCTGACGCGTTCGACGCGACCCGGGCTGTGGGGCTGTCGCTCGGCGCGGGTGTGCTGCTGCGGGTCCTGAGCCGGTGTCCCGATCGCTTCGACCGGATCGCCTTCGTGCTGCCGGCGACGCTGGATGAGGTGCGCGACGACCATGCAACGGCTCGTCTGCTGCGGCTCGGCGACGCGCTGGTCGCCGGCGACGAGGAGCACGTACGCCGGATGCTGCTCGAGGAGGTCCCGAGGCAGGTGCGCGACCGCGGCGGCGTACGGATCCTCGTCGACCGGCGGGCCAAGCAGATGCTCGGATCGACGCCGCCGTACCCGCGCGAGGCAGCGGCGCCGCTCGCCGACCTCACCGCTCTTGCGCTCGTGGCTGCGCCGGCACTCGTCATCGCGCAGCGCGACGACCCGCTGCATCCGGCGGCGGTCGCGACGCAGCTCGCCACCGGGCTCCCCGACGCCGACCTGCTCGTGCTCGAACCCGGTGGCGTCTTCTGGACCGAGACCCGTCGCGCGCAGGACGCCCTCGCCACCCACCTCGCCCTGGAGAGCCCATGACCGTCCTGGACACCCGGCCCTCCGTTCTCACCGAGGTGCTCGAGGCGCGGCTCGCTTCTGCGACGGACCGGCACCTGTCGGTAGCAAAGGAGTGGTTCCCGCACGAGTACGTCCCGTGGTCCGAGGGCAGCGACTTCGACGGTGCGCCGTACGACGAGACGCAGAGCCGGCTCGCTCCCGCCGTACGCGCCGCCGTACAGCTGAATCTGCTCACCGAGGACAACCTGCCCGCGTACCACCGCGAGCTCAACCGGGCCTTCGGCGACGACGAGCCGTGGCGCACCTGGGTCGACCGGTGGACCGCAGAAGAGGGTAGGCACGCGATCGCGCTGCGCGACTACCTCGTCGTGACCCGGTCGGTCGATCCCGTCGTACTCGAACGCGAGCGGATGGCGACGATGTCGACCGGCTTCCGCGCGCCCGAGAAGACGATGCTGCGCACGCTCGCCTACGTGAGCTTCCAGGAACTCGCGACGAGGGTGTCGCACCGCAACACCGGCAAGCTGTCCGGTGACGCCGGCCTGGACCGGCTGCTCGCTCGCATCGCGACGGATGAGAACCTGCACATGGTCTTCTACCGCGACCTCATGGCGGCAGCCCTCGAAGCCGACCCGGCTGCGGCGCTCACCGCGATCGCGACGGAGCTCGAGACCTTCGCGATGCCGGGTGCTAACGCACCGATGTTCCGTCGACGGGCAGTCGCCGTCGCCCGGGCCGGCATCTACGACATGAAGGTGCACCGCGAGGAGATCGTCGAGCCGCTGCTGCGCTACTGGGGAGTGTTCGAGCTCTCGTTTTCGGAAGCCCGAGCCGAACAGGCGCGCGACCGCATCGCCGCGTTCTGCGCCCAGCTCGACCGGCGGATCGAGCGGACTGTGAGCCGATGACCGGGCTGCTGGACGGCAAGAGCATCCTCGTCACCGGCGTGCTGACCGAGGCCTCGATCGCCTTCTCCGTCGCGCGACTCGCCTCCGAGCAGGGTGCGACCGTCGTGCTCAGCGGTTTCGGTCGCGGGCTGTCGATCACCGAGCGGATCGCCAGGCGGCTGCCCGGCTCGCCGCCCGTCATCGCGCTCGACGTGTCGTCGGAGGACGACCTCGCCGCGTTGCCGACCCGGGTCAGCGAGCACGTCGACCACCTCGACGGCGTACTGCATGCGATCGGCTTCGCGCCGGCCGCTGCACTGGGAAACGGCGTGCTCGACACGTCCTGGGAGGACGTCGGGACAGCGATCCAGGTCTCCACCTGGTCGTACGTCGCGCTGGCGCGGGCGTGCTCGAAGCTGCTGGCACCGGGGTCGTCGTACGTCGGGCTGGACTTCGATGCACGCGTCGCCTGGCCGGGCTATGACTGGATGGGTGTCGCGAAGGCCGGGCTGGAGTCGGCGAACCGCTACCTCGCCCGCGACCTCGGACCGCTCGGCATCCGCTCCAACCTCGTCGCCGCTGGACCGTTGAAGACGATGGCGGCCAAGAGCATCCCCGGCTTCGAGACGTTCGAGTCGGCATGGAACGAGCGCGCGCCGCTCGGCTGGGACGTGCGCGACGCCGAGCCGGTTGCGCAGGCATGCGTCGCGCTGCTCTCGGACTGGTTCCCGAAGACGACCGGCACGATCGTGTACGTCGACGGTGGCTTCAGCGCCGTCGGGGTGTGACGGTGATCGTCGGGGTCGGCATCGACATCGTCGACGTCAAGCGGCTGGGTCAGTCACTGGATCGGACGCCGCGTCTTCGGGATCGGCTCTTCACCGACTCTGAGCGGGATCTGCCGCTGGAGTCGCTCGCCGCCCGGTTCGCCGCGAAGGAGGCGGTCGCCAAGGTGCTCGGGGCGCCGGCCGGACTTGCCTGGCGGGACGCGGAGGTGGTGCGGCGGCATCGCGGGCAGCCTGTGCTCCAGGTGCGGGGGACCGTCGCCGCGGCCGCGGACGCGCGTGGGGTGAAGACCTGGCACGTCTCGCTCTCGCATGACGGCGGGGTGGCGACGGCGGTCGTCATTGCCGAGTCATGACCGTGACCGCGCTACGACGGGGACCATCGGCCAGCTGGCCCGGACGGTGCCGGCGCGACTGCGCTCCCACTGCTCGGCGGCCACTAGGCGGTTCCGGCATTCAAGGCTGTCAGGACCTGCCGGAGGTTTGTGTGCGCAGCCAGTCGACGAGTTTCGCGGGCTCTAGCGGCCGGCTCCAGTGGTAGCCCTGACCGGCATCACACATCGCACGCTGCAGGATCCGCGCGACGAGGTCGTTCTCGACCCCCTCGGCGACCACGGACATACCGAGGCTGTGTGCCATGTGCACGGTGGACGCGACGATGGCCTGGTCGCGCGTGTCGTTAGGCATGTTCATGACGAACGACTTGTCGATCTTCAGTGCCGACACCGGCAGGTGCTTGAGGTAGCTGAGCGAGGAGAACCCGGTCCCGAAGTCGTCTATCGCGGTGTGCACCTTGAGGGTTGCGAGTTTCGCCAAGATGGCGATCACGGGCTCCGGGTTCTCTGCAGCGGCGCTCTCGGTGATTTCGACGTCAAGCCGCGATACCGGGATCTCGTGCTCGTCGGCGCGCGACACGAGCACGTCGACGATGCGGTCGTCCACCAGTGACAGAGCCGACAGGTTGACCGCGACCCGCAGATCGATTCCCTGCGCCGTCCAGTTCGCAATTTGCTCTGCGGCGGATCGAATGACGCAGTCGGTCAACTCGTCGATGACTCCGCATCGTTCGGCGACGCCGATGAAGTCATCGGGATAGACCAGGCGATCGTTGCGCTGCCAACGCACGAGCGCCTCGACCGAGTCGCAGGCCCCGGTGCGCAGGTCGATCTTGGGCTGGTAGTGCAGGACCATCTCGCCGGCTCGAATCCCCGCGCGGAGCTCGGCGGCCAGCCGCTCTGCCTCGATGTCGGCGTCGTGCCGGTCGCTGATGTCCGTGAACGTCACGACTGCACCGCGGATGGACCCGCCGTCACTCAGCGGTGACACCGAGTACGCCACGGGCAGCCGCGTGCCGTCGCGCCGCCAGAACACCTCGTCCTCGACCCGGGTCGCCTCACCGCTGACGGCAGCGGCTCGCATGATGCACTCGTCGGGCGGGTACGGCGAGCCGTCCGGTCGGGAATGGTGGCAGAGCGCGTGCAGATCGCGGCCGACGATCTCGGCGACCTCGTAACCCAGCATGCGCGCGGCCGCAGGGTTGGCGGAGATGCACCGGCCGCGGGCGTCGATCGCGGCGATCCCCTCTCCGGCCGACCCCAGCACGAGCGCGTTGTACTTGCCGCGTTGCTCACTGGCGGCAAGCGCATCGAGGCCGCGTCGTACCTCACTTTCCCGCAGATCTTCCTGTGTCTGCCGGAGTGCGGTGACGTCCACCGACACGGCGATGACATCGGTCTCGGACGAGCGCATCAACCGTCCCGCGAACCAACGACCGTCGCGCACTGACTGCACCTCGTAGTCACGCGGCTCACCGTCGCGTCGTACGCCGTCGACGCCGTCGCGCACCGCCTGTGCGTGCTCGGGGCGAAGCGTCGAAAGGCCAGCCTCCATCGTCCGGCCGTACTCATCGGCACGATCGCCCTGCATCGTCATCTCGTCGTCCGGGTTCACCTCCCAGACATTGATGCGCCCGACCTCGAGCGCGAGCTGCAGTCTTCGTTGCTGATCACGGATCAACGAGGCGGCGTTGTCGAGTGATGCAGCCAGGCTCGCGATCTCGTCGGCGCCCTGCCGGCTGTCGGGCCGCAACGGTTCTCCCGCCGCGAGCAACAAGGCGTTGCGCTCGACGTTGCGGATCCGCCGCACCAGACGTGCCATGAGCAAGCTGGAGCCACCGACGCCGCCGGCGATGCCCAGCCCGGCGACGAGCACCGCCAACCGGTTGGCGCGGGCCAGCGCGCGCTCGCGTGCCGCGCCGCGCTGCTCGTGCAGCAGCCGTTCGTGCTGCTGGATGGCCGCGATCTGCCGCCTGACGTCATCGGTGGACGTCTTTTCCTCGGAAGCCGCTGCCGTCAACCTCGCGCCGGATATCGACGGGTCCGAGCCCAGCGTCTTGAGGGCCTGCAGCGTCTTGAGGGCCTGCAGCGTCATGAGTTGCTTGTCGAGAGCGTTTCGCAGGTCGGCGGCAGGAGGCCGGCCAGGCTGCTGGGCGATGAGGCGCTCGAACCGGTCGAGTGCCGCCGGCAGCTCATGGCGCGCGGCCGTCTCCGGCTCCAGGAACAGCGCGTCACCGGTGGCGACGAACCCACGGGTGCCGGTCTCGGCGTCGACGACGAGCGCCAGCAGATGCGCAGCGGCCACATCGATCTCGATCGCTTGGTCGACGGCAACGTCGTCACGGGCGTCCTGCTGCTCAATCGCGAAAAGGCTGAGCAGGACGAGGACCACGGCTGCGGCCGGCAGTGCGGTGATCAGCATTGCCTTGACGCGCAGCGTCCTCCGCCAGCTCCGGCGGCGTGGTTCGGCGGTCAGTTGACGACAGCGAGCGGGCACGGCTCTGCTCCAGGATCAAGGGGCACAGGCAGTCGCCGTGCTGGGAGCCCACTGTTTTGGGCATCGGTGACCTCGGCAGGTATTCCCGCTGCGGTCGGCAGGCAACCCGTCGGCATCTGCTCTGACCGGCACACTTACGTCAGAGTTGAGTGAGTGGGCGAGGGGGGAGTTGAACGCCTCGCAGAGCTCTGACGCCCTGACACTCAGGACGTCCAGATGGCCTCTGACCTGCGGTTTTGCAGTTTCGTACTACCAACGAGTGTTGCCGAAATACACCCTGTGTCACCCCGTTGGTTGGCAATTTGTTGGCAACGGCGATCACCGAGCACTGGCTACCGACCGCCCCGTCGACCACTCGGACCCGCTCACCCGGACCATGCGCATCCACAGGACTCTTGTCTTTCAGCTTGTTCTCTGACCTTCTCTTCTGACCCTTCCCTTCTGTTGCTTGCTCTCCATCCGACCTGGCCTGCCCGCAGCCCCGCTGAGCTCCCCCACTCCTCTTCGATCCTGACGAGGGAGTGGGATCAGGTCGGGGGCTCGGGTTTGGCCCCCGACCTGATCCCACGACCGCCCCGACCACCGCGTTGCCGCAGGTCAGCGGGGCTGCGGGCAGGTCACCCCCCAGCTCGCAGACCCCCTCGTGGGCTCCCTCGGACCGTGGGGACCCCACGAGGGGGTCCGGAAATGGCTCGGCGGGCGCAACTTCACCGCCGCGGTGAGCTTGCGGTGAGCGTCCGGTGCAGCCGGCGACGCAGTCTCCGCCTCATGTGTGGGCAGGCATGAGGGGCTCGGTACGCCGGCGCGGCGCCGGCTGGGAGTACCTCTACCGCGAGCTCGACCCGCACAGCGGCAAGGCGACACGTCTGCGTTCCAAGGCAGGTTTCGCGACGAAGGCCGAGGCGCAGGCCGCGTTGACGACCGTGCTGGCGACGATGGCGCAGGGCTCCTACGTCTCACCGAGCCAGCTGACCCTGAAGCAGTTCCTCGAGACGCGGTGGCTGCCGTCGATCACCGCGACGATCCGGCCGAGCACGCACTACAGCTACGGCCGCAACATGCGTCTGCACGTCTACCCGCTGCTTGCCGACGTCCCGCTGCAGCGGCTCGAGCCGTCTGCGCTGAATGCGCTCTACGCGCAGCTGCTCAAGGACGGCCGCAAGGACCAGGCTGCCGGAGGTCCGCTGTCGGCGAAGTCGGTGCGCTACGTGCACGACATCCTCAACCGGGCGCTGCAGGACGCGATGCGCTGGCAGCTGGTAAGCCGCAACGTCGCCCGGCTCGCGACGCCGCCGAAGCCGAAGATCGCCGACCGCAGGGAGCAGATCACCTGGACGCGCGACGAGCTCGGAGCCTTCCTCGAGCTGAGCCGGCCGCACCGGCTGCACGCTGCGTTCTTCGTCCTGGCGATGAGCGGCGCGCGGCGCGGCGAGATCCTCGCCCTTCGCTGGAGCGACGTCGATCTGAGTGTCGGTCGTTTGTACGTTCGGCGGTCGCTGGTCTGCGTGACGCACGAGGCCGTGTACTCCGACACCAAGACGACGCGGTCGCGGCGAGCCATCGCCGTCGATCCCGCGACCGTCGCGGCACTGCGCCGTCATCGGGCCGAGCAGGCTGCGGAGAAGCTCGCCGCCGGCGGTGACTACGACGACCGCGACCTTGTCTTCTGCGACCGGCAAGGGCGCGAGCTGCATCCGGAGCGGTTCACCCGCACCTTCCAGGAGCAGGTTGCGGCGCTCGGTCTACCGCGGGTTCGACTTCACGACCTGCGGCACACGTGGGCGACATTGGCGCTACAGACCGGCATTCATCCGAAGATCGTCAGCGAGCGGCTCGGTCACGCGAACACGACCATCACGCTCGACATCTACAGCCACGTGATGCCGTCGATGCACGCCGACGCGGCCAATGAAGTGGCGGCCTTCATACTTGGAGGCAACGAGCCCGCAGACGGCCGCTTGCCAACCGAGGCTGGGCCGAGGCCCCGCCCCTGACACCATTCCAGGCTCGGGTGGGATCTGCGGCTCAAGGCCCGGCGGAGCCAGCCGCGAAGCGGCGCTCAAGGCGGCCATGGGCCGCGAGGAGGCCGAGCCGTACCGTGCGCGGCCGTTGGGTCCCTACGGCTCCCGCCGCCCGACTCGATGCGTGGTTATTCACCTGGAGGAGCCGTCCGGACCTCCACGGCCTTCTGCAGACTGTCCACCGTCGTAGGGTCAAAAAAGCCCGGCCGTTGGTCAAGGGCAGACGCGCTCGCGACAGCGATAGCGGTCCTGACCGCCGCCGCCGGTCTCCGTAATTCCGGATCGGCCACTAGCTGGGTCAACAGGCCGGCGAGGAAGCTGTCGCCGCATCCGACGGCAGACACCGTGTTAACGGCGGGAGGCTCGGCCTGCAACTCGCGTCCGGCTAGCACCCCAGCAACGGAGCCGGGGCCATTTGTTACCACCGCGTTCTCGGCGCCGAGGCCAAGCAGAGCGCGAACCAGGTTGATGCCTCGCGCCTGGGACGCAGTTGCCTGCTGTGCCTCCTGGAGATTGATCTTGACAAGCCAGGGGTGCAGCGGGAGGCACAGCTCGAGCATCGGGGATGACAGGTCGAGCACGACTCGCGCACCCATCTGCTGGGCCCAAGCGATTGTCTCGCGCAGCTCCTCGGCGTTGATGTCCAGGGGCGGCCGACCAGCGATCACAAAATAAGTCGGACGATGGGTGACGATTGCCTCCCGTAACACCTCGACGTGCGCATCCCATTTCGGGCCAGACGCGTTTGGGCCCGGTCCGTTGATGACCGTGTCGGCGGCGGGCGGCTCCATGACAGTGATCGCAAGGCGGGTCTGACCATCGACTTCGGTTGTCATCATCGGTAAGCGCTCCCGCTCGAGCAGCTGCCGGCGACGATCCCCACGGGACCAGCTAGCGGTGCTACGCCTAGGCATTGCACCTCCAGCGCATTCAGGCCACGCACCAACAAGGTGCCCTTTCCGCCCGGGCTGGTTAGTTGCCTTGCGGCCCGGTTTACGGCACCGCGTACGAACACGGGGAGCGCGTTCACTACATCCAACGTGGCGTTGGGGTTCCAGACCAGAACCGGCAGCACCGCAGGCAGTTCGGCTGCCCTCACTCAGAGAAGGCGCGGCGGACCGCGTCGTAGCCGCTCACGTCGCGTGCACAGATCCAGCCATCCCTACGTTCGACTCGCGTGTCGTCCAGAGTCAGGGGCTCGCCATCGAGGGTGCGCAGTTCGAGGCTGTTCGCGGCAGCCAACGCGATTCCAGCCGCGAGATCCCAGGAACGCCACGCGGGCGATTTGGCGGATGGCAGATAGATGGACGCGGAGACGCGGCCCTCGAGAACTGCAGCGACTTTCTCTGCGGCATGCGGGGTGTCCACAAACTGCATGCCGCGTCTGGCCAACTGATCCAGCGGGCCGCGCAAGGCAGCGTCTGCGAGACGGTCAGGGCTCATACCTAGCACCAAGCCATCAGCCGGATGAACGACCGGCTGGAGTGAGTCGTGCAGGCGGCGGGAAGTTGGCTGGTAGATGAGGCCCCCGCGCGGGACACCCTCTTCAAAAATGCCAACTGAAACCCACCACGAGTCGCGACTGGCGATGAGGCTCTCCGTGCCATCGACGGGGTCGACAATGGCAATCTGGCCGGAACCGCCGCTCTCCGGCATCAGCAGTCCAAGCTCTTCCGAGAGCACCGATGCCTGCGGCAGATGCGTGGTGATGCAAGTCCGCACGAGTTCGTCAAGCCGCAGGTCCAGCTGAGTTAGCGGGCTCCCATCGGGCTTGCGCCAAACCGTTAATGTCCCCGCTCGGCGCCATGCTTCGTCCGCATGGCTGACGAGGTCTCTGACGAAGGAATTCCAAGCCGTGCTGAACGCAACGGAATTTCGTTTTCCGGCGGTCACGATGTACCTGGAACTTGCTGGAGCGACCCGGACA
>JAWWOH010000004.1:0-19142 GCA_033851845.1 Actinomycetota bacterium
CCTTGAGGCCCTTGATGCGCAGGATCTCGACGGCCTTGTCGTAGTCGCCGTCGGCCTCGACCAGGGCGTTCTTGCAGTCGGTCATGCCGGCGCCGGTGGACTCGCGGAGCTTCTTGATGTCCGCGGCAGTAACTGAAGCCATGTCTCTTCTCGTCTCGAAAGTGGCTGGGGTGTCAGGCCTGTGCGGGCGGCTCGTCGGCAGCCGCACCCTCGACCTCGGTGGCAGGGGCCTCAGCGGCGCCGGCACCCTCGACAGTGGCGGTGTCGACGCCGGCGGCAGCCGCGGCGGCACCGGACTCGAGTGCCGGATCAGCAGCGGGCGCGTCGGCAGCGGGAGCAGCGTCGTTGCCGCCCTTGAGCAGCTCCTGCTCCCACTCGGGCAGCGGCTCGTCGGTGCCGAGCTGGCCGGCCTCGGGCTTCTCGTCACCGGACGCGCTGGCCCCGGCGCGGGCCATCAGGCCCTCGGCGACGGCGTCGGCGATGACGCGGGTGAGCACCTGGATGCTGCGGATCGCGTCGTCGTTGCCCGGGATCTTGTAGTCGACGACATCCGGGTCGCAGTTGGTGTCGAGGATCGCGACGACCGGGATGCCGAGCTTGCGCGCCTCGTTGACCGCGAGGTGCTCCTTGTTGGTGTCGACGATCCAGACCGCGCTCGGGGTTCGGGTCATGTCGCGGACGCCGCCGAGCGTGCGCTGCAGCTTGATGCGCTCCCGGCTCAGGACAAGGGCTTCCTTCTTCGTCAGCACGGTCTGGCCGCCGGTCGACTCGATGAGCTCCAGCTCCTTGAGCCGCTGCAGCCGCTTGAAGACGGTCTGGAAGTTGGTGAGCATGCCGCCGAGCCAGCGCTCGGTGACGTACGGCATCCCGACCCGGGTCGCCTGCTCGACGATCGACTCCTGCGCCGGCCGCTTGGTGCCGACGAACATGACCGTGCCACCGTGGGTGACCGTCTCCTTGACGAAGTCGTAGGCGCGGTCGATGTAACCCAGCGTCTGGGTCAGATCGATGATGTAGATGCCGTTGCGCTCGGTGAAGATGAAGCGCTTCATCTTCGGGTTCCACCGCTTGGTCTGGTGGCCGAAGTGGGCGCCGCTCTCCAGGAGCTGGCGCATGGTGACGACTGCCATTCGAAGGCCGATCTGTGCTGCGCACGCGCTGGCGTCCCGCTGGTCGCAGGCGGGGCGGGCGGTGCGTGTCCGGTTGTCGCGGGCTGTCGGGTGACGGCTCGCCCTGGTCCCCGGCGGTGGTGGAGCTGCCGCACCCTGCCCGCTCGCGCGGGACCGGCAGGTGCGGCCCGTCACCGGGCACGCGAAGTCGGCTCGGTCGCCCGAGCCGCTGGGGGCGAGTGTAGCGGCTGTCCACAGATGTCCCCGGCCGTCTGCTCCCGGCCAGCCTGCGCCCGCAGGCTGGCCGACGGGTCGAGGAGGTGGTGAGGTGCGCGGTCGCACGCTCGCAGGTCAGGTGCTGCTCGGGGTCGCCGTCATCGGGTCGCTACTGGGGTCGGCCCCTCCGGCAGCCGCCAGCGGTCCGTGGGTCTGGCCGCTGGCCGGACCGCACACGGTGAGTCGGACGTTCGACCCGCCGTCGACGCCCTACGGGCCCGGGCACCGCGGCGCGGATCTTCCCGGCCGCGTGGGCGATCCGGTCCGAGCGGCCGGGCCGGGGCGGATCTCGTACGCCGGTCTGCTGGCCGGGCGCGGCGTCGTGGTCGTCAGCCACGGTGACCTGCGCACGACGTACGAGCCGGTGTCCGCCGTTGTCCGGGTCGGCCAGCAGGTCGCTGCCGGTCAGGTCATCGGGCAGCTGGCTGCGGGACATGCCGGCTGCCGGCCGGCGTGCCTGCACTGGGGGCTGTTGCGCGGGACGCTGTACCTCGATCCGGTCCGGCTCATCACCCGCGGACCGTCCGTGCTGCTGCCCGTCGATGCTGCGGGCCTTGCCGACGCGGGAGCGGGAGCGGGCGCGGGGGTGGCGGCAGCCGGGCCGGCTCCGGCTCAGCGGTCCGGTCCCGCGCCGAGCGCCGCACCCGGGGCCGAGCCACGCCCGGCCGGGCAGCCGGCCTTCGCGCTGCGCAGCGGCGACGCCGCCTCGGCCGGCGGCGCGCTCGCCGCCTTGGTCGCCGGTCTCCTGCTGCTGCGCGGCCCGCCACGGCCGCCCCGACGGCCGGCCTCGCCGGCGGGCGGGGCGCCGACCGGTCCCCGGCCGGCTGCCGCCTCGGTGGTCGAGACACGGGTCGTCGGCCTGATCGATCTGGCGTCCGAGCGACGCCGGCGACGGCGCGAGGTCGCCTGACGCCGGGCCGATCTGCCCGGACGCCGCCCGCGTAACACCCGCTCAGCGGGAAACGATGTACGTAACGAGACAGCGCGTTCACGCACTGTCACGAGCGTGCGGAGGCGCCGGCATGGACATCGCCGCCGTCCGGGTCGCCCTCCGGGTCCCGGAACCGCGCAGCGAGGTGCCGGACGCGGACCGTCTCGTGACCGCTCTGACCGGTCTTGCGGCCGCGGCGGCAAGCAAGGCACGCGCGGACTCCGAAGCCGCCGTCTCGCGCCGGCCGTCGACGATGAAGGCAACGCTGAAGTCGACCTTCGCGCTGGAGCGGGCCCGGCAGCACGTGCTGGCCGAGCTGCGCCTGGTCGCCTACCTCACCGACACCATCGACGGCAGCGATCCGTCGACCGGACCGGACCACCTGCGGCTTTGCAGCTGAGCGCTGCCGCTCAGTCCTTCTGGTCGGCGAGCTTGCCGCGCAGCTGCAGCACGGCCTTGGTGTGCATCTGGCAGATCCGGCTCTCCGTCACGCCGAGCACCTGCCCGATCTCGGCGAGGGTGAGTCCCTCGTAGTAGTAGAGCGTCACGACGATCTTCTCGCGCTCGGGCAGCGTGTTGATCGCCTTCGCGAGCAGGTACTTCGTCTCCTCGGTCTCGAACGCCGCGACCGGGTCCTCGGCCTTGGTGTCCTCGAGGGTGTCGACCAGTGAGAGCTTGTCGCCCCGCTCCTGACCGGCCGACATCAGCTCATCGAGGGCCACGACGTTGACGAAGCTCACCTGGCTGAAGATCGTGTGCAGGTCCTCGAGCTTGATGCCGAGCTCCTCGGCGACCTCCGCCTCGGTCGGGGACCGGTGCAGCTTGGCTTCCAGCGCGGCGTACGCCTTCTCGACCTCACGCGCCTTGTAGCGGACCGACCGCGGGATCCAGTCGATCGCCCGCAGCTCGTCGATGATCGCGCCCTTGATGCGGCTGATCGCGTAGGTCTCGAACTTGATGGCGCGGTCGAGGTCGAACTTCTCGATGGCGTCGATCAGACCGAAGATCCCGTAGCTGACGAGGTCCGCTTGCTCGATGTTCGGCGGCAACCCCACGCCGACGCGGCCGGCGACGTACTTCACCAGCGGCGAGTAGTGCAGGATCAGCCGCTCGCGCAGCCGCTCCTCCTTGGAGGCTTTGAACTCACGCCACAGCTCGGCGATCGCGCTCTCGATCTCGGCGCGCTCTTCATCACTGACCCCGGCGTACCGGCCGCGGCGAGCGGGAGCAGCGGGGGCAGGCGCTGGCTCTGTCAGGTCGCCCTCTCCCTGGTCATCGGTCGTGGACGCCGTGACCACACCGGCCGAGTCAGGCTCGGGGGTGCGCACGGTCATAGGACGTCCTCAGCCGCTCAACACTCACATGCGTGTAGATCTGGGTCGTTGCGAGCGTAGCGTGACCAAGAAGTTCTTGAACGCTTCTCAGATCAGCTCCTCCCTCCAGCAGGTGGGTGGCCGCGCTGTGCCGCAGCCCGTGCGGGCCCAGATCGGGGGCGCCGGGGACGTCCGCGAGCCGGCGGTGGACCACTGTCCGGATTGTCCGTGGATCGACCCGACCGCCTCGGCTGCCGAGCAGCAGGGCAGGGCCGCTGCCGGGGCCGGCCCACGCCGGCCGGCCGCGCTCCAGCCAGGCGGAGATCGCCGTCTCGGCCGGACCGCCGTACGGAACCGAACGCTCGCGGTTGCCCTTTCCGAGCACGCGTACGACGCGACGACCGCGGTCTACGTCGTCGACATCGAGGCCGCAGAGCTCGCCGACCCGGACGCCGGTCGCGTAGAGCAGCTCCAGTGCCACGCGGTCGCGCAGGTCGGCAGGGGTGTCGCCGTCGACGGCATCGACGAGCCGGCTCGCCTCATCGGCCCGCAGGACGTCGGGGAGCGGCCGGTGACCCTTCGGGGTGGCCAGCATCGCGCCGGGGTCGGCGGCCAGCAGGCCGCGCCGGTGTGCCCAGGCGGTGAACACCCGAGCGGCTGAACCTCGCCGCGCCAGCGTCGTGCGGGCGGCGCCGGTCGAGCGAAGTCGCGCCAGCCAGCTGCGCAGGACGGCGAGGTCGAGCTCGGCGGGCGAGGTGACGCCCATCCGGGCGGCGTGGTCGAGCAGCAGCGCGACATCCCCTGCGTAGGCCCGGACGGTGTGCGGGGAACGGCCGCGCTCGAGCTCCAGGTGACGGGCGAAGGCGTCGGCGGCCTCGGCGAGCGCGGGCGGCAGTGCAGGCGTCTGGGCCGCGGCGGTCACCTCCGCACGGTGCGCGAGCGGTCCGCCGGCGTCAACTCGCCGCGCGGGCCGGGCGGCCGGCGCCGAGCGACGTCAGCCGCCAGCCGTCCAGGCTCTGCTCCACGAGGCCGGCGACCTGGAGCGGCGGCATCAGCTGCTGAACGGTCATCGTGGACACGCCTGCTGTCTTGGCGATGCTGGCCGGGCCGGCCCACCGTCGTACGGGTACGGCGTCGAGCACGACCCGTTGCACGTCGGTGAGCGCGTCCCGCGGGGAGGCCGGGCCGCGCGGCTCCGGTCGTGCGTCGAGAACGAGGCGGCCGACGATCTCGAGGACGTCGTCGGCGCACGTCACGCAGTCGGCGCCCTTGCTCAACAGGAGGTTCGAGCCCGCTGACATCTCCGAGGTGACCGGCCCGGGCACCGCCATGACGTGCCTGCTCAGGTCACGCGCCTGCCGCGCCGTCGTCAGCGATCCGCTGCGCAACGCCGCCTCGACGACCACGGTGCCCTCCGACAGCGCAGCGATCAGCCGGTTGCGGATCAGGAACCGCGAGCGCGTCGGAGCACACCCCGGCGGGTGCTCGCTCACGATCAGCCCGTTGGTGGCGATTCGCTCGAGCAGCCCGTCATGGCCACGCGGGTAGGTCACGTCGATGCCACAGGCCAGCACCGCGACGGTGCCTCCGTCGATGGAGTCGAGCGCGCCACCGTGGGCCGCCCCGTCGACGCCGTACGCCGCACCGGACACGACTGTCCAACCCCGGTCCGCGACACCGAGACCGAGCTCGCCGGCGACGTGCGCGCCGTAGACCGTGCTGGCCCGCGCGCCCACGATGGCGACCGCCCGCGCGACGGCGTCGGACAACGCGGGCGACCCGCGCAGGAAGAGCCCGAGCGGTGGCGCCTCGACGCCCGGTGGCCATTGCAGCGAGAACGCAGGCCACTCGGCGTCGCCGGGCACGATGAAGCGGCCCCCCACGCGCTCGAGCTGACGGATGTCGTGGAGAACGTCGTAGCGCTCCGCGCGACCACGACTGCCGGCCGCGATCGCCTCGGACACGGTGCCGATCGGCCTCCCCCTGCGCAGGGCATCCCAGACCGCGACGGCGCCCGCTGCCTGGACGGCCTCGTAGACCGGCCAGCTGCCTGGCTCGACGATGCGGCTCAGGGCCAACCGGGCCAGTGCGTTGTCGTCCATCACGCCGCCAGTGCCTGGCTGACGAACCCCGCGCGGTAGCCGAGCGCGAGCCCGACCTGATCCGCGCTCGGCGCCCCTACCCCTTGCAGGTCGGCGATGGTCCAGGCGACGCGCAGGATGCGGCCGTAGCCCCGGGCGGTGATCTGGCCCTTGTCCAGCGCCTCCTCGGCCGCGGCGGTCGCCCTGCGCGGAACCGGCCAGTGCCGGCGCAGCTGCGTGGGTGGCACGTCGTTGTTGGTCCGCCACGGCGTCCCGGCGTAGCGCGCCGCGGCCGTCTCCCGCGCCATCGCGACCCGAGCGGCGACAGCCGCACTCGGCTCGCCGCGGCCGTCCTCGGCGAGCATCTCGGCGCGCGTCACCCGCGGGATGCTCACCCGGAGGTCGACCCGGTCGAGCAGCGGACCCGAAAGCCGGGACATGTAGCGCCGACGCTTGTCCGGCGGGCAGGTGCAGGCCCTGTCCGGGCGGGCGCACGGGCACGGGTTGGCGGCCATGACCAATGAGAAGCGCGACGGGTAGATCGCGGTGCCGGCGGCACGGGCGATGCTGACCCAGCCCTTCTCCAGCGGCTGACGCAGCGAGTCGAGAACCCCGGATGCGAACTCAGGTGCCTCGTCCAGGAACAAGACACCTCGATGCGCCAGACAGGCCGCGCCGGGCTTGGCGATCCCGGTGCCCCCGCCGACGATCGCGGCGACCGACGCGTTGTGGTGCGGGTCCTGGTAGGGCGCCGTGCGGACCAACGGCTCGGACGTCGGCAGCCGGCCGGCGACGGAGTGAATCGCCGTGACCTCGAGCGCTTCCTCCAACGACAGCGGCGGCAGGATGCCCGGCAGTCGCTCGGCAAGCATCGTCTTGCCGGCACCGGGCGGTCCGAGCAGGAACAGGTGATGACCGCCCGCCGCCGCGACCTCGATCGCCGTGCGGCCCTCTGGCTGCCCGGCGACGTCGACGAGATCCGCGAGAGTCGCCGGCGCAGTTCTCTCCGCGCGTATAGGCGGCTCGTCACCGTCGTCCACGCCCCGGAGCACGCGCACCAGACTGCGCAGCGACGCGACGCCGATCACTGAGGCACCCGGCACCAGACGGGCCTCCGCGAGGTTGTCGACGGGCACGACGAACCGGTCGAAGCCGCACCGGGTCGCGGACAGCAGGGCGGGCAGCACCCCGGGCACGCCGCGGACGCGGCCGTCGAGGCCGAGCTCCCCCAGCAGCACCCGACCCACCAGCGCATCGGCGGGAACCGCGCCGTTGGCGGCCAGCAGTCCCGCTGCGAGCCCGAGGTCGAAAGAGCTGCCCCGCTTGGGCATGGACGCCGGCGACAGCGCGAGGGTGATGCGCTGGTTGGGCCACTGCTCGCCGGAGTTGATGATCGCCGCCTTGATGCGATCTCTCGACTCGGCCAGCGCAGCGTCCGGCAACCCGACCATCGTCAGCCCCGGGATGCCGTTGTTGAGATCGGCCTCGATCTCGACCACGTGTCCCTGCACGCCGACCAGCGCCACCGACCACGCCCGCGCGAGCGACATCAGAAGGCTCCGCGCAGGTGCACGATCTCCGGGGCGAAGCCACGGCGTCGTACGACGGAGACGACGTCGAAGCGCAGCTCCGACGAGCCGGCTGGACGGTGTTCGGCGAGCCATCGGCAGGCCAGCACGTGGATCCGCCGGGCCTTGACCCGGCCGACCGCCTCCGCCGGCGCACCGAACGCGGTGCCGCTGCGCGCTTTCACCTCGACGAACACCAGCGCGTCGCCGTCGCGCGCGACGATGTCGAGCTCCCCCTCGCGGCACCGCCAGTTGCGCGCGAGCACCTCCATGCCCGCCGCCGTCAGGTGCGCGGCAGCCAGGTCCTCACCGTCGTGCCCGAGCTGCATCGAAGGACGCATCGGTCCACCTCCCGGCGTACGACGGTGCTGTCGTTCCGGGCGCGATGGTGGTCAGCCGGGCAAGTTGTGGATGTCCGGCAGGCATCCACAGGCCCTACTGCGGTGTGCGCGTTCCTTGCGCGACGCCGGACTCCTCGCTGGTGCCCTCGGCCGGGTACGCCGACACGACGGGGACATCCGCGGCATCCCCTGGTCCGCTGTCCGTGCCGGGCGCGCCGACCGGCGACGTGTTCTTCGCACTGCGCTCGACGTCGGTCTCCAGCTGCTCGTCGGGTCCGGTGCTGCCCATCGACCCCGGCTGCCGGTGGCCCACCCCGGCCGTGTCCTGGACCGGCTCGACGGGACCGCTCGTGCGACCCGTCGTCGTACCGGCGTGCGCGCTGGGTGTGACCTCGGCGGGGTCTGCTCCGGTGAGCACCGGCGTCTGCTCGGCCGGGACCCCGGACACGCTGGGCATCGCTGTGGCACCCGCAGACCCGTCCGCACTCGGCGCCTGCGGATCGTTGGCGTCGACGTTCATGGCATCCGGGTCGGCGTGCGCCTGGGTGGGCGGCATCGGCTCGGTCTTGGGCTGGTTGGCAGCGTGACTGCCGGGCTGGTCGGCCTCGTTGGCGGAGCTCACCGGGTCCTCCTCGTCGCAGGTCTCGAGGACTCCCTACCCGGCTCAGGAGTTGGGAAGCTCCAGCTCGGGCTTCTCGAGCTTCTCGACGTTGACGTCCTTGAACGTCAGCACCCGGACGCTCTTGACGAAGCGGGCCGGGCGGTACATGTCCCAGACCCACGCATCCGTCAGCGTCAGCTCGAACCACACCTCGCCGTTGGCCGAGCGCGGTTGCACGTCGACGGCGTTGGCGAGGTAGAAGCGGCGTTCGGTCTCGACGACGTAGTCGAACTGCCGCACGATGTCTCGGTACTCGCGATAGAGCTGCAGCTCCATCTCGGTCTCGTACTTCTCGAGGTCCTCTGCACTCATGCGACAGCGCTCATGCGCCGAGCTCCACGAGATCGTCCATCGCATCAGTATCGACCATGTCGGACCCGTCCGATGCCGTGCGGATGACAGCGCCGCGGACGTTGACGTACGAGAAGCGGTGCTCCGGGCACGGCCCGTGCTGCCGCAGCGCGGCGCGATGCTCGGGAACGACGTACCCCTTGTGCACGGCGAAGCCGTACGCCGGGTACTGCCGGTCGAGCTCTGTCATGATGCGGTCCCTGGTGACCTTCGCGACGACGGAGGCGGCGGCAACGCAGGCAGCGACGCGGTCGCCCTTCCAGACCGCGAGGGTGGGCACGGGCATGCCGGCGACGGGGAAGCCGTCGGTCAGGGCGTACGACGGGAACGGGTCCAGCCGCTGCACCGCCTGACGCATCGCCCGGACGTTCATGACGTGCAGTCCGCACCGATCGACCTCTTGCGGAGGAACCACGACGACCGACCACGCCAACGCGCGTCGTACGACCTCCTTGTACGCCGCCTCGCGGGCCTTCTCCGTGAGCAGCTTGGAGTCAGCGAGGCCCTTCACCTCGCCGCGCTTGCCCGGCGGCAGAACCACGGCAGCAACGACGAGGGGACCCGCGCACGCCCCACGACCGGCCTCGTCGGCACCCGCGACCAGCCCGAAGCCGCACCGCTGAAGCACGCGCTCGTAGGCCCACAGTCCGCTCTCCGAGCGCACGACCGGCCGCAGCGCGAGATGCACGTCAGACCGCCAACCCGTCGATGAGGTCGGCGAGGCAGTCCGGGTAGACGGTGTCGGACGTCGTGCGGAGCTCGTCCGTCGACCACCACCGGTGCTCGACGACGAACGTAGTCTCGAGCTCGGTGAACCCGGTGATGTCGACGTCGTGGTGCTCGACGCGGACGGCGTAGAACTCGTTGTCCTGGCGATAGTCGGTGCCGGCGATGGAGAACTCGGCGTACTCGCGGTAGAGGGGGCCATCGAACCGATCCGGAGAGAGAGCGAGCCCGGTCTCCTCGAGCAGCTCCCGGGCAGCCGCGTCGCGGACCGACTCACCGTCGTCCACCCCGCCGCCGACGGTGAACCACCAGCTGCCTTCATCGGGGTTGGCCGGGTCGTATCCGCGGAACAGCAGCACTCGACCGGCCGCGTCGAGCAGCAGCACCCGGGCGGCCTGGCGGATCGCGGGGGCACTCATGACGGGCCCAGCCTAGGGCCGTCCAGGAAGGTCAGCGGCCGGAACGGCGTCGGCGCAGCCGGCGCCCCAGGCCGCGCACCGGGATCGCCGCAAGCAGTCCGAACGCCAGGGGGGTCTCGCTCACCCCTGCCCCGGCGGCCTGGCCGAGGGCCGAGTCGCTGAACGTCTTCGGCACATGCAGGACCGTGGAACGGCCCACCGGCCAGACGATCACGAACGCGCGGCCGATCACCTTGTCCACGGGCACCGTGCCGTGGTTGCTGTCGGTGATGTGCGTGCGCGAGTCGGCGGATGCGCCGCGATGGTCGCCCATGACCCACAGCCGGCCCTTGGGCACCAGCACGCCGGGCGCCCCGGCGGGGCACTTGTCGGCACCTGACCCGGCGTCGCAGAAGACCTGCTGGTCGTTCTCGAACAGGTACGGCTCGTCGAGCTCGACCGGTGATCCGCCGGGCGGCTGCACCGTGACGTGCCCGTTGGTGCAGCAGGCCACGCGGTCGCCCGGGATGCCGATGACCCGCTTGATGAAGTCGCGCTCGTTGGGAGCGCCGACACCGACCGCACCGCTGACCGAGCGGAGCACCCGCTGCAGGCCGTTGCGCGGCGGCGGGATCTGCGTCTCCGGCGTGAAGTTGTCGAGGCCGTTGAAGACCACGATCTCGCCGCGGTGGATGTCGCGGAAGTGGTAGACGAGCTTGTTGACGAGCACCCGGTCGCGCAGCTCGAGGGTGTGCTGCATCGACCCGGACGGGATGTAGAACGCCTGCACGAGAAAGGCTTTGATCAGCAGCGCCAGCACGAAGGCGATGAGCACCAGGAACGGCAGCTCGCGGAAGAACGACCCGCCGGACGACTCCTTGCGGTGAGCCGGCTGCGAACGCGCAGGCTCGGTCGCGGTCGTCGTGTCGTCGCTCATCACGGGAACCCTAACGGCGGGACGGGCCGGTCAGTGCCGGACCGCCGGGGGTCAGGCCTCGGTCAGCTCGCCGGTCACGTCGGCGGCGGCCGGTTCGTTGCTCTCGAGCACGGGATCCGCGGCGGGCGCGAGGTCCTCGGCGGGCGCGGCGGCTGCCGTGGTCGTGACGGTGCTCTTGGCGGCACCCGTCTCGCGCTTCTCCTTGATCTTGGCCTTCTTACCGCGGAGCTCGCGCAGGTAGTACAGCTTCGCCCGGCGGACGTCGCCGCGGCTGACCACCTTGATCGACTCGATCACCGGAGTGTGCACCGGGAAGGTGCGCTCGACGCCGACGCCGAAGCTGACCTTGCGCACGGTGAAGGTCTCGCGCACGCCGCCGCCCTGCCGGCGGATGACGACACCCTGGAAGTGCTGGACGCGGGACCGGTTGCCCTCGACGACCCGCACGCCGACGTCGAGCGTGTCACCCGGCCGGAAGTCGGGGACGTCGCTGCGCAGCTGCGCCGCGTCGATCTCGTCGAGGGTGTGCATCGCGGTGTTCGCTTTCCTCGGGCACGACATGGCGGAGCACGGTGCCGGTGGACGGGTTCGCGTGCGGTCCAGAGCGGCCGCAACAGCCCTCTATGGTGCCACAGCGCCGGGCGGGGAGTCGAAGCCCGCGTCACGCAGAGCGGACCGGTCGGCGGGGCTGAGGTCGGCCCAGATGGGGGCCAGCAGGTCGGGCCGTCTTTGCGCCGTACGACGAAGCGCCTGGTCCCGCTGCCAGCGGGCGATGCGAGCGTGGTCGCCCGACTGCAACACAGCCGGCACCGCCAACCCGGCCCACTCCGGCGGGCGGGTGTAGACCGGGCCCTCGAGCAGGCCGTCCATCGCGCCGGCAGCGAAGGAGTCGTCACGGTGCGACTCGGCATTTCCGAGTACGCCGGGGAGCAGCCGGGCAACCGCCTCGACGATGACGAGGGTGGCCACTTCGCCGCCGGCGAGGACGTAGTCGCCGAGCGACACCTCCTCAAGGCGCATCCGGGTCGCCGCGTGTTCGAGGACGCGGCCGTCGATGCCCTCGTAGCGGCCGCAGGCGAAGGCGAGCCAGGGCTCCTGCGCGAGCTCGGTGGCCAGGTCCTGGCTGAACGGGCGGCCGCTCGGCGTGGGGACGACGAGCCGTGGAGGCGGGTCCCCGAGCCCGCACAGGTGGTCCAGCGCGGCACCCCACGGCTCGGGCTTCATGACCATGCCGGGACCACCGCCGTATGGGGCGTCGTCGACGGTCCGGTGCACGTCGTCGGTCCAGCTGCGCAGGTCGTGCACGTGAACGTCGAGCAGTCCGCGCTCACGGGCCTTGCCGAGGAGCGACACGTCGAGCGGGGACAGGTACTCCGGGAAGATGGTGACGACGTCGATGCGCATCAGTCGAGGTCCAGCAGTCCCTCAGGCGGGTCGACGACGAGTCGCCCTGCTGCGATGTCGACGGTCGGCACGATGGCCTTGACGAAGGGTACGAGGACCTCGGCGCCCTCATCCCGCCGTACGACGAGGACGTCGCCGTGCGGCAGGTGCAGGACGTCGGTGACCTCGCCGAGCGGCGAACCGTCGACCAGCTCCGCGCGCAGCCCCATGAGCTGCGTGTCGTGGAACTCGTCGGGGTCGTCGCTCGGCGGCACGTCGGCAGCGTCGACGAGCAGCATCGTGTTGCGGAGTGCCTCTGCGGCGTTGCGGTCTCGCACGCCGGCGAACGCGACGACCAGCCGGCCGTTCTGGTCGCGCGTCGACTCCACGGTGAGGGGGCCGCGTTCCTCGGGATCGGTGAAGAGCACCGCACCGTCGGCGAAGCGCACCTCCGGTGCGTCCGTGCGCACCTCGACGGTGACCTCGCCGCGGATTCCCTGCGGCTTGCCGATGCGCCCGACCGTCAGCCGGTCCGGCGACGTCATGCCTTGACCAGGGCGGTCAGCGGACCTCGTCGGTGTCGACGACGTCGACGCGCACGCCCCGGCCACCGAGCGCGGTCACCACCGTGCGCAGCGCCTTGGCGGTGCGGCCGTTGCGACCGATCACCTTGCCGAGGTCGTCGGGGTTGACGCGGACCTCGAGGGTGCGGCCGCGTCGGTTGGTGACCAGGTCGACGGTGACGTCGTCGGGGTTGTCGACGATTCCCTTGACCAGGTGCTCGAGAGCGGTCTCGAGCACTTACTCCTCCGTCGGAGCGGCGTCGGCGGCAGCTGCGGCATCAGCAGCGGGTGCGTCAGCGGCGGCCTCGGCAGCAGGTGCCTCAGCGGTGGCCTCGGCAGCCGGCTCGTCAGCGGTGGCCTCGGCAGCAGGCGCGTCCTCGGCGGTCGTTGCTTCGGCCGCCGTCGCGTCGTCGGCGGTGGGGGCGTCGGCGGTCGCCTCCTTCTTCGGGGCGGCCTTCTTCTTCGGCGTCGTGGCGGCACCCGAGGCACCCTCGATGCCCTCACGGGCGGCGGCCTCGAAGACCGACTTCTTGTCGGCCTTCGGCGCCGCGACGAGCATCGGCGGCGGGGCGGGCTCGCCCTTGAACTTCTGCCAGTCGCCGGTCACCCGGAAGATCGCCGCAACGGCGTCGGTCGGCTGGGCGCCGACACCGAGCCAGTACTGCGCGCGCTCGCTGTCGACCTGGATGAAGGAGGGGTCCTCCTTCGGGTGGTACTTGCCGATCGTCTCGATCGAGCGGCCGTCCCGCTTGGTGCGGGCGTCCGCGACGACGATGCGGTAGTACGGCGCGCGCATCTTGCCAAGGCGCATGAGCTTGATCTTGGTTGCCACGAGGTGGTCGTTCTCCAGTCGGTGCTGAACGTGGGTGTGCCGCCGGTGCGCGTGGGGGTGCGCAGGGACGGCCCAAAAAGGTTAGGGACAGTGCGGGCACGCCGTGGACGGGTAGAGGGCCGTCGTACGGCGGTGACTCGCCGACAAGTGTGCCAGATGGGCGGTGGAGGTGGGAGATTGCCGCGTGACCGCATCCTGGCACCCCCCGGACCCGACCGCCGCGCTGCCGACTCGGCTGGAACCGGGACAGGCGCGGTTCCGGGCCGACCTGGGCTGGGCGGTCGACGTCTGCCGGCGCCAGCCGTGGCTACCGCTGCTGAGCCTGTTGATCGGCGTGGCCCCGGTCCTGACGGGGGCCGGGCGGCACCGGACCGTGCACGACGGCGTGGTCACCTCGAGCTCACCGAGTCCGGGGATGCAGTTCCTGTTCCTCGTGGCCGCGGTCGCGGTGTTCGTGCTGCTCGGCTGGCCCGGGACGCAGCGGTTGTGGTTCCTGCGCGCGGCGACCGGCCGGACGATGTCGGCCGGCGAGGCGCTGCGGGTGACGAAGAGGTACTTCGGCCGGTTCTTCGTGCTCGGCCTGGTGTTCATGTTGTTCGCCATCCCGGTCACCCTCCCGGTGGTCGTCTCGAGCCTGCACGGTCTGCACCGCCTGCCTGACGGCACGATGGAGATGCACCAACCGGCGGCGCGGTGGCTCGCCGTCACCGCGGCCGGGACGATCGTGCTCGATGCGCTGTTCACCTTCGTCACCCCCGCGCTCGTGCTCACGTCGCACCGGGTCGGCGACGCGCTGCGCATCGGGTTCCGACTGCTGCGCGTCACCTGGCCGCACGCTGCGGCGTACGTCTTCATCCCACCGCTCGCCGCCGTCGTGGTCTCCCTGTACGCCGGATTCTCGCCGGCCGTATCGGTCCCGCTCGTCGCGGTGTCGACCTTGGTCAACCTCGTCGTGAAGGGCGCGACCGTGGCCTTCTACCTGCGGCTCGTGCCGGCTGCAGGTCTCGATGGGGCGCTCGTGCTCGCGCCGGTGCGCGCAGATCCGTGGAGCAGGTGACGCAGTCCACACGGCGTACCCGGCGGTAAGGGGCACATCGTCGGCGATCCTCGTTGCATGACCACTGTCGCGGAGTCGGGCGGCGTGCTCATGCCGGGCCCGCCGCTCTGGCGGTCGCGTGGCTTGGTCTCGCTGTTCTCGGCGTCGACGACCGCCCGGCTGGCCAACGAGGCGGCCCGGGTGGCGATGGTGCTGCTCGTCCTGGCCCGCACCCGGTCTCCCGCGCTCGCCGGCGCCGTGGTCGCGGCGACGACGCTGCCGGCACTGGTGACCGGACCGCTGCTCGGCGCCTGGCTCGACAAGACCCCGCACCGGCGCGCCGCCTTCGCCGGCAACCAGCTGCTGCTGCTCGTCTCGTTGACCGGGCTCCTCTTCGCGACGGGTCATGCGCCGTCGATCGTCGTCGTGCTGCTCGGCCTGCTGACGGGGCTGACCACGCCGGTGCTGACGGGTGGCTTCACCGGGCTGATCGCGCCTCTGGTCCCGGAACCGATGCTGCGCAGGGCGTACGGCGCGGAAGCGGCCAGCTTCAACGTCGCGGGGGTCGCCGGACCTGCCCTGGCGGGCGTCGTGACCGCCGCGTTCGGTGCTCCATGGGCAGTGGCCGTGACGTGCGCCCTGTCCGTCCTGGCGCTGGCGGCGATCCTGCGCGTGCCGATGCCCGCTCCCGTGGTCGACGACGATGCACCTGGCCTGCTGCGGACGGTTGTCATCGGGCTCCGGCACCTGGCGCTGACGCCGCCCCTGCGGTCGGTGACCGTGACGACGACGCTGTCGATGGGCGGTCTCGGCGCACTGCCGGTCACGTTCCCCCTGCTCGCCGAGGACCTCGGCGTACATGCCTCTGCGGCCGGCTACCTGTTCTCGACGTTCGCCGTCGGGGCGCTCGTCGGCTCGGTCACCGTCGCGTCGCGGTCGCTCCGCACGGGGCCGATGCGGATGGCGTTCCTCGGCGTCGCGGGACTGGCCGTCGCCTTTGCCGGCGTCGCGGTCGCACCGACGCTTCCCCTTGCTCTCATCGGGATCTTCGTCGCCGGTGCCCTCGAAGGTCCGGTGCTCGCGTCGACCCTGACCGTGCGCGAGCTGCACTCGCCGGACTGGATGCGCACGCAGGTGGTCACGACCGCTGCATCGTTGAAGTTCGGCGCGTACGCCGCGGGGTCCGCTGTCGCGGGCTGGCTGGTCGGCGCGCACGGCGCGCGGGCCGGGCTGCTGATGGTGGCGGCGTTCCAAGTGGTCGGGATCGCACTCGGTCTGCTGGCGCGGGGGACGCGAACGGCCGGCCTCCCAGCGGAGACCGGCCGTCCGTCGTACCGAGGAGAACGTTAGAACGCAGCGATGCTGCCGTTCGGCGTACCCAGGCCCGTCGGTCCGTCGTACCCGACTGCGCCGTTGCACAGGTAGAGCGGTCCGGTCTTGCCGCGCACGCACCGGCCGTTGCTGCCCGACGTGACATCGAACAGCGTGGTGGCATTCGTGTAAGCCAGCGAAGCCGGCGTGCCGGCCGTGCTGCTGCCACTGAGGCCGTAGACACCGCCGATGAGCGGCGCGGCCACGCTGGTGCCACCGAAGACGAGCCAGTTCGCACCGCCTGTCGAGCCGAAGCTGTCGTAGACGGCAACGCCGGTGTTCGGATCCGCGACGGCAGAGACGTCGGCGAGGGTGCGCTTGCTGCAGCCCGTGTCGTGCTGCCAGGCCGGCTTCGCGATGTAGGCGGAGCAGCCGCTGCCGGCGCCGCTCCATGCCGTCTCGCTGCTGCGCGTGCCGTCTGCGTTGAGGACGAGGTGCGTGCCGCCGACGGCGGTGACGGTGTTGTACGACGCCGGGGACTCGACGCCGTACCCGTTGTCGCCGGTGCTCACCGTGATGGCGACCCCCGCATGGCTGTACGACGACGCGAAGCCGACAGTGCCGGAGGACTCCGGTGCGCCGTACGAGTTCGACACCACCTTGGCGCCCTTGGCGACCGCGGTGTCGACAGCAGTGGCGAGGTCGGCGATCGACGCGGAGTTGCCGCCGATGTAGATGATCGGGCAGCCGGGGCAGATCGCCGACACCATCTCGAGGTCGAGCATCTCCTCCTGGCCCCAGCCGACGTCGGCCGCGGGGAGCGCCGTGCCGCCGGTCTGGTTGTACTGCGTGAAGTTCGCCGTGCCGAGGCCGAACTGGCTGCGGTAGACGGCGAGGTCGGCCGCGGCGTTCGGCGAGGCGTAGGCGTCGACGACGGCGACGGGCGTCGTGCCGTCGAGACCGGTCAGGCCGTAGGCCGTCTTGAGCTGGGCCGGGCTGTAGCCGGACAGGTAGGTCGTGGTGGCGTCCGGTGAGGCGTCCGGACCGTGCGTGCGGATGAAGCTGTGGCAGGCGGCAAATCCCTCCGCGGGCGCCGAGCAGACGGCACGGGCGGAGTTGGCGGCGCCGGTTGCGGACTGCTCCGCGACGGCCGGGGTGACGAGGGCGCCCGCAGCCAGCGCGGCCGCGAGGAGGGGGAGACGGAACGATCGCACGAGCACCTGTCCGGAGTCGGCGTCACGGGGGACGCGGCGTGAGAGTGCCGCGCACCGTACGCGTCCCGGATGTCCCGAAATGGGCAGGAAAGGCCGTGGTTAGTACAACCTCACCTTGGTGACTACCTCAACTCAGAAGGCGCCGGTTCCGTTCGGCGTGCCGAGCCCGGTCGGGCCGTCCCACCCAGCCGCTGCGTGGCACCACAAGACCGTTGCGCAACTGCCGTTGCTTCCCGAGGTGACGTCGCGCAGGCCGCCGGCATGCGACCAGCTGTAGCCCGCAGCGTCGGCACCGAAGGCGCCCCCGTTGTTGGCCAGGGCGTAGACGCTCGCGATGATCGGGGACGACGCACTGGTGCCGCCGAACTTCATCCAACCGACCCGGCCCTGGTACGAGGTCGAGTCGTAGACCGCCACGCCGGTGTTCGGGTCGGCGACGGCTGAGACGTCAGCGTTGGCCTTCCCGTTGCATCCCGTCACCGCCGTCTGTGCAGAAGGTCGCGTGTTCAGCGTCGAGCAGCCGGAGCCAGCCCCCGACCACGCCGTCTCCGAGAAGCCACCCGCCTTCAGCTTCGACAGTGACGTCCCACCGACTGCCACCACGCTCCCGAAGGAGGCCGGCGACTCGACGCCGTAGCCCGAGTCGCCCGTCGACGCCGTGATCGCAACGCCAAACGGCGCGTCGTAGTCGCTTGACGCCGCGCTGTCGCTGCCGCCATAGCTGTTGCTGACGGCGACGACACCGGGCTGGGTCTTGGCCCACCTCACGGCAGCTCCGAGATCGGCGAAGGAGTTGCTGTTGGCCTCGACCAGCAAGATGTTGCACGTCGGGCAGGTCGCGCTGACCATGTCGACGTCGAGCGAGATCTCCTGTCCCCAGCTGGCGTTCGCGCGCGGCGGCGTCGATCCGCCGGCCTGGTTGACCTTCAAGAAGCTGGGACCGCCCGAGCTATTGACCGCGGGCAGACCGTAGTGCTGGCGGTACACGCCAAGGTCGGCCTCAGCAGTCGGATCGTCGTACGCGTCGACGATCGCGACGGTCGCGCCAGACGTGAGCCCGCTCAGGCTGTACGCGCTCTGGATGTCGCCGGGGCCGTAACCGCTGACGAGCCCACCCGGCTTGCCGGAGCTCCGCCCGCTCTCGTCGGCTGCGTCGTTGCGGAGCGCGTGACACGACGCGAAACCGTCCGGCGGCGCCGCACAAACGCGGACAGCTGCCGCCACGGCCACGCCGTTCGAGCCGGGATCATCCGGGCGCTGGGCCGATGCCGTTGAGGCGAGCGCAACGACGAGGAGCGGGGCACATCCGAGCAGGGCGGACAGCCGGCGTACGCGCATGAAAGGTCCCGTCACAGAAGGTGACTCGGACGCTACGAGGGACGAGAGCCCTCGCCTACGACCCAATCGGGTCAGACGGGACTAGCCCCGAGGCCGGTTCAGGCCGAAAGGATCCGGTTTCGACGGAAGCCCGAGCGGGTTCTGGCCGCCCGGAAGCTGCGGGAAGCCGGGCGGCAGCTGCGGCATCCCCGCCGGCAGCTGACCCGGCAGGACCGGTCGTGCGCCAGAGGGCCCGCCGCCCGCGCGGCCCGGACCCTTGCCCTTCTTGCCCTTCTTGCCCTGCTGCTGGCGCTTCGCCTTGCGACCCATGCCGGGCAGCCCGGCCATGCCGCCCATCGACCTCATCATCTTCTGCGCCTCATAGAAGCGGTCGACGAGGTTGTTGACCTCGGTGACCGTTACACCCGATCCCTTGGCGATGCGCAGCCGCCGCGATCCGTTGAGCATCTTCGGCGTACGCCGCTCCTGCGGCGTCATCGAGCGGATGATCGCCGCGATGCGATCGAGATCCTTGTCGTCGACCTGCGCGAGGGCGTCCTTCATCTGACCCATCCCCGGCAGCATCCCGAGGATCGATGTCAGCGAGCCCATCTTCTTGACCTGCATCATCTGCTCGAGGAAGTCCTCGAGGTCGAAGTCCTCGCCGCCCATCAGCTTGCCGGCCATCTTCTCGGCCTGGTCGGCGTCGAAGTGCTTCTCGGCCTGCTCGATGAGCGTCATGACGTCGCCCATGCCGAGGATGCGCGAGGCCATCCGCTCGGGGTGGAAGACGT
>JAWWOH010000067.1:0-25953 GCA_033851845.1 Actinomycetota bacterium
ACTGCTCGGATGCCTCGCCGGGAGCAGCCGCCGTTCGCGACATGGACCCGTCGGCGTGCAGGTTCAACCCGAGCGGCGACAGCAGCCCGGCCGTCCGGCGCTGCGCCTCCGACCAGTGGTCCAGCCCCGTCGTCCACGTCGGCGCGCGGTTCGACGTCTTCGCGTCCCACCACACGTTGACCTTCGGCCGCTGCTCCCAGCCGTTGTCGGCGCCCTTGAGGAAGTGGTCGTAGAAGCGGTGCAGGTCGGCGTACTCCGTCGCGGTCCGCATCATCCCGTGGTCGCCGTTGGTCACGGTCATCCACCACGGTGTCTCGGCCTCGTGCCGTGACCGGCGTACGGCGTTGAGGTCGTCGATCTGCGCGATCAGGTCGGTGCCGCGCGAGTCGAGCTGCTCGTCCTGCCAGGCCAGGGTCGCGAGCATCGGCACGTGGAGCTGGTCGAGGTGCGTCTGCGGCGAGCGCTCGCGGACCAGCGCGTCGTCGTAGGGATGTTCCTGCAGCTGCACGAAGGGGTTGGTGGCGGCGCCGCGCACCGGACCGGACGCGCCGTTGGTCGTGCAGTCCGGGTCGGAGGCAACGGCTTGCGGTGCGTCTTCCTCCTCGTACGACGGCTGCGCGATGAAGCTCCACAGGGCGGCGAACCCGTAGTTCTGGATGCCACCCGGACGCGCGACGTCGCGGTACGCGTCGGAGTAGAAGTGGCCGGGCGCGATCGCCTTGAGCGCCGGCGGATTCTGCTCGGCGACGAACAGCTGCGTGATGCCGGGGTAGCTCTTGCCGATCATCCCGACCTTGCCGTCGCTCCACGGTTGCTTGCTGATCCAGTCGATGACCTTCGCGCCGTCCGGGCCCTCCTTCGGCTGGAAGAAGTCGAAGGTGCCGTCGGAGCAGCCGGTGCCTCGCAGGTTGACGCCGATGTAGTTGTAGCCGGCGCCGCTCGTGACGTACTGCTGGATGTAGTTGGCGTCCGGGTTGTAGCCCGAGTCGTAACCGGAGTACTCGAAGAGGGTCGGCAGCTTGTCGCCACCCGCCGGCCGCACGACGGTGTAGCGAAGCCGTACTCCGTCGTCCATCGTCAGGTAGCCGTGCTCGGTCGTGGCGGTTGCCGCCTGCGCTGGAGGTGCAGAGAGGCTTGGTACGACGACGCCGACGGCGACCAATGCGGCTGCCGCGAGCGCTCGGACGATGAGCTGTGGGCGACGACGCACGAGTTGTCCGTTTCCGCGAAGGAAGTCCCCGTGACCTCCGAGCAGGAGGTTTCGCCGCGGTGTCGAAAAGACCTGCAACGGCGGCACGAGTCGGGCCGCACCCCCCCGCCCTACCTCCTGAGGGATCCCCGTGTCCGTGTCCTCTCGCCGTCCGGTTGCCGCCGCAGCTGGTCTCGTCGTGCTCGCCGCCTGCGCCCTTGCGGGCGCATCACCTGCCGCCGCCGACGCTGCGGCGCCGTTCTCGGCCTCGCGCGGCGACGCACCCGTCGTCCTGACCGGGGCGCAGATCCCGGCGTGGTCCGGTCCGGCCGCCGACGGCGTGGCCACGCCGTACCCCTCCGGCTCTAACCAGGTCGGCGGTGACAAGGTGCGCTCCGCGCACAACGGCACGATGGCGCCAGCCCCGCCGGCGATCGGCGCGGATCCCGACCAGGTCAGCGCCTGGAAGTGGAGCGGTACGGCGTGGACCGAGGTCCCGGTCCAGGTCGACCAGAAGTTCCCGTACTTCCTCGCCAACGGCCACTCCGACTTCGGCTTCTACTCCGGCACCGACAAGGAGCTCACCTACGCGTGGGCGCCGGACAAGCACGCCACTGGCGAAGAGGCGTGGAAGAAGATCTTCGGCGAGTGCAAGGCGCGGTACGCCGACGCGGCGACGCTGACGACTGACATCGCCAAGGCCTCCGTCAACAGCAGCAATGGCTTCCCGTCGTACAGCCCGTCGGCGGGTGAGACTCCCGCGGACTACACGCACGCCATGGAAGACCCGGTGCCGACGATCGACGCCGACGACGAGATCGCCTTCCAGGCCGGCGATGCAGGCAGCCTGGCTGCGCCGACGCAGGCACCGCCGGCCGGCACCACCCCGGGGTCCGGCCAGACGGTCGCCGTGGCTGACCCGACGACGGGCTCTGTCGGCTACGTCTACCTGTTCCTCAAGCCGACCGGCTCGAAGTTCAACGCCGCCAACGGCTACGTGCAGATGACGCGTGATGCCACCGCCGACGAGTGGATCGACCGGGACAACTTCGCCAACGGCAGCACCGAGCAGCTCGGGTCCAGCAACACGGGCTACGGCCCCAACCTGAGCGGAACCGTGTGCGATGGCACAGGCGTAGCTACCCGCACCACGAAGGACCGGTTCCCCCGCGACGGCATGACCGTAACCACCGACCGCTACAAGCTGCGTGCGACCGGTCGCTGGATGGTCCGCGACTACTCCGTCACGAAGCCCGGCACCGTGGCCAACTACGGCCCCGACCTGATCGACCGGTGGAAGGGCCGCGCGTTCCAGCAGAGCCCCGACTCAAGCGTCTCCGTCGTCGGCTTCGAGGACGAGCAGGTCAACTGGGAGGCCAACGGCGGTCTGCTCGGTTGGCGCCAGGGCCCGGTCCGCGCCATCCGCGAGATCTGGGGTGCCGACTCCGGCACCAACGTCACGAAGACCGAGACCTACTACAAGAACACCGACGTCTACCGCTACCGGGTTCGCGTCCACCCGATCCCGCCGGACGGCCTCTACACGTCCTGGGACTACAACAAGGGCGTCGCGTCGAAGTACTACAACACCCTGAAGCCGGCCGGTGTCGACGTCGACGGTGTCAACGACGACGTGGGCCAGCTCGACTCGGTTCCCGTCGCGGGCAACCCGGCCTTCGTCGACGTACCGGACCCGACGTTCGACCTGGTGTCGTCCGTCGAGCGTCCCGAGGAGGTCGCCGGCAAGGGTGACGCGGGTGCTGTTGCCTACGTCTTCGAGCTCAAGGGCGCGACCAGTGCGTCCAACTCCGCTGCGGTGCCGTACTACCGCGACGACGCCTGCCTCGACGACGGCACGGGTGACAACCCGATTCCGCGTCCGAAGCCCGGTGAGTCGTCGACAGATGCGGGGACGCAGGCGGGGTACGTCGCCTACTGGAAGGCGCACGGCGCGCCGCCGACCCTGACGTACGGCGACCTCGTCTGCGACCCGGGCAACAAGAACAACCTGCCCGCGGCCGTCTATGCCGCGCTGCCGGACTGGAAGAAGACGCCGTTCCAGGGCTGCTTCTCCTGCCACGGCACGCACTTCTTCTTCACGCACGACAGCGACAACGGCACCGCCGGCGTCCCGGTCGACGAGGTTGACGGCCAGCAGTGGCGCTACGCGATTCCGGAGACGCAACCGACCAACTGGATCGGTGGCGGCGACGTCAACGCGAACTACGGCCTGAACGTCGTCACCCCCCTTCAGGCCCACGTCGTTCCGTACGGCGAGACCGCGCCGAGCACGGACGTTCCCGAGGTTCCCGTCGCGATCCTGTTGCCGCTTTTCGCGGTCGCCACGATCGGCGGGACCACCTGGGCCCGCCGTCGTCGTAAGGCTTAGCCCTTACAGCTCTTCGGTGCCGGGGGCTGACCCATCGGCCGCGCGCAGGTGCGGTCGACGGCGACGGGCTCGCCGCGTGAGCCGTCGATGACAGTGCGGCCACCGAGCGGAGCCTCGAGCTTCAGGGTGACCAGCTGCTGGCGGTAGTCGTCGGTGCAGGCCTGCTTCGGCTGGGCGTCGGCCTCGAGCGTCACGACGACGCTGTCGCTGCTTTCCTTCACCAGCGGAGTGACGTTGCTGTGCGGGCAGCTGCCGGAGTCGCCGTACTGAATGACGACGACGCTCGGCTCGTCGGTCGGGAAGACCGCGTCGAAGCCGAACGCGCTACGCGGTCCGGTCGGATCGGCGGGCTGCGGTGGCTCGGCCGGTTGCGCCGGATCGACCAGCCCCGGGTCCGTGGGCACCGGCTTCTCCTCGGGCAGTTGCAGGAAGCGCGGCTCGATCGCCGGCTGCGCCAGCGGCATCGTCCAGCCCTCGACCGTGAACAGCCACGCCGGCAGCAGCGCCGCCTCGTCGTCCGCGAGGGCGGTCAGGAGCAGCCCGAGCTCGGCGCCGGTCACCTGCGCCGGGACCGGTGCCGGGCACCGCGCGTTGGCAGGGCACAGCATCATCGGACGCGGCAGCTCGGGCAGCGCGTCGTACGCCGCCTTCGCCGAGATGAGCGGGTACATGGCACCGTCGCTCGGTCGACCGAGGAAGCCGTTGCCGCCGAACACCTTGCCCTCGGCGTCGATCTCGAGTGATGTGTCGAAGCCCGACGTCGGTACGCCGTCGACGCGCGGTGCGGCCTGGACGAACGCGTGCTCGCCGCCGCCCTGCACCGAGATGTCCGCGTCACCGAGACCGAGGTCGGCGAGCACGCGCTTGGCCACGACTCGGGCGGTGTTCACGTCGGCCGTCGGACCGGGCTTCGGCATCGCGGGCAACGGGGCGGTCACCGGGGGCTTGGCACACCGGGCGTTGTCGGGGCACGGGCTCATGACCGGAGGCGCAGGGGGCGGCGGTGCGACCGTCGTGCCTGCCGCAGGTGCAGACCCGGACCCAGAGCTCCCGGAGGCCTCGCCGACGGTCACGCTGCCGCTCGAGCAGGCGGCCACTGTGCCGTCGGCGGGCGAGATGGGCTGGTCCGACCCGCACACGATGCCCCCGTAGATCGACCAAGGGTGGCCGGCGCCGTCATGCACCCGCAGGATCCCGGCCTGCCACGCGTGCTCCACGCGCCGCGGTGCCTCGCTGACGCCGAGCGCACTCGCGAGCCGGCGTACGTCGTCGGCAGACGCGGCGCCGCGGGGCAGCGGGTGTGCGCGCGCCTCGTCGGGCCCGGAAGGGAGTGGGCCGACGAGCGCGAACGACCCGCTCCCGCCGGCCCTGCTCCCGGCAGCAAGCGGTGCATCAGCCGCGACGCCGGTGGCGGACCCGGCGCCGGCGGCGAGTCGCAGCACCGGCGGCCGGCCGTCAGAGGAGCGACCGGCGACGAGCGAGACAGCGACGGCCACCGCGACCACAGACAGAGCCGCAGCGAGCGGAGCCCAGCGACGCAGCATCTCCGACCACCTCCGAAGCTAGGACGCTGGCCCTGCCCGGTCCGTTCCGCAAGACAGCAACGGACGTAATCTGGCGCTATGACCGAGGCGTATCTCGTAGGCGGAGTCCGTACCCCTGTCGGCCGCTACGGCGGGGCGCTCGCGAGCGTGCGTGCTGACGACCTGGCCGCGCTCGTCGTCGGGGAGGCCGTACGCCGCGCCGGGCTCGACCCGACCGTCATCGACGAGGTCATCCTCGGCTGCGCAAACCAGGCCGGCGAGGACAACCGCAACGTCGCCCGGATGGCCGTCGTGCTCGCCGGACTTCCGCTCGAGACCAGCGCCTACACCGTCAACCGGTTGTGCGCGAGTGGTCTGACCGCGATCGCGAACGCCGCGCAGGCCGTCAAGTCGGGCGAGGCAGAGGTCGTCGTCGCCGGCGGTGTCGAGTCGATGACGCGTGCGCCGTGGGTGATGGCCAAGCCGGGTACGCCGTGGGCCAAGCCGGGAGAGATGCACGACACCGCGCTGGGCTGGCGGTTCGTCAACCCGAAGCACGACCCCCAGCACACGATCACGCTCGGCGAGACAGCCGAGCTGGTTGCGAAGCAGGACGGCATCACTCGCGAGGACTCCGACGCGTTCGGCCTGCGCAGTCAGGAGCGGGCCGCGAAGGCGATCGCCGACGGCCGCTTCGACGCAGAGCTGGTGCCCGTCGCCACTGCGAAGGGTGAGCTGACTGCGGACGAGACGCCGCGCGCCACGACGATGGACAAGCTCGCCGCGCTCAAGCCCGCCTTCGCCAAGGACGGCATCATCACCGCCGGCACGAGCAGCCCGCTGTCGGACGGGTCGAGCGCCGTCGTGGTCGCCAGTGAAGAGGCGGTACGACGCCACGGGCTCGTCCCGCGCGCGCGGATCGTGCGCGGCGCGGCGGCCGGCGTCGAACCCCACCTGATGGGGCTCGGGCCGGTGCCCGCCACGCAGAAGGCCCTCGCCGGGGCGGGCTGGTCGCTGGTTGACCTCGACGCCGTCGAGGTCAACGAAGCCTTCGCGGCGCAGGTCATCGCGTGCGTCAGACGGCTCGGGCTCGACGAGGAGACCCTCAACGCCGACGGCGGGGCGATCGCGCTCGGTCATCCGCTCGGCTCGAGCGGGTCGCGGCTGGTCGTGACGCTGCTCGGCCGGCTCGAGCGGGAGGGCGGCAGCAGGGGGCTGGCGACGATGTGCGTGGGCGTCGGCCAGGGCGCCAGCCTGCTGGTCGAGCGGGTCTGACAGGCGGTACTAGCTGCCGTAGTCCTCGAAGCCCTCGAGCCGGTCGGCGGTCTGGGCCGGGATGGTGAACGGCACGGCGGAGCGGGCCATCGGGATGTCGGTCAGGTCGATCACGAACGGCGCGAGCATGCCGGAGACCTCGCGGCAGTCGTCGACGAGGTCGATGATCGAGTCGGGCTCGACGTCTGCGGGAACGGTGTGCGTGGTCATGGACCCGACGCTAAGGAGTTACTCGCCGGTACCCAAGCCGTACTCGTCGGTAACGTTGTGATCTTGATCGCGGATCCCTCGATCGGGTCGTCGCTAGGCTCACCCGATGCGCATCGCCGTCACCGGATCCATCGCCACCGACCATCTGCTCACCTTTGACGGCCGGTTCGTCGAGCAGCTGCTACCCGACCAGCTCGACAAGCTGTCGGTGGTGTTCCTCGCCAGCGACCTGCAGGTGCGCCGTGGCGGCACAGGGGCGAACATCGCTTTCGGGATGGGCGTCCTCGGCGAGCAGCCGCTGCTCATCGGCAGCGTCGGCAAGGACGCCGCCGACTACCTGACCTGGCTGGCGGATCACGGCGTGGACATCTCCGGCGTACGCACCAGCGAGACGCTCGCCAGCCCGCGCTTCACCGTCACGACCGACAACGACCAGAACCAGATCGGTGCCTTCTACCCGGGTGCGATGGCAGAGGCGGTCAACATCGAGCTCAAGCCGTTCGGCGAGCTCGACCTCGTCGTCGTCGCACCCAACGACCCGGGCGCGATGCTTCGGCACAGCGCGGAGTGTCGCGAGGGCGGTGTCCCGTTCGCGGCGGACCCGTCCCAGACCCTCACCTTCCTGGACGGCGACTCGATCCGCCAGCTCGTCGACGGGGCGACGTACTTGTTCACGAACGAGTACGAGGCCGGTCTCGTAGCCGAGAAGACCGGGTGGTCCGACGACGACATCGTCTCGATGGTGCAGACGCGCATCACGACCCGCGGCGCCGACGGCATCGTCGTGACGCGCAAGGGCGAGGACCCCATCAACGTGCCGGTCGCGCCGGCCGAGAAGATCGCCGAGCCCACGGGTGTCGGTGACGCGTTCCGCGCGGGCTTCCTGTCGGCGACGTCGTGGGGACTCGGGCTGGAGCGGGCCTGCCAGGTCGGGGCGCTGCTCGCGACGCACGTCGTCGAGACGGTGGGCACGCAGGAGTACACCTACGACGCCAAGCGCTTCCTCGAGCGGCTTGCCGCGGCCTACGGAGACGACGCCGCCGCGGAGGTTCAGCCCCACCTGCGCTAGCTGGTCCGCCGCACGAGATAGGCGGCGCCGACGTCGCGGGGCTCCTCGCCGACGTACTCCTGCTCTTTCATCCGGCACCACGCCGGGATGTCGACGCGCGCCGCAGGGTCGTCGCTGAGGATCTCGACGATGTCGCCGACGCCGACGGTGACCACCGCCTTCGCGAGCTCGATCACCGGCACGGGGCACGAGCGCCCGACGCAGTCGACGGTGATCACAGGTGCTGTACGCCGGCATCGCGGCGGAGGTCGGCGACAACCCGGGGGAGTACGTCGAGGAAGCGGTCGACGTCTTCTTCCGTCGTGCCGCGGTGCAGGGAGACCCGCACGTTGCCGTGGGTGAGCGCGCCCATCGCCGCCAGGACGTGGCTCGGCTCGAGGGTGTCGGCCGTGCAGCTGGAACCGCTGGACACCGCGAACCCCTCCCGGTCGAGCGCGGTCACCAGCGCCTCGCCGTCGACGTACAGGAACGAGAAGGTGACCAGGTGCGGCAGCCGGTCGATCGGGTCGCCGACGACCTCGACGTCCGGGATGGTCCCGGCGACCCGGGTGCGGATGACATCGATGAGCGGTCGCAGCCGGGCGTCCTCGGTCGCGGCTTCGGCGGCAGCCGCCTGCAGGCCGACAGCGGCCGCGACGATCGCGGGCAGGTCCTGGACGCCGCGTCGGAGGCTGGCGAACCGGGTGCCGGTGCGCACCGCGAGGACGCCGACGCCGGGCGGCCCGCCCCACTTGTGCGCGCTCGCGGTGAGCAGCGACCAGCCCTCGGGAACGGGGGCCCGACCGACGGTCTGTGCCGCGTCGACGAGCAACGGCACGCCGCTCGTCGCGCACAGGTCCGCGATCGCAGCGACCGGCTGGACCGTCCCGACCTCGTGGCTCGCGCTGATCAGGCAGGCCAGCGCGGAGTCCGCGCGCAGCGCGACGGCGTACTGATCCACGTCGACCCGGCCGTACCCATCCACAGGCACCGACGTGCCGTCGGCGACCGCATGCAGGACGGCGGAGTGCTCGATCGCGGAATGGACGACATGTGAGCCGGTACGGCGACGGCCGGCCAGCGCGCCGGCGATGCCCTCCTGGACGGCAACGGTGCCCGACGCCGTGAACTGGACCTCGTCGGGACGCGCCCCGATGACGCCGGCGACAGCCTCCCGGGCGGCGTCGAGCAGGAGCCGGGCGCGGCGGGCCGACCCGTACAGCCGGGTCGGGTCCGCCCACCCGTCGTCGAGCGCCGACAGCAGCGCCTCCCGGGCGGCCGGGTGAAGCGGGACACCGGCGGCGGCGTCGAGGTGGACCGGTCCGGGCACGGCCGAAACGGTAGCCGTCACGCGCCGCGCCGGGGCACCCCGCGCAGGGGGCGATGGGGCTGCTGGGATAGGGTCGCTGAGCGTGCCGGGAGCGTCATTTCGCGCCCGCCGGAGCGTCCGGAAGTCCGCCCTGCGAGGAAGGCCCAGAGCTTGAGTCCGACTCCCGAGCCGGAGCGCCGTCGCGGGCGGCAGCGCGGCGTCGGCGGCCGCCTGAGCGCGACCACCAGGGTCCTGCTCGCGAGCGGCGTCACGGCCGTCTTCGCGGGCGGTTGTGACACCGACAAGGCGTACAACGCCTACGAGAAGGCCTTCTACCTCGGTCTGCCCAAGCCCATGACGGTGCAGGCCGACCGGATCTACGACACCTGGCTGGGCTCGGTAGCGGCGGCGGCTGCCGTCGGCGTGTTCGTGTGGGGGCTGATCTTCTACGCGATCATCCGGTTCCGGAAGAACAGCGACGAGCTGCCGCGGCAGGTCCGCTACAACCTGCCGATCGAGGTCCTCTACACGGTCGTGCCGTTCGTGATCATCTCGGTGCTCTTCTACTACACCGCGGTCAACGAGAACTTCGTCAACAAGACGGAGAAGAACCCCGACCTGATCGTCGACATCGTCGGGTTCCAGTGGAACTGGCAGTTCCAGTACCCCAAGGAGAAGGTGCAGGTCACGGGCTCGCTCACGGAGCCGGCGACGATGTACCTCCCCGCCGGGAAGCGGATCCGCTTCGTCGAGTCGTCGCCGGACGTCATCCACTCATGGTTCGTGCCGGCGTTCATGTTCAAGCGCGACGTCGTGCCGGGCCGGCAGAACACCTTCGAGATCACCATCAAGCAGAAGGCCGTCAACCACACCTACATCGGCCGCTGCACCGAGTTCTGCGGCGAGAAGCACTCCCGGATGAACTTCCACGTTCGCGTCGTCTCGCCCGCCGACTTCGATGCCTTCCTGGCGAAGCTGAAGGCCGATCCCGAGGCGGCCATCGTCGGGCACGACCACCGCGGCGCCATCCCGACGCTGCCCGAGTACGACCGCGAGCTCGGTGTCTCAGGCAGCTCCGAGGGTGAAGGGACCGTGAAGTGACCCTGCTGACGGGTGCCACCAGCACCCCGGTTCAGTCGCGGCGGGTCAACCCCTCGCCCGGCCGCAAGATCGTCTCGGTCATCACGACGACCAACCACAAGACGATCGGCCTGCTCTACCTGACGACGTCGTTCATCTTCTTCCTGATGGCCGGCTTCATGGCGATGCTGATGCGCGCGGAGCTGGCCCGACCTGGCCTGCAGATCCTGTCGGCGGAGCAGTTCAACCAGCTGTTCACCATGCACGGCTCGATCATGATGTTCCTGTTCGCGCCGGCTGCTGCCTTCGGCTTCACCAACTACATCATGCCGCTGCAGATCGGCGCGCCGGACATGTCGTTCCCGCGCCTGAACGCCTTCTCCTACTGGCTGTACTTCTTCGGCGGCTCGTTGGTGATGCTCGGGTTCCTCACCCCCGAGGGGGCTGCCGACTTCGGCTGGTTCGCCTACACGCCGCTGTCCGACATCATCCACTCGCCGAGCGTCGGCTCGGACATGTGGATCGTCGGTCTCGTGACATCGGGTCTGGGCACCATCCTCGGCGCCGTCAACTTCGTCACGACCATCATCACGCTGCGCGCGCCCGGTATGACGATGTTCCGGATGCCGATCTTCACCTGGAACATGCTGGTCACGTCGATCCTGGTGCTGATGGCGTTCCCGGTGCTGGCGGCGGCCTGGTTGGCGCTGATGGCCGACCGGCACTTCGGGGCGCACGTCTACGACCCCAGCAACGGCGGGGCGATCCTCTACCAGCACCTGTTCTGGTTCTTCGGCCATCCCGAGGTCTACATCGTGGCCATCCCGTTCTTCGGGATCGTGTCCGAGGTGATCCCTGTCTTCAGCCGCAAGCCCCTGTTCGGCTACAAGGGGCTGGTCTTCGCAACGATCTCGATCGGTGCCCTGTCGATGACGGTCTGGGCGCACCACATGTTCGTGACCGGCGCGGTGCTGCTTCCGTTCTTCGCCTTCATGTCGTTCCTCATCGCCGTACCCACCGGAGTGAAGTTCTTCAACTGGATCGGCACGATGTGGCGAGGGCAGCTCACGTTCGAGACGGCGATGCTGTTCTGCATCGGCTTCCTGGTGACCTTCCTGCTCGGCGGTCTGACCGGCGTCATGCTCGCCAGCCCGCCGATCGACTTCCACGTCAGCGACACCTACTTCCTGATCGCCCACTTCCACTACGTGCTCTTCGGCACAGTGGTGTTCGCGTTCTTCGCCGGCATCTACTTCTGGTTCCCGAAGATCACCGGCCGGATGCTCGACGAGCGACTGGGCAAGGTGCACTTCTGGACGTTGTTCCTCGGCTTCCACATGACCTTCCTGGTGCAGCACTGGCTGGGTGACGAGGGCATGCCACGGCGCGTCGCCGACTACGACGCGAGCGCCGGCTTCACGACGCTCAACACGATCTCCTCGATCGGCGCGTTCGTGCTCGGCGCGTCGACGCTGCCGTTCCTCTACAACGTCTTCACCTCGTTCCGGACCGGCCGCAAGGCCGTGGGTGACGACCCGTGGGGCTTCGGCAACTCGCTCGAGTGGGCGACCTCGTGCCCGCCGCCGCGGCACAACTTCGTGACCATGCCGCGGATCCGCTCGGAGCGCCCGGCGTTCGACCTGCACTACCCGGAGACAGCCGGCCGGGTGGAGTTCCACGCGACACCGGAGCTGGGAGCGAAGCAGTGAAGGTCGAAGGTCTGCTGTTCGCCATGATCTCGGCGTTCCTGCTGAGCATCACGATCGTCTACTGGCTGCTCTCGCGCGACCCAACGGGCACGACGGCCCTCGGGCTCTCTGGCGGACTCGCGCTGATCATCGCCTTCTACCTGCTCATGACGACGCACCGGATGGTGGGGCCGCGGCCCGAGGACCGACCCGACGCGGAGATCGCCGAGGGCGCCGGTGAGGTGGGCTTCTTCGCTCCGCACTCCTGGTGGCCGCTCGCGGCGGCGTTCGCGTTCATCCTCGTGGGCAGCGGCCTGATCTTCGGGACGTTCATGCTGATCATCGGGCTCGGCGCGATCGCCGTGGCAGTCGTCGGCTTCACGTTCGAGTTCTACCTGGGCATCAACCGGAGCCAGGCGCAGACGGTCGGCACGCTCGAGGCCATCGGCGAGGCACCGACCAGCGCCCACAAGTTCCTCGGCGAGTAGCTCCTTCGGCGGCGCTCAGGAGTCGGCGCTCTCCGGGTGCCGGCGGTAGCTCCCGATCGTGATCGCCGTGCCGAGGAGCGCGACAGCTGCACCGGCGAGCCCGCGCTTGGGTGCGGCGTCGTTGCAGTAACGACCGATGTCGAAGTCCTCAACGTCGGCGGACTCGTCGGTCGGGTGCACGATGAGCCACCCCGCCGGGCGTGGGCAGATGTCGCCGCTGTCGACTTCGGAGGGCGTGGCGATCAGCGCGAGCACCAGGACGAGCGTGCTGCCGGCCCACACCTTCCAGGCCGGCGGAGCCTCGTCGAGGGACATCGCCCGAGAATAGGACCGCGCGGTCAGCGCAGGATGCCGGTGTGGCCCAGGCTGTAGCGTCCGGGCTGTGGCCAGACACACAGGCCGTGCGGTCCGCGGCCGACGGGGATGCGCGCGAGCAGATGGCCGTTGCGGGTGTCGATCGCGTAGACCTCGGCGCTGTAGCGGCCGGACAGCCACAGCACCTTGCCGCTCGCATCCAGGCCGCCCATGTCGGGTGTTCCGCCGGGGATCTGCCACCTCCCTACGAGGGTCCGGGTCGCGAAGCTGAGCAACGACACGGACTGGCCGGTCCGGTTGGTGATGTACAGGGTCTTGGCATCACGACTCGGATACAGGCCGTGCGCGCCGCGACCGGTCGGCAGGAATCGGATCACCGCGAGCGTCGTGGCGTCGATGAGGTAGACCCCGCCGTGTTGCATGTCGGCGACGTAGTAGGTCTTCCCGTCCGGGCTGATCTTCACGTCCTGCGGCGCGGAGGCGTCGGGCAACGACACCTCCTTCACGAGCCGCCGGTTGACCATGTCGACGTAGACCATCTTCGACGCGAACTCGCAGGAGACCAGCGCGTGCGTCCCGTCCGTGGAGTAGTCCAGGTGGTCGATGCCCTTGCACGGCAGCGACAGTCGATCGACCAGGCGAAAGGTCTTGGCGTCGTAGAAGTCCAGCCGGCGCCTCGCCTCCGCGACGACGACCGCGAAACGACCGTCGGCCGTGAAGTAGAGGTTGTACGGGTCCTGGACCGCGATGGTCGGGCCGAGCGCGCCCGTTCGCGGGTTGATCGTCGTCAGCGAGTTCCCGAGGTCGTTGTCGACGTACAAGGTCTTCAAGTCGTACGACGGCGTGATGTGCTGCGGCAATCGGCCCGTGTGCACGACCTGGACGACCTGACGCGTCCGCTGGTCGATGACCGTGACCGTCTGGTCGTCGCTGTCCGGGACGTAGACGAGCGATCGGGCCAGCCGGGCCTCCGGTGCGAGCAGTCCCGGGCGGTCCGCGGCGTAGATGTCGTGCGGATCGATGAGCGGCGGAATGCCCGCCGGCTGCACCGGCGGTGCGTTCGACGGGGCGACGGGCCCAGAGCCGACGACGGAGGGCCGCGCCACGGCCGACGCGTGGTGGCGGGCCGGCGCCGTGGCGCAGCCGGCCGACAGCGCGACGACCAGGGCGAGCGGGAGCAGGCGCATGGATCAGCCGGTCGCGAGGAGCCGAGGGACGGTCACGGGCGCAAGGTGCTGCGCGCGCAACCCCGAGAGGATGTCCGGCAGCGCACGCACGGTGCCCGCGTGTCCAAGGTGAAGGCTGACGATGCTGCCGGGGCGCACCGCGTTCAGCACGTTCTTGGTCACGGCAGCCGCACCGGGGTCGGTGTTGTCCAGCGAGTCGACGTCGTACCCGACGACGACCGGATAACCGGCCGATGTGGCCGCCGCGATCATCGGAGGCGTGATGGTTGGACCGCCGGACGGACGAAAACCCGAGCCGACCGACCCGGTCAGTCGCCTCAGCACGGCCGCGCACTTGGACACCTCCGCCTGGATCGCGGGCGCGGAGAGCCGGTGCAGCGTCGGATGGGTGTAGGTGTGGTTGCCGAGCGCGTGGCCGCCGCGCAGGATGCGGGCAGCCATCTCCGGATGCTGATCGAGCCAGGTGCCGACGGCGAAGACGGTGATCGCCGCACCGGCGCGCTCGGCCTCGTCGAGCAAGGCAGTCGCGAGGCCGGTGTCACCGGAGCCGTGGAACGTGAGCGCGACCTGCGGCCGTCCGGTTGCCGCTGCCCGCACGACGCGGGCGCTCCCCTTCGCCGCCGGCGACTGCTGTGGGGTTGTGCTGGTGTTCGGCGAAGGCAGTGCGCTCAGGCGCGGCGGTGACGCGGTGCGGCGGGCAGTGCAGGCCGCAACGAGCGCCCCTCCGACGGCAGCGAGAAAGGCGCGGCGCGACGAGGGATCGCGCCAGCCGGTTGTCATGTGCTCATTGTCGCGCGCCTGTCTGAACCCTGCGTGAGCGGTAGGCGGTCAGCCTGCGCAGGGGGCCCTGGTCGCGCTGGTGTCGCTGCAGGGCAGGAAGCTCGACGTCTCGGCGTCGAACTTCCAGTGCACCGGCGCGACACCGGCCCCGCTGAGCTCGACCTCGGCGACGTGCGGGTTGAGCAGCTTCACCAGTCGCACCGTGTCGCCCACCGGCGCCGGGAAGAACGTGAACCGCTTGTACGGGAAGCGTGCCTGGTACGTCGCGTCGTACTCCTTCATCGATGCGGCCCGGAACAGCGCAGCAGCTGCCTGCCCACCTGGCTTCGACACGAAGATGACGACCGCCCCGCCCTGCAGGTAGCAGCCCTGCATGTCGGTGTAGCCGGCGGCAGTCGCCCGCTCCCGGAAGTCGGGGTAGGCGTGCGACCACTCGCTGCACATGTTCGGCGAGGCGGCCTTGTGCGTCGGCGCCGGGAACGGCACAGCCGGCAGCCGCGGGAGGATCGCTTCCGCCTCGCTCCGCGGTCCTGAGCGGTGCTCGGCAAGCAGCCGGCCCGTCCCGTCGTACACCAGCAGCTCGTTGACCACACCGGGCAGTGACGGTCGCACGCTCGCGCCATCGAGGCCGCAGGTTGTCACGAGCCAGCGCAGCCGTGACGGACCAGGTGTGTGCAGCGGCTGGACCCGCCCGAGCCGGATCTGCGTGCCGGGGAACCGGTGCCGCAGAGCGGAGCGCACGCGCTCTCGGCCGCCGAGCTGCTCACCTGACCGCGGCGGCTCGATGCTGGCCTCGCCGACGTGGAAGGGAGATGCAACCAGGGTGCCGGCCGGCGCCGAGGCGTCGAGCCGGGTGTCACACACCCCGGCGAAGGCGCCGGCGCCGGTTTGCGACTCGCCCGCACCGCTGTCGGTCAGCAGCTCGAGGCGGTCCACGAGCATGGTGCCCGACCGGCGAAGCGTGTGGTCGGCAGTGGGTACCAGGCGCGGCTCCGGACGGCCGCACGTCGTGAGCACCCAACGCACCTCGGGCTGCCGACGGACCCGGCCGTTGATCACGTACCGCACGAGCCCGTAACGCAGCTGCGAGCCCGGGCTGAGCGTCATGCGCCGTGCAGCCGCGCGCCGGCGGATCTCAGCCCCGCTCACGGCGGGGCTGTTCGCGCCAGGTGGCGAGATGACGAACTCGCCGAGCCTGAAGGCGTGGTCGACCGTGTCGCCGGCAGGAGCCTGCTTGTCGTACGCCGTGTCGCAAACGTCGCTGTAGCTGCTCGCCGGACGGTGCGCCGGCAGCGATACCGGCCCGCCGCGGCCCGCCATCGCGAAGGCCGGCACGGCGGCGATCACCGCAACCACGGCCGTGGTCGCCGCCAGAGCACGGTCGCGCCGCCGCCGGGCTCGCTGGACGATGTCGGCCCAAGCACCCGGCGGGGCCGGCCGCACGTCCAGAGACAGCTGGGGGAAGTCGGTCATCGCACGTCCTCGAGTTGTGCCCGCAGCGTGAGGCGCGCCTCGGCGACCCATCGGCGGACGGTGCCTTCGGGCTTGTTCATGTGCGCCGCTACCTCTCGCAAGGGCAGCTCGGCGTAGTAGTGGAGCAGGACGGCGATCCGCTGCCGCTCGGGCAGCCGGGCGATCAGGTCGCGCACGCTGTTGTCCGGTCCGGGCTCAACGACCGGCGTGGACACGGCGAGCAGCCCGAGCATCCGCCGCCGTCGGGTCTGCCGACGCCACACGTCGTTGAGCGCGTTCGCCGCGATCTTGTAGAGGAACCCGCGCGGCTGCTCGACCTGGCTCCATCGCGCGAGGAGCCGGCTGAACGCCTCCGCCGCGATCTCCTCGCCGATGGCCGGATCACCTGCAAGCGCCGTGCACCACGCCGTCAGGCGGGGGTATTCCGCCTCGAAGACGGCCCGCACGCGCTCGTGCTGCTTTGGGCCTAGCCGCATGGCGACGACCCGCCTCCCCGTCTCATGGTCCTAAGACGCTCGAGCCGGAGGAAGTGCTCACCCGAGTTCGCGGCGGTTCCCGCCGCTCCTGGGAGAAGCCGGGCGCCAGGCGCCGGTCGGCTCTAGGTGCGTGAGGTCTTCTCCGGCGGCGGCATCGTGGCCTCGGGCCGGATCGGCTCCTTGCGGTCGATCGTCCGGTCGCGGAAGAAGCCGCGAGGCTTGGGTCGCTCCTCGACGGGACCGTCGCCCGCCGGCACCAGCTCGCCGTGGCCGTTGTGGCCCGACTCCAGCGCCTCGAGCCCCTTCGGACCGGCGATGGTGAGCTGGTAGGACAGTGGCAGCGCGACGGTCTCCTCGACGAACTCCCCGGTGGGGAGCCGGCGGATCGTGCCGCTCTCGATCCCGTGGTGCACGAGCTCCTCGTCGTTGTGCTGCAGGCCGAGGCAGACCCGCTTGGTCGCGATGTAGACCAGGGGGGGTACGACGAAGATCGCCACCCGCAGCGTGTGCGTGATCGTCTGCACGCTGATGTGGAAGATCGACGCGATGATGTCGTTGCCGCCGGCGATGAGCAGCATCACGTAGAACGAGATGCCCATGACGCCGATGGCCGTCCGCCGGGGCTTGTCGCGCGGCCGGTCGAGCAGGTTGTGGTAGCCGCGGTCGCCGGTCAGCTTCTGCTCGATCCATGGCCAGGCGCCGACGATGTTGAACAGCACACCGGGCAGCACGACTGTCGGCAGGATGACGTTGAACGGGATCGTGTGGTGGAACGCCCGCAGCTCCCAGTTGGGCATCAGGCGCGTCGAGCCGTCGAGGAAGCCCATGTACCAGTCGGGCTGCGACCCGGCCGACACCTGCGACGGGTCATAGGGGCCGTACAACCAGATCGGGTTGATCTGCGCGAGCCCACCGAGCAGCGCGCACACCGCGAAGACCAGGAAGAAGAAGCCGCCGGCCTTCGCGGCGTAGACGGGGTAGAGCCGGCTGCCGATGACGTTGTTCTCGGTGCGGCCCGGACCCGGGAAGTCGGTGTGCTTCTGGTACCAGATCATCAGCAGGTGGAACGTGATCAGGGCGAGGATCAGGCCAGGGATCAGCAGGATGTGGATGGCATACAGGCGCCCGACGATCGACGTACCGGGGAACTCCGCCCCGAACAGCAGCACGTGCGCCCACGTCCCGATGACGGGGATCGACTGGGTGATGCTGGCGGCGATCCGCAGGCCGGTGCCGGACAGCAGGTCGTCCGGGAGCGAGTAGCCGGCGAAGCCCTCGAGGATCGACATGATCAGCAGGAGGGTGCCGATCACCCAGTTGAGCTCACGCGGCTTGCGGAACGCGCCGGTGAAGAACACCCGCATCAGGTGGATGGTGATCGACGCGGCGAACAGCAGCGCGGACCAGTGGTGGATCTGCCGCATCAGCAGACCGCCGCGGACGTCGAACGAGATGTTCAGCGTCGACGCGAACGCCTGCGACATCGTCACGCCCTTGAGCGGGACGTAGCTGCCGTTGTAGACGACCTCGTGCATGGACGCGTCGAAGAACAGCGTCAGGTACGTGCCGGTCAGCAGCAGGATGATGAAGGAGTACAGAGCGATCTCGCCCAGCATGAAGGACCAGTGGTCCGGAAAGACCTTGTTCAGGCTCTTCTTGATGTACTTCGAGGCGCCGAGCCGGTCGTCGAACCACTTGCCGGTGCCGGCGGCACCTTTGCCGAGGACGGTCATGAGCGCTCCCAGAAGCTGGGCCCGACGGGCTCGGAGTAGTCCCCCTGCGCGATGAAGTAGCCCTCGTCATCGAGCGCGAGTGCGAGCTGCGGCAGCGAGCGCGCAGCGGGGCCGAAGACGACCTTCGCGCCGTTGCTCGCGTCGAACGTCGACTGGTGACACGGGCAGAACAGGTGATGCGTCTGCTGCTCGTAGAGCTTGACGGGGCAACCCAGGTGCGTGCAGATCACGGAGTAGGCGATGTGCCCCTCGATCGACCAGTCCTCGCGGCCGGTGCGTGGTGTGAGCTGGCTCGGCTCCATCCGGATGAGCATGGTTGGCGTGTCCGGCATGAACACCCCACCGGGTACGTCGGGGTAGACCGTCTCCAGTGCGCCGAGGGCCAGGTCGCCGAGCCGGATCGGCGTGCCGTTGCGTCGTACCAGCCGAACGCCCTTCTTCCACGCGGTCGTGCGGAAGAGCCGCTCCTTGTGGGCGTAGGGACCGAGGTCGAGCAGGAAGGGCAGCGGCAGGATGGCGAGGGAGCCGGCCCCGAGCAGCAGCGTGTTGCGCAGCAGCTTGCGCCGCGGCAGGCCGCTGGCCTCGAAGCCCTCGACGAACGCCTGACCGGCAGCGGTGCGCGCGTCCTCCGGAGACGCGAAGTCGTAGCGGTCCTGCACCGCCTCCTCGTCCGTCATCAGCGTCTTTGCCCAGAGCACCGCGCCGGCGCCGATGCCGGTCAGCGCGAGCGCCATGAAGATCGCCAGCAGCGGCGTGAACCAGATGTTGTTCGGCTCGGCGAACTTGAACGGCGCCGCGAAGAAGGTGACGACGAAGCCGATGACGCCGACGACGGACAGCATGAACAGACCGGCGACCTTGCGCTCGGCCCGCCGGGCCTCACGCTCGGACAGCTGCTCGTGCCGGGCATGGCCGGCCTGGCCGACCGGGATGTGCGGCGTGCCGCGCTGCTCCTCGTCATGGCCGGACGCGGCCAGCACCGCTGCGCTGTCGGTCTGCTGGAAGGAGCTCTCGGTCACGTCGGAGCCGCGGCTGTCACCGCCGCTGTTGGCCTCGCTGGTGTCGGCCGGGGAGCGCAGCCGGTCCCGGATCGACTTCTCGTCGCTCATGCCCGTGCCCCGATCCAGAGCGTGACACCGACCAGGGCGGTGATCCCGACCAGCCACATGACCAGTCCCTCGGGGACAGGTCCATAGCGGCCGAGTGCGGCGCCGCCCGGTTGCGGTGACTTGGTGATGAACTCGACGTACCGGGTGATCGACTTCTTCTCCTGCGGCGTGAGCTGGTTGTCGGAGAAGCGCGGCATGTTCTCCGGACCGCTCTGCATCGCGCCCCAGATCACGCGGGCGCTCGCGTCGGACAGGTCGGGTGCGTACTGCCCGTAGCTGAGCGCGCCGCCCTTGCCGGCGAAGTTGTGGCAGCTGGCGCAGTTGGTGCGGAACAGCTCACCGCCCTGCTGCAGGTCACCGTCGTCGAGCCCCGTCTTCGGCATCGTCGGGCCACCGCCGTGCGAGCCGATGAACGCTGCCAGCTGGTCGATCTGGTCGAGCGTGTACTTGGTCTTCTTGCGTGGCGCCTCGACCGTGCCGTACTTCAGCGGCATCCGGCCGCTCTCCACCTGGAAGATGACTGCCGACTCGCCGACGCCGATCAGGCTCGGACCGCCGGCGCCGCCCTGCAGCCCGAGGCCGTGGCAGGTGGAGCACCCCTGCAGGTAGAGCTCGCGGCCCTTCGCGATGTTGGCCGACTGCTGCGTGGACGGGTTGTCCTCGGCCCGCCCCTGCGGGGCGAGGAAAGCGGTGTAGAGCCCGCCGACCAGCGCCAGCGCGATCAGCAGTGCGCCGTAGCCCGACAGCCGTTGGAACCTCGACTGCACAGAGGTGCCCTTCACTGGAGGATGTAGATCATCGTGTAGAGGCCGATCCAGACGACGTCGACGAAGTGCCAGTAGTAGGACACGACGATCGCGGTGGTCGCCTTCTCCGGCGTGTAGCGGCCGATCATCGAGCGCCCGAGCACGATGAGGAACGCGAACAGGCCGCCGATGACGTGCAGGCCGTGGAAGCCCTCGGTCAGGTAGAAGACCGAGCCGTAGCCGTCGCTGTGCAGGGAGTTGCCCTCGCCCCACTGGTTGTGGAACTCGTTCGCCTGTCCCAGCACGAACACCAGGCCCATGACGAAGGTCAGGGCGTACCACCGGCGAAGGCTGTAGACGTTGCCCTTCTCCGCCGCGAAGACGCCCGCCTGGCAGGTGATCGAGCTGGCCACCAGGATCAGCGTGAAGAACAGCGAGTAGCCCACCGTGAGGTGGACGTGCGACGGCGGCCAGTTGCTGGCGCCGTACACGGACCGGATCGTGAAGTACATCGCGAACAGGGCGGAGAAGAACATCAGCTCCGAGGACAGCCAGACGATCGTCCCCACCGCGACCATGTTGGGTCGGGTCAGGGAGCCGTGTGCCGGGAGCTTTTCCAGCACGGAAGCGGAAGCCACGAAAGCATCCTGCCAGTCGGCCGGCGGTGTTCGTACGCCGGGGGTTCCGGCGCGTCGGAGGGTCCGGCGACGCCTAGTCTGAGCGCGTGGACCCGCTTCCCACCTTCGGCTGGACGACGGTGTTCACCCAGGCCCGGTTCGAGCTCGCGCCCACGTGCTTCCTGCTGGTTGCGGCGGGGTTCTACTGGCTCGGTCTACGCCGGCTCTCGACCCGCGGCGACGGCTGGCCGATCGGCCGGAGCGTGGGTTTCGGCGCCGGTCTGCTGGTGATCGCGGTCGCCACGGTGTCCGGGCTGGCGGCGTACGACGATGATCTTTTCGGCGCCCACATGGTCCAGCACATGCTCCTATCGATGGTCGCGCCTGTGTTCCTCGCCCTCGGCGCCCCGGTGACGCTGGCGCTGCGCACCTTGCCGCGGCGCGGCCGGCGGGCGCTGCTGACGGTGCTGCACTCCCGCGTCGCCAGAGTGCTGACCTTCCCGGTGCTCCCGTGGGTGCTGTTCGTGGGCAGCCCGTTCGCCCTCTACTTCTCGAGCTGGTACCCCGCGACGCTCGACAACCGGGCCCTGCACGAGCTGCTGCACGCGCACCTGCTGCTGGTGGGCTGCCTGTTCTTCTGGCCGATGGTCGGCATCGACCCGCTGCCGGGCCGGGCCGGCTACCCGCTGCGGATCCTGCTGCTGTCCGCCACCTTGCCGTTCCACGCGTTCCTCGGCATCGCCATCCTCAGCGTCGGCGACGGTGGGACCGGGCTGATCGCAGCGTCCCACTACCTGCCGCTGCACGGACTGCACGGGTCGGTCTTCCAGCAGCAGGTCGCCGGCGGCGCCCTGTGGGCCTCGGGCGACCTCGTCGGCGTGCTTTTCCTCGGCGTCGTCCTGGTGCAGTGGATGAGAGCCAGCGAACGCGAGGCGGAGCGGGAAGATCGTCGGCTGGACCGGCTGGACGGGTCCTTGACCGCCCCCTGAGGCTTTCCTAGGCTCCGTGTGACCTGGGACACACCAGGACGTATCCGACCTGTCACATGGGGGGCACGTGAGCGCGGGGACGCGACTGGCCGGCACGAGGGCGAAGCCGGCGCCGAGCCGACCTGAGGCCCGGGCGGGCTGCACGGAGTGCGGCGCCCCCCTTTCGTCGTACAACCCGGGTCCCAACTGCTACGCGCACACGCTCGACATCCCCTGGAAGGGCCCGGGCGTGCGGCACCGCTAGCGCTTCCGGCAGCCGCACTACGATCGCCGCCATGAGCGCCGCCCCTCGCACGGACGCACGCACGGACGCAACGGTCCGCACGCACACGGTGATCGTCTACAGCGACGACCCCTCCGTGCGGGATGCGGTGCGCACGGCGGTCGGGCGCCGCCCCGCGCCGGACCTCGGCCGGGTCGACTGGGTCGAGTGCGCGACCGGGCCCGACCTGATCCGGCTCGTCGACCGGGGCGAGGTCGATCTGGTCATCCTCGACGGCGAGGCCTGGCCGACGGGGGGCCTCGGGCTGGCGCGGCAGATGAAGGACGAGCTCGTCGACGCACCGCCGACGCTGGTGCTCATCGCCCGCCGCGACGATCGCTGGCTGGCGAAGTGGTCGATGGCCGACGCCGTGCTGCCGCTGCCGATCGACGCGCCGGCTCTCGCAGCGGCGTCCGCCGAGCTGCTGCGCCAGCGGGAGTCGGGGCTGCCGGTACGGCGCTCCACCGGCCGCTAGGTGACCGGTCAGAGCTGGCCAGCCCTGCTCGGCCAGCTCCTGCGGCAGGAGTCGCTGTCCTCGACGGACACCGCGTGGGCGATGCGCGAGGTGATGTCCGGGGAGGCAACGCCGGCCCAGGTCGCCGGCTTCGTCGTCGCGCTGCGGGCCAAGGGCGAGACGCCGGAGGAGGTCGCCGGCTTCGTCGAGACGATGCTGGCCGAAGCCGCGCCGGTGACCGTGCCCGGCCGGGTCGTCGACACCTGCGGGACCGGAGGCGACCGGGCCCACACGGTCAACATCTCGACGATGGCGGCGCTGGTCGTCGCCGGCGCCGGCGTACCGGTCGTCAAGCACGGCAACCGCGCCGCATCCTCCGCCTGCGGCTCCGCCGACCTGCTCGAGGAGCTCGGCGTCGTCGTCGACCTGCCACCCGCCGCCGTCGCGCCGTGCCTCGAGGACGTGGGCATCGCGTTCTGCTTCGCCCCCGTCTTCCACCCGGGCATGCGGCACGCGGCGGTGCCGCGGCGCGACCTCGGCGTACCCACCGTCTTCAACATCCTGGGGCCGTTGACCAACCCGGCTCGACCCGCCGCTCAGGCCGTCGGAGTGTCCGATGCGCGGCTCGCGCCCGTGATGGCCGGCGTGCTTGCGGCGCGCGGGGCGGACGCGTTGGTGTTCCGTGGCGATGACGGCCTCGACGAGCTGACGACGACGACGACATCCACGGTGTGGGTCGTGTCCGAGGGCCAGGTGTCGACGTGCGCCTTCGACCCGTCGTCGCTGGGGCTGGCACGCGCCTCGGTGGAGCAGCTGCGCGGCGCGGACGCATCGTTCAACGCATCGGTCGCACGCTCGCTCCTCGCGGGGGAGACCGGTCCGGTGCGCGATGCGGTGCTGCTCAACGCGGCCGCCGCGATCGCGGCGTACGACGGCGGCTCGGGTGACCTGGTCGACCGGCTGGCGGCCGCGCTGACCCGCGCTGCGGATGCCCTGTCCGACGGTCGGGCTGCGGCGTTGCTGGACCGCTGGGTCGAGGTGAGCCGCGAGCTCAGGCCGGCGTGACGGCGCCGCGGGACGAGCTTCGCTCGCCGGAGCTGCTGTCCACCCCGCGCGGTCGGCTCGCTGCGGTCGCGTTCGTCGTACTCGCTCTTGCCGTGGTCGTGATCGCAGCGCTGCGTCCCGATCGACAAGGCGTGGGTACGCCGGCGGCGAGCGCGGCTGCGTCGTCGTCCGCATCGTTGTCCGCATCGCCCGCTGCCTCGCCGACCCCGAGTCCTGAGCTGAACCCACCTGCACCGCTCGGCCCGGCACCGGTGCCGCCTCCGCTCACGGCCAGGACCGGCAGTCGCCTGCTGGTCGTCCAGGGCATCGGGCTCGACCTGCTCGACGTGGACAGCGGGAGGCCGACCACCGTCCGGCGGTTCTCGCACGCCGCCGAGTACGACCGGCTCGACGTGGTCGTCGTCGGCCGCGAGCTCGTTCTCGTGGGGGACAACAACACGGGAGCGGGGAGCGGCCCGTTCCCGGCCTACGCGACGACGGCTGGGCCGGGCTCGAAGCTGCGGACGCTGGGCCAGGCGAGCTACCTGCTGCGTTCGGCACATCGCGACCGCGCCTGGCTGGTCGCCGACAACGACACCAACGACGCCGACGCCGGCTCGACCCTCACCGAGGTCGACCTGCGTGGCGTCGTCCACCAGCGCGCGCACTTCGCGCATCGCTTCGGTGTGCTCCCGTTCGCCGGCGGGTTCCTGGTCGACGCCGGGCTCACCGCTCCCGGTGACGCCGGCGATCAGGGAACCGACCTGGTGGACGCACGCGGCCGGGTGCAGCACCACTACGCGGACCGGGTGTACCGGGTGGAGGGTGACACGGCCATCCTCGCCGCCAGTGACGTGCCGTGCAGTCGCGCCTGTCACCTGCTCGTGCTGACCGCGGGCGCAACCGTGGTCGAGCGGACGGTGGACCTGGCTGCGGTGCCGTCCCTCTACGAGGCCGGGCTTGCGCCGGACCGCTCGCGGTTGCTCGCGAGCGACGTCGCTGAGGGGAGCGACAGGCGGCCCGGCCTGGTGAAGGACCTGGACCTGCGGACCGGCGCGGTGCACGACGTCACCGGCGCGTGGGCGGAGAGCGGCTACGGTCCGTCGTTCGTGTTCAGTGCCGACGGCCGGTGGGTCTTCTTCGTCGACGTGGACGGCCGACACGTCGACGCCTGCGACCTGCACTCCCGGCGGTCCTTTCGGGTCGACGGGGACTTCGGCAGGATCACGCAGCTCGAGGTGCTGCCGAGCTGATGCGTTCCTGGTACGCCGGTGCGTTGCTGCTGCTCGTGGCCGGATGCGGCGGCAGCTCAACGCCGTCCCTGGACGGGCCGCAACCCTCGCCGACTCCGACCGGCGCGGTGCCGACGTCGCGGCTCGAGGCCATGCTGCTCCAGTCGTCGGACCTGCCGGGGCTGTCGCAGCGCCGCGCGTTTGCCGATGCCGGTTTGACGACGCAGTCCACACCGCAGCTGTCCCTGTGCCACGAGCCGGCGACCGTTGGTCCGCACGAGCTGGCCAACGTCGTCGCGACGTCAGCCAAGCCCGGCGGCGTCAAGGTGTTCGAGGTCGTGTCGGTCTTCGGCGACGAGGCGGCCGCGCAGGCGGCCTTCGAACGCCACGTCGACGATGCACGGGCTTGCGGCCGGTTCACCGCAGCGGGGATCGGGCACCGAGTCGTCGGGTTGGCGTCGTTGCGGCTCGGCGCAGGGATCGAAGCGGTGCAGTACGGCGACGTGACGTCCGACGTGCTCAGCGGTGACGTGCGGACCTACGCCCGACGTGGGATGACGACGGTGCTGATCACCGGGTTCGGCGCGCCGCCGGGTGGCGGGTCGTTGCTGAGCTACCAGGTCGGACTGATGCGGGCCGCCCTCGCCCGACTCGGCTGAGCTACTCCTCGAGGCCGAGGGAGAAGGTCGCCTCGAGGTCGTGCTTGCTGTAGGCCTGGAAGGCGATGAGCGTCTGGGTCGCCTGCACGCCCTCGATCTTGTTCAGCCGGCCGGCGATGACCTCGTGCAGCTCGTCGTGCTGACGGACGCGCACCATCGCGACCAGGTCGACGTCGCCGGCGACGGAGTAGACCTCGCTGACGCCGTCGAGGTCCGCGATCGCCTGGGCGACCTCCGGGATCCGGTCGACGGCGCAGTTGACGTTGACGATCGCGGTGATCACGCGGTCAAACTACCGTCATGGGTCCGTTGCAGCGGCGGCTGATCGTGGCGTGGTGGCGCATCGCCAACCCGCCGACCCGACTGCTTGCAGGCGTGGCCCCCTGGTGGGTGCTGCTCGAGACGACGGGCAACCAGACCGGTCGTCGCCGCCGCACACCGCTCGCAGCCGGGCCGAAGGAGGCCGACGGAACGTGGCTCATCGCGGTACACGGCCGTCGCTCCGGCTGGGTGCGCAACCTCGAGGCGTCGCCTGCGGTGCGGCTCAAGCACCGCGGGCGATGGCGAGACGGCACGGCCAGCACCCACCCCATCGACGCCGTACCGCTCGAGCGGTTCAACGCCTACGCCAGATCCGGGCCGAAGCTCATCGGCAAGGACCCGCTGCTCGTGCGGATC
>JAWWOH010000121.1:0-3690 GCA_033851845.1 Actinomycetota bacterium
TGCTCATCGGCGACGCCGCCGGCGCGGTCAACCCGTTCAACGGCGAGGGCATCGCCTACGCGATGGAGTCGGGGGTGCTCGCGGCCGAGGTCGCCATCCAGGCACTCGCCCGCCCGGCCGGCGCGGCCCGGGAGAGCGCACTGCAGGCCTATCCCGCGGCGATGAAGGCGGCGTACGGCGGCTACTACACGCTCGGTCGCGTCTTCGTGCAGCTCATCGGCAACCCGAAGGTGATGCAGCTGGCGACGCGGCACGGCCTGCCCCACCCGCTGCTGATGAAGTTCACCTTGAAGCTGCTCGCCAACCTCACCGACCCCCGCGGTGGTGACGCCCTGGACCGCGTCATCAACGGCCTCACCAAGGTCGTCCCAGCCGCCTGACCCGGTGCCGGGTCGGCCCCGGCGCAACAACTAGGCTGCCACCGCCGTCAGGCGGGCGACAGGAAGGAGATCCAGGTGCTCAACAACTACGTGCCGATCCTGGTCCTCTTCGTGCTCGCGTTCGGCTTCGCGGCCTTCTCGGTGGGCGCCGCGACGTTCACCGGACCGCGCCGCTACAACCGCGCCAAGTACGACGCGTACGAGTGCGGCATCGAGCCGACCCCGCAGCCGATGGGCGGCGGCCGGTTCCCGGTCAAGTTCTACCTGACCGCGATGCTCTTCATCGTCTTCGACATCGAGATCATCTTCCTCTACCCGTGGGCCGTGGCGTTCCAGTCCCTGAAGCTCTTCGGCCTCATCGAGATGGTCCTGTTCATCGGCACCGTGTTCGTCGCCTACGCCTACGTGTGGCGTCGCGGCGGACTGGAGTGGGACTGATGGCGAGGGTGAGGTAGGCCGTGGGTCTCGAGGAGAAGCTGCCCAGCGGCATCCTGCTGTCGACGGTCGAGGGCATCGTCAACTGGTCGCGCAAGTCGTCGCTGTGGCCGGCGACGTTCGGCCTCGCCTGCTGCGCCATCGAGATGATGGCCACCGGCGCCGGTCGCTACGACCTCGCCCGCTTCGGCATGGAGGTCTTCCGGCCGTCACCGCGGCAGGCCGACCTGATGATCGTGGCCGGTCGTGTCTCGCAGAAGATGGCCCCCGTCGTACGCCAGATCTACGACCAGATGCCCGAGCCCAAGTGGGTCATCGCGATGGGCGTGTGCGCCAGCAGCGGCGGCATGTTCAACAACTACGCGATCGTGCAGGGCGTCGACCACATCGTGCCCGTGGACATGTACCTGCCGGGCTGCCCGCCGCGCCCGGAGATGCTCATGGACGCGATCCTGAAGCTGCACGACAAGATCATGGACGAGCCGCTCGGTGCCAACGCGAAGCGTCGCGAGCGGCCGGGCTACCAGCCGCGTGAGCTGGTCGCGAGCAGCCAGCGCTACACCAAGGAGGGGAAGAAGGCCTCCCGCGCCGCCTTCTTCGCGGAGCGCTCCTCATGACCGACTCGACCGAGATCTCCACCGGCGGGCCCACCCCCGAGGGTCGTACACCGGGCGCCGTCGACACCGGCGTCGGCACCGACTCGCGTGTCACCTCCGACATGTTCGGCGCGACGTTCGGTGGCGACACGACCGGCTTCGGTGGGCTCGTGCGGCGTGCCCCTGACGACACCGGCACACCCCGTCCGTACGGCGGCTGGTTCGACGAGTTCGCCGACGCCCTCGAGGCCGTCTACCCGTCGTACGCCGAGGCCGTGAAGAAGGTCGTCGTGGCGCACGGCGAGATCACGCTGCACGTCGACCCGGCGCGCCTCGCCGACGTCGCCCGGGTGATGCGCGACGACGAGAACCTCCGGTTCGAGCTGCTGTCCAACCTGTCGGGCGTCGACTACCCCCACCAGGCAGAGCGGCTGCACGTCGTCTACAACCTCACGTCGATGACCTACCGGCGACGGGTGCGGCTCGAGGTCGCCGTCACCACTGAGAATCCGCACGTGGCCAGCGTCTGCAACGTCTATCCGACTGCCGACTTCCACGAGCGCGAGTGCTGGGACATGTTCGGCGTCGTCTTCGACGGCCACCCCGCGCTGACACGCATCCTCATGCCCGACGACTGGGACGGCCACCCGCAGCGCAAGGACTACCCGCTCGGCGGCGTGCCGGTCGAGTACAAGGGCGCGCAGATCCCGCCTCCGGACGAGCGGAGGGCTTACGCGTAATGACAATCACCGATCCGTACGCCGCTGCCGCGCGCGAGACGACCGAAGGTCGCGTCTACACCGTCACCGGTGGTGACTGGGACACCATCACGCCCGGCGACGAGGAAGAGCGCCTCGTCATCAACATGGGTCCGCAGCACCCGTCGACGCACGGCGTGCTGCGGCTGGTGCTCGAGCTCGAGGGCGAGACGGTCACCCAGGCCCGCACCGTCATCGGCTACCTGCACACCGGCATCGAGAAGAACCTCGAGTACCGCAACTGGACGCAAGGCGTCACGTTCGTGACGCGGATGGACTACCTGTCCAACGCGTTCAACGAGACGGTCTACTGCCTGGGCGTCGAGAAGCTGCTGGGCATCGAAGTCCCCGAGCGGGCGACGACGATCCGCGTACTGATGATGGAGCTGCAGCGCATCGCGTCGCACCTCGTGTGGCTCGCGACCGGGGGCATGGAGCTCGGCGCTCTCACCGCGATGACGAACGGCTTCCGCGAGCGCGAGCTCGTGCTCGACGTGCTCGAGACCATCACCGGCCAGCGGATGAACCCCGCCTACATCCGGCCGGGCGGTGTCGCGCAGGACCTGCCGCCCGGTGCGGTCGAGAAGATCCTCGACCTGCTCGAGGTGATGCGAGACCGGCTGCCGACGTACGACGACCTGCTGACCGGCAGTCCGATCTGGCAGCGCCGGCTGCAGGGCGTCGCGCACCTCGACCTGCAGGGCTGCCTCGCCCTCGGCGTCACCGGACCGATCCTGCGGTCGGCCGGCCTCGCGTGGGACATGCGCAAGACAGAGCCCTACTGCGGCTACGAGAACTACGAGTTCGACGTGCCCACCGAGACCACCGCCGACGCCTGGGGCCGCTACCGCGTCCGGATGGCCGAGATGTGGGAGTCGCTGAAGATCATCGACCAGGCGCTCGACAAGCTCGAGCCGGGACCGGTGATGGTGCAGGACCGCAAGATCGGGTGGCCGGCGCAGCTCGCGCTGGGCCCGGACGGCCTCGGCAACTCGCTCGACCACGTGAAGAAGATCATGGGTACGTCGATGGAAGCCCTCATCCACCACTTCAAGCTGGTGACCGAGGGCTTCCGCGTGCCGGCCGGGCAGGTCTACGTGGCGATCGAGAATCCGCGCGGCGAGCTCGGCGCGCATGTCGTCAGCGACGGCGGCACGCGCCCGTACCGTGTGCACGTCCGCGACCCAGGGTTCGTCAACCTGCAGTCGGCTTCCGCGATGTGCGAGGGCAGCCTGATCGCCGACGCCATCGCCGCCGTCGCCTCGATCGATCCCGTGATGGGTGGAGTGGACCGGTAGTGGGCCTGACAGACAAGACGCGCGAAGAAGCGCGCCAGATCATCGCGCGCTACCCGAAGGCGCGCTCCGCGCTGCTCCCGATGCTGCACTTGGTGCAGTCGGAGGAGGGCTACGTCAGCGCCGCCGGCATCGAGCTGTGCGCGGAGGAGCTCGGGCTCACCAAGGCCGAGGTCGGTGCGGTCGCGACGTTCTACACGATGTACCGCCGCAAGCCGGCCGGCAC
>JAWWOH010000132.1:0-44842 GCA_033851845.1 Actinomycetota bacterium
GCGATGCGAGATGGGCGTTGGCATCGCTGACCTCCACCGATGACTTGAATCTTCAAGTGACGACCATACGCGAATGACTTGAACTGTCAAGTCATCGGTCTAGGATGTGCCCATGGCTCGCGCGACGACGAAGACGACGCAACGCCCCACCGACGAAACCCGATGGCTAAGTAGCGATGAGGAAGCCGCCTGGCGGGTCATGGCCCAGGTCCTGGTAAAGCTGCCCTGGGCGATCGAATGTCAGTTGCAGCGCGACGCTGGATTGAGTTTCATCGAGTACCACGTCCTGGCACGGCTGTCCGAGGATCCCCACCACACTCTGCGGATGAGCGAGCTGGCCCTGCTTACCAACGCGTCGCTCTCCCGGCTGTCCCATCTCGTAAAAAGGATGGAATCGCGAGGTCTCATTCGCCGTGAAGTCGACCCGTCGGATGGGCGCTTTACCAATGCCATCATGACCAAAGCCGGTTACAACCTGCTCGTCGCCAGTGCGCCGGGACACGTCGCCAGGGTCCGCACCCTTGTGATCGACGCGCTCGGCTCTACCGAGCTCGGCCACCTAAACAGAGCGATGCAGCGCCTGCTCGCAAGCCTCGAAGATTCGAGTTAGCACCGACCAACGTCCGTGGCCCGGACGTCATGCGACCGCTGCCGGACAAGCGCACCGTCGAGGGCGACGACTACGACGACGGCGCGCCACGCAGGACCGGACTCCTGTCGCCCGGCAGGATCCGCCGCCGTCAGCGCAGCACGTACCGCTTGAGCGGGGGCTCAGCGGAGAGCATCCGAGCGGACGCGCTGTTCTGCCCGACCGCTTGCAGGTACCGCGCGTACTGCTGCGGGAACGTCGCCGGGTCCACCCCCGACTGCAGGGGCTGCGCGCAGACCGTGACGGGGACCCGGGCACGGTCTGCCGGCCCGGCGTGGTCGAGCGCGTCGACGGCGAGGGCGTAACCGACCGCGTCGTAGCTCCCCATCGCCAGGTGTTCGCTCGGGTCGGCCGGGCAGATGCTCTGCACGGCGATGTTCGCGATCCGCCCGTCGCCGGTGCGCAGCGACGATGAGCTCGCGACGTCGACGTTCGGCACGACGACCTCGTCGGTTCGGCTGTAGACGACCGTGTAGTCGATGCCGCGGAACGTCTCGGCGCCGCTGTTGAGCGCCGCTATGAAGCGCGCGAGCGACGCCTGCTGGTAGTTCGCCGCGTCACACGACTGCGCACACGTCGTGTCCGCGTCGACCGTTCCGTGGTTCGACGGATCGAGGCCCACCAGGTCGTCGACGAATGCTCGGGTGTCCGGCCAGAACCGCAGGGCCCAACGCGGCACCATGCCACCCTGGCTGTAGCCGAGAACGTCGACCTTGCGGCCGGCGCGGGTGCTCATCGTCCGCAGCGCGTAGACGACGTACTCCCCCGCGACCTGGATGTCGCCCGTTGCGTGCTCAGGCAGGCGAACCGCGCACCAGGGCCGGTGCTGCGCGTCGAAGGCGCGCTCGTAGTTCCAGTCGAAGTTCGGCTCAGGGTCGAGCGTCGTGCCCGGCACGAGCAGGACCGGGGTACGGCGGGCGCCGGCGCGAGACGATGGAGCACGACAGGTGACTTCGACAGCTGTGCAGCAGATCCTGCTGGTTCAGCAAGCTCAGCCGCAGGGCTTGGACGGCCGATCTGGAACGGACGGGTCGACCACTTCGACATGCACGTGCGGCCAGTGCGGGGCAACCGTGTGCGCGTCGACCTGAGAGGCGAACGGCAGCTGTCGCGCATGCGCCCCGATCACGGTGGTACCCGCGCGTACCCGGTCACCCTTGGCGACGGCGAGGCCCTCGAAGTGCAGGACCTTCACCTCCCAGCCGGGGCGTGCGTCCGGCTCGATGACCACGTAGTTGTCCCGGTAGCTGCAGTACAGCGTGTAGGTGCCCGCGCGGATCACGTGTCCCGTCACGGGAGCCCTGACGGCATGCCCCGGGTGGACGACGACGTCTGCCGCCCCTTGCGATGAGGTGTCTCGTTCCCGTGAGCCGAGCCGTCCCATCCGCCCTGCGCCCCTGATCGCCTGCAGCTGCTGCGCGCCGTCGTTGGTCGACTCGTGGAACCCGACCAACTCCACCACGTCGCCGGGGTAGTAGAGGGTCACCGGCCCGGTAGTGGCGAAGGCCCGCCAGTGGGTGACGTAGGTGCGCCGCTGAGGCACTCTTGGCGAAGGCGCGACCCTGGGCAACGGGGCCAGCGCCGGCGACGACGGAGTCGCTGACGCGGGCACGGCAGACGGGGTCGCGGTGGAGCGCGCGGGCGAACTCACACTCGACCGGGCCGTCCCACCACCGGTAAGCGCTACTGCACCGCCGACTCCGGCTGTGCCGCTGATGAGCAGCGCCAGGGCAATCGCCGGTGGTGGGAAGACGCGTCGCACTTCGCGACTCTAGGTCGCGATGCCTCCCCGGTCAGCCGAACCGGCCGGTACCTCGGAAAGACGCGGGGCACGAGCTGCCGATCAGCGCGACGACAGGGTGACGGTGATCGTGCCGGACGTCGGCGGGTACGGACAGTCGGTGCTCCCGACCAGTAGGGCCGGGTTCGCCACGTAGGACACCCCGTCGACGCGCAGCCGCGAGGCATGTCCGCAGAAGAGCATGGCGGGCGGCTGAATCTCGGCGTAGAGGTTGAATGAGATCCCGACTGGCTTGCCCGAGTCGTCTGCGATGTCGATCGACGCGAAGTGCTCTCCGAGCCGAACGTAGAACGACGGTTCGTCACGGCAACCCCGGTAGGTGAACTGGTGCACGGGGACCAGGGCCACCACGCACGGCTGCGTGTACGGGATCGCGACGACGCGGGTGTGCGGACGACCCTTCGCCGGCCCGGCGAGCGCAGACCCGCCGACGGCCAGCGAAAGCACGATGGACACGGCCAGGACACGACGCAACGTCATGCCTGAGTAGAGCCCTGACCCCGCTCGTCGGTTCGGCCCTTCCCTGACGACTACTTGCGGGCGAGCTTGACCGCTCCGCTCACCACGTCCTTGAAGTGCTTGGCCGGCCGGAACTTCGGCACCGCGGTGGCCGCGACGTTCACAGCTGCCCCGGTTGCTGGGTTGCGGGCGGTCCGGGCTGCCCGGGCCTTCTTCTCGAAGACGCCGAAGTCGCTGATGGCCACCCGGTCACCGGCGACGACCGCACGCGTGATCGTGTCGATGATCGCCTCGACGGCTGCTTCGGACGTGCGCTGGTCGCCCAGCTGCTTGTTGACGGCACCGATGAGCTCGGCCTTGTTCATCTAGGTCCTCCGCGTGCGCGCTGACTGCCGGCTGGTTTCGCCCGCACGCTACCGAGCCGCGGGCTGGGCGCAAATGGCCGGGGGCACCTGAGCCGCCAGCGTCCCGGCGTACAGGACGAACCGCTGGCCCCGGACGAAGCCGGCGAGCGCGAGCCCGAAGCGCTCGGCCAGCTCCACGGCGAGGCTGCTGGGAGCGGAGATACCGGCCAGCAGGGCCACTCCTGCGCAGACGGACTTCTGGACGAGCTCGAAGCTGGTCCGGCCGCTGACCAGCACGATATGGCGGTCCAGCGGCAGCAGGCCCTGCATGAGGGCCCAGCCGAGCACCTTGTCCAGCGCGTTGTGCCGGCCGACGTCCTCGCGCACGCAGAGGACCTCACCGGTCGGCGAGAACAGGCCGGCCGCGTGCAGCCCCCCGGTGCGCTCGAAGGTCGGCTGGGCGGCGCGCAGCCGGTCAGGCAGGGCCGCCAGCAGCTCCGCGTCGACGGCTGTCGGGACAACCGGCCGAACCCCTCGCTGCGCCAACGCGTCCAGGCTCTCGACGCCGCAGACTCCGCAGGCGGAGCTCACCGTGAACCGCCGGGCCATCGCGGTGGCAGCGACCGTCGCGCCTGGGGCCAACCGGGCCGTCACCGTGTTGGTGCGGCGGTCCCGGGGCACCTGCATGCAGTGCCGGAGCGTCGCGATGTCGTTCGCTGACCGGATGACGCCTTCGCTGAACAGGAACCCAGCAGCGAGCTCGAGGTCGTCGCCTGGGCTGCGCATCGTGACCGCAAGCGGGACCGGTCCGTCCGGAGTCTCGATCCGGATCTCGAGCGGCTCCTCGATCGCGACGCGGTCCTCTGTGGCGCGCTGCGCGCCGGCGGTGACCTCGGTGACGCGCACGCGCCGGGACGCGCTCATCCCGCCGGCTCCAGGCGGATGACGATCGACTTGCTCGTCGGCGTACCGCTCGTCTCGGCCGTGCTGTCGAGTGGCACAAGGACGTTGGTCTCCGGGAAGTACGCCGCCGCGCATCCGCGCGGAATCGCGTAGGCAACGAGCCGGAAGCCCTCGGCCCGGCGCTCCCCGTCGGTCCACTCGCTGACGAGGTCGACGAGCTGTCCGTCGACGAGACCGAGCTCGGCGATGTCGTCCGCGTTGACGAACACGACGCGCCGGCCGCCCTTGATGCCGCGGTAGTGATCGTCGAGCCCGTAGATGGTGGTGTTGTACTGGTCGTGCGACCGGATGGTCGCCAGCAGCAGCCGTCCCGGCGGGACCTGCACGACCTCGAGCTCGTTGACGCTGAAGTGCGCCTTGCCGTCGGGCGTCGTGAAGGTCCTCGTGTCGCGAGGTGCGTTGGCGAGCACGAAGCCCCCGTCCTGCTCGACCTTCTCGGCGTAGCCGTCGCAGCCGGGCACGACCCGCCCGATGGCTGCCCGGATCGTCCGGTAGTCGCCCTCGAACTCGCTCCACGGAAGCCCTGGCCGGAGCCGCTGACCGAGCCGGCAGACGATGGACACCTCGCTCAGCAGGTCGTCACTGGCCGGTGCCAGGCGGCCGCGCGAGAGATGGACGGCGCTCATCGAGTCCTCGACCGTCACCGCCTGCGGCCCGCTCGCCTGCAGGTCGCGCTCGGTGCGACCCAATGTCGGCAGGATGAGGGACGCCGAGCCGACGACCGCGTGCGAGCGGTTCAGCTTCGTCGACACCGATACCGTCAGCCGGCAGCGCGACACGGCCGCTTCGGTCACGCGACTGTCCGGCGTCGCGGCGACGAAGTTGCCACCCATCGCCATCAGCACATCGACCTTCCCGTCACGCATCGCGCGGATGCTCTCGACGCTGTCGTAACCGCTGTCGGAGGGTGGGCGGAAGCCGAACTCGCGCTCGATACCGGCCAGCAGCGCGGGTGGCGGCTTCTCCCAGATCCCCATCGTGCGATCGCCCTGGACGTTGCTGTGCCCCCGGACCGGGCACACGCCGGCACCCGGCCGGCCGATGCTGCCGGTGAGCAGCAGCACGTTGACGATCTCCCGGATCGTGGCGACGGAGTTCTTGTGCTGCGTCAGGCCCATCGCCCAGCACACGATGATGCGATCGCTCGTTGCGATGCGCCCGGCCAGCTCGTCGATCTCGTCGGACCCCAGTCCAGTCGCCGCAGCGACGGCCTCATCGTCGAGCGCGCGCACGTGGGCGGCGTACGCATCGAATCCGGCGCATGAGCTCGCGATGAACTCGCGATCGAGGACGCTTCCCGACGCCGCCTCGTCGAGCTCGAGCAGCCGGCGGCCGAGTGCCTGGAACAGCGCGAGGTCGCCGTTGATGCGGATCTGCAGGTACTGCTCCGACAGCTCGGTGCCGCGACCGAGCACGCCGTCGATCCGCTGCGGGTCCTTGAACCGGATGAGGCCCGCCTCGCGGAGCGGGTTGATCGTCACGATGCTCGTCCCGCCGCGACGCGCATCTGCGAGCGCCGTGAGCATCCGCGGGTGGTTGGTGCCGGGGTTCTGGCCGACGACGAGGATCAAGTCGGCCCTGCCGATGTCCTCGAGGCTGACCGTGCCCTTGCCGATCCCGATCGTCTCGGTGAGCGCTGATCCGGACGACTCGTGGCACATGTTCGAGCAGTCCGGCAGGTTGTTCGTCCCGTAGCCGCGCACGAGCAGCTGGTAGAGGAACGCCGCCTCGTTGCTCGTGCGTCCGGATGTGTAGAAGACGGCGCGGTCGGGGCTGGTGAGCCCTCGCAGCTCGTCGGCGATGAGATCGAAGGCCGCGTCCCAGCCGATCGGCGCGTAGTGGTCGCTGCCCGGCGGCTTGTAGACCGGCCGCGTCAGCCGGCCCTGCTGACCGAGCCAGTAGCCGCTGCGCTCGCCCAGGTCCGACACGGAGTGCTCGGCCCAGAAGTCGTCGGTGATGCGCCGCTCAGTCGTCTCCTCAGCGACCGCCTTGACGCCGTTCTCGCAGAACTCAGCCACCTTGCGGTGCACCGAGCCCTCAGGCCAGGCGCATCCAGGGCAGTCGAACCCGTGCTTCTGGTTGATCCGCAGAAGTGCCCTGGCTCCGCGGACCAGGCCGACCTGGTCGTGCAGCATCCGCACCGACCGGACCACGGCGGGTACGCCGGCCGCGTGGTCCGGCGCCGGTCCGACCTCGACCGCAGCCTCGTCGTCCCTCGCGCCCACGACCACCACTCCCTCGCCCGGTGCCTGACCGTACGGCCCGACCGGGAGTCAGCGCGCCGTACCCGCCGTGATCTGCACGCAGCAGCGCCCCGGCGAAGGCGCGAGCTCGGCCAGGACGCCCCTAGCCTTGAGCCCGTCGAGCACCCCCCCGATGAGCGCAACGTTCATGCCGCAGACGGTCGCGGTGGACTGCTCAGCCAGCGTGTGGAACGGGCAGTTGCTCAGGCAGATCGCACCGCCCTGCCGGAACGGCTCGTAGCCGAGGCGCTCGAGCACGGGCTCGACCCGATCGAGCGACGCAGCCCGGCCGCGCGGGACGCCGCTGCGCTCGGCTTCTTCTGCACCGCTGCGCTCCCCCAGCTGCCGGGCAGCAGCCTGCAGCCGCTCACCCGCGGCGGCCTTGCCGCCGCCGTCGAGCGCCTGCAGGAGCAGGTGCGCCGCGAGCTCGTACTCCCGCGCCGGGAGGCTGACCTCGAGCTGCTTCGCCGACCGCGCGTACAGCTTCGCCGGGCGGCCGGCCCCCGGACCGGTGCGGCCGGAAAGCCGGCGAAAGCTCGTGCACAGCAGCCCGCTGTCGACGAGCTTGTCGAGGTGGAACGCGACCAGCGAGCGCGAGGCATCCACTGCCGCGGCGACGTCGTCGCGGCTGACCGGCTCGCCTGCGCGGGCGACGTAGCGGTAGATCGATCGCCGCAACGGGTCCCGGAGCAGCGACAGGCTCTCGATCTGCGCGTCGCTATCGGCATCCGGACCAAGCATCGACAAATTCTAACGCTAAGATCGGTTGTCGTAAAGGCGACGCCCGCCGGATGAGAGGCTGCCGCATCGTGCCGTTGACCTTCCGCGACAAGGTGATGCCCGACGGGTGTCTGGTCATGGGCATCCTCAACCGCACGCCCGACTCGTTCTACGACCGCGGCGCCACCTTCGGTCTCGACGCCGCTCTCGCCCGAGCCGGACAGCTCGTCGCCGACGGTGCGCAGATCATCGACATCGGTGGTGTCAAGGCGGGTCCCGGCGACAACGTGGACGCCGACGAGGAGATCCGCCGCGTCGTGCCGCTCGTCGAGGCGGTCCGGGACCGGCACCCCGCCGTCGCGATCTCGGTAGACACCTTCCGGGCGTCTGTCGCCCACGCGGCGTGCGAGGCGGGCGCGGACCTCATCAACGACGCCTGGCAGGCGCCGGAGCCGGCCGTCGCCGAGGTGGCCGCCAGGCACGGAGTCGGGCTTGTCTGCACGCACGCCGGCGGCCACCGTCCGCGGACGCGCCCCCATCGCGTCGAGTACGACGACGTCGCCGCCGACGTGCTCACCGTGCTGTCCTCGCTGGCGGACACAGCGCAGTCAGCCGGCGTACGACGTGAGTCGATCCTCATCGACCCCGGTCACGACTTCGGCAAGAACAGCCGGCACTCCCTGGCGGTCACGGCAGCCCTCCCCCGGTTGGTCGAGACCGGCTGGCCCGTCCTCGTCGCCCTGTCCCGCAAGTCGTTCCTCGGCGAGGTCATCGACGCCCCCGCCGACGACCGCCTCGAGGCCACGCTCGCCGCGACGGCGGTGAGCGCGTGGCTCGGGGCACGGGTGTTCCGCGCGCACGACGTCGCGGCCACCGTGCGAGCCCTGAAAGTTGTGGAGGCGATCGCAGGGCGACGCGACCTGGCTGTCGGCCGCCGTGGGCTGGCCTGATGCTGGCCGCCGCTGCCTTCGTCCCGGTTCCACCGCTGCTCGTACCGGAGATCGCCGGCGGTAGTGCCGCCGCTGACGAGCCCATGCGCGCTGCCTGTGGTGCCGCCGTACGGCGGTTGTCTGCCGCGACGCTCGACGAGCTCATCGTCGTCGGAGCGGGCGCGTGCACCGGCGAGGTAACGGGCTCCTGGGACTGGCGCGGCTTCGGCGTAGCGAGCCCCGCGGAGCCACCCGCGGACCGGCTCCCGCACGCGCTCGCGATCGGTGCCTGGCTGCTCCAGCGGCACGGCGGACCGAACGATGCCACCCGTTTCCAGGCAATCAGCGAGGACCTACCGGCTGCCGACTGCGCCGACCTCGGGCGGGCGCTCGCCGGCGGCGAAAGGAGGGTCGGCTTGCTCGTCTGCGGGGATGGGTCCGCTTGCCGCACGGAGAAGGCGCCCGGCTACTTCGACCCGGACGCGCCGGCCTGGGACGAGGCCGCGCTGGCGGCGCTGCGTCGTGGCGAGCCGACCGGTCTGCTTGCTCTCGACGGGGAGCTCGGCGCGCGGTTGCTGGCCGCGGGCCGGGCGCCCTGGCAGGTGCTCGCGGGCGCCGCGGGCGACGACGCGTTCGACGCGACGGTGGACTGGGCAGACGCGCCGTACGGGGTGATGTACGTCGTCGGGACATGGATGCGGAAGAAGGGCACGAGATGAGCTGGACCGAGGCCTTCGACGCGCTGACGTCCAGCCTCGAGTACCCGATGTTCATCGTCACCGCGGCAGCCGACGGGGAGCGCAACGGCTGCCTGGTCGGCTTCGCCACGCAGTGCAGCATGGACCCGCCCACACTGCTCGTGTGCATCTCCAAGGCGAACCGCACGTTCAACACCGCGCAGCGCTCGACGTCACTGGTGGTGCACTACCTCGGCGTCGAAGATGAGGCACTGGCCAGGCTGTTCGGCGAGAGCACCGGCGACGAGGAGGACAAGTTCGCGAAGTGCTCGTGGTCGCCACGTCCAGATGGGACACCCGTGCTCGACGGCTGTCGCGGGTGGGTGTCGGGTGACGTCGTAAGCCGCACCGACGTCGGCGACCACATGGCGATGGCTGTGCGCATCACGACCGCAGAGGTGCAGGACGACCGGGCTGGGCAGCTCGGCTTCCAGCGGGTGAAGGACTTCGACCCGGGCCACCCCGCTTAGGTCACAGAGCGGGGATGAGCGTCAGGAACGGTGTTCGCGACGGTCACCCGTCGCCCGCCTGCGTGGGCCCCTTCGGCTTCTTACCGGGGTAGACGTCGACCTCGCTCTTGTGCCACACCGGCGAGTCGCCTGCGGTCTCGACGTTGAAGCCGTAGTCGAAGACCAGCGTCCCGCCGTACGTCGCGCCGACCGCGACACCGACGGCGATCACCGCGGACAGGACGGCCAGGCCCGCGGGCGCGTACCGGTCGTCGTCGTACGTCGTGAGCCGCAGCGCCAGGTCGATCAGCGTCAGGACCGTGACGGCGATCATGATGATGGCGTGCGCGTTGACCGTCCGGCGAGCCTGTGTCCCGGGCTCGCTGGAGCGGTGCCAGTCGGCCCAGCCGGTCAGCGCAGCCAGCACAGAGACGGCGACGCCGCCGAGGAAGACCCAGGTACCGGCGTGGAACAGCTCCTTCGCCAGCTCGCCGTGGCTGTCGTGGAGAACGACGCTGAGTACGTCGAACACGGCACCGAACATGTACGCGACAACCGGGACGTCGGTGAGCGGCGGGTGGTACGGCTTGCCGGCGAACCCGCGCAGGCCCTTGTTCTTGCGGCCCTTGAGTGTCAGCGTGGGTCCGAACGAGAACCGCCTCACGGGACGTCCCTCCTTGCCAGTAGCAGGCCTTGCGGTGTAAAACGAGTCATGCTCAGTTATAGAACGTCGCCACCTGGCCGTCAACCGTGACCGCGGTGCTGAGCATCGGCAGCAACCTCGGAGACCGGCTCGGCGCGCTGCAGGCGGCTGTCGACATCCTGGAGCCGACTGCCGTCTCGCCGGTCTACGAGAGCGCCCCGGTCGACGGTCCACCGCAGGGCGACTACCTGAACGCAGTCCTGGTCTGCGATCTCGACGCCACCGAGGCTTGGGAGCTGGCCCAGCGGGCCGAGCGCTCGCGGAACCGCGAGCGGCACGTGCGCTGGGGGCCCCGCACCCTGGACGTCGACGTGATCGTGGCCGACGGCGAGCAACCGGAGGCAATCCTGCTCCCTCACCCACGCGCGCACGAGCGGGCCTTCGTGCTCGTACCCTGGCACGACCTCGACCCCGACGCCGTGCTCCCCGGACACGGTCGCGTCGCCGACCTGCTCGCGGTGGTCGGCACCAGCGGCGTGGACAAGCGCGACGACCTGCAGCTGGTACCGCCGGAGCGCCTCAGCAAGGAGTCCTGATGCTCCCCCTCGTCCGCGAGTGGTACGACGCCCGCACCTTCAGCGTGCGCCAGTGGTCGGCGCGCGAGCTGCTCGCCGTCAAGGGCGACCAGCGCATCGCCGTCGTACTTCCCGCCCGCAACGAGCAGCCGACCGTCGGCGCGATCGTGCGCACGATCCGACGCGAGCTGGTCGAGGGCGTCGGCCTCGTCGACGAGGTAATCGTCATGGACTCGCGCTCCACCGACGGCACGGCAGTGGCGGCGGCGCGCGCCGGGGCGACCGTGTTCGCCGTCGACGAGGTATTGCCGGCACTCGGCCGACGCGAGGGCAAGGGCGAGGCGATGTGGAAGTCGCTCGCGTGCACCACCGCAGACCTCCTCGTCTTCGTCGACGCAGACCTGAGCGACTTCTCCGCCGACTGGGTCGCTGCTCTGCTCGGGCCGCTCCTCGCGCACCCGGAGGTCGACCTGGTGAAGGCGGCCTACGACCGCTCGCTCACCCTCGGCGGCCACACCACTCCGACCGGCGGCGGCCGGGTCACCGAGCTCACCGCGCGACCCGTTCTGAACGCGCATTGGCCGCAGCTGGCCGGCATCCTGCAGCCGCTGGCCGGGGAGTACGCCGCCCGCCGCACCGTCCTGGAGCAGGTGCCCTTCGTCTGCGGCTACGGGGTCGAGATCGGGCTGCTCATCGACGTGCTGCAGCTGCGGGGGCTCGATGCGCTGGCGCAGGTCGACCTCGGGCGCCGGGTGCACCGCAACCGCGCCGACGTCGACCTCGTCGCGACCGCCAGCGCCGTCGTACAGGCATCGGCGCGACGTCTTCCGCTCGCCCACGTCGCCACGACCGTGACCCGGTTCGAACGCGATCCCGCGGGCTTCGCCCCGGTCGAGATCGACGTCCCTGCCGACGAGCGGCCGCCGTACGCCACCGTCGCAGTGCCGGCCGCCATCGCATCGTGACGGCACCCCTCACGTTGCAGCAGCTCTTCCCGGCTGCCGGCGAGGTCGACATCGAGTCGGTGTACGACGGAACCCTCGGCCCGGCACCGGATGACCGGCCGCACGTCACCGTCAACATGGTGGCGTCGGTCGATGGCGGCACAGCCGTCGAAGGACGCACCGGCATCCTGTCCAGCGCGCCGGATCGGGCCATCTTCCGGCTGCTGCGCAGCCTCGCCGACGTCGTGCTCGTCGGCGCCGAGACGGCTCGGGCCGAGGGCTACGGCACCGTCAAGGCGAGCGACGAGGTGCGTGCCGCCCGGACAGCTCGTGGCCAGACCCCTGCCGGTGCCCTCGCGATCGTCACGCGCAGCCTCCACCTCGACTGGTCGGCCAAGCTGTTCACCGAGCCGACGCAGCGACCGTTCGTCATCGCGCCGGCTGACTCCGAGCCGGAGGCACTGCGTGCAGCCGAGCAGGTGGCGACCGTCATCCGCGCCGGCACCGGCAGCGTCGACCTGCGGGAGGCGCTGCGGCAGCTGCGGCAGGAGCACGACGTGCTGCGGGTGCTCTGCGAGGGCGGTCCGACGCTCAACACCCAGCTGGCCCACGGCCTGCTCGACCAACTGTGCCTGACCATCTCGCCGCAGCTGGTCGGAGGCGCGAGCAAGACGATCCTCGCGAGCGCCGTACTGGACGCCCCCCTCGATCTGACCCTCGCGTCCGCTCTGGTCGCGGACAGCGAGCTGTTCCTTCGCTACCGCCTCCACTGACTTCTTCAACCAAACGGTTGACAAAGAAGAATCGCCGCTGTCTAATCAACCAGTCAGTTGATTAGGGCGAGAGGCGCGCACCGTGGCTGCAGCAGATCCGCTGGACCGGGTGTTCGCCGCTCTCGCCGACCCCCTCCGCCGCGACATGGTGGCCCGGCTCGCCGACGGCGACGCGACGGTCAACGAGCTCGCGGCGCCGTACGACGTCACGGTGCAGGCGGTGTCCAAGCACCTGATGGTGCTCGAGGACGCCGGCCTGGTGACGAAGAGCCGCGACGCCCAGCGCCGACCCGTGCATCTCGAGGCGGAGGTGTTCGACCTGATGACGAAGTGGATCGAGCGGTACCGGCGGCAGGCCGAGGAGCGCTACCGCCGCCTCGACGACGTGCTGAAGAACATGCCTGACACACCCCGACCCAAGAAGGGCAAGGAACGATGGCGACCATGACGACCCACGAGACCGAGATCACGGCGGACCCCGACCTCCCGCTGGTGCGCATCGTGCGCGAGTTCGACGCACCTCCGGAGAAGGTCTTCCGGGCGCACGTCGACGCCGAGCTGTTCCAGCAGTGGTGCGGTCCGCGCGACCTGGAGATGACTATCCAGGCCTTCGACTGCCGCACCGGCGGCGCCTACCGCTACACCCACAGTCGCGGTGCGGACGAGTACCGCTTCTACGGGTCGTTCCACGAGGTACGCGACAACGAGCTCATCGTGCAGACGTTCACCTACGAGGGCATGCCCGACGATGTGTCGCTCGAGCGCATCGTCTTCGAGGACCTCGGCGACGGCCGCACCCGCCTCATCGCCACGTCGTTCGTGGACTCGATCGAGGCCCGCGACGCGTTCATCGCCAGCGGCATGGAGCACGGCGTGCGCGAGGGCTACGAGCGTCTCGACGAGGTGCTGGCCTAGCCAAGACCCACCTTGGTCGGATCACCAGCCGGCGGGAAGACGTCAAGGGGCAGCAGGGGCAGGTTCAGGTACGACGTGGTGTCGCCGCCGTACCCGATGTCGTAGACGCCGCCGGCGAGCGACGCGACCTGCGGCGCCGACGGGGTGATCTCGCGATACTGCGTCGTAAGAACGACTCGGAGGCTATGGCCGGGCTGGACGCTCCAGAGGCGCGGCCGCAGCTCGATGTCGTAGCTCTGGAAGGTACCTGTCGGGACCGCCTTCGACGTGTTGATAGAGAACGGGTGGTACGGCGCGGTAAGACGACCGCTGCTGTCGTGCCAGCTGCGGGAGGGGTCGACCTTGCGCTGGCTGCCGAGCAGGATCCCGTCGACCTCGAAGCCGGGCACGGCCGTCGTCACGGTGCCGTCAGGGGCAACATCGCTCAACGTGGCGATCAGCATGACGTCCGCGCGGTTGGACCGGGCGGCAACATGCACCGACACCGGACCGGCAAGTGTCGCGCCCTTGGCGAACGGCGTCGTTGTGTAGGTGACGTTGGTCCCCTCAGCCCACGGCAGCGCATCGCTGCCACTGGCACGCGCGGGGCGCATTGCGAGCGCACCCGAGGCGCCGAAGTAGTACGGCGTGTAGGTGCTGGTCATCGGGAAGGTTCCGTTGGGCACGTCGACCCAGCGGTTCTTGCCGCCGAACTCCTGCATGTGCAGCGCGGAGTTGCTTGCGCCAACACCGTTGGCGACACCCTTGAGCCAGTGGTCGTACCACTGCAGCTCGTAGCTCTGCCAGTAGGCGAAGTTGCCGTCGGAGTACACGTTCGCGTAGACGATCTGGAAGCGCGGATCCGCCGGGATGCGCGGGTCCATCGGTGCCCAGGGCGAGCGGTGCTGCGCGGCGTTCTGGAGTGCGGCGTACATCCGAAGCGAGCCGCGGGCGAAGAAGTCGGTCGGACCGCTCGTCAGAAGGACGGGGATACCGGCCCGCGCGATCGCCTCAGCGCCGTTGATCGGCTCGCGCGACGACCACCACTGGTCCCGATAGCTCATCGGGCCGCCCGTCGCCGCGTCGCCCACGACCCCTGCGAAGTAGAGACCGGTCGGCCCGCGGTCGCCCGCGACCTGCGCCGTGTGCGCCGGATCGGCGCCTCCCGGCTCGGCGGCCTGGTCGACCGGCGGCACCGCGCTCACGCCACCGATGCCGGCGTAGGCGTGCCAGAACGCGGCCGGGATGCCGCCCGGGAACGGCAGCTCGTCGTACAAGAAGGCAGACGCTGAGGCGGGGGCCATCGCCTTGACCGGACTGCCTGGTTTGAGCAAGCCACCAACGAAGAGCTGGTTGAGCCCGCGGTAGGACATCCCCGTGAGACCGACGATGCCGTTGGACCCGTCGAGCCGGTGCGCGACGTAGTCGATGACCTCGAGCTCGTCGCGGCTCTGCTGCTGGTCGAACGCGGCGAAGGTTCCGGCGGAGCGGCCCGCGCCGCGTGCGTCGACCTCGACACCGACGTAGCCGTGGCTGGTGAAGTAACGCAACGTCTGGTCGTCGGCGAGATCGCGGGGCTGGCGGCTGTTGCCGTCCCACATGCCGTACGGCGTCATGTCGACCAGCACCGGGAAGCGCTGCCGCACGCGGGCGCCCGTCTTGAGGTCGGTCGGGTAGTAGAGGCTGCCGACCAGCTGGGTGCCGTCCGACATCGTGAACGGGAAGTTCACGACTTCCTGTACGCCGTACCCCGGTGCAGGTGGGCGGTACGCGCCGCCCCCGGTGGCCCCCGCGGGGGTCAAGCCGGCCGCGAGCAGCAGCGCGCCGAGCACGAGAAGGGCGGCCCTGCGAGGTCCGCGCACCACTGCCTCCCGGCTCCGCTGGTAGTCCACGTACCAGGCAATCACACATCCTTGCTGACCGCTAGGTAGGTCGGTTAGAGTCGCCCTTCCCTCGAAGGAAGGCACCCATGCGCCGCCGCCCGCTCGCTGCCCTGGCGCTCGCGGCCACGGCGGTACTCGTCACGGGTAGCGGGACCCTGGCCGGAGCCGCCGGATCAGCCCCCGCCACCGCCTACTGGTGGACCGGCGCGACCGCGGGTGCCCCGGGTCCGGACGTTCCGGCCGGCGGGCTCTGGGTCAGCTCCGCGCCCAGCGGCCCGAATGCGGTCTCGGCGATCCGCGTGCATGCCTCGCACGCCAGCACGAGTTCGCAGCTCACTCTGCGCGTGCACCGGATCCAGGTGGTCGACGCCATGACGCTCGTGCTTCTCCCGACCACGACGGGCTGGTCCCCGGGAGATGCGCAGCCGTGGGACGGCAAGCCCGGCTACAACCAGCAGCTGCCCCCCACCGTCGGCGCGGTCTCCGCCGACAAGAGCAACGTGACGTTCTCGCTCGGCGCGATGAGCGCGGGTGAGACACGCAGCCTGTTGATGTTGCCCATCCGCGCCCACAGCACCCAACCCGGGTTCTCGCCGGACGGGCCGTGGCAGACCTTCGACATCGCCTTCGAGCCGTTGACCGCGGACTCGCTCCAGCTCGGGTCCGGCGGTCCCGTCCCCGTGCGCCCGACGACGACCCCGCACCAGCCGACGCAGCGCCCGGGGCCCGACCTGCTGTACGCCTCCGAAGCCGGTGCGCCGCAGCTGCAGAACCGGCCCGGCGGCCCCTGGCACGCGGCACCGCTACTGATCTCGGGCGCCGACGCCTACCGGAGCGGCGAGTACGTCTACCAGGGCTTCCTGTACGACGACCATGGCGCAGCCGGTGCGCAGGATCCGAACGACCCGCTCATCCAGAAGTTCCTGTTCGGCGCGAAGTCCGGCACCCTCACCTACCCGACCGACAAGGTGTTCGTGAACAACGCGGCCGACCTGTTGGAGTTTCGGGTCACACCGCTCGCCGACGCGACCGCCTTCCGGATGAGCTTCACCTCGCTCGTCGACCCTGCACGCACGGCCTTCACCCTGGCCTTGGGCACGTCGAGCACCGCAGCTGCCTGGCCCGCGCTGGCCGGTGTCAGCTCACCCGCGCAGCTCTTCGTCACCGTCCACGGCTCCGTGGCCGACGTCGTCAATGCCGGCACGGGGCTCCCTGTCGCCGCGAAGGCGGCAGTCACCGTCGACCGGATCCGCCACCAGTACGAGCTGCTGCTTCCGCACAGCGCGTGGAATCCTGGCACCGGCACCCAGCGCATCTCCGTCGGCACCGGCCTCTGGGATGTCGCGGCCAAGCACTACCTCGTGCCGGCGCTCGCTGCCTCGGCAACCGTCCCCGGTGGTGTCGCGCCGTCGCAGGCCGCGTTGTTCGATATAGGTTTCCGGTTCGCCGAGCCGATGCCCGACTGGTCGCGGATGAGCCTGGGATACACGATCGCGGACGCGGCCGTCGTCGTACAAGCCGACCAGAAGTGCTTCTGGCGCGACTGCCAGCAGGCAGCGGCATTGCGCACGGGCGACGTCAGCGCACTGCACACCGACGTCGACTTCAGCCGACTGGCGCGCGGCGTCACCGACAACAGCCGCGTCCCGACCAGTGGCTACCTCGACCGCATCCACCCGAGCCGGCTGAGCTTCGGCCAGGGCATCGACCCGGCCCAGACCTGCGGCCGATTCCCGGTGAAGTGCCACGGCATGTTCATCGGGAACCTGCAGCCGTACCAGGTCTACGTGCCACCGCGTAAGGCGCCGGCGCACGGCTGGGCCCTGACCGTCATGCTGCACGCGTCTGGGGCGAACCACAACGAGCGCATGGGCAGCCGCATGGAGCAGCAGCTGTCCGCACGGGCGGGCGGGTCCATCGTGATGACCGCGCTCGCGCGTGACCCGAACGGCGACTACACCGATGCCAACGAGGCCGAGGTGTTCGAGTCGTGGGCCGACGTCGCACGCCACTACGCGCTCGATGCCACCCGCACGGTGGTGATGGGCTACTCGATGGGCGGCGGTGGGACCTACAAGATGTCCCAGCGCTGGCCGGATCTGTGGGCGGCCGGCTTCGGCGCCGCGGCGGTGCCCTTCGAGGACGGCTGGCAGGGGCAGTGGTTCCCCGGCATGCGCAACGTGCCGATCCTCACCTGGATCGGCAACGAGGACGAAGGCTCGGGCAACAACGTCCAGGCCATCGAGATCCAGGACATGGAGCAGTACGGCTACCGGTTCAGGCTGCGGCAGTTCCCCACGTCGGACCACCTCACCATCGCCACGAACGACCAGTACGCCGACGGTGTGGCCTGGCTCGGTGACCGGCGCGTCGTCACGAACCCGCCGAGCGTCAGCTTCCTCGTCGACAAGCGGTCCGACTTCCGCGCGACGAGTGTGGTGGCCAATCACGCCTACTGGCTCTCGGGCATCACCCTTCGTGACGGTCAGCACGACCCGTCCGCGGCGGTCGAGGCCAACTCCCTCGGCTTCGGACTCGGGGACCCCTCGGTGGTCAACCGCTCGACGACCCCTGGGGCCATGACGGGCGGCTACCACGGTCCGATGCCCTACGTCGAGACGGCACAGGACTGGAAGGCGCCGGTAGCCGTGGCGAGTGCCGACCACCTCGATCTCGAGCTGCGCAACGTCGGCGCGATCGAGGTCGACCTGACCCGCGCGCGGCTCGACTGCCACGCCACCGTCTCGGTGCACACCGACGGGCCGGTGCGCGTCTCGTTCCCGCAGTGCGGCAGCCAGCTCACGGTGTCGGCCGGCAGGACCAGCCTTGCGCTGCTGTCGGAGTCGGACGGCAGCGTGACCGCGGCACCCGCGGGCACGCTGCCGACGACGGGCACAGGATCCGTGCCGTGGCTCGCGGGTGCGCTGCTCTCTCTGTCGCTGGCGGTCCTGTGGCTGCAGCGCTACGCGGGGCTCTCCGACCGGGCGAACGCGCCCCTGAGGAACTCCGTCATCTCCGCGCGGTAGCGCGCGGCGATCTCCGGCAGGATCGCGCCGAGCTCGCCGCAGCCGTGGGCGATGCCGTCCCACCGGCGCAACGTGACCGGCACGCCGACTGCCTCGAGCTTTGCGGCGTACGTCTCCCCGGAGTCCCGGACCGGGTCGTACTCGCACGTCGTGACCAGTGCCGGCGGCAGCCCGTGCACATCGGCGAAGACAGGCGATGCGAGCGGATGCGTGCGCTCCCGGTCCCCCAGGTAGAACTGGGCGCACTCCTCGAGGGCCGCACGAGTGAAGCCGTAGCCCTCGCCGAACTCGTTCATGGAACCGTCATCGGCCATCCGCAGGTCCATGCCGGGGACCTCGAGCACCTGTGCCACGAACTGCGGACCGCCCGCATCCCGAGCCATCAACGTCACCGCTGCGGCGAGGTTGCCCCCGGCGCTCTCACCGGAGATGACGACCCGCGAGGCGTCGATGCCCAGCTCCTCGGCGTGCGCGAAGACCCACTGCGTGGCCGTCCAGCAGTCATCCAAGCCGGCCGGAAAGGGGTGCTCCGGTGCGAGCCGGTACTCCACTGACACGACGACGCAGTCGGCAGTCACGGCCCGCCGGCGAGCGATGGGATCGCTCTCCTCGACGCTGCCGGCCCACCAGCCGCCTCCGTGGATGAAGATGAGGCCGGGCAACGTGCCCGGGCGCGGCCGGTAGATCCGCACCGGTACGCCGTCGGCACTGTCGTCGCGGACGTCCTCGATCTCGGGCGGCGCGTCGACCAGCGAAACCCCGCGGGACGCGCGGTTGGCGAGCGCCGCGGCGCGTCGTTCGGCCGGGCTCAGCGTGACGTCGACGGACTCCTTGCTGAGCAAGGCGAGCACGACCTCGAGTCGGGGGTCGAGCGGCACAGTGAGCTCCTCGGTGTCGTCAGCGCGGCGCGCGTGCGCCGAGCCAGGTCAGTGACGGTTTTGGCGTACGGCGGAACGTGGTGCGGTCAACAGCAACGAGCCCGAACGTCGGCTCCCACCGTCCCCATTCGAAGTTGTCGAGCAGGCTCCAGTGGAAGTAGCCGCGGACGTCGACGCCGTCGGCGACAGCCGCAGCCAGCGAGGCCAGGGCCGCGTCGGTGTAGGCGATCCGCTGGGCATCGTCGTCAGTCGCGATGCCGTTCTCGGTCACGATCACCGGTACGCCGCTCGCCTCTGCGGCCTCGCGGACCGCCTGCCCGAGTGCCTGTGGGTAGACCTCCCAGCCGTTGAGGGTGCGTTCGGCATCGGCCGGCATCGGGAGCACGACCGGTGCCTCGGACTGCAGGCCGACGCGGTGGCGCGTGTAGGACTGCACACCGACCCAGTCGTCGTCGCGTGCGGCCGTGAGAAACCGCGTCTCGCGGGGCAGGGCATGCTGTGCGCATGCCTGCTCCGCCCCGGGTTCGGGCTGGAACGCCTGGCAGGCCACCGACCAGCCGACGTCGATTCCCGGGTTGACGTTCTTGAGGACCTTGCGCGCTCGAGCGTGCGCGTCGAGCAACGCCTCGACGACGCTCTCGTCCGGCAGCGGCAGTCCCGGCTCGAGCCGGGCCTCCCCGCTGAGGACCCGCGGCATGACGGCAAGCAGGTTGGGCTCGTTGATGGTGCACACGCGGGGCAGAGCACTCGCGAGCAGCGGCGTGAGCTCGCCGACGTACCGCTCGAAGAGCTCTGGTGCATCCGCCGCGACCCAGCCGCCGCGCTCGGCGAACCACTCCGGGGAGGTGAAGTGATGCAGGGTGAGCAAGGGCCGAAGACCACGTGTGAGGGCGCCGTCCACCATGCGCGTGTAATGGTCGATCGCTGCCTGGGAGAACTCCCCGCGCACCGGTTCTATCCGGGCCCACTCCACCCCGAACCGGTAGTCGGTGAACCCCGCCTCGGCGAGCAGGTCCATGTCCTCGGGCCATCGGTGGTAGCTGTCGACGGCGTCACCGCTGCGCTGCCGGACGAGCGCGTTGCCGGCGTGCTCGAGCGCCCACCAGTCGCTGCTGACGTTGCCGCCCTCGGTCTGGTGCGGCGACGTCGCCGCGCCCCAGAGGAAGCCGGCCGGGAAGGGTGATGTCATCTCAGGCTTCTGCTGTTGCCGGTGCGGGCGGCAAGTCGTAGATGCTCAGCCGCTCTCCACCGCCGGCACTGCGCGCATCCCGGCTCAGCCAACCCAGGTAGAACATCGCATCCGCGAGCAGGAACACGAGCAGTGCGAGGTCGCGCCGGCTCCGACCGCTGACGACCCGTCGGGCGACGGGAGCCGTTGCGGGGAGCGGTGCAACGGCGAGCGGCGACTGGGGAGCGATCTTGGGCGGGTCCTGCACGATGCCCACCGATCCGAGCGCCGGCAGCGGCCCAGCCAGAGCTAACGCCGGTGGGCTCGCCTGCGGCTCGAACCCGGACGTGGACGACGAGGATGTTGGAGGCGGTGCAGCTGCCGAAGGCGTCGTCGTCAGAGAATCGGTGGTTGGTGGCTCGAGCGACAGGTCGAACGTCGGCGACGCCGGGGACCCGGCGGCAGGCACGAGGATGAACGCCAGACCGGCGCCGAAAGGCGAAGGCGCGAGGTTGAAGACGAGGGTGGTCCCGCCTGACTGCAACGAACCGTGCACCGGGGTCGCCTTGGCGTCGTACGTCGGACGCCCCGACCATGGCTGGGCGTCCCCGCCCTTCCAGGTCCCCGTCAGGGGATAGGCGTCGACGGCGACGCCGTCCACCTGGTTCGAGGAAGCCACCTTCAGGGTCAGCCGGGTAGCCGTCGTGCCCGCTGGAAGAAGAAAGCCCACCGCCGACACGGCCGTCGCCCCGGCCGCGGAGGACCCGACGTAGAGACCACCAGCAGGAACCGAGCTCGGAGGGGGCACCCCACCGGCGTCCGGTTCGGCGATCCACCAGTAGCCGGCAACCGGCTTGGGTTCCGCCGCGACGGCCGCCGCCGCCGAGAACATCTGCACCGACGCGGCCAGGCACACCAGCCAGGTGACCACGCGGGGGGCCGTCATTTCCGCTTCCCGGAGCGCAGGATCGCGGCCTCGTTGTCACCGAGGTACGACGCCACCACGCGCTGGTCGTTGACGACCTCACGCGGCGTGCCCTCCGCGATGACCGTCCCCGTCTCGAGGGCGATGAGGGTGTCGGCCAGCTCGGTGATCAGCGGCATGTCGTGCTCGATGACGAGCAGCGCGCAGCCGACCTCGTTCTGAATGCTCTTCAACACCGGCCCGAGCGCCTCGGTCTCGCGTTGCGCGATGCCGGAGCTGGGCTCGTCGAGCAGCAGCACCCGCGGCCGGTGCGCGACCGACATCCCCAGGTCGACCATCCGGCGCGTGCCGGTCGAGAGCTCACCGACGAACTTGTTGCGGAACGCGCCGAGGCCGAGTAGCTCGACGAGCTCGTGCACCGTCAGCGCCGCCTTCGCCTCGCTGTCGAGTACCGCCGGCAGGCCCAATGCGCAGGCGAACGGGTCGCGGACGTCGAGGTGCCGCTCGAGGGCGAGGGCGAGGTTTTCGACCACCGTGAGCGAGGGGAAGATGCGGGCGTCCTGGAACGAGCGGCCGAGCCCGTGGCGGGCCCGCCTGTCGGGGCTCCACCCGGTGACATCTTGGCCCTCGAGCACGACGAAGCCGCCGGTGCTCGGCGCAAACCCGGATACGGCGTCGAGCAGCGTGGTCTTGCCGGCACCGTTGGGACCGATCAGCCCGACGACCTCATCCTCGTGCAGAGAGAGGCTGACACCATCGACCGCGCGGACACCACCGTAATCCACGGTCACGCCGGCGAGCTCGAGCACGGCCGGCGCCGCAAGGACCTCTTCGCGACGGTCCGCGCGCGCGGCCTTTGGGCGTGCCGTCGTCTTGGCGCCCGTCGCCTTAGCCGCGCCTTCAAGGAAGACCGCGCGCAGGATGTCGTCGCGGTCGAGAAGGTCGGCCGTCGGGCCGGAGAAGCGCACCTCGCCCTTCTCCATGAAGACCGCGCGCTCGGCAAGGGTCAGCGCGACGTTGACGGACTGCTCGACGATGACGACGGTGGTTCCCTGCGCGTGGATGGCCCGCACGATGTCGACGAGCTGGGCGACGATCGTGGGCGCCAACCCGAGTGACAGTTCGTCGATCATCAGCAGCCGCGGCTTGGCGATGAGCACCATGCCGAGTCCGAGCATCTGCTGCTCGCCGCCGGAAAGGTTGCCGGCCAGCGCGGTCTTGCGCTCGCGTAGTACCGGGAACTGCTCGAGCACCCGGTCGGCTGCTGCCTTGGCCTCCTCCGCTGATTGCCGGCTCGTCCAGGTCGACAGGCGAAGGCACTCGTCGACAGTCAGCGTCGGGAAGACACTTCGGCCGCCGGGCATCTGGACGATGCCGGCTTTGAAGCGCACCTTCGGGTCGGCGTACGTGATGTCGTTGCCTTCGAACACGATCGTGCCCGCCGACGGCGGCTGCAGTCCGGAGATGGCTTTGAGCAGGGTGGACTTGCCGGCGCCATTGGTGCCGAGGAGCGCGACGATCTCGCCCTCCTCGACCTCGAAGTCGACACCGAACAGGACCTGCACGGCGTCGTACCCGACATCGATCCCTGCACAAGTGAGCAGGGCGCTTGTGCCGGTCTCCGCCTGACGCTTTCGCAGTCGCGCGAGCGCAGCGAGCGAGCGCAGCGCGGACGCAGCGTCGTCGGCCACGAAGCGGGCGGTCGTCCAGACCAGGATGCCGGCGACGATCCAATACGGACCAAGCGCGGCGAGACCTGCGCGCATGCCGTGCCGGTCGGCAATGGTCGCCACCGGGATGATCAGGTACAGGAGGATGACGCCACCGACGAGGAAGATGTAGCCGTAGGCGAAAGCGGTCGTGCGTACGCGAGCGGGTGCGACCAACGACTGAACGGTGATGAACGGCGGCACGAACATGCCGGCAACGAAGAACGTTGACACGGAAGCGGCCATCGAGAGCCACTCCCACGGCGCCTGGGCCATGACGACCACGAGGACGCCCACGAGCATGCTGAAGCCGCCGACCCACCGAAGCGGCAGTCCGACGTCACGGCTGAGCCAGCGGCGGGTGCGCGGGCCGATGAAGAGCGTCCCGAGCAAAGCGGCTGCGTTGTCGATAGAGACAAGTGCCCCTCGGCCGAAGTCACCGAGGTGGTAGATCCGCTCGTAGAACAGCGGGATCGCAATCGCGAGCGGGAGTAGCCCGGCGCCGTAGAACGCGTAGGTGATGTACTGCCGCCGCAGCGTCCGGACGGCCCACAGCGTCCGCGCGGCCTCGGGCAGTGACGGGGCCCGTTCCCCGACGACCTCGGCCGCCGAGGCGGCGTCGTCCGCCTCACCGCGGAGCGGGTCGCGCAGCAGGCGAAGGCAGAGCAACGAGGTGAGGACGATCGGGATGATGAACAGGAAGAACGGCGCCCGCCAGCCGAACATCGAAGCCAGGCTGCCCGCTGTGACGCCGCCCACGATGGCGCCGATGCTCGGTGTCGCCAGGTAGAGGGAGAAGATCCCCGACCTTGCCTCGGGCGTGTAGTAGTCGGCGAGCAGTGACTGCTGGACCGTGGTGTTCGACAGGTTCCCGATGCCGTTGCCGATCCGCACGAGCAGCAGCAGGAACACCGAGCCGACGACGCCAGTGAGTAGCGAGAAGATTCCCGCGCCGATGCCGCAGACGACCACGAGCAGGCGTCGCGGACCCCGGTCACCGAGATAGCCGGCTGGGATGCCCAGCAGCAGGACGATGCTCAGGTTGAGCAGGACGACGGTCGTGTAGCGGCCGTCGCTCATGTGGAAGGCGTTCTTGATGTTGGGTGCCAGCACCCCGAACGCCGACGTGTCGAACTCGTCGAAGAAGTACAGCGTCGCCAGCAGCGCCAGCGGTGTGACGGACGCGCCACCCGTCAACCGGCCTACCCGGCCACGCACGTCGAGCTGCCTCATACCGGGACCGCCTCGGCATCCAGTCGCGTGCCGTACTCCGACTCCTCGACGACCTCGTCCGGATGCGCGTCGCGCACGACGCCGGCGCGGGCTTCCTCCAAGGTCGCGACCCGACGGTCTTCGGTCAGGCTCGGCACGAGGATGCCGTTCCGACGGGCGACGACCCGCAGGGCGTTGTCGCGGATGGCGTAGAAGCCCTGCGCGACCCCGCCGGGCGCGACCATCAGCAGGATGAGGACGCCGAGCCCGGTCGCGAGCGTCTGGAACTCGGGCCCGAAGCCGCCGTACTTCAAGATCCCCAGGTACGCGGCGCCGAGCACGGCGCCGGGCAGGGACGTGACGCCGCCGATCACGACGATGGTCATGAGCAGGATGCTCACCTGCGGGTCGAACGAGACCTGGTCGAGCGCCCCCTGCTGGTAGACGAACAGGGCGCCGGCGAGAGCCGCCCAGAAGCCGGAGATGGTGAACGCGACGATGCGGGTGCGCGAGACGTTGATCCCGTAACCCTGTGCGCCACGCGTGTTGTCACGGACACCGATGATGACGCGACCGGCTCGCGTGCGTCTGATGGCGGTTGCGGAGGCCAGGGCCGCCACGAGCACCCCTAGACAGATGTAGTAGAACGCCAGCGGGCCGGCGAGCGAGTAGTGCCCGTAGAGAATCGGCCGGTCGACGTTGTGAGCCACGTCGGGCAGGTAGTCCCCGAAGTACTTCGGGGACAGCAGAAGCACTTGCACCGAGATGGCGAACGCCAGCGTCGTCCCCGCCAGGAAGGGCCCCTGGATTCGGAGCGCCGGCAGGCCGATGACGAGGGAGGCGACGGCTCCCGCGAGGCCTGCGGCGAGCAGGGTCACGAAGAAGTCGGCGTGCAGGTGCCCACCGAACCAGCCGGCGATGAAAGCGCCGACGCCGGACAGTCCCCACTGCCCGAGGCTGATCTGGCCGGACCAGCCGGTGAGGATCACCAGGGAGACACAGACGACGGCGTAGACGATCACGACCGCGGCGAGCGAGAGGCGCCCCACATCGAGCGACAGCGGCACCAGTGTCACAGCGGCCAGGGTCAGGAAGCCGGCGGCACGGCGACCCCACAGCACTTCGGGGAGCCGTCGTAGCTCCGGCGGGATCGGCCGGAACTCGGCTGCCTGCTTGAAGCTGGCGACCCCGGCATCCTCACCGCGCGAGAGCTTGCCTCGCTGCGTCAGCAGGACGACCAGCAGCACCGGGACCATCACCGCACCGGGCAGGAAGGGGTCGTTGTAGACGTAGTAAATCGACTGCGTCAGGATCCCCACCCCGACCGCACCGATGAGGGCGCGCGGGAAGCTCGTCATGCGCGCGAAGATCGCGGCCGCGAGACCGTAGATGAGCGCAGACGGACCGATGTCGACGCCGAGGTTGATCCCGGTGACTGCGGTCTGCAGGAAGATCGCGAGGGCAGACAGGACCGCCGAGAGCATCCACACCACTGTCGACAGGCGCCGGACGCTGATGCCCATCAGCAGCGCCCGGTCCGCGTTCTCCGCGGAGGCGCGGATGGCAAGTCCGATGTTGCTGCGCCGGAAGAACAGGGCCAGCGCAGCCACGGTGAGGCCGGTGACGACCGCGATCACGAGCACGTCGCCGCTGAAGCGAACACCGCCGATCTCGAAGTGGAAGGCCGAGAAGGGGGTGATCGGCGGCGCGGAGTCCACCGTGCGGCCGCCGAGGCCGTGCAGCTTGATGCCGAAGATGAGCGTCGGGACGAGCAGTTGGAGGAGCGCGACGACGAGGCTGAGCCCGACCGTCGCGATCATGAGGACCAGTCGGGGCGCGCGGGCGAACCGCCGGATGATCGCGACCTCGACGAGGAACCCGAGCGCAGCAGCGGACAGCACCGTGACGGCCAGAGCCAACGGATACGGCCAGTGGTCCAGCTTCATCAGCAGGATGCCCAGCATCGCCGGGGCGGCGCCGATCTGACCCTGGGCGAAGTTGATGACCCGGTTGGCGCGATAGACCAGGATCAGGCCGATGGCGAGCATCGCGTAGGACAGCCCGATGAAGGCCGACAGCACCAGGATCCCGAACGGCGGCGTCTTGCCGCCGAGCAGCGCTTCGTAACCGAGGACCGCGAGGAGGGCTCCGGCAACGCTGCGCTGCCACGGCGCGAGCCGCAGCGTCATCAACACACGCCGTTGGGGAAGACCCGCATCGTGCCGTCGATCTGGCCATGCTGGAAGCGCATGTCATTGAGCACGCCGGTATACGCGCCGGCCCGTCCGTTGGGACCGGTCTTGGTCGGGCACCACCAGACCTCGCGGATATCGCGCTGGGCGAGGTAGGCGTCTCCCCTCACGCCGAACTTCATCCCGGGGTGGGCCTTGGTTCCACCGAGGACCGGCAGGGCGAACATGCCAGCCTGGATGGACGGCAACGTGGGTGACGGTCCCCCGACCTGGAACATGTCCCCTGCGATCCAGAAGTAGCTCCAGATGTTCTGGCCCAGCAACGGCGGTTCGTCGGTGTACCCGGCGTCTCGGTACGCCTTGTAGTAGTCGTACGCCTGCGGGGGCAGCCCGAAGTTCGTCAACGACGGACCGAAGGAGTACTTGTAGCTGTCCGGGTTCATCAGCTGGGCGAGCTTGTCGTCGTCGCTGGCGCCGGCACCGGCCATGACGAGCTCGGGTCGCCAGTTCTCCGACGACAGGTCGTTGGTCAGCGGGATCTCGGCGATGAAGTCCATGTACGTGTAGATCGTGGTGTAGCCGCCGAGCTTGATCTTGGCGGCGATGGTCTGCATGTCCTGCGCGAGGGTGTTCACGTTGGCGTCGAAGGGGAACTCCGCGACGTCGCCGCCGCCGCACGACTTCACTGTCTTCATGAACGCCTTCGCGCCGGGCGTGAAGGTGTCGGGCACCGGCACGTCGTGGACGATGGCGATCTTGCGCGTGGGTGGAGTTGTCGGGGTGGTGCCGGACTGGAGCACCTCGGAGCCGGCCCACTTCACCGGGCGCCCGGCCAGCTTCTTGCAGAAGTACTCGGCGCCGAAGTTGGCGACGTTCTCCATGCTCATCTGCCAGTCCCAGACGTAGGGCGCGCGCGCTTCGGTGAAGCCGTCCGAGGAGCCCTGTCCGAGCACCGGAATGTGCTTCTTGGCCAGCTCGTCGAGGAACGGGACCTGCACCTGCACGTTGCCGATCACGAAGGCCGGTTTGGGCTTCATGGCCGCGATCACGTCGGCCTGGGCACGCCAGCACGCGGCATCGGTGCTGTCGCAGTTGTCACCCTGGAAGTACGGGAACTGGCAGCTGCTGCTGCCCTGCGCCTTCCCGGAGTGCGGCCCCGGTCCGTCGAGCGACACGAAGTGCCGGCCGTAGAGCTGGTAACGCTTGTTGACGACCTTCGTATAGCCGGTCAGGGACTCGCAGAGCTGGGTCTCCGTGAAGGAGAGCCCGGCCTGGCTGCCGATCGCTGCGACCGCAGCGGGAGTGACGCCCTCGTACCAGACGAACCGGATCTCCTTGTCCGTCACGCCCGTCATGCTGGCACCGCCATTCGTGCCGTTGAACGTCACGCACGGCGGCATGTAGTTCCACGGCGCCGGCTGGTTGCCCGGGCAACGGCCGACGGCACCACCGGAGGACGTCGAGCCGACGACGCCACCCGCGGTCAGTCCCGGCCCTGCGACCGTCGACGAGCTGCCGCCGGCCACGGTCGACGACCCGGTCCCGCCGACCTGCCCCGGCGTGGTCACGCCGCCGCCGGTCCCGCCCGCCCCGCCCGATGCGATGCCGTTGGACCCGGCGGCGCCCCCGGCGACCGCGTCACCGAGCACCGTTGACATCGGAGGCGTCGAGGGGGCGAGCAGCACGACGACCAGCTGGATGATCGCGACGACCACCAGCGGGGAGTATCGGGAGAGCATCTGGGTCGGTTTCATCGGCGTCCGCCTGTCACCCTGGGGAAACGTAGCGGACATCACACCACACTTGCCTTCTGATCGGTAGGTAGGTAGGCGAAGCGGTCGACACCGCCATGATCATCACAGCTCCTTGCTGACCACTAGGCAGGTCGGTAGCCTCCGCGCGTGACAGCCCCCCTCGAACGCAAGCGCCACGCCTCCGTGCACACGCTGGAGCGCGGACGGGTCCGGCGGCTCGAGATCATCGAGGCCGCGACCGAGCTGTTCGGCAGCGCCGGCTACCGCGGCACCGGCCTCGCCGGTATCGCTGCGCAGGTGGGGGTGACGCAGGCCGGGCTTCTCCATCACTTCGGATCCAAGGAGAAGCTCCTCGAGGCGGTCGTGGCGCACCGCAGCGAGCAGGACGCCGCCCTCATCGACGAGATCATCGGCACCGGCGGGTTGGGCATGTTCGACCGGTTGCACCTGCTGGCTCGGCACAACACCAAGCGGGCCGGCCTGTCGCAGCTCTTCACCGTGCTCGTGGCGGAGAACCTGCTGCCCGAGCACCCGGCGCACGACTTCTTCCTCGACCGCTACCGGACGCTGCGCAGCGCCCTCGTGACGGCGCTGAAAGACGGTCGCAAGCGCGGCGAGATCCGCAAGGATGTCGACCTGAAGGCCGTGAGCCGACGCATCGTCGCCGGACTCGACGGTCTGCAGACCCAGTGGCTTCTCGATCCGGACGAAGTGGACCTCATCGAGGGCTACAAAGAACTCGGCGCATCGTTCAAGCGGGAGCTGCGGGCCTGACATCGGGTGGCGCAGCCAGCACATGCGCGCCGGGCGGATAGGTCGCCGCCCCGACGCGAAACGGGAGCGGGCTCTCCACCTGCAGCTCAGTCCGGTCCACTGTGACGCGCAGGGGGCCTGCCGGTGTCGGAGCACTCCCCCGCGCCCACTCGAGCGGACCGAGAGCCGGGGCGATCCGCGCCGTGGCGAATCCCTGTTCGCCGGGCTCGACGCCGAGGACGCGTGTAGTCAGGTCTCGGGTCGGTGTCGCCGACCAGCCGTGGCAGGTCGTTCCGCCGTACCAGGTCTCGCCCAACGACGTCGAGCACCGCTCGATCGCAACGCTCCAGTCCAGGCAGGCCGATGCAACCAGGTCACGGCGGCCGGCGACGTCGAGCGCGTCGTGCACGACGTACCGGAAGAACGGCTGTGCGCGCACGACCTGCCGGTTGACGTCCCACCACGGCTCCGGCCGGCCCTTGTCCAGGTAGCCCCCTATCTCGAGCTCGGCGTTGGGAAGCGCGGGCCCGTCGGCTGCATCGAATGCCGCATGCACGAGCTGCTGTTCGTCGGTGAGCACCGCGACCAGCCGCTGCCAGCGGGTGACGGGCGCCAGCTGCCCGACGATGGCCGAAGCCTGCCCGTGCTGCGAGGCCATCGGTAGCCGGTTGCCGTCGGCGATGGTGTCCGCGTAGCGGCCACGGTCCGGGTCCCAGAGCCGCTCGAAGCCGGCCGCCAGCCGAGCGTGCGTCGCACGCGCCCAGTTGACGCGGCCGATGTCGCCGAGCCACTGCGCCATCTCCGCGAACTCCAGCAGACCGCGTCCCCACAGTCCGCAGAGCGAGGCCGAGATGCCATCGGTCCGGACCGCCGCCCAGTCGATGAGCACGCCGCCGATGACATCGCGGGGCAGCCCGGTGTCGTCACAGAACGGCCCGAACCAGTGAAGGACGCCCTCGACTACGCCGAGAAGACGCGCGATCTCGGTGCGGTCTCCGACGTAGCGGTAGAGGTTCCAGACCGCATGCACCCAGTGCAGCGACCAGTCCGGGATCACCAGGTTGTCGGTCGCCTCGGCGTCCCCGCCCACCACCATCGGGAGCATGCCGTCCGCGCGCGGCGCGGCCGCCATGAGCGGATACCAACGCGCAAGAGACCAGTCGTCGTTCGTCGCAAGGTCCACGAGCTGATGTACGACGGCGTCGCCGACCCAGGCACGTTGCTCTCGCGTCGGGCAGTCGACGTAGGCGTCGTGCGAGCAGAGCGTCACCGTGCGACGGCCGGCTGACCAGATGTCGTTCAGCCGCGGGTCCGAGCACTCGAAGGCGTGGCCCCCGGTGAGCGGATGCGTTCGCTCGACCACGGTGACGTCTCGAACCGCGACCCCCGCAGGTGAGGAGATGACCAGCCCCGACAGCCCGTAGGGGTCGAGCGACTCGACGATGCGACGGCTGCCGTCGGTGACCAACCGGAAGCCCGTGTCGTTGTGGTCCGGCTGCGGCTGCCCGTCGCGACCACGTCGCTCGGCGACCCGGACCTCGACGACTGCGCCCGCGGGGCCCTCGATGTCACACCGAAGGGTCCCGCTGACCACGCCGATGTCACCAGTCGTCCAGGTGCCGCCGGATGGAATCAGGCGGCGCTCGACGACGCTCGCCCGCGGCTCACGGCGAAGGACCGGACCGAGGGGATAGCTCGGCGGCGTCGTACGTCGCGGCATGCCTGGCGAGTAGGGCGCCAGCGTCACCGCCGCCGGCCACTCGCGCGCCGCCCCCGCTTCCAGCCAGTCCGCCGGCAGCGACCTCGTGTCGACAACCTCGACGCCCCTACCGGGGATGCCCTCCGGACGGCTGGTCTCCCAGCCGTCGAGTGTCAGTGCCGACCACGTCGTGTCGGTAGCGAGGGCATCGAGGTCAGCGTCGAGTGCAAGCGCACCCGCAGCAAGCCCGCCCCGGCCGGCCGGGAGTGGGTGCCACCAGGGCATCGGATGCGACCAGCACCAGGCGAGCACCCCAATGCAGTTCACGCCTTCCCGTAGGGAGGAGCCGATGTCGACGACGTCGTACACGCCTCGCCTCGGGTTCGATCGCGCGGGACCGCGGGCGATTTCGATCCCGTTGACGAACAGCGCATAGCGCCCGACGGCGGCGATGCGACAGCGCACGCCATCGGGGACCTCACCGAGGTCGAGGTCCCGGCGAAGGGCCACCACGGTCCGCCCGACGGACTCAGCCTTCTCGGCCCACACCCAGGAACCGCGCCACGGAGCCGTCGGGTCAGTCATTCCGACAACCTACCTACCACCCAGAAGGTAGGCGGGGTACAGTCTTGGGGTGCGTGACTTCCCACCCGAGTTCCTCTGGGGCTCCTCGACGGCCGCCCATCAGGTCGAAGGCGGCAACGTCGCGAACGACTGGTGGGAGTGGGAGAGCTCCCCGGGCACGCTGGCGGCGGAGCCGTCCGGGCTCGCCATCGACCAGTACCACCGGTACGACGATGACTTCGCGCTGCTGGCGTCGCTCGGCCAGAACGCCCACCGCTTCTCTCTCGAGTGGTCACGGATCGAGCCCGAAGCAGGCGAGTTCAGCGAGCCGGCACTCGAGCACTACGCCAACGTGCTCAAGAGCCTGCACAGCCACGGGTTGACGCCGGTCGTCACGCTGCACCACAAGACCCTCCCACTGTGGTTCGCACGGCGCGGCGGCTGGCTCGCACCGGACGCCCTGGAGCTGTTCGGCAGCTACGTCACGACCGTCGCCAAGCGGCTTGGTGCGCAGATGCCGTACATCTGCACCATCAACGAGCCCCAGATCATCGCCGTGTTCGGCCACCTGACCGCGCAGTTTCCGCCAGCCTTGCGTGATGCCACTGCAGCCGACGCGGTCAACCGTGTCCTCATGCAGGCGCACCGCGTCGCGGTCGCGGCTCTGCGCGAGCACGCACCCGCCGCGAGCGCCGGCACGTGCCTGCAGCTGGTTCCCCTGTCGCCGCTGCGTCCGGACGACCCGTCGGACGTCGCCGCGACGTCCCTGCTGCGCCGGTTGATGGTGGACGACCACCTTGCCGAGCTGCGCTCAGGAGGAGACGTCGGCGACTGGGTGGGACTGCAGTACTACACGCGCGCCGCCGTCGACGCGCGGCTGCCCGGCCTGATCGCCCCTGCCGCTGATCACACCGAGAGCACCCAGATGGGATGGGAGATCTATCCCGAGGGCTTCGGGCAGATGCTCCGAGCCGCTGCCTCGACGGGTCTGCCGGTGCTGGTCACCGAGAACGGCATCGCCACCACCGATGACGGTCAGCGGCTTCGCTACCTGCGCAGTCACCTTCGCGAGGTGCGCGCGGCCATGCAGGATGGTGTGGACGTACTCGGCTACCTGCACTGGTCGGCGTTCGACAACTTCGAGTGGAACCACGGCTTCACCCCGACCTTCGGACTCATCGGAATCGACCGCGAGAACGGGCTGCGTCGCATCGTCAGACCGAGTGCAGTCTCCTACGGCTGCCTCGCCCGGACGGGTCGGCTGTCCGCCCTCGACGCAGAGCCCGTCGACCTCGACGAGACGGGTGCGACCGGCTACCTCGACGCCGAGACGGCCTGAGCTCGCCGCTCGACAAGGGCTCACCCGAGCTAGATCGAGGCCCAGAACGACTCGAGCAGGGCAGCGCCGGCTTCCGGCGCCTGGTACGGCCACCAGTGCCCGGCACCTTCGATCCGTTCGAACCGCGCGCCGAGCGCCTGCGCGACCTCCCGGCTGAGCGGCTCGTCCGCGAACGGGTCGTCGACGGGGTGCAGCACGAGTCCCGGCGCCTTCGTCGGTGCCAGCGGTCCCCAGTCGGCATGCGGGTTGGGCAGTGCGGAGCGGTAGAGGCCGAGGATGCTCTCCCCCATCGTCGCGTCGGACGACGCAGCCATCTCGCGCGCGTCGTCGAGCGGTACGCCGTACGCCGCGAACAGCCCCGCCCTGTCCTCCGGCGACGCTGCGTTCTGCGCCGCGACGAACGCCTCACCCTCGCCCGGCGTCTGCCAGATCTTCGCGATGTCGTGCCACACGTAGTCGGGGTGCGCGATCCCCGCGACATCGGCCGCCCAGGAGCGAATCGCGTCGCCGTGCGCCGTCACGACCCGATATGCCAGGCCGGCCCCCCAGTCGTGGCCGACAAGATCGATCGGCTCCTCGATGCGCCGCAGCTCGGTGACCAGCCATTGCGCGTAGTCGTCCTTGGTCCCACCGAACCCGTCGGGGCGTGGCGTGCCGAACCCCGGCAGCTCGAGAGCCACGGATGGCCGGTCGATCGCCGCGCGGACCTTGCGCCAGATCGCCGCCGTCTCCGGCACGCCGTGAACGAAGACGATCACGCGGTCACGACCGCGGCTGCGTCCTGCAGGCCGAGCTCCTCGACGGAGGTCTCACGCATCTTGAACTTCTGCACCTTGCCGGTCACCGTCATCGGGAACTCGTCGGTGAAGCGCACGTAACGCGGGACCTTGTAGTGCGCCAGCTTCCCCTTGCACCACTCACGTAGGTCCTCCGCCGTCAGGGTCGCGCCCTCGTTCAGCCGCACCCATGCGCACAGCTCCTCGCCGTACTTGGCATCCGGTACGCCAACAACCTGGACGTCGAGCACGTCGGGATGGGTGTAGAGGAACTCCTCGACCTCGCGCGGGTAGACGTTCTCGCCACCGCGGATGACCATGTCCTTGCTGCGGCCGACGATGCTGAGGTAGCCCTCGTCGTCCATCACGGCGAGATCGCCCGTGTGCATGAACCCGTCTGCGTCGATCGCCTCGGCCGTCTTCGCCTCGTCCGCCCAGTAGCCGAGCATCACGCCGTAACCGGCCGTGCACAGCTCCCCGGTCGTTCCGCGCGGCACCACATCGCCGGTCTCCGGATCGACGACCTTCACCGTGACGTGCGGATGGACCCGACCGACCGTCGACACCCGACGGTCGATCGTGTCGTCGGCGCGGGTCTGCGTCGACACCGGTGACGTCTCGGTCATGCCGTAGCAGATGGTGACCTCGGGCATGAACACCTGAACCTGCTTCATCACCTCGACCGGGCACGGCGACCCGGCCATGATCCCGGTGCGAAGGCTCGTCAGGTCGAACGTCGGGAACTCCGGGCAGCCCAGCTCGGCGATGAACATCGTCGGTACGCCGTACAGCGACGTGCACTTCTCTTGGGTGACAGCGTGCAGCGTCGCGAGCGGGTCGAAGGCCGGTGCGGGAATGACCACGCAGGCACCGTGGCTGAGCGCACCGAGGTTGCCCATCACCATGCCGAAGCAGTGGTAGAAGGGCACCGGCACGCAGACGCGATCGGCCTCGGTGTAGCCGCACAGCTCGCCGACGAGGAACCCGTTGCCGAGGATGTTGAGGTGCGAGAGCGTCGCGCCCTTCGGGAAGCCGGTGGTGCCACTCGTGTACTGGATGTTGATCGGCTCGTCCGGCGTCAACGACCGGTCCGGCAGCGGCCCGCCGTCGACGAGCAGCGCGTTCCAGTCCTCGCTGTCGAAGAACACCGCGTCGACATCTGGGGCGGCCTCGCGGGTCATCGCGGCGTAGTCGCTGGTCTTGAAGCTCGGCGCGGCGACGAGCAGTGAGACCCCGGACTGCTTCAGGACATAGGCCAGCTCATGGGTCCGGTACGCCGGGTTGATCGTCACCAGGATCGCCCCGATGCGCGCCGTGGCGTACTGCACGAGCACCCACTCGTAGCGATTCGGCGACCAGATGCCGACCCGGTCGCCCTTGGCGACGCCGCGGGCGATCAGACCGCGGGCCAGCCGGTCGACGTCGTCGGACAGCTCGCGGTAGGTGAACCTGCGGTCCTGCTCGACGCTGACCAGAGCCTCGCGGTCGGCGTAGAGCTCCACCGCGGCATCCAACGCCCCACCGATGGTGGTGATGGGAAGCGCCGGGATCGGTTCGCCCTTGTCCAGCGACAGAGCCGTCATCAGTTGACCTGCCTCTCGTAGCCCTGCCAGTACTGCTCGCGCAGCTTGAACTTCTGGATCTTCCCCGTAGCCGTTCGCGGGATCTCGGGGCGGAACTCGATCGACGTCGGCGCCTTGTAGCTCGCGACCCTGCTCTTGCAGTGCGCGATGAGGTCGGCCTCGGTCACCTGAGCTCCGGGGGCAAGCACCACGAGTGCCTTGATGGTCTCGCCCCACTTCTCCGACGGCACGCCGATGACCGCAACCTCGGCGACAGCCTCGTGGGAGAACAGTGCGTCCTCGACCTCGATGGACGAGACGTTCTCGCCGCCGGTGATGATGACGTCCTTCTTGCGGTCCGAGATCGTGACGTAGCCCTCGTCGTCGAGGACTCCTCCGTCGCCGGTGTGGAACCAGCCGCCGTCCAGGGCATCGGCCGTCGCCTCCGGCTGCTCCCAGTAGCCCTCCAGCACGACGTTGGACTTCGCGAGTACCTCACCTTGGTCGGAGATCTTGATCTGTACGCCGAGCGCCGGCATGCCGGCCCGCGCCAGCCGCCGCGAGGCATCCTCGATCGGGAGCGCGTCCTCCTCCGCCCGGCGGCGGTTGATCGTGAGCAGCGGGGACGTCTCGGTCAGGCCGTAGATCTGCAGGAACTCCCAGCCGAGCTCGTCCTCGATCCGCTGGATGGTGCGCGACGGTGGCGGCGCGCCCGCGCAGATGACGCGGACCTGATCCCGGCCGGGGATCTCGCCTTCCCACGACTGCGCAGCCTCGAGGATGGACGCCACCACCGCAGGTGCCGCGCACATCACGGTCACGCCGTACTTCTCGACGCGCCGGAGAATGTCGGCGCCGTCGATCTTGCGGATCACGACCTGCGGTGCGCCCATGCCGGTCATTGCGAACGGCATCCCCCACCCGTTGGCGTGGAACATCGGCAACGTGTGCAGGTAGACGTCGCGGTCGCTCACGCCGGCGTGCAGTGCAAACGTCACCGCGTTGACCCAGATGTTGCGGTGGGTGATCTGCACGCCCTTGGGACGCGCGGTCGTGCCGGACGTGTAGTTGATCGTCGCGGTGGCGTCCTCGGACCGCTGGTCCCACGGCTTCGGCGCGACGCCGGGCCGGAGCAAGGCAGCGTCCGACTCCTTGCCGAGCAGGAAGCGGTGCTTTGCGGTCACCAAACGGAGCGCGTCGTCGCACTCGGGGTCCACCAGCAGGACCGTCGCGCCGGAGTGCTCGACGATGTACTCCACCTCCGCTGGTGACAGCCGGAAGTTGATGGGCACCAGGACCCGGCCGTAGCTGCAGACGCCGAAGAACGTCTCCAGCATCCGGGCGCTGTTCTGCGAGACGATCGCGACGCGGTCGCCGCGCTCCACGCCGAGCTCGTCGAGCCCCGCCGCCAGCGCTCGCACCCGCTCGGCGAGGGAGCCATAGGTCAGGGACCCGAGCCCACCGTCCTGGGCCGGCCCGGGCTCGTCCACGATGCCGATCCGGTCGCGGTAGCAGAGCTCCGCCCGGTCGAGGAAGTCAGCTGTGCAGAACGGGACCTTCAACGCGGGGCTCCTTCAGCGCCTCGGGCGATCCGCACCGGGGCGAGGTGCGGCATGTCGTCATCCTCCCGCTACGACGAGCACCACGTCGAGTCGGCGTGGTCCGTGGACACCCTCGACCCTCTGCAGCTCGATGTCGCTGGTCGCACTCGGTCCACTGACCCACGTCTGCGGCCGGCGTGGGTCGAGGCCGGTGATCGCCTGCGGCACCGTCGCGACGACCTGGTCTGCCCGCACGACGACGACATGGTGGTCCGGCACGAGCGTGAGCGCCCGACGGCCCTGCCCGGGACCGCCATCGAGCACGATCGTTCCCGTCTCGGCGATGGCGAGCGCGCACGTCGTCAGCACCGCATCGAGCCGGTCCAGCTCCGCCGCCGACATCAACGGCACATCGCGTACGACGTCGATGCCGGCCAGCCAGCCGGTCGGGACGCCGTCGGGCACAACGACGCGACCGGTCGCCACTTGTTGCAACATCGCCGCCAGATCGGCCAGGGACACCTCGTGCACGACAGCCCGGTAGTCACGCAGCCGGTCGACGAAGAGCTCGACATCGGCTATGGCGCCGTCGGCGACGCGATAGCGGCGCGTGAACGACGGACCAGGGTCGCCCGGAAGCGCCGACCGGATGCGGGCCAGGACGTCCTCGCGTGTGCTCATGGCCGACCTCGCCACCAGTCGCGAAAGGTCTGCTTCGGCGGTACGGGCAGGTCGCGGCTCGAGGTCCAGCGGGACAGCGGCAGCGGCAGCCGCCGCAGACCGGAGACCGGCCGCCCGAGTCGAAGCGCGCGTAACGCCCTCCCCCAGCGACGCGGCGAACGCATCGTCCACGCAGCGGCTGACATCGCGAGGGCCTCGGTTCGATGTGGGTCCTCGGCAACGACGCGGCTGCGCAGGTGCACAAGCATCGCCGGTATGTCGATGGCGACGGGACATACGTCGAGACACGCGCCACACAGGGTCGAGGCGAACGGGAGCGACGGGTTGTCCTTCACACCGGTCAACTGTGGGGAGAGCACCGCCCCGATCGGCCCTGGATAGACGGACCCGTACGCATGACCGCCGGTCCGCTCGTAGACCGGGCAGACGTTCAGGCAGGCCGAGCACCGGATGCAGCGCAAGGCAGCGCGACCATCCGGGTCCGCAAGTGTCGCGGTACGGCCGTTGTCCACGAGCACCAGGTGGAACTCTTGCGGTCCGTCGCCGGGGGTGACGCCGGTCCACATCGACGTGTACGGGTTCATCCGCTCGCCCGTGCTCGACCGCGGCAGCAGCTGGAGAAACACCTCGAGGTCGCGCCAGGTCGGGACGACCTTCTCGATGCCCATCACGCTGATGAGGACTTCGGGCAGCGTCAAGCACATGCGGCCGTTGCCCTCGGACTCGACGACGCACAGCGTCCCGGTCTCGGCCACCGCGAAGTTCACCCCGCTCACGGCGACCCGCGCCGACAGGAACTTCTGCCGCAGATGAACGCGAGCCGCTTCCGCCAGGGCCGCCGGGTCATCGGTGAGATCCCGGCGCACACCATGCATCTCGCGCAGGAAGATGTCGCGGATCTCTGTGCGGTTGCGGTGGATCGCCGGCACGAGGATGTGGCTCGGCTTGTCGTGACCGAGCTGGACGATGAGCTCGGCCAGGTCGGTCTCGTACGCCGCAATGCCGGCGTCGGCGAGCGCCTCGTTGAGCCCGATCTCCTGGGTGACCATCGACTTGACCTTCACGACTTCACTCGAGCCCGTGCCTTGCACGAGGCGCGTCACGATGGCGTTGGCCTCGTTGGCATCCCGCGCCCAGTGCACGACACCCCCCGCCGCGACGACCTGCTCCTCGAGCTGGACGAGATACGTGTCCAGGCGGGCCAGCACGTCGTCCTTGATGGCGGCGCCGGCGTCACGCAGCTCGGCCCAGTCCGGTACCTCGGCGACGACGCGCGTTCGCTTGTCCCGGATGGTGTGCGTCGCGTTCCGCAGGTTGCGCCGAAGCTGGTCATCGCCCAGTGCCTCGCGTGCGGCGGCGGGGAACGGGCGGTCGCCGCGTAGCTGTCCCACCCCCGCAGGAGCGGTCGGCATCCCGAGGAACGTCATGAGGTCGACGCCAGGATCTCGGCCAGGTGCACAGCTCGCGTGTCCGCACCTGACCGCGTCAACCCGCCGCCCATGTGCATCAGGCAGGAGACGTCGCCGGCCGTGCACACCGTCGCGCGGGTCGCGCCGATGCGGCTGAGCTTGTCCTGCAGCATCGCCGCCGAGACGTCGGCGTTCTTCAGCGCGAACGTGCCGCCGAAGCCGCAGCAGGTCTCGGCTTCCGGGAGCTCCACGAGGTCGATGCCGCGGACCTGCCGCAGCAGCCGAAGCGGGCGGTCGCCGACGCGCAGGACTCGCAGCGCGTGGCAGGTCGGGTGGTAGGTGACGCGATGCGGGTACGTCGCACCGACGTCCTCCACCCCGAGCACGTCGACGAGGAGCTCCGAGAGCTCGTACGTCTTCGCCGCGGTTGCAGCAGCGCGCTCGGCCAGATCGGTGTCACCGGCGCGGGTCGCCAACCCGACGTGCTGGTGCCGGACCGAGCCGGCACACGATCCCGACGGCGTGACGATGGCGTCGTACGGCGCGAAGACGTCCGCGTACCGCCGCACCATCGGCAGCGCCTTCTCGCCGTACCCCGTGTTGGTGTGCATCTGGCCGCAGCAGGTCTGCGCCAACGGCACGTCGACCTGCACACCGAGCCGCTCGAGCAGCTCGACCGTCGCTCTGCCGACCGATGGGAACATCCCGTCGACCAGGCACGTGACGAACAGAGCGACCCTCAACGGCGTGGCTCGAACCGGCGCAGAGGCTGGGTCTCGCGCACCAGCCCGCGCAGCTCCTCCAGGTCGCCCACGAGCGTCCCGTGCGAGCGAGCCTGCGCCAGCACGTTGCCCATCGCCGTCGCTTCGACCGGGCCGGCCACCACGGGTAGCTCGAGGCTGTCGGCGAGCAGCTGGCACAGCAGCTCGTTCTGCGCCCCACCGCCGACGACGTGCACGACGCGAACGTCCCGGCCCGAGAGCCGGGCGGCATCAGCGACCGCGCGGGCGAGCGCGTCGGCGAGGCTGTCGACGATACATCTGACAAGCGCGGCGCGATCTTCGACTGACGGCTGGCCGGCCTCTGCGAGCTGCCTGCGGATCCGGGTGGGCATGTCACCAGGCGGGAGCAGCCGAGCATCGTCCACGTCGAAGACCGGTCCGCGCGGGCGCTCGGCCGCCGCGGCGAGCAGTGCCGGCAGGTCAGCATCGGGCCACGATCGCAGGCACTCCTGCAGCAGCCAGAGCCCCATCACGTTGCGGAGGTAGCGCACTCGGCCGTCGACGCCGAGCTCGTTGGTGAAGTTCGCCTCGCGAGAGGCCGCCGTGAGGACGGGCTGCTCGAGCTCGACGCCGACGAGCCCCCAGGTGCCCAGGCTGATGTAGGCGCTGCGCTCGGCGTCCATCGGTACCGCGACCACTGCGGACGCTGTGTCGTGCGAACCGACGGCGACGACTGTTGCCCGGCCGCCGATCTCCGACCGCAGGGCCGGCACCAGCGGCCCGAGCGGCTCGCCGGCGGCGAGGAGCGGCGGCAGGAGGGCGCGGGTGACGCCGCACGCCTGGAGCACCGGCACACACCACTCGTGGGACCGGACGTCGAGCAGGCCGGTCGTCGACGCGTTGGTCAGCTCGGCGCCGACGACCCCGGTGAGCCAGTAGGTGATGAGGTCGGGGATGAGCAGCAGGGTCCGTGCCTGCCGGAGCTGCGGCGTGCCCTCTGCCGCCGCGAGCTGGTAGATCGTGGTGAAAGGCAGGAACTGCAGACCGGTGTGCTCGTAGAGCTGCTCGAACGGCATGCGTCCGTGCACCTTGTCGGCGACGGTCTCGGTGCGCTGGTCGCGGTAGTGGTGCGGGTTGCCGAGCAGCGCCCCCGACTCGTCGAGCAATCCGTAGTCCACCGCCCAGGAGTCGACTCCGATCGTGGTGACATCACCCGCTCGAGCGAGGCCGTCTAGGCACGCCCGGTACAGGGCGAGGACGTCCCAGTGCAAGCCGTCGGGCAGCGGCACCGCTCCGTTGGGGAACCGCGACACCTCATGCAGCGCGAGGTGATCCGGCCCGACCTCGCCGACGATGACGCGGCCACCAGATGCACCCAGGTCGACAGCGGCGTGCCGCGTCATGGTCACCGCAGGAACGCTGCCGCGACGCCGCCGTCGACCGGGATGTGCAGACCGGTCGTCAACGCAAGCTCGCCACCGACGAGGGCGAGGACGGCCGCGGCGACGTGCTCGGGGAGAACTTCCCGCTTCAGAATGGTCCGCTTCGCGTAGAACTCGCCGAGCTCCTCCTCCGGTACGCCGTAGACCGCGGCCCGGTTGGCGCCCCAGCCGGAGGAGAAGATGCCCGACCCCTGCACGACTCCGTCGGGGTTGATGCCGTTGACGCGGATCCCGTGCTCGCCCAGCTCCGCTGCGAGCAGCCGCACCTGATGGGCCTGGTCGGCCTTGCTCGCGCCGTACGCGACGTTGTTCGGGCCGGCGAAGACGCCGTTCTTGCTCGAGATGTAGACGATGTCGCCCCCCATCCCCTGCTCGATCATGACCCGCGCCGCTTCGCGTGAGACGAGGAACGACCCCTTGGCCATCACGCCGTGCTGGAGGTCCCAGTCATCGGCGGTGGTCTCCAGCAGCGGCTTGCTGATCGAAAGGCCGGCGTTGTTGACGACGAGATCCACGCCTCCGAACGCCAGTGCGGCCGCGGCGAACGCCTCCGCGATCTCCCCCTCGTTGGTCACGTCCACCCTCAGCGCAACAGCCTGGTCGGTGCTGCCGATGGCGGTCGCCACGGCGGCTGCGCGCTCGCCGTCACGGTCGGCCACCAGAACACAGGCGCCCTCAGCAGTGAGCCGCTCGGCGATCGCCTTGCCGATGCCGGACCCGGCGCCGGTGACCAGGGCCACCCGCCCGACGAGCGGCTTCGGCTTCGCGAGCCGCTGGAGCTTGGCCTCCTCGAGCGACCAGTACTCGATCCGGAACTTCTCGCTCTCGGGGATGGGTGCGTACGTCGACACGGACTCGGCGCCGCGCATCACGTTGATGGCGTTGACGTAGAACTCACCCGCGACCCGCGCGGTCTGCTTGTCCCTGCCGAACGAGAACATTCCGACGCCTGGGACCAGCACGATCGCAGGGTCCGCCCCTCGCATCGCCGGGCTGTCAGCCGTGGCGTGCCGCTGGTAGTAGGCGGCGTACGCCTCGCGGTACTCCGCGTGCCGCACAACAAGCCGGGACAGGACGTCCTCGATGGGAGTGTCGGCCGGCAGGTCCAGGACGAGCGGACGGACCTTCGTGCGCAAGAAGTGATCCGGGCAGGAGGTGCCGAGCTCCGCAAGTGGCGCGAGCTTCTCCCGGCTGAGGAAGTCGAGCACGGTGTCGCTGTCGGTGAAGTGCCCGACCTGGGGGTGATCCGTGGACGCGAGACCGCGGATCGTCGGGGCCAACGCGGCGGCACGCGCCCGGCGGTCGTTCGGCGGAAGCGGCCCGAAGCCCGGTACGACGGCTCCGAAGGGCTCGGCCGATCCGCGCTCGGCGAGGAACTGCTCCGCGGTACGAATGATCTCGAGTGACCGCTGCTCGCACTCCTCGCTCGTCGCGCCCCACGCTGTGATGCCGTGTCCACCGAGGATGCAGCCGATCGCCTGCGGGTTGCCCTGCTGAATCGCGGCGATGTCGAGACCGAGCTGGAATCCGGGGCGTCGCCACGGGATCCACACGACGCGGTCGCCGAAGCACTCCTTGCTGAGCGTCTCGCCGTCTGCCGCCGTCGCCAAGGCGATGCCACTGTCTGGGTGCAGGTGGTCGACGTGCGGCGCCTCGACCAGCCCGTGCATCGCGGTGTCGATGCTCGGCGCTGCACCGCCGCGCCCGTGCAGGCAGTAGTCGAAGGCGGCGACCATCTCGTCCTCGCGGTCGACACCCGGGTAGACGTCGACGAGTGCCCGGAGCCGGTCGAGCCGCAGGACGGCGAGGCCGGCTTCGGTCAGCGTGCCGAGGTCGCCACCGGATCCCTTGACCCAGAGCAGCTCGACCGCATCTCCGGTCGCAGGGTCGGTCTCCGCTCCCTTCGCCGACGTGTTTCCGCCGGCGTAGTTCGTGTTGCGCGGATCCGCACCAAGGCGGCTGCTTCGAGAGATCAGCTCAGTCACGGGTGTCGGGGGACCGCTCATGCTCCCCATCCGGCCTGGTTGCCACCGACACGGTCGGCGGCGATCTGCTTGGCGTACCCCGAGGCGGCGTACGCCTTCATTGGGTCCGGGTGCAGGCCCTGCTCCTCGCGCAGCTCTGCCAACAGCGGCCGGACATCGGTGTTGTAGGCGTCCATGAGCACGCCGTGCGCACCCAGGACATCGCCGGACGTCTGCGCAGCGGACAACGCGTCACGGTCGACGAGCAGCACCTTCGCGACCGCTTCCTGGACGTTCATGATGGAGCGGATCTGGCCGGGAATCTTGGGCTCGATGTTGTGGCACTGGTCGAGCATGAACGTCACGCCGCTGGCCGGGTCGAAGCCGCCACCGACGTTGACCTCGTGCAGGATCCGGAACAGCTGGAACGGATCCGCCGCGCCGACGATGAGGTCGTCGTCGGCGTAGAAGCGTGAGTTGAAGTCGAAGGCGCCGAGCTTGCCGGCGCGAAGAAGGAACGCGACGATGAACTCGATGTTCGTCCCCGGCGCGTGGTGGCCGGTGTCGACGACGACTCGCGCCTTCGGTCCGAGCTCCAGGCAGTGCGCGAACGAGGTGCCCCAGTCCGGGATGTCCGTCGCATAGAACGCGGGCTCGAAGAACTTGTACTCGAGCACCATGCGCTGGTCGTCCCCGAGCCTCGCGTAGACCTCACGAAGGGCCTCGGCCAGGCGGTCCTGCCTCGACCGCAGGTCGTCCTGACCCGGGTAGTTGAGGCCGTCGGCGAACCACAGCTTCAGGTCGCGCGAGCCGGTCGCGTCCATGACGTCGACACAGGCCAGCAGGTGGTCGGTCGCCTTTCGCCGCACTCCGGGGTCGGGGTTGCAGACGCTGCCGAGTCGGTAGTCGTCGTCCTGGAAGACGTTGGAGTTGATCATCCCGATCCGGACGCCGAGGTCAGCCGCGTGCTTGGCCAGCTTCGGGTAGTCGTCGACCGCGTCCCACGGGATGTGGAGCGAGACGCTCGGCGCGGCGCCGGTGAACCGGTGCACCTGGGCGGCGTCCGCGAGCTTCTCCCACGGGTCGCGGGGGACGCCCGGCTGGGCGAAGACCTTGAAACGGGTGCCCGAGTTGCCATATGCCCACGACGGGACCTCGATCTCCAGCGCCCGGAGGACAGCCAGCCCGCTCGTGTTCATGCCTCTCCCGGTTCTGAAACGTTTCATGGCAGAATAGGGAGCGTGACTGCGGTGGTCAACGGGGGGTCCGGGCCGCCCGGGGAACGACGATCCCGGCCGGCCGGCATCAAAGCAGTCGCGGCGCGCGCAGGCGTGTCTGTGGGCACCGTCTCCAACGTCCTGAACCGCCCGACACAGGTCTCGGAGAGCACCCGGGCACGCGTGCTCGCCGCCATCGACGAGCTCGGCTTCGTCCGGCACAGCTCCGCGTCGCAGCTCCGGGCCGGGCGCAGTCACACCGTCGGGCTCGTCGTGCTCGACATCGGCAATCCGTTCTTCACCGACCTGGCTCGCGGTCTTGAGGCCGAGGCGGCTGAGCACGCGCTCTCGGTGCTGCTGTTCAGCTCGGACGGCTCAGCCGAGCGACAGCGCCGACAGCTCCGCTTCCTCGAGGAGCAGCGGGTCGAGGGCGTGCTCATCACGCCGGTCGGGGACGAGGGGTCCGACCTGGTGCGGCTGCAGGACCGTGGCACCCGGGTGGTCATGGTTGACGCGGTTGGTGCCGGCAGGCACTGCTCGGTTCGGGTCGACGACAACCTCGGCGGATCCCTTGCCGGCTCGCACCTCATCCACGCGGGGCGCCGCCGCATCACGTACGTAACCGCGTCCTACGCCGTCCGGCAGTGCCGCGATCGCGGTACCGGACTGACCGCCGCGATCGCGAGCAGCGGCGCCCGGGCACCGCGTCAGGTCGAGGTGCCGACGCTGACCGGCAGCGCCGGCTACGAGGCGACCGCGCGAGTGCTCGCGCAACGACCCGACGCCGTCTTCTGCGCGAACGACATCGTGGCACTCGGTCTGTTGCGGGGTCTCCTCGAGGCGGGCGCGCGGGTTCCCGACGACATTGCCCTTGTCGGCTACGACGACATCGAGTTCGCGGCGACCGCAGCCGTTCCGCTCAGCAGCGTGCGCCAGCCCGCCGGGCAGCTCGGACGCACGGCGGCCGCCCTGCTCGTGGGCGAGTTCGCCGACGGTGGGTCACATGTGCACGAAGACGTCGTTTTCAGTCCGGAGCTGGTAACGCGTGCGTCGAGCGGCGGGGTGATGGCCTAGGCTCCCCAGCGCAACAACCGAATGCGCTCCCGTGGGGAAAGCCGGTCAAACTCCGGCGCTGACCCGCAACCGTAGGCAGTCCCTCGCAGCCGGCGAGGGGATCGCGAGCCGGAACGCCCGCCGGGAGCGAGCGGCTCCTTCGTACCGTCGAGGTCAGCGGGGCGGAGCCCGGACGATCAGTCCGTTCTCGCCCTCGCCACCGGTGGCAGTCACCGGTCGTGAGGGCGTC
>JAWWOH010000146.1:0-5421 GCA_033851845.1 Actinomycetota bacterium
CTGAAGGTGACCTACAAGGTCGAGGCCACCCGCGTCGAGCAGCGCACCGACTTCGACCGGCTCGTCGTCGACGTCGAGACCAAGCCCGGCATGACGCCGCGCGACGCTGTGGCGTCTGCGGGCAAGACCCTCGTCGGCCTCTTCGGCCTGGCGCAGGAGCTCAACGCCGAGGCGGAGGGCATCGACATCGGCCCGTCGCCGACAGACGCTGCGCTCGCGGCTGACCTGGCGCTGCCGATCGAGGAGATGGACCTCACCGTCCGCTCCTACAACTGCCTCAAGCGCGAGGGCATCCACACGGTCGGCGAGCTCGTCTCGCGGTCCGAGGCCGACCTGCTCGACATCCGCAACTTCGGCGCGAAGTCGATCGACGAGGTCAAGGTCAAGCTGCACCAGATGGGCCTCGCCCTGAAGGACAGCCCGCCCGGGTTCGACCCGACGCAGGTCGTCAACGCCTACGGCACGGACGAGTACGGCCAGCCCGACTTCTCCGACGGTGACGACGACGGTCAGTCGTTCGCGGAGACCGAGCAGCTCTAACAACTCCATATCTCAGGGCCCCCGCACTCGCGGTCGGCTCCCACGGAGAGCTCAGTCGCCAAGGCTGGCACTCCCGCTCCCTGATCGGAGAGAGACATGCCCACCCCCAACAAGGGCCCGCGCATGGGCGGCAGCCCGGCGCACGAGCGGCTGATGCTGGCCAATCTCGCGTCGGCGCTGTTCGAGCACGGCCGGATCACCACGACCGAGAGCAAGGCCAAGCGGCTCCGTCCGTACGCCGAGCACCTCATCACGTTCGGCAAGCGCGGTGACCTGCACGCGCGTCGGCAGGTGCTCAAGCGGCTGAACGACAAGAGCGTCGTGCACACGCTGTTCGACGAGATCGGTCCGCGCTATGCCAACCGGCCCGGCGGTTACACGCGCATCGTCAAGCTCGGTCCGCGCAAGGGCGACAACGCGCCCATGGCGATCATCGAGCTGGTCGAGGCGCTGACCGTCGGGCAGCAGGCCGTCGGCGAGGCCGAGCGCGCTCGTGGCACGAAGTCGGCCCCGCGCAAGCGGGCGACGGGCGCGACGCGTGAGTCGGCCGAGGCCCTCGCCGCGGAGTCGCCGACCGCGGCTGCCGTGGTGGCCGACGAGACCGCAGCCGACGCCGCTGAGGCGCCGGCGACAGAGGGCGTCGAGGCCAGCGACGCCACCGCAGCGACCGAGACCGAGGCGGCGCCGGCCGACGCGGGGGCGGAGGCAGCTGCCGACGCCGCGGCGGAGCAGGTCGCCGAGGCGACGCCGATCGTCGACGAGCCACTCGTCGGTGCCGAGGTGGACGAGGTGGCTGCCGCCTCCACCGACAACGCGGACGAGGCGCCCGCTGCCCCTGAGTCCGAGGGCGACAAGTAAGCAGCACAGACGCCGACGAGCCCGCTCGCCCCGATGGGGAGGGCGGGCTCTCGCGTGCTGCCGCTCATGCCGTGGCCGCCGGCCTGGTCCGGGTGCGGCTCGACATCGCGTACGACGGAACGGCGTACGCCGGGTGGGCTCGCCAGGTGGACCGGCCGAGCATCCAGGGCGCGATCGAGGACGCCCTGGCGACCTTGCTGCGCGCGCCGGCGCCTCGACTGCAGGTCGCCGGCCGCACCGATGCCGGCGTTCACGCGCGTGGGCAGGTCGCGCACGTGGACCTGCCGGCCGTCGTCGCGGACGACCGGCTGCTTCGTCGCAAGCTGAACGGCCTGCTGCCTGTCGACGTGCGGGTGCGGCGCGTCCGCGCAGCGCCGCCGGGATTCGACGCGCGCTTCTCCGCGCTGTCGCGGACCTACCGCTATCGCGTTGCGGACCGGCCGGAGGTGGTCGATCCGCTGCGACGCACGGAGGTCTACGTCGTCCCCCGCCCGCTCGATCTGGACGCGATGCGCGCCGCCTGCCCCGCCATGCTCGGCGAGCACGACTTCGCGTCGTACTGCCGGCGACGTGAGGGCGCGACGACGGTGCGCGGCCTGCTCGAGCTCGACTGGTCGCGGGATGCCGACGGGACCCTCGTCATGACGATCCGCGCCGATGCCTTCTGCCACTCGATGGTGCGGTCGGTCGTCGGAGCGATGCTCGCGGTCGGAGAAGGCCGGCGCCCGCCTGAGTGGCCCGCGTCGCTGCTCGGCCGCGACGCCCGGGCGACCGATGTCGTCGTCGCGCCGTCTCACGGTCTCGTGCTCGAGGCGGTCGAGTACCCGCCTGACGACGCGCTGCTCGCCCGGCAAGGGGTCACGCGCAACCTTCGCGCCTGACCCATCTGACCCATGTCCCTGGCAGGGGTACGGGTGGATGTTGGGCCAACAGCGGCCGATGGTCGGTCGCGGGGGAGGTTCCATGTACCGCGAGCGCATCCACTTGACCGTTTCCGACATGGACGGCTGGAACGAGGCCATCGACGCGATGGCGGAGATCAACAAGATCATGGAGCGGCTCAGCCACCCGACCGCGACCGTCTGGACCGACACCGTCGGCGTCTTCAACCAGCTGGTCGCGGAGATCGACTACGTCGACCTGGCGTCCTACGAAGCCTTCAACAAGGCTTTCTACGCCGAACCCGACGTGCTCAAGCAGCTGCAGCGCCTCAACCACGCGACCGTGCAGGGCAAGGGCTACAGCGAGCTGCTGGAGACCACCAGCACGATCTGAATTCGGTCGCCGCGTCGGCAGGTCGCGGGCAGACTGATCACATGGGGTTCGTCGACGCGCAGAAGCTGCGCTACGTGTTGCCCGACGGACGGGTGCTGTTCGACGACGTCAGCTTCCGGGTCGGCGAGGGCGCGAAGACCGCTCTGGTCGGCGCGAACGGCACCGGGAAGACGACGCTGCTGCGCATCATCGCCGGGGACGTCGAGCCGTCGGACGGTTCTGTTGCACGCGATGGTGGCCTCGGCGTCATGCGCCAGTTCATCGGCTCCATCCGCGACGACACGACGGTCCGTGACCTGCTGCTCGGTCTCTCGCCGCCCGCGGTCCGCGGTGCCGGGCTCGCACTCGATGCGGTCGAGCTCGAGATGATGGGGCGCGACGACGAGAAGACCCAGATGCGCTACGCCCATGCGCTCTCGGACTGGGGCGACGCGCACGGCTACGAGGCCGAGGTGCTTTGGGACACCTGCACCATCGCGGCGCTGGGGATGCCGTTCGATGCGTGCAAGTACCGCCCGTTGCACACGCTGTCCGGCGGCGAGCAGAAGCGGCTGGCGCTCGAGGCGCTGCTGCGGGGACCCGACCAGGTGCTATTGCTCGACGAGCCCGACAACTACCTCGACGTTCCGGGCAAGCGCTGGCTGGAGGCGGCGCTCGCCGACAGCGGCAAAACCGTGCTGTTCGTCAGTCATGACCGGGAGCTGCTGCATCGAACAGCCAACCGCATCGTCACGATCGAGGCGCACGGCGCGTGGGTGCACGGCGGGGGGTTCTCGACGTACGCCGAAGCACGGCAGGCGCGACGTGACCGTCTCGCCGGCGAGCACCGACGCTGGGAAGAGGAGCACGAGCGGCTGCGGCAGCTGGTGTTCACCGCGCGCGTTCAGGCGCAGCTGAGTCCCGCGATGGCCGCGAAGGTGCAGCCGCTGGTCACCCGGCTGGCGAAGTTCGAGGAGGCCGGACCGCCGGCCGAGCAGGTCGTTGACCAGAAGGTGTCGATGCGGCTGCGCGGCGGTCGCACCGGCGTGCGTGCCATCGTCTGCGAGCAGCTGGAGCTCACCGGACTCATGAAGCCGTTCGACCTCGAGGTGTTCTACGGCGAGCGCGTCGCGGTGCTCGGCAGCAACGGCTCGGGCAAGTCGCACTTTCTGCGGCTGGTCGCCGGCCAGGACGTGCGGCACACCGGTGTTGCGCGGCTCGGTGCGCGCGTGGTGCCCGGCTGGTTCGCCCAGACGCACGACCAGCCCGAGCTGCACGGCAAGACCCTCGTCGAGGTGCTGCACCGGGGTGACTCCTCCGAGCAAGGGGCAGCGCGTCGCGGTCTCGACCGCGGCGGGGCGATCGGCGTACTGCGCCGTTACGAGCTGCACAACTCGGCCGACCAGCGGTTCGAGACGCTGTCGGGTGGCCAGCAGGCGCGCTTCCAGGTGCTGCTGCTCGAGTTGTCGGGTTGCACGATGCTGCTGCTCGACGAGCCGACCGACAACCTCGACCTGGAGTCGGCGGAGGCGTTGGAGGAGGGTCTCGACGCCTTCGACGGCACCGTCGTCGCGGTCACGCACGACCGTTGGTTCGCCCGCGGCTTCGACCGGTTCCTGGTGTTCGGCGCGGACGGTCAGGTCTACGAGGCCGGGGAGCCCGTGTGGGACGAAGGGCGGGTGGTGCGTGCCCGGTGACACCGGACGGCCGGAGATCCGCAGGGTCACGTTGGACGACTGGCGCGATCTGCGCACGCTGCGACTGGAGGCCCTCGAGGACACGCCAATGGGCTTCCTGGAGACGCTCGAGTCGGCGCGGGCGCAGCCCGACGACGCCTGGCAGAGCCGGGCCCTGCGCGGGGCCGAGGACGGGGACTCGTTCCGCGACTCCTTCCACGTGATGGCCTGGGAGGGCACCCGCCCGGTCGGGAACTGCGTGTGCTTCCTGCGCGATGGCGCGGCCTGGCTGGCTGCGGTCTACGTGACGCCATCGCACCGTGGTCAGGGCCTGGTGCACGAGCTCGCCGAGCGCTGCGCTGAGTGGGCCCGGGGGCGGGGGATGAGCGTGCTCCGGCTCGAGGTCCATGAGGCGAACGCCCGGGCGCAGGCGGCGTACGCCCGGCTCGGGTTCCTGGACACCGGGGGGCGGGCGGCGTACCCGCTCCCACCCGGCGGCCAGGAGCTCGTCATGGAGCGCCCGCTGTAGCTGCGGGTTTTGCTCGGGCGGGCCCGGCTCGGGTATCGTGGCGGGCTGCTGCGCGGCGCCCTCTCTGGTGAGGGGCAGCCTGCGCCGAGACATCACCCCGAGGGAAGAAGAGCAGGCCCGTGCGCACGTACACGCCCAAGCCCGGCGACATCACGCGCCAGTGGCACGTCATCGACGCCACTGACGTCGTGCTCGGCCGGCTGGCCAGCCAGGCGGCGGTGCTGCTGCGTGGCAAGCACAAGGTCTACTACGCCCCGCACATGGACACCGGCGACTTCGTGGTCATCATCAACGCCGCGAAGGTCGCCATGACAGGCAACAAGGCCGCCCAGTCGATGGTGCACCGCCACTCGGGCTACCCGGGCGGTCTGACCTCCACGTCGTACGCCGAGGTCCTCGCGACCCGCCCCGAGCGGATCATCGAGAAGGCCATCAAAGGGATGCTTCCCCACAACACCCTGGGCCGGCAGATGCTGTCGAAGCTCAAGGTCTACGCCGGTCCCACCCACCCGCACCAGGCGCAGGCGCCGGTGCCCTTCGAGCTGAAGCAGGTTGCCCAGTGAC
>JAWWOH010000144.1:0-27486 GCA_033851845.1 Actinomycetota bacterium
CCGGGCAACTTCATCTTCCGGACCCGCGAGTTCGAGCAGATGGAGATGGAGTTCTTCGTCAAGCCGGGGGAGGACGAGACCTGGCACCAGTACTGGATCGACGAGCGGATGCGCTGGTACGTCGACCTGGGCATCGACCCGGAGCGGCTGCGGCTCTACGAGCACCCGAAGGAGAAGCTCTCCCACTACTCGAAGCGGACGGTCGACATCGAGTACAAGTTCGACTTCACCGGCACCGAGTGGGGTGAGCTCGAGGGCATCGCCAACCGCACGGACTACGACCTCACTGTGCACGGCAAGGCGACCGGCACCGACCTGTCGTACTTCGACCAGGAGACCAGCGAGCGCTGGACCCCGTTCGTGGTCGAGCCCGCGGCCGGTGTCGACCGCTGCACCCTCACCTTCCTGCTCGACGCGTACGCCGAGGACGAGGCCCCCAACTCGAAGGGCGGCGTCGACAAGCGGGTCGTGCTCCGGCTCGACCCGCGGCTGGCGCCGGTGAAGGCCGCAGTTCTTCCGCTGTCCCGCAACTCCGACCTGTCACCGGTGGCGCGCGACTTGGCCGCCGCGCTGCGCAAGCACTGGAACGTCGACTTCGACGACGCCGGCGCGATCGGCCGCCGCTACCGGCGGCAGGACGAGATCGGTACGCCGTACTGCATCACTGTCGACTTCGAGTCCCTCCAGGACCAGGCAGTGACGATCCGCGACCGCGACGCCATGACCCAGGAGCGGATCGCGCTCGACCAGGTCGAGCGCTTCCTGCACGACAAGCTCGGCCCGCTCTAAGTGCTGTGCCACCTCTCCGATCCGCGGGTCGCGGAGGCCAGCGGCATCGTCGCGAGTGCGGCGTACGACGACGTGTTCTACACGCACAACGACAGCGGTGACGTCGCGCGGTTCTTCCGGATCAACGGGAGCTGCCGGACGACTGCGACCTTCGACCTCAGCGGCGTGCAGGCAAGGGACTGGGAGGACGTCTCACGCGGACCGGGGGGCACGCTCTGGCTCGGCGACATCGGTGACAACTCGGGAACCAGGGCCAAGGGCATCCTCGTTCACCGGGTCGCCGAGCCCGGGCCGGCGGGCGGCGAGCAGCGGCTGCGGCCGACCAGCTTCCGGCTGCGCTACCCCGACGGCCCGCACGACGCCGAGGCGCTGCTCGTGCACCCCCGGACCGGTCGAGTTCTCGTCGTCACCAAGGGCTTCGCGGGCGCAACGGTGTACGCCGCACCGCTGCCGCTGAACGCGGCCGGCCCGAACGTCCTGCAGGAGGTGGGCCGGGTCGCCGTGCCCGAGGTGACCGCGGGCGACATCTCGCCGGACGGTTCGCACGTCGTACTGCGCAACTACACCGCGGCGTACGAGTGGAAGGTCGCCGGCGACGACGTCGCCGGCGCGTTCAAGGCGGAGCCGGTGCGGATCGCACTGCCCCCGTCCCCCCAGGGCGAGGCGATCAGCTACACCCGCAACGGCTCGTCCTTCGTCGTCGTGAGCGAGGGAGCGGGTGCGACAGTCGAGGAGGTCGACCGGCCGGCGCCGGCCGCCGTGCGACGCCCCGCCCCCCACGAACGGTCGTCACCCTGGCCGCGCCGGGTTGCCCTTGCGGTGGTCGCGGCGGCGCTGCTGCTCGCGGTCGGGCTCGTGGGCCTTCACCGAACCCGATCGGCGCGCTCCCGGTAGCCTCGCGAATCGGACCGCGAACGCCGAGCACCCCGAGGAGCCAGCCCATGACGAAGTACGTCTACGACTTCGCCGAGGGCAACCGGGAGATGAAGGACCTGCTCGGCGGCAAGGGCGCCAACCTCGCCGAGATGACCGTCCTCGGCCTCCCGGTGCCTCCCGGCTTCGTCATCTCGACCGAGGCGTGCAAGACCTACCTCAACACCGGCGAGGTGCCGGCCGAGCTGGCGGCCGAGGTCACCGAGCACCTCGAGCACCTGCAGACGCAGATGGCCAAGAAGCTCGGCGACGCGGACGACCCGCTCCTCGTCAGCGTCCGGTCCGGCGCGAAGTTCTCGATGCCAGGAATGATGGACACGGTCCTCAACATCGGGCTCAACGACGCGTCTGTGACCGGCCTCGCCAAGCAGTCCGGTTACGAGCGGTTCGCCTGGGACTCCTACCGCCGGCTCGTGCAGATGTTCGGCAAGACGGTGCTCGGCGTCGACGGTGAGCTCTTCGAGCACGAGCTCGACCGGGTCAAGAAGGAGATGGGCAGCAGCAACGACCTCGACCTCGACGAGGGTCATCTGCAGACCCTGGTCGAGACCTTCAAGGGCATCGTGCAGAAGGAGACCGGCAGTCCCTTCCCGCAGGACCCGCGCGCGCAGATGGACCTCGCCGTCAAGGCGGTCTTCGACTCGTGGAACGGCGACCGGGCTCGGCTCAACCGCCGCCAGGAGCGCATCCCGGCCGACCTCGGGACCGCGGTCAACGTCTGCACGATGGTCTTCGGCAACCTCGGGATGGACTCCGGCACCGGCGTCGCCTTCACCCGCGACCCGGGCTCGGGTGCGCAGGGCGTGTACGGCGACTACCTGGCCAACGCGCAGGGTGAGGACGTCGTCGCGGGCATCCGCAACACGTTGCCGCTGCAGGAGCTGGAGAACCTCGACAAGGCGTCGTACGACCAGCTCATGGGCATCATGTCGACGCTGGAGAAGCACTACCGCGACCTGTGCGACATCGAGTTCACGATCGAGCGCGGCAAGCTCTGGATGCTGCAGACGCGCGTCGGCAAGCGCACCGCCGGTGCGGCCTTCCGCATCGCGACGCAGCTCGTCGACGAAGGGCTCATCGACGAGCAGGAAGCGCTGTCGCGCGTCAGCGGCGCGCAGCTCGCGCAGCTGATGTTCCCGACGTTCGGCGACGTAGGTTCGGCGAAGAAGCTCACCAAGGGCATGAACGCGAGCCCCGGTGCCGCTGTCGGCAAGGCGGTGTTCTCGAGCGAGACCGCCGCCGAGTGGGCGGCCCGCGGCGAGGACGTGATCCTGGTACGGCGCGAGACCAACCCGGACGACCTCGTCGGCATGATCGCGGCCCGCGGCATCCTCACCAGCCGCGGCGGCAAGACCAGCCACGCAGCTGTCGTCGCGCGCGGGATGGGCAAGACCTGCGTGTGCGGCGCCGAGGAGCTCGACGTCGACGTGACTGCCAAGCGCATCACGCTGAAGGACGGCACAACGGTCGAAGAGGGCGACGTGCTCTCGATCGACGGGACCACCGGCGCGGTCTACCTCGGCGAGGTCCCGGTCAGTCCGAGCGAGGTCGTGCAGTACTTCGAGGGGACCCTCGACGCCAACGCCAACGACCTGGTCGAGGCGGTCGACCGGCTCACCCGCCAGGCCGACGGCGTACGCCGCCTGAAGGTCCGCGCCAATGCCGACACCCCCGAGGACGCCGAGCGGGCCCGCCGCTTCGGCGCCGCGGGAATCGGCCTGTGCCGGACTGAGCACATGTTCCTGGGTGACAGAAGGCAGCTCGTCGAGACGCTCGTCCTGGCCGAAGGCGAGGACGAGCAGGCGCAGGCGCTCAAGGCGCTCCTGCCGCTCCAGCGCGAAGACTTCATCGGCATCTTCCGCGCGATGGACGGCCTGCCGGTCACGGTGCGGCTCATCGACCCACCGCTGCACGAGTTCCTGCCCGACATGACGGAGCTGTCGGTCGAGATCGCGGTCGCCGACGCGACCGGCAAGAAGGTCGACGACGCGCAGCGCAAGCTGCTCACCGCTGTCCGCCGGCTGCACGAGCAGAACCCCATGCTCGGCCTGCGCGGTGTCCGGCTCGGCCTCGTCATCCCCGGTCTGTTCGCGCTCCAGGTGCGCGCGATCGCCGAGGCGGCGAAGGCGTTGAAGGAGGAGGGCCTCGACCCGCGACCGGAGATCATGGTGCCGCTCGTCGGGGCGGTGCAGGAGCTCGAGGTCGTCCGCGAGGAGGCCGAGCAGATCCTCGCCGAGGTCGGTGTCGAGGCGCTGATCGGGACGATGATCGAGGTCCCGCGCGCCGCCCTCACTGCCGGTCAGATCGCCGAAGCGGCGGAGTTCTTCTCCTTCGGCACGAACGACCTGACGCAGATGGGGTGGGGCTTCAGCCGCGACGACGTCGAGGCGTCCTTCTTCTCCCGCTACCTCGATCTCGGTGTCTTCGGCGTCAGCCCGTTCGAGTCGCTCGACCGCGATGGCATCGGCCGGCTGGTGTCAATCGCCGTCCAGGAAGGTCGTGCGACTCGGCCGGACCTGCACCTCGGGGTCTGTGGAGAGCACGGCGGCGACCCGGACAGCATCCACTTCTTCCACGGCGTCGGTCTCGACTACGTGTCCTGCTCGCCGTTCCGGGTGCCGGTCGCCCGTCTCGAGGCCGGCCGCGCCGCGCTCGAGGGCGGCGGGAGCGACACCCGCTAGGTGTCCGTCGGCCTCAAAGTGGCGTGGCGGATCGTCGCCGCGCTGCTGTCCATCGTCATCCTCGTCGTCGGCGCAACTGCCGTCCGGGTCTGGTGGGTCGCTCGCCAGGACCACCACCCGAGAAGCGACGCGATCGTGGTGCTCGGCGCGTCGCAGTTCGACGGCAAGCCGAGCACGGTCTTCCGCGCCCGTCTGCAGCACGCGAAGGCGTTGTACGACGCCGGTGTGGCACCTCGGGTTATCACCGTGGGCGGTGGCGCCCCCGGTGATCGCACGACCGAGGCCGACGCCGGCGCCGCCTTCCTGCGGGACCGCGGCGTGGACACGCTGCCCATCGGCAAGGGCCGCAACACGCTGCAGTCCCTCGAGGCGCTGCGCATCGAGTTCCGCAAGCAGGGCTGGACCACGGCCGTGCTGGTGACCGACCCGTGGCACGAGCTGCGGGCCCGCCGGATGGCCACCGACCTGGGGATCAAGGCGTCGTCCTCGCCTACCCGCACCGGCCCCGCCGTACGTGACCGGGGCACGGAGCTCCGCTACGTGGCCCGCGAGACCGCGGCGTACCTCTACTACCGGCTGTTCGGAGCGAGCAGCGAGGCCGGCCCGCACGCGGTCTGAGCAGGGATCCTCTCCCAGACAGCGAACAGTCTGTTATGTCTGCTTTCCGTCCTCGCACTGTCCTGACCGTCGCCGCCGTCCTCGCGCTCGGGTCGGCGTACACGCTGCTGCCCGTCGCGCCGTCCTCGGCGGCAAGCGGGTTCACCTTCCGCACCACCGTGCTGCAGAGCCAGAAGGCGTACGGCGAGCCGTCCCTCGCGGTGGCCGATGACAACAAGCACGTCGTCGTGTGCGTTCCGGGCGGCGCCGGAGACACGAGCGTCTGGTACTCCGCTGACGAGGGGCGCACCTTCGGGACGAGCCACACGAACGCCAGCGGACCGTCGGGCGGCGGGGACTGCGAGCTCGAGTTCATGCCGAACGGCACGCTGCTCAACGCCGACCTCGAGATCACCGACTCAGACATCCACTACTCGAAGGACTTCGGCAAGACCTGGCAGGGGACAGAGACCGCCGGGGTTGAGCAGGACCGGCAGTGGTTCGCGCACAGCAAGGACGGCAAGACGGCCTACCTCGTCTACCACGACTTCGCGGCCGAGGCTGAGCTCTACGCGCAGAGCAACGACGGCGGCATCACCTGGCCGAAGCAGGACGCCGCGCACCCTGTCAACGGCCCGGACCAGGTCGCGCCCGGCGGTGCGACGACACCCGCCAAGGGGACGCCGGCCTCCTTCATCGACCAAGGTGGCAACACGTTCAGCGGGCCGATGCTGATCAGCCCGGACGGCCGGGACACGTACGTCATGTACTCGATCTCGGATCTCGGCAGCAACGTCACGTCCTCGACGCCGCCGTACGGCCCCACCCGAGGGATCGTCGTGGCGCACAAGGGCGCTGAGGATCAGCTCTTCACCAACAACTACGCCGTCGTGAGCACCGACGGAAAGGCGAAGAACGGCGCGATCTTCCCCTGGGGAGCGGTCGACGCAGCCGGCAACGTCTACGTGATGTTCAACTCGGACAAGGGCTCGCCGGGCCATTTCCACACGTACTACGTGTTCTCCACCGACAAGGCGAAGACGTGGAGCGAGCCGGTGAAGGTCGACGGCGCTCCGCTCGCGGAGGGCGCGCAGGTTTACTCGACCGGCGACGGTGGCGCGGCCGGCGTCATCGACATGGCGTGGTACGGCACGGACAAGGCGACCAGCCCGGACGACCTCACCGCGGTCTGGCAGGTGCACTTCGCCCAGATCCGCAACGCGACCAGCGCCAAGCCGCAGATCACTCGTCAGCTGGTGACCACGAACCCGATCCACAAGGGCGACATCTGCCTGAACGGCCTGCTGTGCGAGCTCGGTGGCGACCGCAGCCTGCTCGACTTCTTCGAGCTGCAGATCGGCCCGGACGGCCTGGCCAACATCGCGTACGCCGACAACCTGGGCTGGGACGATGTGAAGGGTCACGTCGTGTTCGCCAAGCAGACATCGGGATCGTCGGCCTTCGCCGCGTCCACGTCGGGTGCGGGCACCACGACGACTGCTGTCCCGCCAGCGGCCGCGCCGCCGGCGGATCAGCCCCCGGCTTCGGCGCCGTCGTCCGGTGGGGGCAACCTTGCGTCCACCGGCCTCGACGCTGCGCTCCCGGCCGTGGGGTTGTTGGTGGTCCTCGTCGCCGTCGGGTTGACCCGGCGCCGGCGTACTCAATAAAGGGATAGCGCGCCGGGAAGCGCGGACGTAGCCTGCGGGCACTCGTTCGAGCACTGAAGCGCGTGTGGACAGGGGGTGAGGGTCGATGTCGGTCTTTCGCATGACCTCCATCCCTTCTCCCGGAAGGCACTGCTGTGCTGCCTGGCGCTCCGCTCGACCTCGTTCTTCCTGACTCGACCTTCCTGGCCCGGCTCGCGCGCGTCGACCGTTCGGCGTACGACGTCCTCACCGACACCGGGCACCTGCGCCTGCCCGCGCTGCCGGCACCGCGCGATCCCCTCGACGCACCAACGGTCGGTGACTGGCTCGCCGTCACCGACGACGCGGTGCACTCCGTGCTGCCGCGGCGCACGCTGCTCGCTCGCGGTGCGTCCGCCGGCACCAGCACGGCGCAGCCGCTCGCGGCCAACGTCGACGTCGTCCTCATCTGCGCGGCACTCACCGGGCCGCCACCGGTACGGCGGATCGAGCGGCTGCTCACGCTCTCGTGGGAGAGCGGAGCAACGCCCGTCGTCGTACTGACGAAGTCGGACCTGTGCGACGACCCGCCGGCGGCGATCGAGGCGGTGCATCCGCACGCGCCGGGTGCCGATGTCATCGCCGTGTCCGCTGCCACCGGTGACCTCGCTGCACTCGACCGGTATGTCGTCGAGGGCACGACGCTCGCGCTGTTGGGTACCTCCGGCGCGGGCAAGTCGACGCTCGTCAACGCGTTGGCGGGCTCGTCGGTCATGGCCACGGGCGACATCCGCGACGTCGACGGCAAGGGCCGGCACACGACCAGCCATCGCGAGCTGATCGTGCTGCCGAGCCGCGCCGTCATCGTGGACACGCCAGGCCTGCGCGGCGTCGCCTTGCACGGCGCGGCGGAGGACGGTCTGGCGCGGGCGTTCTCGGAGGTCGAGGGGCTGGCGAGCGCGTGCCGGTTCGCCGACTGCGGGCACAACGGCGAGCCCGGTTGCGCGATCGCCGCGAGCATCGAGACCGGGGACATCAGCCAGGAGCGCGTCGACTCGTGGCGCAAGCTCCAGCGCGAGCTCGCTTTTCAGGCGCGTCGCGGCGATGCGCGGCTGCGTGCCGAGGAGCGGGCCAAGTGGAAGAGCATCTCCAAGGCGCAGCGCGCGATGTACCGCGGCCGCCCCTAGCATCGGCCGCATGCACACCTCGTTCACCGAGCTCGTGGGGTGCCGCCATCCGCTGCAGCAGGCCGCGATGGGCGGCGTCGCCGGGCCGGAGCTCGCCGGCGCGGTGGCCGGCGCGGGTGCGCTCGGGATGCTGTGCGAGTTCGACGCCGAGTCGTCCACCGGTCGGATGACGCAAGCGCTGGCGCTCGCGGGCGACGGGGCGGTCGGCATGGGGTTCTTCGGTCACTGGATGGCGGGCGACCTCGCCACGTTCGAGGAAGCGGCGGCGAGGCTGCGCGTCGTCGAGGTGTTCTGGAGCGACCCGGATGCGGCCGTCGTGGAGCGGGCCCGGCGCTCGGGTCCGGCGCGGGTCGCCTGGCAGGTCGGCACGCTCGACGGAGCCCGAGCCGCCGTGGATGCCGGGTGCGACTTCGTGATCGTGCAGGGCGTCGAAGCCGGTGGGCACGTTCGGGGGACCACCCCGCGCGACGAGCTCCTCGACGCCGTGCTCGGGACCATCTCGGTGCCGGTCGTCTCGGCCGGCGGCATCGCGTCCGCCGCCGACGTCGCCCGGGTGATCTCCGCGGGTGCTGCGGGCGTCCGCGTGGGCACCCGCTTCGTGGCCACGACCGAGTCGCGCGGGCACCCGGCGTACCTGCAGGCGCTGGTCGACGCGACGTCGGGGGAGGACACCGTGCTGACGACGGCCTTCTCCGGGGGTTGGCCGGACGCGCCGCACCGCGTGCTGCGATCCGCCGTCGAGGCGGCAGAGGGCTTCGACGGCGAGGTCGTCGGCCACGCGGTCAACGGCAGCGACCGCACGGACATCGCGCGGTTCCAGGTCTCCACTCCAGGGCGGAACGTCGAGGGGGAGATCGCCGCGATGGCCCTGTACGCCGGCACCGGCGTCGGTGACGTGACCGCGGTCGTCCCCGCAGCCGACGTCGTACGCGAACTGGTTGCGGGGCTCGGCTAGAAGCCTGGAAGGGGTCCTCGCGTCGGGCTCAGCTCAACCGCTGGGTGAGGTGAACCGTGACCGTGTCCCCGTCAGACTTGCCGATGGCGCGCCGTACCGGGGCCGCGATCGGCAGCTTGTGCGTTCCGTCGCCGAGCGCCATGAAGGCGCCACGGAAGGGGTGTCCGTCCACTGTGCCGGCCACTTTCACCAAGCCGCGGGTGCCGAAGAGCTCAACTGAACCGGGAAGCTGCACGCAGGTCCACGTGTCGCCCGGCTGGGCCTTGCCGAGGATTGCCTCGAAGCGGACGTCGATGGGTCCGGGCACAACTCGACGATAGAGCGCGAGTGCGGTCCGGTCACTCCTCAGCCAGAAGCGCCAGGACGCGGTCCAACTGCTCTTCGAGCAGCGCGATCCGTTGCTCCAGCGACTGCGCGTTCGCGCGATCCGCCTGGATTGCCGACGCGAGCTGACCGACCGCCGACATTCGAAGGTAGGGGCTCCGGCTCAGGCGGTCGACAGTCCCGTCCTCATCGCTCATGGCTGAAGGGTAAAGCTGGTGAAGGAGCGGCTCGACTGCGTGCCGGAATTAGAAGGGCAGATCGTTGTCGGGCCAGGTGCGGACCCACGGGGGTTCGTCGTTGGGACCGGGTGGGCGCAGCAGCTCCGCTTCGAGCTTGTGCAGCTCGGTGGGATCGGGCAGGTCGGCGTCGGAGGAGATGTCGGGTGGCGGGCCGGTGTGGTGCGGGACCTCGACGATCTGACCGCCGGGGCTCAACCACAACGTCGACGTCGCCGTACGTAGTGGCATCCAGCCGAAATGCTTGAGCACGTGGGTACGCCGCGAGCGGTCCCGAAGGTTCCATGCCGCGGTCGGTCCTTCCGGGTAGGGCTTGTCATGGTCGCGGTCGCAGTTCGCCGCGGCGACGAGAGTGCCGGTCGGTCCATCGCAGAACATGTCGCGCACGTCGACAAACTCCGCCAGCGCCGGGCTCGGATCGTGACGCGGCTCTTCGCGGTACGTCTTCTCGGTGATCTCGCCCGGATCGCGGACCATCGCGAGCACGGCCTCGCGCACGCCCTCCGGCGTCGGCGTCGGACGAACGACGCGATCGGCGAGGTCGACGACGAAACCGTCCTCGGCTATGCACACCTGCTGCAGCTCGGCCAGTGGCAGCCACTGCCGGCACTGCGGGGCGCTGACCCAGCCATAGCCCCGAAGCCAGCCCGGCTCGTTGTCCAGGCCGAGCGCGGTCGTGACGGGCATCTGCAGGAGGACCTTGATCGGACGGAGCCGCCGCCGATCACCGAGCCACCCGGGCACCGTCGGCATCGGCGTCTCATCCGCTGGCTCGGCCGCCTCGTCGGACGGGGGAGCGGGCGTCAGCTCCGGGCCGGGCACGTCAACGGCGATGTCGAACCGCAGCGCGTCGAGCGTGCGCTCGTCGCCGGCGGCACGTGCGGCGCGCGCTGCTGCGTTGATCGTGTTGTAGAAGCGGGTGACCGGCAGCACCGGCCCGCTGATCACCATCGTGGCCTGATCATCGCGCTGCGCGACCACCGAGACGCTCCGTAGTGAGGCCGCCTTCGCGGACCGGGCTGCAGCAGCATCCGCGTCGATCCGCAGCTCGATCTGGCGAACCGCGGCGCGGATGCGACCCGGCGTGAGTCGGCACGCCTTCTCCGCGAGCTCGACGTCGATCGCTGCGACAACATCCGGCTCGCACGGCGCGGCCTCTTCGAGCAGAGCCTTCGCGTTGAACACCGGCAGCGCACCGCTCTTCAGGAACGCGACCGTGCGCGGGTAGGACTGCAGCAGCGAGACGGACAGGTAGATCTCCTTGGCCGCCGACTGGTCGCTGCACCGCATGGCGAGTGCGATCTCGCGGACGAAGGAATTCCACGGCGTGGCGTCCTTGCGGTAGCCGTTGTCGTCGGGGACCTGCGCCGCCAGGCGGGCGATCAGCTCTGCCCTCCCGGCCCAGCGCCGCGAGTCCTCACGCGCGGAGCCGGCGAGGGCGCGAAGGTCAGCTTGGAAGGAGGGCTCCTCGAAGACGTCGAACGCCGAGAGCTCGGGCTCGGCGAACAGCGACATATTCGAACACTAGTTCGAATAGATCAGTCTGTCAAGTACCTGTTCACGCGTCTTTGGGCGGGATCGCGCACGCCGGTGTTCCGCCCGGGAGTCGCATGCGGTTTGCGGCGACGAGCCTGTAGACGAGAGCTGCGAGCCACGAGACCGGCGGCATCAGCAGCGCCGTACCGACAACTCGCCAGCCGCCCCCGCCGGACTGCAGCAGCCGGCCGATCGCCTCGTGCCCGCGACCGCGACGGCCGTCGTCCCCGACCCACTGCACAGCTTCGGCGCACTCCGCTGCGGTCAGCTCCAGCGCAGCCAGGTCGGCGCGCTGGTACGGCACCACCTTCGTCGTACGCCGGATCGACCGCGGCACCAACGCAACACAGCGCGTGCAGAACCCGCAGTCGCCGTCGAACACCAGCGTCGACACTGAGCCTCCCGGCAAAAGCCTAGGCTCACGTCGATGCCTGGCTACGACGACCACGACGCGGCGCGTCGGATCCGAGAGCCGGAGTCGCGATCGGGACGGACGGCCTTCCAGCGCGATCGCGCGCGCGTCCTGCACAGCAGCGCGCTGCGGCGCCTCGCCGGCAAGACCCAGGTCGTCGAGCCGAGCAGCGCGAGCGTCCCGCGCACCCGGCTCACCCACTCGCTGGAGTGCGCGCAGGTCGGTCGCGAGCTCGGCGCGGCGCTCGGCTGCGACCCCGATCTCGTGGATGCGGCGTGCCTCGCGCACGACCTCGGGCACCCGCCGTACGGCCACAACGGCGAGACCGCGCTCGACGAAGCAGCCAAAGCATGCGGCGGTTTCGAAGGCAACGCGCAGTCTCTGCGACTCCTGACGCGGCTCGAGGTCAAGGTCCCCGGCGCCGGTCTCAACCTCACCCGCGCGATGCTCGACGCCGCTACGAAGTACCCCTGGACCAGAGAGCACGGCCCGAAGTACGGGGTGTACGACGACGACCTGCCCGTCTTCGACTGGCTGCGCCGCGGTGCGCCCGCGGGCAGGCGGTGCCTCGAGACGCAGGTCATGGACTGGGCCGACGACGTCGCCTACTCCGTCCACGACCTGGAGGACGGCATCGTGGCGGGGCTCATTCCGGTTGGTGACGTCTTCGACCACCGTCGAGACGTCGTCGTGACCGCCTGCCGCACTTACACCGACCTGAACGCGGCCGCGGTCGAAGAGGTGCTGCTGAAGCTGAGCGCCGCGGACTGGTGGCCGCGTGAGTACGACGGCTCCTCGAAGGCCCAGGTGGCGCTGAAGCACGCGACCAGCTCCCTCATCGGGCGGTTCTGCAGGGCCGCGGAGCTGGCGACCCGCGAGGTGCACGGGGACGGTCCGCTCAGTCGGTACGACGCAGACCTGGTGGTGCCCGAGCTCGCCCGCGCGGAGTGCGCGGTACTCAAGGCGATGACCGCCGTGTTCGTCATGAACCGACCCGGTGTGCAGGCCATCCAGGAGCGTGAACGGCAGGTCGTCGCGGAGCTCGTCATGCGGCTGACCGACCTGGCGCCCGGTCCGCTCGAGCCGCCGTACGCCGAAGCCTGGAAAGCCGCGGCCGACGACGCGGCGCGGCTCCGCGTGGTGGTGGACCAGGTAGCCGGACTGACCGACGCGGCAGCAGCCGCGCTGCACCGGCAGCTGGTCTAAGCCAACCGCTTCTGCGCGCTCAGGAACTTCCAGGTGAGCGCGCCGCCGTCCATGCCGTCGTGCTGCAGGTCCGGCCAGCGATGGCCCATCCGCGGCACCGTCAGCAGCTGGACCGACGTGCGCTCGGCGCAGCCGCGGTAGTCGCTGCGGAGGTAGGCCCTCGCCACGGACGTGTGCTTGGCGGTGCAGCTCGATCGCGCGGTCAGCCGCGCTGTGGAGACGCGCACCGGCGTGACCGGTACGCCGAGGAAGTTGCTGTGTCGCTCGCCGTTGTACGGCACGGTCGTGTCCTGCAGGCCATGGATGAGCATCGCGCTGATCGGCCGACGCCCCTGGCACGGTGCCTGCAGCGACCCCGCCACGGAGACGGCCGCGGCGAAGACGTCGGGCCGGTCGCACAGGGCCTTCAGGGCCATCATGCCGCCGTTGGAGAACCCCGCCAGGTAGACCCGGTCGACGTCGATCGGCCGAAGCTCCTGCACCAGATGGATGATGTGCACGAGGAAGCCGACGTCATCGATGCGCTGCGCGTGTGCGGTGCCGCAGCAGTTGCCGGCGTTCCACCCGCCCTGGAAACCCTCCGGGTAGGCCAGTGCGACGTCCTGCGTGTTGGCAACCTTGTCCAGGCCGCTGTCGGCCTCCGCCGTCGCCGGGTCGAGGTAGAGCCCGTGCAGAACGATCAGCAGTGGCACCGGGGTCTGCTTCGGGACCCGGGCCGCGACGTAGACGTTGACCGTGCGGACCTGGCCGCCGTACGGCGTGACGATCGTGGCCGAGAGCCCACCGGGCGGCGCCGGCTTCGGCGGCTGCGGCGGCTCGGCGCCCGCGGGCGCGACGAGCACGAGGACGGCGAGCGTCACGAGCAGCCCGAGCACGCGACGCACGTGGTTCCTCCTCCTCGGCTGGGCGCGGCGGCCCGATACATGATCAACGACTGTCGTCGGTCTTGGATTCGCCCTACCCAGGAAGATCCCTGTCTAGAACCAGCTGTCCGACATCTCCACCGTCGTCCGGTCCAGGCTGGCCAGCAGGTCGAACATCGGTTCGGTCTTGGGCAGCTCGTAGCGGAAGAAGTACGCCGCCGCCTGCCGCTTCCCGGCGTAGAAGTCGCCCTCCCGGCCCTCAGCGGCGAGCAGTTGCTCGAGCCAGATCCAGGCGATCACCACATGACCGACGGCTTCCAGGTAGACCGTCGAGTTGGCCAATGCCGTCTCGACGTCGCCTGTGGACCAGAGCTGACCCGTGACCTCGACCACCCGGTCGATGGCTGCCTGGAGAGCGGCAGCCTCGCGGCGCTCGGTGCCGCGAACCACCGTTGCCTTGATCGTCTCGGCCAGCAGCTGGAGCCCCGCCCCGCCCTGCATGACGACCTTACGGCCGAGCAGGTCCAGGCCCTGGATGCCGTGGGTGCCCTCGTGGATCGGGTTGAGCCGGTTGTCCCGGTAGAGCTGCTCGACGTCGTACTCGCGGGTGTAGCCGTAGCCGCCGTGGATCTGGATGGCGAGGCTGTTGGCCTCCAGGCACCACTGCGAGGGCCAGCTCTTCGCTATTGGCGTGAGCACGTCGAGGAGCAGCGTCGCCCTGGCCCGCTCCTCCTCGCTCTCCGCCGTCTTCTCCTCGTCGACCAACCGGTTGCAGTAGAGCAGCAAGGCGAACGCGCCCTCGACGTACGACTTCTGCGCCAGCAGCATCCGCTTCACGTCGGCGTGCTCGATGATCGGCACCTGCGGCTGCGTCGGGTCCTTCGACGCGATCGGCCGGCCCTGCGGCCTCGTCCGCGCGTAGTCCAGCGACTGCAGGTAGCCGGTGTAGCCGAGTGCCATCGCCCCTGACCCGACGCCGATCCGCGCCTCGTTCATCATCGTGAACATGTAGGCGAGCCCTCGATGCTGCTCACCGACCAGGAAGCCGACCGCGCCGGCCTTGCCGCCGGGCTTGTGCACCCCTTCGCCGAAGTTGAGCAGGGTGTTCGTCGTACCTCGATATCCCATCTTGTGGTTGAGACCGGCGAGCACGACGTCGTTGCGCTCGCCGGTCTCGACGACGTGCTTGGGTACGACGAACAGCGAGATCCCCTTCACGCCGGGCGGTCCACCGGGGATCTTCGCCAGCACCAGGTGCACGATGTTGTCGCTCAGCTCGTGCTCACCTGCGCTGATCCACATCTTGTTGCCGAACAGGCGATAGGTCCCGTCGTCCTGCGGCTCCGCGCGCGTCGTGACGTCGGACAGCGAGGAGCCGGCCTGCGGCTCGCTCAGGCACATGGTGCCGAAGAACCGGCCCTCGACCATCGGCCGCACGTAGGTCTCGACGATCTGCGGGGTGCCGTACTTCTGCAGCAGGTTGGCGTTGCCGATGGTCAGGAAGGGGTACGACGAGGTGCCGACGTTCGCGGCCTGGAACCACGCGAAGCAGGCGCCCGCGACCACGCTCGGCAGCTGCATCCCGCCTATCGACTCATCCATGGCGCTCGCGATCAGGCCGCTCTGCGCGAAGACGTCGAGTGCGTGCTTCACCTCAGGGATGAGGTGCACGGTCGTGCCGTCGAACGTCGGCTCGTTGGCGTCGCTCCTCTTGTTGTGCGGCTTGAAGTGCTTGGTCGCCATGTGCTCGGAGAGGTCGAGCACGCTGTCGAACGTCTCGCGCGAGTGCTCGGCGTAGCGCGGCCGCTTCGTCAGCAGCTCGACATCGAGCCACTCGTAGAGCAGGAAGTCCAGGTCACGGCGGGACAGCAGCAGCGAGGCCATGCGCCGCAGCCTATTTCCCGCCCCCCTCCCGCCGCGATCTACGTCCTGATGCCCGCGACGCGCCGTACGAGCTCGTACGAGACGTAGATCGGCGCACCGCGGCGCTCGTGCACATCTCGGGCGGAACGGACCGCCGAGTGTGCTCCGCCGGGCCTAGACTGCCCCATCGGGCCCTTCCCCCAAAGCCGCCCGGAGCGATCGGCGCGCAGCCGGGGGAGTCAGGAGGTCGGGTGGCCGGGCGCATCCGCGACGAGGACGTGGTCACGGTGCGGGAGCGCGCCGCGATCGCCGACGTCGTCGGGGAGAGCGTTCAGCTCCGTGGCGCCGGCAGCGGCCGGTTGAAGGGGCTCTGTCCCTTCCATGACGAGAAGACCCCGTCGTTCAACGTCAACCCGACGCTTGGGTTCTTCACCTGCTTCGGCTGCGGGGAATCGGGCGACGTCATCACGTTCGTCCGCAAGCACGACCAGCTGTCCTTCGTCGAGGCGGTCGAGTTCCTGGCCCGCCGTTACGGCGTACAGCTGCAGTACGAGCAGGGCGGGTCGGCGAGCGGACGCAACACGGGACAGCGCACGCGTTTGATCGAGGCACACCGGCTGGCACAGGAGTTCTTCGTCGAGCACCTGGGTGGCGACGAGGCGATCATCGGCCGCAAGTTCCTCGCCGAGCGCGGCTTCGACGAGGCCGCAGCCGAGCAGTTCGGCGTGGGGTACGCGCCCAACGGCTGGGACCACCTCATCGTCCACCTTCGCGGCAAGGGCTTCTCCGGCGAGGAGCTCGTGACAGCCGGCCTTGCCTCACAGGGACAGCGCGGGCCGATCGACCGCTTCCGCGGGCGCCTCACCTGGGCCATCCGCGACATCACCGGCGACGTGATCGGCTTCGGCGCGCGACGGCTGCACGAGAGCGACAACGGCCCGAAGTACCTCAACAGCCCAGAGACGCCGATCTACAAGAAGTCACACGTGCTGTACGGCGTCGACGCCGCCAAGAAGGAGATCGCCCGCCGGCGGCAGGCAGTCGTCGTCGAGGGCTACACCGATGTGATGGCGATGCACCTCGCCGGCGTACCGACTGCGATTGCGACGTGCGGCACCGCGTTCGGTGCCGACCACATCCAGGTCATCCGTCGACTCCTGATGGACCAGGACGAGTTCCGCGGCGAGGTCATCTTCACCTTCGACGGTGACGACGCCGGGCAGAAGGCGGCGCTGAAGGCGTTCGGCGACGAGCAGAAGTTCGTCGCGCAGACCTACGTCGCGATCAGCCCTGACAGCATGGACCCGTGCGACCTCCGGCTGGCCAAGGGAGACGTCGCCGTGCGCGACGTCGTGGCCGCTCGCGTCCCGCTCGTGGAGTTCGCGGTCAAGTCGACGCTGGCGAAGTACGACCTCGACACCGCCGAGGGACGAGTGCAGGCCATGCAGACGGCGGCTCCGCTGGTCGCGAAGATCAAGGACCGCGCGCTGCGTCCGGAGTACGCCCGCCGGCTCGCCGGCTGGCTCGGCATGGAGGTCGAGGCCGTCACCTCTCGCGTCGCCGAGCTGGCGGGCGACACGAGAGCGCCCCAGCAGCGTCGCCAGGCTCCCGCCGCCGACGCGGCCGTTGTGGCGGTCGAGCGGGAAGCGGTCAAGCTCGCCGTACAAGTGCCTGTTCTTGCGGCTCCGCTCTACGACACCCTCGACGACGAGGACTTCACCCACGAGGGCTTGCGCGCCGTGCACCAGGTGATCCGAGCGGCCGGCGGCACGGCGACCTCGAGCGGCGGTGAGGCGTGGGTGACCGCGCTGCTCGAGGGCAGCCCAGACGACAAGGTGCGCTCGTTCATCACGATGCTGGCCGTCGAGAGCCTGCGCAGCGACAGCGAGCCCGACCAGCGCTACGCCGGGGCGGTGCTCGCCCGGGTGCAGGAGCATGCTGTGACCCGCAAGATCGCGGAGCTCAAGCCTCGGCTGCAACGCATGAACCCTGTCGAGGAGCCCGACAAGTACAACGCGCTGTTCACCGAGCTCATACGGCTCGAGCAAACCGCCCGCTCGCATCGTGAGCGAGGGATCGGAGCCTTGTGACCGCACCCGAGCAGGTCGCCGCGGCAGTCGTCGTACCTCCCCAGCCCGCCTCCCTTCCGAAGGAGGCGCAGGTCGACGAAGTCCGGTCGCTCATCGCTCGGGGCAAGGAAGCCGGCTTCCTGTCGGCCGACGAGGTCGGCACCGTGCTTGCTGCTGCAGAGATCACGCCGGACGGGATGGACTCCGTCCTGGCCGTCATCAACGACGAGGGCATCGAGATCATCGACTCGGGCGAAGAGCTGGAGGCCGCGGAGAAGGACGAGGCGCGGATCCGCAAGGACGAGGAGCAGGCGCTCAAGGCGAGCCCCACCAACGATCCCGTCCGGATGTACCTCAAGGAGATCGGCAAGGTCGCGCTTCTCACGGCCGAGGAGGAGGTCGACCTCGCGAAGCGGATCGAGGCCGGGCTCTTCGCCTCGGAGAAGCTCGTGACGATGCCGAAGGTCTCGGCATCCCTGCGGCGTGATCTCGAGGCGATCGAGTACGACGGGGCGATCGCCAAGCGCAAGCTGGTCGAGGCCAACCTGCGGCTGGTCGTCTCCATCGCGAAGAGGTACGTCGGCCGCGGGATGCTGTTCCTCGACCTGATCCAGGAGGGCAACCTCGGCCTGATCCGCGCGGTGGAGAAGTTCGACTACACCAAGGGCTACAAGTTCTCGACGTACGCGACCTGGTGGATCCGGCAGGCCATCACCCGCGCCATCGCCGACCAGGCCCGGACGATCCGCATCCCGGTGCACATGGTCGAGACCATCAACAAGCTGATCCGGATCCAGCGCCAGCTGCTGCAGGACCTCGGTCGCGAGCCGACGCCCGAAGAGGTCGGGGTCGAGATGGACCTGCCGCCGGAGAAGGTGCTGGAGATCCAGAAGCTGGCGCAGGAGCCGGTCTCGCTCGACACGCCGATCGGCGAGGAGGACGACTCGCACCTGGGCGACTTCATCGAGGACAGCGATGCGATCGTCCCGATCGACGCGGCGTCGTTCATCCTGCTGCAGGAGCAGCTCGACTCGGTGCTGCACTCGTTGTCCGAGCGCGAGAAGAAGGTCATCCAGCTGCGGTTCGGGCTGACCGACGGTCACCCGCGCACGCTGGAGGAGGTCGGCAAGGAGTTCGGGGTCACCCGCGAGCGGATCCGTCAGATCGAGTCGAAGACGCTGTCCAAGCTGCGGCACCCGAGCCGGAGTCAGAAGCTGCGCGACTACCTCGAGTAGCGCCGGCTGCGTGCGGCTCAGTGGGCTGGCGGCCAGCCGCCGGTCTGGGCGAGAAGGCCGACGTCATCGCGGCAGGCCCAGTGCTCGACGATCGAGCCACCGGCAACCCGCCAGATGTGGATGAACTCCCAGGCGATGGGCTTGCCGGTCGGTGGGAGCGCGCCGAGCAAGGGCATCGTCGAGGCCACGTGGCGACCGTGCAGGGTGAGCTGCACGACGACCAGGTCGTCCTGGGCCACGACCCGGTGGATGGTTGCCGTCGGGTGGTCGAGGTCGCGGTCGAGTGTCGACAGGGTCTGTCGAAGGCCGTCGCGACCCTGGGGCCCTGCCGCGTGCTGAATCAAGTCCTCGGCGATGAGCTCGAAAGCGGAGTCGTCGCGACGATCGGCTGCATCATGAAATGCGAGGACGACTTCGGTCGGCGTCATCGCCTCATTACACATGAGGTCGGACAGAGGTAGCGGTGTGCCGTCACGCGCGGATGTCGTAGTGGCAGGCCAGTGCATCGGCCGCCTTTGAACCCACGGCACCTACTCCTGTGCCGCCGTTGCTCGTCGGGGCAGTAACAAGAGAAGCCCGATCGCGAGAATGCCCAACGCGAGGCCGACGACGGTCCAGCCAACTCTGTTGCGCCCGCGCCTACCCGCGACAACGCCACAGACGCCGGCAGTCAACGCCTCCATTAACAGGACCAGCAGTGGGCGCACGCTCCGACGCTACAGATGGAGCGGCACCTACTCACCCTGCCGGGCAGGCCCCTCCGACCACCTGCCTCTGGCGCGAGGGAGATCTCGACGGCCGGACGGGGCGCGCAGACTCTCCGTAGGGCTCGTTGAGGATGACCACGGGACCGGGGCTGCACGGAGCTATTAGAGCGCCGGCCGGCGGCGTCGGTGATGGGGTGGACCGCACCTGGCCACGCGACGTTGCGGGGCTGCCCCCACTTGGCCGCTCGTGACTCTGGCATCCGGTTGAGGCGGCTGCGATGAGAACGGCGAGAAGGACCCAGCGGACGCGCTTCACCACCATGAGACGCAGCATGCCGCTGAACGGTTCGCGGCAGTAGGAGGATCACCTACACGCGCGATTGATCCGCCCGCCGCCGTTGAGCGCGGCGGTACAGCAGAACGCCCACCGTCAGCAAAGCGCTGTTCATCAGCAGCGCCGGACCCAGCGGCAGATAGAGCCGCACGGGGGCAGCCAGCACGAGCAACAGCATCATGAAAATGCGGGTCCGCCACACGAGCCGAAATTCTGCCCCACTCTGCAGGTGTCCGGTGTCGGTATCCGGGACACACGGACCTAGCGTCGCTTCGACGATTCGCCTGTCAGCAGGTAAGGCGGGGCGCGCGCCGACCACGGCGTGCGGTTCTGGGCGCCTCGGGCATGAAAGAGATCTTGCCGTCCTAACCCAACCGTTCACGGCTTCGGTGGCTATCTACGAGTGTGAGCGACCAGCAAGGGCAGGCTCTGGCCACGATGCGCTTCGAGGACGAGCTCGCTGTTCACGCCGACGACATGTGGGCACTGGCCAGACGACTCTGTGGCGACGAGGCCCTGGACGTGGTCCAAGAGGCGTCTGAGCAGGCATGGCGGACACGGAACACCTTTGACGCCTCGCGGGGAAGTCGCCGTACCTGGCTGTTGATGATCGTCGCGGACAGAGCCCGCAAGCATCATCGGCGCCGCCGGCGAACCGTTCCGCTGAGCGCGGATTACCCACAGCCCAGCACGGATCACGACCAGCACCTGGATGTCAGCCACGCCATCGCGGCTCTTCCGCAGCGGCAACGGCTCGCCGTCGAACTGCACTACGTGCTCGGTCTCACCGTCGCCGAGGCCGCCGAGGCGATGCGCTGTACGCCCGGCACCGTCAAATCAACCTTGTCCGACGCACGGCGCAATCTGAGAACGAGTGTGGAGGTCCGCGGATGAACAGCGACGACGGTGCGCCCGCGGACGATGACCGCGACGGGCTGCACGACCTGCTCGTTCGATGGGGACAGCGTGAGCGGGCAGCGATCGGAACGGCACCAGTTGCGGCGGTTGAGTTCACTCGGCGCCGTCTCAGCGGCTGGTTGGCCGTCGCGGCTGCTGCCCTGATCGGTGTCGCGGTCGCAGTCGGGGCGGCGGTGCTCGGGTCTGGCCGGTCAGCCACGGGTCCCGCCGACCAGCCCGGCGCGTCTCCCAGCGCGACGTCCTCGCCAGACCGCCCTCAGAGTCTCGCGCCGGTCGACGGGCCGCTTGCCATCACCCCGATCGCAGACGCCCAACCAACCCTGTCACGGCAGCAAGCAGAAGTGATCATGCTCAACAGCTGGCCGCCGCCACCCCTGCGGACCGCTGGTCCGTACGACGCGCTTGCCGGCTCGGTCCGCATGGGACTGGCGTCGGTGCGCCTTTCGGGTGAGGTGCGCCGCGTCCGGGGCGAGGTGCCCAGCCAGCTGCAACTGGCATGGGTCGTGACGTGGATGACCCCGGACGGCAGCCGGGACTGTCCGACCCCGGGTGTCCTCCCGAAGAACGAGCCGACATCCCGCCTCGACGCCTACGTCCTCGCCGACGATGGCAGCACCGCGTACATCTACTCCGCGGCCTCGGAGAGCTGTCAGACGGCGCAGCAGGCACCGGAACTCGCGTCAGCAACGGTCCAGCGCGCAGTCAACCGGATCGCTGTTCCCTGGGACGGCAGCCGACGCGACGCGAACGGCGACGTTCTGATGAGCTTCGACCGACCGACGTGCGCAACGGCGAGTGCCATGTTCGACCCTGACGGCGCGATCGTTTTCGTCGAGGTGCCGATCGGCACGACGTGCGCTGAAACGGTGCGGGACAGCATTCGAACGGGGCCGACCGAACCCGCCCACCACCCGCTACTCGGGCCATTCCGGACCGCAAACGGCGTTCCGGCGCCTCCGCTCACCGAATGAGCGGTGCCGGCGCGAATCATCAGTCCTGGAACTGCCATTCCAGTCGCCCGTCAACCACGGCGGGAACGAAGTACCTATCGAAGGGCTCCGCCCTCGTCAGGGCCGACATGACCGATTCCAGCAGGGCAGCCGGGCCGCTCCAAAGAGAGGCGCGATGCTGGACGGAGCCGTCGACCTTGTCCCATGCCCGGATGCACCCGCGCATGTCGCCCTCGCGCAGATCGATGAACAACGCCCCACCCATGTTGTCGCTGGTCAGCGCCAAGAACTCACCGCTCCAGGCGTGTTCGGGCTGGCCTGCGCCGTCTCCAGGAGGTGCATCCGACCAGATCTCGTCTGCTATCTCACGACGCATCACCGTGTCCTCGATCATCCTGCTGGCCAGCAGCGTGCTGTGCAGCCCCAGCAGGGGTGTGAACAGGCTGCCCGGCACAGCTTCGAGATAGTCCACAAGCTCCGGAGGCAGGGGCTGGCCAATGTGTGCAGCGACGCGGCTGGCGGATGCAGGTTCCGGTGCTTGCAGTGTTGTCGCGGTCTCTGGAGCGTTTCGCTCAAGCCACTGGTTGATGCTCGTCCAAGTGTCCCGAACCGTTGAAGCCATGCCGCAGGCTATGACGGAGCACCAGGCAAGAACGCCACTTACCGGCCGGGCACCAGCACAGCGCACTGGGTGCCGAGAGTGGTCATGGCGCGCTCGCCATCGTGACCTGGACAGCCGCCGGCCCGGCCACCAGCCAGGAGCGCCAGAGTCAGCATCGCAACCAGCGTCGCCGGCAGCGCGAGATGCGGCCAGAGCGACCGGACGCGAACACGAGCCATTCTGTGATTGTGGCGGAGCCCAGGTTCGGGCGCCAGTGCGCGCTGCCAGAAGCAAGCGCCGTCTGGGACCGTAAGCGGCATCACTGGGCTGCGATACCGCCCTACAACGTGGACAGGTCGTCTCGACGGGACCGCTGGCTCTGGCCCAAGAGGCCGAAGGAGCGGATGGGCGCGCACGTAGGGTCGTCGGGTGGCTCTCTTCCGGCGTACGGCGGTGCCTGCTTCGGTGAAGGCGGTGGCGCTTGGACCGGGGGAGCGGCGGGTCGCCTGGGGCACCACGCCGGATGGGCAGCCGGTCGTCGCCAGCACCAGAGCGCTGTACCTCCCCGATGGCACCACGCTTGCGTGGGACGAGATCGAGCGCGCCCACTGGGAGAAGCCGACCCTCGAGCTGGTCGAGCTGACCGAGCACGAGGGCAGCGGCCGGCGTCACGAGGTCGACCTCGACCTGGACCACGGCACGGACCTGCCGCAGGAGGTTCGCGCCCGGATCACGGCCAGCTACGCATGGTCCTCGCACGTGAAGCTGCGGCCGGCCGGCGGCGTGCGCATCGTGGGCCGGCGACGCGCGGGCATCGAGGTGCTCGACTGGCAGCTCGTCTTCGACCGGGGCACCGACCCGAGCGATCCCGCACTGCGGGCCCAGGCCGAGGAGCACCTCGCCGCAGCGCGGCGCACGATCGGCTAATCCACTGGACCGCACCAGCGAGACTGATCAGGTGGAGCACGTCCTGGTCGCGCGCGGCCTCGTCAAGTCGTACCGCCGCGGCCGAGCCGTCGACGCCATCGACCTGACTGTCGCAGCCGGTGAGCGGGTCGCTGTCCTCGGGCCGAACGGTGCGGGCAAGACCACGACGCTCCTGATGTGCCTCGGTGTCGTCTCGCCGGACGCCGGCGACGTCACGATCGCCGGCTTCCAGCTGCCCAAGCAGCGGTCGAAGGCCATGGCGCAGGTCGGCTTCGCGGCCGGCTACCTACCGCTGCCAGAGCGGCTGCGGGTCCGCGAGTACCTCGGCATGTACGCCGAGCTGTACGGCGTACGGAACGCGAAGGCCGCCATCCGCGAGGGACTCGAGCGCTTCCACATCGACCACCTCGAAGCCGCCCTCGGCACCGAGCTGTCCAGTGGGCAGAAGACGCTGATCGGCATCGTGAAGGCGACGCTGCACCATCCGGCCCTGCTGGTCCTCGACGAGCCGACCGCGAGTCTCGACCCGGACGTGTCGAGTCGGGTGCGCGCCGGGTTGCGCAGTCTGTGCGACGACCACGGAACTGCGCTGCTCATCACCAGTCACGACATGCGCGAGGTCGAGCGGCTCGCCGAACGCGTCGTGTTCCTGCTGGCCGGTCGCATCGTCGCCGACGGGACGCCGGAGGACATCGCGCTGCGCTACGACCGGGCCGACCTCGAGGGCGTCTTCCTGCACCTGGCAGAGGAGGCTCGCCGGTGAACGCCGTACGCATCGCAGCGATCGCGAAGCGGCACTGGTGGGTGCTCAAGCGCAGCCCGCACCGGTCGTTCGACATCATTCTGTGGCCGATCGTCGACACGCTGACGTTCGGCTCGCTCGCCATCGCCTATCAGAGCAACCAGACGCGCGCGTTCTACGTGCTCGCCGGCGTCGTCCTGTGGCACGTCATCTACCAGGCGCAGATCGCGGTGTCCGCGGGCTTCCTCGAAGAGACCTGGTCGCGCAACCTGCTGTCGCTGATGGTGTCGCCGGTGAGCGAGGCGGAGTACCTCCTGGGGACCGGGCTGTTCGGTCTGGTCAAGACGGTCCTCGGCGTCGGCGGCGTCGCGCTGACAGCGCTGGTCTGCTACAGCTTCGGCATCACGTCCCTCGGCATCGGGCTCATCCCGGTGGCCGCCCTCCTGCTCCTCTCCGGCTGGGTCATCGCAATGCTCGTCATCGGCATCGTCCTGCGGTTCGGCACCGGCGCGGAGGCGCTGGTGTGGGGGATCCTGTTCGTGCTGATGCCGCTGTCCGGCACGTTCTTCCCGGTCGCGGCGCTGCCCGGCCCGCTGCAACCGGTCGCGCAGGCGCTCCCGACGACGCACGCCTTCACCGCTGCCCGGATGCTGGTGGACGGCGGAGCGTTCCCCTGGCACGAGCTGGGGATCTCCGCCGTACTCACCCTGATCGGCGGCGCGGCCGCCATGTACTACGTGACGTCGATGCTGCGGCTGTTCCGGCGGCGCGGCTACGTCACGCGTTACAGCTGAGCTCGTCCGAACGCCGCGACCGACGCCGCGGCCGCAACGGCGAGACCGGCAGCGAACAGTGTCAGCGGCAGCGGGATTCCCTTGTTGTCCGCGGACCGCGACGACGCCTGCGGGTCCGACGGCATCGGCAGCGGACTGCTCGCGATGATCGGAGCAGGCGGGGTCGGTGCTGGGCTGGCCTTGAGGCTCGGCGCGCTCGCGGTTCGGCGGGGTGCTGCGGTGCGCGTCGCGGCCGGACTCGCGACGGGCGACTTCGAGGGTCGTACGACGGGCACCGGGGTCGGTTTCGAGGTCGACCGCGGGGCCGTAGCCGGTACGCCGAGCGCCGCCGCCGCGTCGACCACGCCGTGTCCGGCCTGCGCCAGGGGACGTGCGGTGTTCTCGAGCCGGGAGATGACGTCGTCGCGCGTGCGGGCGGGATCCTGGCCCAGCAGCAGGGCGGCGATCCCGCTGACGTGCGGTGCGGCCATCGAGGTGCCCGCGGCGACGGCGTACCTGTTGCCGGGGTAGAGCGAGGTGATGCAGTCGGACTGGGTGCAGGTGTCCTTCGTCTTCGGGTCTCCGCCCGGCGCGGCGATGTCGACGCCGGTGCCGCGCTGGCTGTACGACGCGAGGCCGCCGGAGCGCGCGGTCGCTGCGACCACCATCGCGTCCTGGCCGTAGCTGTTGGCGACCGGCGCGCTGCTGTTGCCGGCCGAGAAGATGACGACGATGCCCTGGCTGGCCGCCTCGCTCACCGCCGTCGGGATCGCCGTCGACGACGACAATCCGGGTACGTCGGGGCCGAGCGAGAGGTTCATGATGCGCGCGCCGTGCGCGGCCGCCCAGCGGATGCCTGCCGCCACGTCGTCGGGCTGGCCGACGCAGTTGCCGCTCTTGGCGTCGTACGTGAGAACCCGCACGGGGAGGATGCGCGCCTTCGGCGCGACGCCGAACGACGACGATGCAACGGTGCCGGCGACATGGGTGCCGTGGTCGCACTGATCCGGGCTGGCAGGGCCGGGCTGGCAGGTGCCGCCGACGCAGTCGGCGCCGGCGAGGACGCGCCCCTCGAAGTCGCGGTGCGAGGCATCGACCCAGGAGTCGAGCACCGCGACGGTCACCCCCGCCCCGAGGCGACCGGCGGAGCGAGCGCTCGGCACGTGCACCTGGTCGAAGTTCCAGGTGCGTTGCGGCGCGGTGCCCGCGGCGTACGCCGGGACGGTCACCGTGAGCAGCCCGAGGGCGACCAGGCCGGCGGCCCATCCCCCTCGTCCGGTCATCGCCTCACCGTATGTCGATCCGGGGTCGCGCGGGGGCGAAAGCCGCCTAGCCTGCCGGGATGGAGCTGGTCCGACCCGCAGCGCGGTGGCTGCGGCAGGCGGCCCGAGCGAACGGTGCCGGCAGCAGTGGCCTATCCCAGCTCCTCGGCGTGCACTCGCTCCAGTCGGCGGGCGACGCCCTGGTCGCCGTCGCCCTCGCCGGGACGCTGTTCTTCTCGGTGCCGCTCGGCCAGGCGCGCGGCCGGGTCGCGCTCTACCTCGTACTGACACTCCTGCCCTTCTCGTTCCTCGTGCCGATCGCGGGTCCGCTGCTCGACCGGCTGCGGCACGGTCGTCGCAACGTCCTCGCCGCCACCGCCGGTGGGCGCGGCCTGCTCACCTGGGTGATGGCCGGGGCGATCGCCGGCCTCGGGCTGTACCCGCTCGCGCTGGGCGTGCTGGTGCTGGCCCGTGCCTATGGCGTCGCCCGCAGCGCCGCGACGCCGCGGGTCCGACCGGAGGGCATGACCCTCATCCAGGCCAACGCGCGCTTGAACGTCGCCGGCACTGCCTCGTCGTCCGTGGCCGCGGCGATGGGCGGTGTGGTCGCCAAGACGCTCGGCGCCTCCTGGGTCCTGTACGCCGCGAGCTTCCTCCTGCTCGCCGCCGGCGTACTCGCCGTCCGGCTTCCTGCCCACGTCGACGAGGCACCGGCCGCGGTGGACGAGGAGCGGGTGTCGTTCCGGCTCCGAGCCGCCGGCCCGGCCGTGATGGCTGCGCTTGGGTCGGCGGCGGCGCTGCGCGCGGTGGCCGGGCTGCTGACGATCTTCCTGGCGTTCCTGCTGCGGGCCAAGCACGCCTCCGCCTGGGAGATCGCGCTCGTCGTCGGTGCCGCCGCCGTCGGGCAGATCGGCGGGACGCTCGGTGCGGCCCGCATCCGCCGGGTGTCCGCGCGCGCCGCGACCAGGCTGTCGCCACTGCTCGCACTTCTCGCCTGCCTCGCGGCTGCGGTCCGACCGCACGGGGTGCTGCCGGCGGTCGCGGCGGGCGTCGCGTCCTTCGTTGCTTCCATGTCCAAGTTCGGGCTCGACGCCTCGCTGCAGACGCAGGTGCCGTCGCAATCGGTCAGCAGCGCGTTCGCGCAGTCGGAGACGGCGCTGCAGCTGACCTGGGTGCTGGGTGCGGCCATTGCGCTGGTGCTGCCCGAGTCGGGATCCGTCGGGTTCGCGGTCGCAGCGGTGCTGTCTGCCGTGGGTGCGGTCGCCGCCCTACGCGTGCGTCGCTGAGCTCATGGCCGACATGCAGGACGTGCGCGAGATCGCGCTGTCGCTCGCGGACGTGGTCGAGATCGACAGCGAGGGCTTCGACTTCCGGGTCGCCGGAAAGGGCTTCGTCTGGTCGTACCCGGAGCGCCGGCCTGAGCGCAGACGCGTGATCCGGACCGACGTCGCTGTCCTTTACGTCGGACGAGGCCGAGAAGCAGGCACTGCTCAAGGGTGAGCCGGCCATCTTCTTCACGGCTCCGTCCTACGACGGCTGGCCGTTGGTGATGCTGCGCCTCGACGAGGTTGCCGTCGGGCGCCTCGAGGAGCTCGTCACGGATGCCTGGCGGATGCGTCGCGGTGACTCCGGCCGCTAGCTGTACTGCCCAGTGAGGTTGGTCAACCTTGTGATGGGCGGGACGGATCCGATGGCGGTGTGGAGACGGTGATGGTTGTACTCGTGCAGCCAGGCTGGCAAGGCTCTGCGGCGGGCTGATTC
>JAWWOH010000026.1:0-26451 GCA_033851845.1 Actinomycetota bacterium
GGTGCACCTGGCGCTACTTCCGCCGCCGCTGCTACGCCGAAGGCATCTCCAAGGCCGTCGTCGCGGGTCTCACCGGTTCTGATGCCGCCCTGGCGAGCGAGCGCACCTATGTCCGGCGCACCTTGCCGGCGGGCGTTGCCCGGGGCCTCGCCGCCGCCGTACGCGGCGATGTGTCCGGACTGGTGCGCGCGGCCGCCATCGTGGCCGGCCTGGTCGTCACCTCCGCCGGCTACCTGCGCGGGCGGCTCGCACCCGCTGCCCCGACGTCCGCAGCACCGGCGCCGATGCGGTCAGCCGCATGAGCACCGTCATGGAGGCGGGCTCGCGCGTGCGCGCCGTGATGCGCAACCAGCTCGACGACCCGCTGGCCCGCAACGGCTACGCGCTGGTGCTCAACACGCTCTGCACCGGCGGGCTTGGTGTCCTGTACTGGGTGCTGGCCGCCCGGCTCTTCACGCCCGCCGAGGTCGGCCGTGACGCCGCGGCGCTCACCGCGATGGCGCTGCTGGCCAGTGTCGGCGGGATGAACCTCGCCGGTGCGCTCGCCTTCCTGCTGCCTCGGCTGGGCGGCTCGACGCGCGGCGTGCTGCTGCGCTCGTACGGCTGGAGCAGTGCGTTCATCGCCGTGCTCGCCGCCGGGTTCCTGCTCGCCGTCCGGCTGCGCGTTGTCTCCCTGCCCTTCCTGGTCGCCTCGGCTGCAGCGGCCGCCTTCTTCCTCGTCGCCACCGTGCTGTGGGGCATCTTCACCCTGCAGGACGGTGCTCTCACCGGCATGCGCGCCGCGCCGTGGGTGCTGGCCGAGAACGTCTCCTACGGCGTCGTGAAGCTCGGGGCGCTCGCAGTGCTCGGCTGGTTCGGCGTCGAGCACGGCATCTACCTGAGCTGGATCCTTCCCGTGCTGATCGCCGTGCCGCTCGTCAGCGCGCTGCTCTTCGGTCGGCTGCTGCCCGCCGTCGCGGACCGGGCCGACCGGGTGGACGGGGGCGGCACGGCCGTACGCCGGTTCGTCGGCCTCAACTACGGCAGCGCGCTGTTCTACCAGGGCTACGTCAACGTGATGCCGCTGCTCGTGCTCGGCGTCTTGGACAGCCGCGCAAACGGCCTGTTCTACGTCGCGTGGACCTGGGCGATCGCGATCGACCTGGTGAGTCACAGCATCGGGGCGGCGCTGACGGTCGAGGGATCGGCCGACCCGAGCCGGCTCGCCGAGCTCACCCGGTCCAGCTCACGTCGGCTTGCGGTGCTGCTCGGCGGGGGCGGCACGTTCGTGGTGGTCGCTGCTCCGTGGCTGCTCGCGGTTTACGGCCCGGAGTACGCCGATCACGCGACCGGTGTCCTTCGCCTGCTGGTGCTCGGCTCGGTACCGCGGGCCGTGGTCATCGTGGCGCAGTCCGCCGCCCGAGCGCGCGGTGAGGGCCGGCTGGTGCTCTGGACGGAGGTCATCACCTTCGCGACGGTGCTGGGCCTCGCGGCCGCGCTGCTGACCCCGATGGGGCCGGCTGCGGTCGGCGTCGCTTGGCTCGTCGGCAACGGCGTCGTCGCGCTTCTCGTCCTGCCCTGGCTCGTGTCGCACGTCCGATCCGGACGGCCTGCATGACGATGACCCTCGTGCCGGTCGCTGCGCCGTACACCCCACCCGCGGTGCCGCTCGTGCGCACCCTGGGGCTCGAGGGCTGGCTGCCTGCGCTGTCGGCCCTGACCTGCCTCGACATCGTGCTGTTCGGGCTGTCGCGCACATCGCCGTCCGACGTCAACGGCCTCGGGCTCGCCGGCGCGCTGTCACCGTGGTACTTCGTCGGGCTGGGCGGCATCCTCGTCACCCTGGTCGCGATGGTGAGTCGGCCAGGGGGGCTGCCGCGCTGGTCGATGGTGCCCCTCCTCGCTCTTGTCGTCGCCCTGACCGCCGCGCCGGCGCTGGTCGAGCCGCTGCCGAGGTTCGCGACGGCGTGGACCCACGCGGGGTTCGCCGAGTACATCGGCCGGTCCGGTCAGGTGCTCGCGCACAACGACGCCCGCTTCTCCTGGCCCGCCTTCTTCGCCGCGGCGGGCATGTTCGCCAAGGCGGCCGGAGTGGCGCCGCAGGCGCTGCTGCGCTGGACGCCGCTGCTGCTCGACCTGCTCTACCTGGTGCCGCTCGCCGTCATCGTTCGGGCCTTCGTCAGCGACGCGAGGCAGCGCGTTCTCGCGCTGGCGCTGTTCGTCGTCGGCAACTGGGTGGGGCAGGACTACTTCGCCCCGCAGGGCTGGAACTTCCTGCTGTACCTCACCTTCCTGGCCGTCCTGCTCACCGCGTTGAGCGGCGGGGTGAGTGACAACCGCCTCGGCCGCGTCATCGCGCGGCTGCTGCGGCGCAGTCCTGACGACGAGCTGCTGCCGACGGCAGCCACAACGCCGACGGCTCGCATCGCGGCACTGCTCGCGCTCGTGGCGCTCTACTCGGCGAGCGCCGTCAGCCACCAGCTGACGCAGTTCTTCATGCTGTTCGCGGCTGCCGCCCTGGTGGGGCTCGGCCGGTGCCGGCTGCGCGGGCTACCGATCCTGCTGGCCTGCATCAGCGCGGCGTACATCCTCTGGGGCGCGCAGGACTTCTGGTTCGGGCACCTGCACGACCTCACCAGCGGCGTTGGGGCGCTCGGCACGAGCGTGCACGAGAACGTCACCTCGCGCGTGGCCGCCACCTCAACGCCGACACGCACCCTGGTGCTCCGGTCCCGGCTCCTGCTCACCGTCCTGATCTGGCTGCTGGCGATCGTCGGCCTGGTGCGCTCGCGTCGCCGGTTGCTCGTCGTACCGGCCCTGCTCGCTGTCATGCCCTTCCTCGTCCTGGGGCTGCAGAGCTACGGCGGCGAGGCGCTGTTGCGAGTGCACCTGTTCGCGATGCCGTTCGTCGCGGTGCTGGCGTCGTACGCCTGGCGGCCTGCCGAGGACAGGGCGGACGCTGCCGCGCTGCGGCGCGTGGCTCTGCAGCCGCTGATCGCCTGCGTCGTGGGCGCGGCCCTGCTGGCCGGCTTCCTCGTTGCGCGGTACGGCAACGAGGAGTTCGAGCGGATGCGGCCGGCAGATGCGCGGGCCGTCAGCGCGCTCTACGAGGTCGCCCCTAGGGGCGCAACGCTGTTCGTGGTGGCCGAGTCCGTGCCGTGGCGGCAGCGCAAGCTGGAGGACTACAACTACCGGTACGCGACTCCGCTGCCGCTGACCGAGAACGACCTGCGGCAGGTCATTGCCTCGATGCTGGCCGAGAAGGGGCCGTCGTTCCTGCTCGCGACCGACGGACAGTGGGCCGAGATGCGCGACCTCGCCGCCGTGACCCCCGAGCAGGTGCGCGGCGCGCAGCAGCTGCTGCGGACGACGCCGCTGCTGACCCGCATCTACGGCGCCGGTGACATCGGTGTCTACGTGCCCGCGGTGAGCCGGCCATGACCGCTCCTGTCAGCCTGATCGCCACCGTGGCGCTCGCCGCGGTCGTGTACGCCGATGCCCCCGCCCTGGTCCGGCTTCCGTTGGCGCTGCTCGTCTTCCTGGCGGCACCGGGCTGGGCCTTCTTCGGTCGCGGCCGAGCTGACGTCGATGCGCTCGTCGCCGCCCGCGTCGTCGGCCTCAGCGTGGCCGTGGACCTGCTCGTCGCGGAGGCACTCCTTGTCGCCGGCCACCTGACCGTCGGCTGGTTCCTCGCCGTCGACGCAGCCGTCATCGTCGTCGCCGGCATCGGGCGGCGAAGCCGCGGGTCGCGGCAGTCACGCGCGGAGGAGGTGCCGGCATGACGCCTCTCCTCACGGCGTTCGAGGTGGCGGCGACCGTCGCCGTGCTGCTGGTCATGCTGGCGCACCAGCTGGTCGCAGCCCGGTCGGACACCGGCCAGGCGGGTCGGCGGTGGACCGCGCTGAGCGCCGTGACCGTCGTGGCCTTCGCGGTCGCCGTCGCGATTCGGCTGAGCTCGGCGTTGTGACGCGGTCAGCCGGAACGGAGTCCGCGCAGGCGGGCGGCGACCCAGCTGCTGCTGGACACCGCGACATGGACGAAGGCTCCCGCGCGCCCGCGGCTGATCGGGAACATCAACCACGTCGCCAGCGTCACGGCCGCGCGCCGGGGGAGGGCCGCGACGGCGACGAACCACGCAGCGTGCACGAGCTTTCCGGTCGCGGGGATGTCCCGGCGCAGCCGGACGGCCCGCAACCCCGACACCAGCAGCGACCATCGGCCGTCCGCCGGGAAGGGGTGCAGGTGCGGCTCCGCGCGAAGCGACGCGAGCCGCTGGGTCAGGAACAGTGGGTCGAGCGCCGCGAGCGGCTCGAGCGGAGTCGGCACGCCGTGCGTGTCCGCGAACTCCCGCAACAGCCGGCCGCAGGCGACCTGCCGGTTCATCGCGACGCGCAGGTAGTCGAGGTCAAGCACGTCGGAGTTGGAGTCGTTCTGCCCGTGGCTGCGGTAGTCAGCGGCAACCTCGTCGGTGCTGACGACTGCTCCGACGAGCGCCGCGGCCCGCACGAGGAAGGCGTCGGCGCCCTTGCGCAGCTCGTCCTCGGGCAGCGGGAAGATGCGCTCGAGAGTGCGGCGCGGGAACCCGAGCGCGCCGCCGGGAGCGAGGCAGCTGGCCAGCTCCCAGCGCGACACCGGGCCGCAGACGTCACCCGTCGGCAGCCGCACGTGAGCCGGTGGGACCACCGTCCCCACCGGCCGCAGGTCGCTGTCGACGACGCGCAGCCGGAACTGCGCGAACGCCGCCTCGGGGTGGCGCTCGAGCAGCCGCACCACGTTGCCGGCGTGCTCCGGGTGCAGCACGTCGTCCGAGTCGAGGAAGACGACGAACTCTCCGTGGCTGGCGGCGAAGCCGGCGTTGAAGGCCGACGCCTGCCCGCCGTTGGGCTTGGCGATCAGCGTGATCTGCGCGCCGTACGGCTCGAGGATCTCGCGAGACTCATCGGTCGACCCGTCGTCGACGACGACGACCTCGACGGCGGGCCAGATCTGCTGGAGGGCGCTGTCGACGGCTTCGCGCAGGTAGGCGGCGTAGTTGTAGTTGTCGACGATGACGCTGACCAGTGGCAGGCTCGGCCGCCCCTCCGGTCCTGGCTGCACCGCGCCGAACCTACTCCGGAGCCGTCGTGCGCATCGCGGTGATCACGCACACGACCGCCGGCCGCGGTGGCATCGAGCGCGTCGTCGAGCAACAGGTCGCCGGGCTGTCAGCGCGTGGTCACCAGGTGGACCTCGTTGCCGGGCCGACACTCGGATCAGGGTGGCTGGCGCGAGCGGGGTCCGCGGGGCTGCTCGCCTTCGACAGCGGCCGGCGGCTGCGCGATTGCGACGTCGTGCTCGCGCACTACCAGCCCGGTCCCCTCGTGGCGGCACGCAGTGGCCGGCCGTACGCCGTCTACCTGCATCACCCGTTGCGGGCCGCGCACCCGACAGCGGTGCAGCGCGAGCGACTGCGCTTCCGCGCGTGGGGCACCGTCGGCGCCGGACTTGCCGGCGTCGACCGACGGTCGGTGCGCGCTGCCGGCGTCGTCGCCGTGCCGTCGCCGAGCGTGCTGGCGGAGGCGCGCGAGGTCTACGGAATCGACGCCGAGCTGCTCCCGCTGGGCGTGGACACGACGCTGTTCCGGCCCGAGGCGGCCGTGCACGGGCCGCTGCTGTTCGTCGGGCGGCCCGAGGAGCGCTACAAGCGACTGGACTGGGCGATCGAGGTCGCCCGGCGGCTCGCGCGACCGCTGCACGTCGTCGGAGCGGCGCGCCCGCGACCCGTCGAGGGGCTGGAGGTCGTCTGGCACGGCTTCCTGACGGGCACCGAGCTCGCCGATGCCTACCGCTCCGCCGAGCTGCTGCTCTTCCCGAGCATGCGCGAGGACTTCGGCCTCGTGCCGCTGGAGGCGATGGCCTGCGGCTTGCCGGTCGTCGGATGGGACGACGGGCACGGCCCCAGTACGACGATGCGAGCCGGGTCGGGCGGGGTGCTGGCCCCGGCGTACGACCTCGAGGCCTTCACCGCGGCGGCGGCCGGCGTCCTCGACGACGAGGCCCTGCAGACCCGGCTTCGCCGGCAGGGGCCGCAGTGGGTGCGTGCGCACTACAGCGTCGAGCAGCACATCGACCGGCTGCACGAGCTGCTGACCGAGCTCGCGGCGCGGAGCGCAGCCGCGTGACGTCGACCGGTGGGCCCGTGCGAACCGTCCTGCCGCGGCTGACGTCGCTGCGCGCGTTCGCGGCGCTCGGCGTGTTCCTGTTCCACCTCGGTCGATGGCATGCGGTGCAGCACAGCCCGCTGCCCTTCGGCTATGCCGGTGTCACCTTCTTCTTCATCCTGTCGGGCTTCGTGCTGACCTGGTCGACGGCCCCGGGGACCCCGGCCGGCCGGTTCTACCGCCGACGGGTCGCCCGCATCTACCCGAGCCACCTCGCGCTGCTCGTGCTCGCGCTCGCCCTTCCGGTCAGCGGGCCGGTGTCGGTGCGCAGCGTGCTCGCGAGCCTGTTCCTGGTGCAGGCGTGGATCCCGCGCGGAGACATCACGTTCGGCCTGAACGGGGTGGCCTGGTCGCTCAGCTGCGAGGCGGCGTTCTACCTCGCGCTGCCGTTCGTGCTGGCCTGGCTCGACGGCCGGGGCGTCCGGGCGGCGCGTTGGCTCGCGGGGGTCGCGTTCGTGGGCGGCTCGGCCGTCACCGTCGTCGCGGCCGTGCACGGCGGCACCTGGGCGGTCGTCGCCTTCACGCACCCGGTGCTGCGGTTCGGCGAGTTCCTGCTCGGTGTCGTCGCCGCGCGTGAGGTGCGCAGCGGCCTGCGCGTCGCGCCCGGGCTCGTGGTGGCGGCAGCGGTGGTGGGCCTGGGTGTCGTCCTCGCCGGCGACCTGCCGCTCCCGCTGCCCGATCTGGTCCTGACCCCGCTCTTCCTCACCGGGATCGTGCTCGCCGCGCAGACCGATCTCACCGACCGTCGAGGATGGCTTGTGTCACGTCCGCTCATCTATGCCGGCCAGGTGTCCTTCGCCTTCTACCTGGTGCACGAGCTGGTGCTCACCAACCTGCTGCACGTGCGCGACGCGCGGGGGCTCGGGGCCGCTGTACCCGCTTTTGCGGCTGCCGCGATCCTGGCCGTGGTCGTGCACCACGGGGTCGAGCGGCCGGCCCAGCGCCGGCTGTCCCATCCGGGCCGTCGCGCGGCCTCCGATGGGCCACCGCTCGTGACCTGATCTACCTATTTCTGCCGTATGTGTTGGGAAGCGAGTGCTTCTGTGCCGAAATACCCGTATGCGCCCCCGTCTCGTCGTCACGGCACTCCTTCTGGCCGCTGCGGCCGCTGCAGCGCTCCCGGCCCTCGCGTCGACGCCGACGTTTCAGGTAGGCGTGACGCACACGCAGTACACCGCCGACGAGTGGCGTGACCCGACGGCGGTGGGCAGGGCCAAGACCGTGCTCCGCGCCAGTGTTCGCTTGCAGGCCGAGCCGCTGATGGGTTGGGGCGCGACCAACCCGGAGCCGTCGCCGGACCTGTACGACTGGTGGACCTTCGACGAGCGGCTGCGGCTGATCGCCACCAGTGGCGGAACGCCCATCGTGACGCTGTGCTGCTCGCCGGACTGGATGAAGGGCGGCCTGCCCGGCACGACCGACTGGTCCAAGCTCGAGGTTGCGCCGGATCCCGCGCACTACCAGGACTTCGCGAACCTCGCGGTCGAGGTGGCCAAGCGACACCCCGAGGTCAAGAACTTCATGGTCTGGAACGAGCTCAAGGGCTTCTACGACCCGGCCACCAACAACTGGGACATCGCGTCGTACACGCGTCTCTACAACACGGTGTACGACGCCCTGAAGGCCTACAACCCGGCGCTGAAGGTCGGCGGCCCGTACATCCCGATGGACATCGAGTCGAGCGCGACCTACATGAGCAACCCGTCGACACTGCGCGGCACCTGGGGCGTCGTGGACAACCGCGCACTCACGGCGCTCAGCTACTGGCTGGCCAACGCGCACGGCGCGGACATGGTGGCCGTCGACGGCGGCACCTGGACCAAGGACAAGGGCGTCGTCGGTGACGACGTCGCCGCGACGGCGTACTTCAGCGCGGTCACCAGCTGGCTGCGGGCGAGGACGACCAAGCCGATCTGGTGGAGCGAGTTCACCGCAGCCCGCAAGGCGGGCACCACGCCGGCACACGGGGTCGCCGTACTCGACGCCGCGCTGAAGGCGATGCAGACCTCCGGCGTGGCCGTTGCCATGCAGTGGCAGCCAGAGGGGGCCGACCTCAACTGCGTCAGCTGCCTGTGGACCGACACGTCGACCGCGGCCGGAGGCCTGAAGACGTCGTACGCCGATGTGATGCGGCGCTACAACCACCTCTAGCGCAGCAGGGCATGGAAAGCCCGAAGCGGGCGCGCAGCTGACCCGGACATGGCGGACCCCGGGCTGCTTCCGTCACCTCGCGGTGAAGGGCCGGGGGGACGATGTCCGGCAGCCCGGGGCCTGGTGCCTGTCGTTGGATTCGCCGGGGCGCCCGTAGGAGGCGCCTCTGTGATCCAGCAACTGTCCTGCTACGGCGTCCTAGCGGACAGCCACCTCACGAGTCCCAGAAGTACACAAAGTCCTGGACCACCTCCTCTCCCGTGTACGACGAGCGTAGGTCCGGCTCCGGGAGTTGTCACCAACATTCCGCGGGTCCGGCGACTTGAGGCCGCGTCCGGCCCAACGTCTGTTCACCCGGTCGGTGGTCGTTACGCGCGGTGCCTCACCCGACAACAAGGCATCGACGCAATCAGGAGGTCCCTCGTGACACCCGCCCCCATGGCGCTGCTGTCCAGCGGCGTGCCTCTGTCCCTCCTGCTCGACCTCGTCCTGGGGCCGAACAGCGAGGACCTGCTGACCCACGAGCACCTGTCCGACATCCGCGAGTCATACGAGTAGCGCTTCGAAAGCCGCTCTCAGCCTCGCCGTGACCGGCCCGATCCCCAGCGGTCAGCGTCCGTTGAGGACCCAGATGTTCGACTAGCTGTCCTGACTGGACAGGTTGTTGACGGGCGTCAGGCAGCGAGCCTGGTGATCGGTGGTCGTCCTCCGGCTGCGGTGTGTGCTCGTCGAGTGTTGTAGCGGTCGAGGAAGGCGTCAAAGGCGGCGGCTCGTTGGGCGGTGCTGGTCCAGGGTTGGGCGTAGACCCATTCGGTGAGCAGGGTGCGGTTGAAGCGTTCGGCTTTGCCGTTGGTCCAAGGGCACCCGGGCTTGGTGAAGCGTCGCCGGATCTGCAGCGTGTGGCAGACCGCGATCCAGTCTTTGCTGAGGCGGTAGCTCTTTGCGTTGTCGGTGAGCACGCGGCGGATCGTGATGCCGTGGGTGTCGTGAAACCACTGCGCGGCGCGGTGCAGGAACTGCGCGCAGGTGGTGCCTTTGTAGACCGTCGTGCGGCCGATGCCGAGCTGCGCCGCGATGTCCTGGACCCGGTGCCCGGCCAGGTAGCGCTGCACGGCCAGGTTGCGGCCGTACTCGTTCGTGCGGGCATTAGCGTGCGGCAAGAAGACCTCCGGGGTTCGGGTAGGCGCGTCAGGCACACCGACCTCATCCGGAGGTCTTCTTGTTGATCAACTAGCCACGCCGTGGCCCCGTCAACAACGTCCTTGGTTAGGACAACTAGCTCATGTGTCGACCAACCTGCAGCGCACGGCAACGACTACGCCCTCCCTCGTGCAGTCCCTCGGCTCGGCGCCGCTTTCAACCTCCATTGCGGAGAGTCTGTATGCCCTCCATAATTCGCCGGATTCCGTCACAGATTGTGGCGGAAAATTCATGGGGGGCCCAACGATGAAGAAGATCCTGCTGACGTTGTCGATCACCGCAGGACTTGTGGGGTTCGGTGCGTTTACGAGTCCAGCATTCGCGGACGAGCAATGCTTTAGCTATGGAACAAGCGGCGCGTGCGTCACGACCGAAGACACTCAGGTCTGGGCGACATATCCGATCCCGGTTGGAACGCAGCAGCTATGTCTTGGATCGCTGGGGTGTCAGCCTCCGATCACCCTTTACACAATCCCAGCTCAGACCGTCACGGCCCCCGTTGGTGTGACGGACTACTGCGTCGAGGTTGTACTCAACAAGCCCGACAACTGCTTCTAGACGACTGCTGAGTCCGCTCGCGCCCGACTCATGTCGACGTACCAACGTCAGACGAAGAGCACCTCGAGAGCCGCCCGCAGCCTCGCCGTGACCGGCCCGACGCCGAGCGGCCGGCCGTCGAGCTCGATGACCGGCGCCACCCCGCGCACGCTGGACATCATCAGTACCTCGTCGGCGGCCGCCAGCTCGGCCACAGTCCCCCGCCGGACCTCGGTCTTCCCGTCGTACAGCCCGAGCACGACGTCCGCCGTCGTACCGGGCAGGATCGCCACATCAGCCGCCGGCGGCGTGACCAGAACACCGTCGCGCACCCACGCGACCGTCGACGTCGGTGCCTCCAGCACCTCCCCGTCCGCACTGACCCATACGACGTCCTCGACGCCGAGGCCCTGCGCGTGCCGCAGCGACGCCATGTTCACGGCGTACGACGTCGACTTGACGCCGCCCAGCAGCCACGGTGAGGCCGCCCGCACCTGCGCCGACACCCCCAGCGTGAGGGTGATCGCCCGCACGCCGTGCTCCCGGCCGCGGATCGTCTCGGCCGGGATCGCGCTCACCAGCGCGAATCCCACCGGTACGCCGCCGGGCGGCCCTTTCGTGCAGGTCAGTCGCAGTACGCCGTCCGCCGGCCGGTAGGCACCGACCGCGACCTGCGCGAGCCGCTCCCAACCGGTCGGCAGCTCGATCGCCAGCCGCTGCGCCGACCGCGCCAGCCGGGCCAGGTGGGCCTCGACGAAGTGGGCTCGGCCACCGGCGACCCGCATGGTCTCGAAGACCGCCTCGCCGCGGACGACGCCGAAGTCGTCCGCGCGCAGCACCGGTGTCGTCGGGTCGGCCAGGACGGGCTCGCCGCCGCCCGGATCGAGCAGCGCCAGGACGGTTTCGGCCATGTCCCGAAGGCTAGTGTTCGGACATGGGACGCAGCGTGCCCACCGCGCAGGGCTGGCAGGCCGAGCTGCGCGCCCGGGGCTACCGGCTCACCGCCCAGCGCCAGCTCGTCCTCGAGGCGGTCGGCACGCTCGGCCACGCCACGCCCGAGGAGATCGCCGGCGCCGTCCGGGAGACGGCCACTGCGGTCAACATCTCCACCGTCTACCGCACCCTCGAGCTCCTCGAGCAGCTCGGCCTGGTCCAGCACACCCACCTGGGCCACGGCGCTCCGACGTACTCCATCCCGAGCGACGACGACCACGTGCACCTGGTCTGCCGGGACTGCGGTGGCGTGGAGGAGGCGGACAGCTCGGTCGTCGACGACGTCGTACGCCGGCTGTCCGCCGAGCGAGGCTTCACTGTCGACGTCGGGCACTTCGCCGTCTTCGGTCTGTGCCGGGCCTGTGCCACCGCGGGTGAATTGTCCGATTAGGGTGGGTAGCGAGGCAGGAAGACCCTCCACGGAGGCGAACCTGATGGTGATCAACACGTCCTAGGTAATGAGCACTACGGCCGAGGCACCACGCGATCGACCGCCGTCACACCGGACAGGGAGTTCCATGAACATCGTCGTACGCCGCCGCATGGCAGCGGGCGCCCTTCTCGCCAGCTCGGCTCTGGTCGCTGGTGTGCTGCTCGCGCCGTCGAGCACCGCGGCCGCCAACGCCCTCATCGTCACGCCGAGCGCGGTCTCCAACAGCGAGCCGGCGCAGGCCATGTCGTTCAAGGGCACCGATGCCGATTACCAGCTCGGCGGTACGGCGACGTTCACCCGGGTCGGCGGCGGGCAGCCCTTCGACGTGTCGATCGACCCGGGCGTCACGCCGGGGTCCACGGAGGGCACCGCGACCGTCGACTTCACCGACATGGGTGACGGCGTCGGGATGGATGGTCCGGCTGACGCGGGCACCTACAACGTCAGCTCGAGTGGCACCTCCGGCGGCCCGCTCCTCGGCGGGGGCAACGACACGTGCAGCTCGTGCTTCACGGTGATCCCGGCAGGTCCGATCGCGCTCACCTCGATCACGCCCAGCTCGCTGCGTCCGAACAGCAAGGGCAACATCACGATCGCGGGCAACAACTTCGAGCGCGGCGTGAAGATCGAGTTCCTCTTCAACGACGGCAGCGTCGACCCGCTGATCACCGCCAACGCCGCCCCGACCGACTCGAGCGGCAAGGACGTCACCGCCGGGATCACGACCGCCAAGCAGATCCAACGGACTGCGTCGGTGGCTGCCAGCGACGTGCCGGGGTCACGCGGGGTGCGGGTGAGCAACCTCAACGGGGCCACCGCGTCGTGCACCGTCTGCTTCTTCGTCTCCGGCCCGCCGCTGACCAGCATCAGCCCGACGGGTGGCAGCAACGACCCCAGCAGCGGACCGATCACCGTGACGTTCAACGGCAGCAACGTGGTCGACGGCGAGCCGCGGCTGGAGTTCTCCGCCGCGCCGGGCAGCTCGACCAGAGACGGCCTGACGATCATCGGCACGAAGAACGCGCCGTCCAACGGCACGTCGATGACCGCGACGTTCGACCTCCGCAACGCTGCACCCGGGCCGTATCAAGCCGTCGTCCGCGATCCCAACTCCGGGGTCACCAACGCCTGCGAGCAGCCCAGCTGCGCCGCCTTCACGGTGACGCAGCCGTCCAACCGCAAGCCACCGACGGTCGCCTCGCTGGACCGCGACCCGAACACCGCGGGCGCGCAGAAGGACCAGCAGCAGGGCACGACCAAGACGTACGACGTCGTGGGCAGCAACTTCAGCAAGGGCGTGGTCATCGCCACGACGGCGACCAAGTCGACCGTCACGGCAGTCGAGTTCGTCACCGACAAGCTGGTCCGGGCGACGATCCAGGCCGCGAAGGACGAGACGGCCGGCAACTACAACGTCACGGCGACGCTGACGGACGGCTCTGCGAGCGCGGCGTGCTCCGGCTGCTTCACCGTGACGGCGGCGCCTTCGCCGACACCGAGCGCGAGCGGTTCGGCCGGCTCCAGCCCGTGCCCGAGCGGGAGCGGTACGCCGTCGGCGTCCTCCTCTGCCGGTTCGGCCACCCCGACGGCCAGCACCTCGGCCTCGGCCAGCGCAACCGCCTCGGCCAGCGCAACCGCCTCGGCCAGCGGCACGCCGTCTGCCACGGCCTCGGCCAGCCGCAGCGCTACCCCGAGCGCAAGCGCGTCGGCGACCGCGGTGCCGATCCCGGGCTTCGCCATTCAGGCGACCGGCACGCCAACGCCCACTGCATCGGGCAGTGCGTCGGCGACACCGACCGCGACCGCATCGGCGAGCGCGACCGCATCGAGCACGGCATCGGCATCGGCCTCAGCGTCCAGCACGGCATCGGCGTCGAGCAGCGCATCGGCGTCCAGCACGGCATCGGCGTCCAGCTCGGCGTCCGCGTCGGGCACGGCGTCGCCGAGCAGCACCTGTGGCGGCAGTGTGGTGCCGCTGTCGATCACGGTCAGCCCGCGTGACATCGTGCCGACGCAGACGTCCACCGTTCGGGTGCACGGCGCACCGAACAAGCCGGTCGACCTCTACGCGTACAGCCGCCCCAGCACGACGTACAGCGTCGTGCGCAGTGGCACGCTGAACGCCGCGGGTGACATCTCGTGGACGGTGACGCCGGGTGGCAACACGCGCCTCTACGCGCATTACCTGAACGGGACGACCACGAGCGCCGCGAACGACAGCCCGTCGACCGTCATCACGGTCCACACGTCGCTCAGCCTGTCGGCGTACCGCGACGGTGTGCGCAAGTACCACTTCCAGGGCACCAACCTGCCGCGTCGCGCGGGTCAGCTCATCACGCTGTACCGCTACGCCAAGGGCCCGAACCTGGATCAGTACTGCGTGCCGCCGACTGAGTCCGACACGACCGCGCAGGCCGACAACGGCTGCCACGCGATCATCACGTCGCAGGCGAAGACGGGTCCGAACAACACCTGGCGCATCGACCGGGTGTTCAAGGGCAACGGCCAGTTCTACTTCGTGGTCCGCACCAGCGACAACGTCAACAACGGTCGTGGCCACAGCAACCAGCGGCTGACCGTCATCCACTAGGCACGGCATGCATCGGCGGGGCGGTTCTCTTCGGAGGCCGCCCCGCCGCTGTGTCGGGGGAATCCCCACGGCCGTCGCGACGCTGTGCCGGATGTGACCAGCCCGTTGCTCGCCCGTCCCGGTGCGGTCGTGGCCGAGCCCCCGGACGCTGGTGTCGCGGGGCACTACGGCGACCCGTACCGCGAGCAGCGCGCGCTGGCCGCTGTTACGGCGACGGTCGACCTGTCGCACCGGCCGGTGCTGCGCGTCGAGGGCCCGGACCGGCTGGACTGGTTGCACAACCTGACGACGCAGCACCTGCTGTCACTGCAGCCGGGCGTCTGGACCGAGGCACTGATCCTCAGTCCGCACGGGCACGTCGAGCACCACCTCCAGCTCGTCGATGACGGTGCCGCCGTGTGGGCTCATGTCGAACCCGGTACGGCGGCAGCGCTCGTCGACTACCTCGACCGGATGCGTTTTATGAACCGGGTCGAGGTCGCCGACGTCACCGCCGATTGGGCCGTGCTCCATCAGGCCGGTGCCGACCGGCTCGTCCCCCGCGGTGAGCTGGCGACGTACGACGGCGAGCTGGCCGGCGTGTCGGCGTACGAAGCGTTGCGGGTCGCGGCGCGACGGCCGCGGCTCGGCGTCGACACCGACCACCGCACCATCCCCAACGAGGTCGGCTGGCTGGTGCGCGCCGTACACCTCGACAAGGGCTGCTACCGCGGCCAGGAGACGGTGGCGCGCGTCTACAACCTCGGCCGGCCGCCGCGCCGGCTCGCACTGCTGCACCTCGATGGCAGCGACAGCGAGCTGCCGGTCACGGGAGATGCAGTGCTGTACGACGGTCGCGAGGTCGGCCGGGTCGGCACCGTTGCGCGGCATCACGAGCTCGGGCCGGTCGCGCTGGCTCTGGTCAAGCGGCAGGTTCCGGCCGACGCGGCGCTGCTCGCCGGTGCGGTGCCGGCGCAGCTCGATGCGGCTGTCGATGACGAGCCGGTGTCACCGGCTCGGGCTGCAGCGGCTGCCCGGACGCTGCTGCCGCGTCGCCGCTGACCTCATCTCGGAGCAACCGGGCCGGCGCGCCGGCGAGTCCGACCGGTAGGTCCGAGATCCGCGGGACGGATCAGCGGCCGAACAGGCCCTTCTTCTTCTTGGCGGTCGTTGCCACCGGGCGGGGAGCGCTCGGCGTGGCCGGGCGGACCGGCGGCGGTGGCGGGTCGTCGTCCAGGCCGAGCGACGACAGCTCGCGCAGCAGCGCCGCGGTGTCGGTGTCGCGGTCCATGTAGGGCTGCGGCGGGTCGTCGTCGTACTCCGTGGCTTCCGCAACCGGCTCCGGTTCCGCCTCAACCGGAGTCTCGACGGCAGCCGCGACACTCAGCTCCGCGAAAGCGGCGGCGGCAGCAGCGGCCGTTGTCTCGGTCGCGTGGCTGTCATACGTGGCGGCGGCTTCTTCGGCGAGGCGGGCTTCTTCCTGCTCCTGCGCAACGCGAAGCTCCTCGGCGGCGCGGGCTTGTTCGGCGTACCAGGCCTCTTCGGCGAGTCGGGCCTGCTCGGCCTCTTCGGCGAGCCGCGACTCCTCGGCGAGGCGCGCTTCTTCGGCGAGTCGGGCCTGCTCGGCCTCTTCGGCGAGCCGCGCCTCTTCGGCGAGTCGGGCTTGCTCGGCCTCTTCCGCGAGGCGGGCTTCTTCGGCGAGTCGGGCCTGCTCGGCCTCTTGGGCGAGCCGGGCTTGCTCAGCTTCTTCGGCGAGGCGCGCCTGCTCCGCTTCTTCGGCGAGGCGGGCTTGCTCGGCCTCTTCCGCGAGGCGGGCTTCTTCGGCGAGGCGGGCTTCCTCGGCCTCTTCCGCGAGGCGGGCTTCTTCCGCGAGGCGGGCTTCTTCCGCGAGGCGGGCTTCTTCGGCGAGTCGGGCTTGCTCGGCCTCTTCCGCGAGGCGGGCTTCTTCCGCGAGGCGGGCTTCTTCGGCGAGTCGGGCTTGCTCGGCCTCTTCCGCGAGGCGGGCCTGCTCGGCTTCGGCGAGTCGGGCTTGCTCGGCTTCGGCGAGTCGGGCTTGCTCGGCCTCTTCGGCGAGTCGGGCCTGCTCGGCCTCCTCGTCGCGGCGGGCGGCCTCTCGGCGTGCCTCGTCCAGATCAACCACGTCAGCGATGGGGCCGGCTTCGGCCTCGGCAGCAGCCGTCCGCGCAGCCTCCAGCTCGGCCTGGGCAGCAGCCAGCTCGGCAGCGTCCTTCTCCCGCCGACGGGCTGCGCGGCGCTCCTTCTCCGCCTGCTTGCGGGCGACCTCCGGGTCCACCTCCGGCTCGGCCTTGCGTCGTGTCGCCGGAGCGTTGAACACGTCGTCAGACGCCGTCGCCGGTCCGAGCAGCGCGGCCAGGGCGGCGGAGACCCGATCGATCGACCCGTCCACCTCGTCTTCGGCGGCCGGCAGCTCCAGCGTCCGGTCCGACCGACGGGCGGCCGGGATCGGGGGCGACGACGGCGGCGCGCCATGGGACAGCGCAGACACGAGTCGCGAGGCGACGGCGCCTGCGTCGAAGTCGGCCTCTGCCGCAGCGGGGGCCGCCGTCGGCTCGGGTCCGGTCAGCTCCTCCTCGACCTCGAGCAGCCCGGCCTGCACCAGCGTGTAGACGACCTTGCCGGCCTCGTAGATCGTGAAGCCGCAATCGCGAGCCAGCTCGGCCACGCTGCGCGTGCCGTCGACCTTGCACAGCAGCGACCACGCGTCGGCGTCGATCTCCATCTCAGCGGAGCCAGAACCGGCCGCCGACAGCAGCGGAACCGCCGCCGGCCCGTGGATGCTCTCCTCGATCGTCTTCCAGTCCTCGCGCCGGCGACCGACCTCGGCCAGCAGCTCCGCGACCGTCACGGGCGGCGCGACGTCCTCACGGGTGCGCTCGTTGATCCGGAACTTCCAGGTGCCCGCTGGCCAGCGCAGCAGGTCCGACATTGACTCGCGGACCTGCTCCTGGACGAACGCCTCAACGACCGGCTGGTCGACGTAGGAAAGATGCACCAGCAGCTCCCCGAGCCGCCAGCCCTGCAGCTCGGTCCGCTGCGCCTCGAGCGCTTCGCCCAGCGCCTCGGGGGCGAGATCACCGGAGGACACCAGACGGGCGCCCAGCTGCGGGCGATGACCGGGGACGACGACGGCGTACACCCGCCCGCCGCGCAGGAAGACCTTCGCCTCTTCGCCGGCGGGGTCGACGACGTGCAGGCAGCCGGTCGCGACCCCCTCGGCAAGCTGCTCGAGGAGGTCGGGGAGAGGGGTGGAGGCGAGGTCGCCCTTGAGCACGCCTGACCTCCCTCGCACCGTCGCCTGGACAGCGGGAATCCCCGCAGGGAAGGCTTCGGCAGGAAACGAGCCTACGTTGAGCCGACCGGCGCAATGGAAAGCATCCCTGTCCCGCACGCCACTGCATCTGACACGATGGACGCCGACGATCAGGAAGGGACCGGCGTGAGCACCGACAGCAGCCCCGTCAAGGGCACCCGGCGCATCGACCGCGTCCTGGCCGAGGACTACCTGTCCGGCATCCGCTCCGTCGACATCGTCGAGCTGCGTGAGCTGCGCGGCGAGGCGGAGCAGGAGGAGGTCGATCTGTCCTACATCCGCCGGATGGTCCAGGGTCGGCTCGACGTCATCCGGGCCGAGCTCAACCGGCGCGACGGCAAGGGCTCGGGCAACCTCGTCCAGGACCTCGCCGCGATCCTCGCCGACGAGCCCCGCGGTCCCGCTCGGGGCCTCGGTCGGCACGTCACCGTCGAGCCGTCCCGGGCGGACAGCCACCGCCGCTACGTCGAGGCCCTCGTCGCCGACGTCGACCTCTCCGACGTGGCGGCTCGCTCCACCGACGAGCTTGCCCATGCGATGCGCACGTTGTCCGAGGAGGAGCAGACCCTGTCGGCGAAGCGCCGCGAGGTGCAGGCCGTCATGGACGCCGCCAGCGCCGAGATCACCCGCCGCTACCGCGACGGCGAGGCCGACGTCGACACGATCCTCGGCGAGCAGTCCTGACCCTGCCGGTCCTGGCGGAGGTCCTTCGTTCGGGGTACGTCGAAGGGACCCATACGGGGTCCGTCGTGGCGCTCGGGCCGGACGGCTCCACCGTCCTCGCGCTCGGCGACGTCCACCGCCCCGTCTTCCCGCGCAGCTCGAACAAACCGCTGCAGGTTGCCGGCCTGCTCGAGTCTGGGTGGTACGCGACCGACGACGAGCAGGTCGCGGTTGCCACCGCGAGCCACTCCGGTGAGCCCGCACACCTCGACGTCGTACGCCGGATGCTGGCCGAGGCGGACCTCGACCAATCGGCGCTCCAGTGCCCACCGATGCTGCCGCTGAACGAGCCCGCGGCACACGCTCTGCTCGCCCGCGGCGAGCAACCAACTTCGCTCACCATGAACTGCTCGGGCAAGCACGCCGCCATGCTCGCCTGCTGCGTTGCCAACGACTGGGACGCGGCGTCGTACCTCGACCCGGCCAACCCCGTGCAGGTCGCCATCAAGGCGTGGATCGAGGAGCTCGCCGGGGAGCCGGTCAAGCACGTCGCCGTCGACGGGTGCGGCGCACCCCAGCACGCGTTGTCGCTGCGCGGGTTGGCCCGGGCCTACACCGCGCTGGTGCGTTCGCAGCCGCGGGTCAGCGATGCAATGCGCTCGCACCCCTTCCTCGTCGGCGGCACCGGACGGGACGTGACGCGGCTGATGGAGGGCATCCCCGGACTGGTCGCGAAGGACGGTGCGGAGGGCGTGTACGCCGTGGCGCTCGCCGACGGTTCCGCCGTTGCGCTCAAGGTGGAGGACGGAGCTGGGCGGGCCCGTACACCGATCCTCGTCGCCGCGCTCCGCAAGCTGGGCGTCGACGCCGCCGTACTCGACGAGCTCGCGACGACGCCCGTCCTCGGCGGCGGCAGGGTCGTCGGCGAGGTGCGCGTCACCCCCGCCCTCGCCTGATCCCGCCAGACCCCCGCAACGTCCGACGAAGTGGTGGCCGGAGCAGCCGACTCGTCGGACGCAAGGGGGAAGGGGCCGGGTCAGCCGGCGACGCGGTTTCCGGTTGCCGGGTCGAACCAGAGCACGTGCTCCGGCGTCGGGGCCAGGTGGATCAGCTCGCCCTTCTCCGGCGGGGACTTCGGGTTGACGCGGGCGACGACCAGGTCCTTCGACCCCGCGTCGTCCTGGACGCTGCCGTGCAGGAACGCGTCGGACCCCAGCTCCTCCACCAGCTCGACGATGACGGGAATCCCGTTTCCCGCGCCGGCGAGGGTGAAGTTCTCCGGGCGCATGCCGACAGCGGCCTGGTCGGTGCTCAGCTTGGCGCCTCGCGGCAGCGGCAGCTCGAAGTCACCCAGGTGCGCCTTGCCATCGCCTGTCACGGGGACGGTGAGCAGGTTCATCGCGGGTGAGCCGATGAAGCCGGCGACGAACATGTTGTTCGGGCTGTCGTACATCGCCCGCGGCTTGTCGACCTGCTGCAGCACACCGTCCTTGAGCACCGCGACGCGGTCGCCCATCGTCATCGCCTCGACCTGGTCGTGCGTCACGTAGACGGTGGTCACCGCGAGCCGGCGCTGCAACGACGCGATCTGCGCGCGCGTCGCGACGCGCAGCTTCGCGTCGAGGTTCGACAGCGGCTCGTCCATGCAGAAGACCTGCGGGCTGCGCACGATCGCGCGCCCCATCGCGACCCGCTGCCGCTGTCCACCGGACAGCGCCTTCGGCTTGCGATCGAGGTAGTCGGTGAGGTCGAGGATCTGGGCGGCCTCGGCGACGCGGGTGCGGATCTCGTCCTTCGGACGCCCCGCGATCTTCAACGCGAAGCCCATGTTCTCGGCGACCGTCATGTGCGGGTACAGCGCATAGGTCTGGAACACCATCGCGATGTCGCGGTCGCTCGGCGCCACGTCCGAGACGTCGCGGTCGCCGATGAGGATCCGGCCACCGTCGACCGGCTCGAGGCCGGCGAGCATCCGCAACGTCGTCGACTTGCCGCAGCCCGACGGACCGACGAGGACCAGGAACTCGCCGTCACCGACCTCGAGCTCGATCGCGTCGACCGCCGGTCGCGGTGCGCCGGGGTACTGCCGGGTCGCCTTGTCGAACGTGACGGTGGCCATGGGTCATCGGTCCTCTCCACCGGCAGGTACGTGCCGGACGATCCGAGTGGAAGAGCACGCCGTACGGCGACGCCTCCGCAACCTGTCACACCGGCGGTCGCCCGTCACTGGTAGATCAGGCGGCCGACCGGACCCACGGCGGCTGGCGTAGCCGGGGGATTGCCAGCCCGTGGCGGCTGCGTCACACTCCCCCCGCCCTGCAAGCGGTTGCATTGGGGGGAATCGGACAATGACCGTCCGGATCGAGGATGTCGCCCGTGCCGCCGGGGTGTCCACCGCAACCGTCTCGCGGGCCCTGCGAGGGCTGCCCAGTGTCTCGGCGGAGACCCAGCAGATCGTTCGGGACGCGGCTGCGGAGCTGGGGTACGTCGTCAGCCGGAGCGCGTCCAGCCTGGCCAGCGGCAGGACGCTCACCGTCGGTCTCGTGACGCCGTACGCCAGCCGCTGGTACTACGCCACCGTCATCGAGGCCGTCGAGCGCGAGCTGCGCGCTGTCGGGTACGACGCCCTGCTCGTCGGTGTCGGCGCCTCGATGACCGAGGACGCCGAGCCGTTCCGTGCCGAGGTGCTGCGCGGCCGCGTCGACGGGCTGGTCATCCTCACGGCACCGCTGACGGGACAGGAGCTCGACGGCCTGCGACGACTGACCGTTCCGATTGCGTTCGTCGGTGCCGGCGCCCCCGGAGCGATGAGCGTTCGCATCGACGACCTCTCCGTGGGACGGACCGCGACGCAGCACCTGCTCGGCCTCGGCCATGCAAAAATCGCTTACGTAGGAGGCGATCCAGCGGATCGACGCAACTTCGCCGCGCCGCTGGATCGCCGAGCCGGCTGGCTTTCCGCCATGCGCGAGGCAGGCCTCGACCCGCCCGCGCCGTACGCCGAGATCAGCGACTTCACCGCGGCAACCGGGCGGCAGGCGATGGAACGACTGCTCGAGCTTCCGGAGCGGCCGACCGCGGTGTTCGCCGCGAGCGACGACATCGCCTTCGGCGTCCTGAGTGCCGCGCGGGACGCCGGCTGCCGGGTGCCGGGGGACATGTCGGTCATCGGCGTGGACGATCACGAGATCAGCGCGGCCGTTGGGCTGACGACGATCGCCCAGCCGGTTGCGGAGCACGGCCGGCTGGCGGCGAAGCTGGTCCTCGCCGTCATCGGTGGGGACGACTCACGGCGCCACGAGCACGTCGTACTGCCGACGTCCCTGGTCTGTCGCGAGACAACGGGACCGCCGCGGTGAAACGACCCCGTGACGGAATCGTTACCGGACTAATCCAGCCGTGGGATTGCCCTGCGGTACCGCAAACGCTTGCATGAGGCCCGCCCGGGGCATGCGCCAGCGCCCCCGTCTTGGAGGTTTGCATGACATTCGGAATCCATCGACGGGGCGGCTTCCCGGCCCTCGCCGCTCTTGCGGTTGTCGCGCTGGCGGCAACCGCCTGTGGCGGGTCCTCGGGCGGCTCGACGAACAACGCCGGCGGCGGCACTTCGGCGTCGCCCGTGGCCGGCTGTGAGGACTTCGCTCAGTACGGCAACCTCAAGGGCAAGACGGTCACGGTCTACACCGGCATCGTCACCCCCGAGGACCAGCTGCTCAAGGACACCTGGGCGCCGTTCGAGAAGTGCACCGGCGCGACCATCAAGGGCGAGTTCGACAAGAGCTTCGAGGCGCAGATCCTGGTGCGCGCCAAGGCGGGCAACCTGCCCGACATCGGCATCGTCCCGCAGCCCGGCCTGCTCAAGGCCCTCATTGCGACGGGCAAGGCCGTGCCGGCCGACCAGGCGACGATCGATGCGGTCGACAAGAACTTCGCGCCGAGCTGGAAGGACCTCGGGTCCGCGGACGGTAAGTTCTACGCGCCGCCGCAGAACGCCAACATCAAGTCGTTCGTCTGGTACTCCCCGAAGGAGTTCACCAGCAAGGGCTACACGATCCCGAAGACGCTCGACGAGCTCAAGGCGCTGTCGGACAAGATCGCGGCGACCGGCAAGAAGCCGTGGTGCGCGGGCATCAGCAGCGGTGAGGCCACCGGTTGGCCGGTCACCGACTGGATGGAGGACTGGATGCTGCGGCTCTACGGGGCCGACGAGTACGACAAGTGGGTCAACCACAGCATCGCCTTCAACTCGGAGGAGCCGACTGCAGCGCTTGACGCCGTGGGTGCCTATCTCAAGAACTCGAAGTACGTGAACGGCGGCCTCGGCGACGTCAAGAGCATCGCCAGCACGACCTTCCAGGACGCCGGTACGCCGATCCTCAAGGGCCAGTGCTCCATGCACCGCCAGGCGAGCTTCTACGCAGCCAACTGGCCGAAGACGGCCAAGGTCGCACCGGACGGCGACATCTTCGCCTTCTACCTCCCGGGCGTGAAGGCTGAGGACAAGCCGGTCCTCGGTGGTGGCGAGTTCATGCTCGGCTTCCGCGACGCTCCCGAGGTCCACGCCTTCCAGGCGTACGTCTCCAGCACCACGTGGGCGAACCTGTCCGAGCAGGGCGGCGGCGGTCGTTGCGTGACGCCGAACAAGAACGCCGACCCGGCCAAGGCAGCCAGCTGCAGCGACATCGACAAGCTGTCGATCAGCATCCTGCAGGACCCGAAGGCGGTCTTCCGCTTCGACGGCTCGGACGCGATGCCGTCGGCCGTGGGTACCAACTCGTTCTGGAAGCAGGCAACCGCCTGGATCACCGGCCAGAGCACGAAGGACACCGTGGACAAGATCGAGGCCTCCTGGCCGAAGTAGTCGGCAGGGGACGTCCGTAACGGAGGGGTCAGGCGCGCCGCACGGCGCGTCTGGCCCCTTCCCCGGATCTGCGAGAAGGTGCCCGCGTGACCACCACGCACAAGTTCCTCACCATGTTCGAGGCGATCGGCCTGTTCGTTGCGGTCGTCGGAGTCATCCTGACCCTCGCGAGCCGGTTCTCCGGTCGCAAGGGCGACCGGATCGTGGCCGCGGCATTCCTGCTGCCCACGGTGGCGCTCATCAGCGTCGGCCTGCTCTACCCGGGGCTGAAGACGATCTACCAGTCGTTCTACAACGCCGCGGGTAATGCGTACGTCGGCTTCGACAACTACTCGACGATCTTCAGCGACCCCGATCAGCGCACCGTTCTGCGCAACACGGTGATGTGGGTGCTCATCACGCCGTTCGTGGCGACCGCGATCGGGTTGCTCTACGCGATCCTCGTCGACAAGGCGCGGGTCGAGGCGCTGGCAAAGGCGCTCATCTTCTTGCCGATGGCGATCTCCTTCGTCGGTGCCAGCATCATCTGGAAGTTCGTGTACGACTTCCGGCCCGACCAGCCCGGGATCAAGCAGACCGGGCTGCTCAACGAGATCATCGTCAAGCTCGGCGGCAGCCCACACCAGTTCCTCATCGACTCGCCGTTGAACAACATCTTCCTGATCCTGGTGATGATCTGGATCCAGGCCGGCTTCGCGATGACGGTGCTCTCGGCGTCCATCAAGGCGATCCCGGAGGACATCGTCGAGGCGGCGCGGCTCGACGGCGTACGCGCCTGGGCGATGTTCCGCTACGTGACGGTGCCGAGCATCCGGCCGGCCCTCATCGTCGTCCTCACGACGATCGGCATCGGCACGTTGAAGGTGTTCGACATCGTCCGCACCATGACCGGTGGAAACTTCGACACCAGCGTCGTCGCCAACGAGTTCTACAGCCAGAGCTTCCGCGCGGGCAACCAGGGACTGGGAGCCGCACTCGCCGTGCTCCTGTTCGTTCTCGTCGTACCTATCGTCGCCTACAACGTCCGCCAGCTGCGTTCTTCGGAGGGACGATGACGAGCACAACAGGTGACGCGGTTCTGCCGGTCACCAGCACGCCTGCGATCGCCGCGCTCGACGTACCCAGCGGCAAGATCAAGAAGCGACTGACCTCTCCGTGGGCGTCGCTCGTGGCGGTCGTCCTCGCGGTCGTGTGGACCGCGCCGACGTTCGGCCTGCTCGTGACGTCGTTCCGACCGAAGGCCGACATCGACGACTCCGGCTGGTGGAACATCGTCGGCCACCCGAGCTTCACCCTCGACAACTACCGCGATGCGCTGAGCTCCAACAGCGGCGGGCTCGGCACCAACTTCATCAACTCGATCATCATCACGATCCCCGCGGTGCTGATCCCGATCTCGCTCGCGGCACTGGCGGCGTACGCCTTCGCCTGGATCGAGTTCAAGGGCCGCAACCTGCTGTTCGTCTGCGTCTTCGCGCTGCAGATCGTCCCGATCCAGGTCACCCTGATCCCGCTGCTGTCGCTGTACGTCAAGGCGGGGCTGGCCGGGACCTTCTGGACCATCTGGCTCTCACACGCCATGTTCGGTCTTCCGCTCGCCATCTTCCTGCTGCACAACTTCATGAAGGAGATCCCGCGCGAGCTCATCGAGGCGGCGCGCATGGACGGCGCGGGTCACGTGCAGATCTTCTTCAAGGTCCTGATGCCGCTGCTCACGCCGGCGCTTGCCGCCTTCGGCATCTTCCAGTTCCTCTGGGTCTGGAACGACCTGCTGGTGGCCCTGACCTTCGCCGGCGGTACGCCGGACGTCGCACCGCTGACGGTGTCGCTGGCCAACCTCGCGGGCACCCAGGGAACGCAGTGGCAGCTGCTGTCGGCGGGTGCCTTCCTGTCGATCGCGCTTCCCCTCATCGTGTTCCTGTCGCTGCAGCGCTTCTTCGTGCGCGGCCTGCTGGCCGGCGGCCTGAAGGGCTGAGTCAGGCGCGGAAGGCGGTGTCGATCCGCTGGCGCTGCGCCCCGCCGGTCGCCTCTCGGAAGGCGTCCCTCGCCTCGTCCCGCAGCTCCGTCAGCTCGGGGTGCACGACGTAGAGGGTGCGTGAGTTGCGTGCCACCCCGCGCAGGTACGCGACCCGGGCATCGAGGTAGGCCAGCAGCGCCACCTTCGCTCGCCGAAGTCCGCGATGCCAGGGCAGCACGGACACGTGCGCAACAGCCGCGCGCTCGGACTCGATGGCACCGACCTGACCGGCGGCGGAGTCGGCGACGAGCTGCTGCAGCCCGGCCCGCACGTCCGCCGGCACGTTCGCCCCGAACAGCAGCGGCCGGGTGTAGGCCACCGTCGCGGCCACCCGCCCGTCGCTGTAGGCGATCGACTCCTGCGCCGCCAGCACGCGGGCCAGCAGCCGATCGAGCTCGCGGCGCTCGACCACGTTGTTGCCGCCGACGAGCGCAGCGACGAGGACCAGCGCCAGGACCACCAGTGCGGCGGGGATGCGTCGGGTTCGCTTCGGCTCGGTGCCGATCTCGTCAACCGCTATCGCGTCGCCTCCGAGACGAGCGTCGCGCAGTACCGGTACGACGCCTTCGGGACGCGGCGCAGGGTGCCGTCCTCGACCTCCACCAGGCCGAACTTCTTCGTGTAGCCCTCGGCCCACTCGAAGTTGTCCAGCAGCGTCCAGACGACGTAGGCGCGGACATCCGCGCCGGCATCGCGCGCGCGGCGGGTCGCCGCCACGTGGTCGCGCAGGTAGGCGATCCGGTCGTCGTCCTGCACCGCCCCGTCGTCGCCGCGGATCGTGTCGGCGTACGCAGCGCCGTTCTCGGTGACCAGCAGCGGCAGTCCGGGGGCCCGGCGGGCGGTCGTCAGCAGGACCTCCTCGAGGCCGCTCGCCGCGACCTCCCAGCCCATCTCCGTCACCGGCTCCCGCGGCAGGAAGCGCAGCGCGGGGCCGCCGGGATAGGCGCTCGGCGACTGCACGCGCTCGGAGCCGCCGCTGCCGGCCGCGATGCGGAACGGCGTGTAGTAGTTGATCCCCAGCCAGGCCGCGCTGCCGCGGATGCGGTCGAGGTCGCCGGCCCGGACCAGCTCCGGGCGATGCAGCGCGGGCAGCAGCGCGGGGTAGCCGCCGTCGATCAGCCCGCCGAGCCACAGGTCGTTCTGGATCGCGTCGACGTACGCCGCGCCGTCGGCCGCGTCGGCGTCCTCCGCCCAGACCGGCGCGAGGTTGAGCACGATGCCGACCGACGCGGCCGGCACGGTGGCGCGGACCGCGGCGGCGGCGAGCGCGTGACCGAGCAGCAGGTGGTGTGCCGCGGCGAAGGCGGCCGCCGGCTCGCGCCGGCCCGGAGCGTGACTGCCCGCGGCGTACCCCAGGAAGGCGCTGCACCACGGCTCGTTGAGAGTGGCCCACCAGCCGACCCGGTCGCCGAGGCGGCCAGCGACGGCGCGGGCGTAGTCGGCGAACCGCTCGGCAGTGTCGCGGGCCGGCCAGCCGCCGGCGTCCTCGAGCGGCTGCGGCAGGTCCCAGTGGTAGA
>JAWWOH010000095.1:0-9862 GCA_033851845.1 Actinomycetota bacterium
TGGCGAAGTTCCGCAGATCAGACTTGGCCGCCGCGTCATAGCCCTTCTTGCGCTGGTTGAGGAAGACCGGAATGGCGATGGCCGCCAGGATGCCGATGATGATGATCACGACGAGGAGCTCGATGAGCGTGAAGCCGCCCTCGTTCTCCTCCTTCATCTTGCGAAGTCGAGCGAGCATGTGCACTACCTCCCGGAAGAATGACGATGAACGCGCGGAGCAGCCGTACGGTTTGGCCGACTCGGTCCCGAGGGTCCAGGGCAGGCTTCCGGCCGACCGTAGCGCGTTGTGCGACTTTTTGGGTACCGCACGCGCTGGATCTGCCGGCAATTCGACGTTGCGTCTTGCTATGACCTGTGGTGTGTCGACGCCCGACGGCGGCGACTTGAGGCAGCCTGCGGGTGAGATGGTTGATAGGTGAATTCATCCGGCGGAGGTGCCACTGTGCTGGGGAGATGCGCAGCCGTGGTCCTGCGCTGCCGGTTCCTGATCCTGGCGCTCGTTGTAACCAGCGGCGCGGTCCGCCTCTACGAGCTCCGGTTCAGCGATTTCCTGTACTTCGAGTACTTCGGTCGCACGGCATTGCACCGCCCCCACTTCGGTGGCGGCTGGGCGTCGTTGATGCATGTTTACGCCAACTACCCCACCCTCCAGGTCGGCCCGCCGGCTCTTTTCGCCGCCATTCCGATCCAGCTGCTCCCTCCCCGAGCCGCCAACGAGGCAGCGGTCGTCGTGATGGCGCTCTGCCTCGTGGCCTGCCTCTACCTGCTCGAAAGGGTGGCTCGCGACACGCCGAGTGTGCGCCGACCCTCGCCCGGATTCACCTTGCTTGCCGGCTTCGCGATCATGCCCATGTGGCTGAACCTCTCAGCCCTCTACCTCCATCTCGACGACGTCCTGATCTTCCTGCTAGCGCTCGCGGCTGTCTGTGCCGTTGTCCAGCAGTCATGGCTGGGCGCGGCTGTGTGCCTGGGCACAGCGACGGCGATCAAGCCGTGGGCGATCGCCATCGTGCCGGTGCTGTTCGCGCTCCACCGGGTAGCGTGGTGGAAAGCTGGCCTGGCCTGCGTTCTGATGTTCCTGGTGTGGTGGGCCCCGTTCTGGATCGCCGACCACGACACCTTCGTCGCCCTGGCCCACGGCAACTACCCGATTCATGCGGGGTCGAGCTGGGCCCTCTTCGGCGTCGACGGGCAGCATGACAAGGTGCTCTGCAGGGGAGAGTTATGCCTGTACGCGGCGTACGCCTGGATGCGCCCGCTTCAGTTCCTCATCTCGTTCGCCCTCGCCGCGGTCGCGGTCTCCCGCGGCCGCTGGCTGGCGGCTCCGCTGGTTGGCCTGCTTGGGCGGGTCCTGCTCGACGCCCAGGTCTGGCCGTACTACGGCGTCGGGCCGGTGCTGATGGCCCTTTTGCTGGACATTACGGCCCGCCGGCGCCTCCCCGTGCTCGCCGCCCTGGTGACGGTTGCGGAGTACTCCTATGTCGTCGTCGACAACAGCTCCGCCATTGCGATAGTTAGGCTCGTGATCGGCGCCGGCGTCATCGGTGGGCTGCTCCGTCCTGGTCGGGCCGGCCAGCCCACCGATGGCACGGATACGGGTCGGCCCGCCGCCCGCAACACGGACGACGGGCCGGTGGCCGAAACGATCAGTTGATCAGGTCGAAGATCTTGAAGATCGGCATGTACAGCGCGATGATCATGGACCCGACGATGCCGCCGAGGAAGGCGATCATGAGCGGCTCGATGAGTGCTGTCAGCGACTCGGTGGTCGCCTCAACCTCCTGGTCGTAGAACTCAGCGATCTTGTGCAGCATCGTGTCCAGGGCACCGGTGTCCTCGCCTACCGCCATCATCTGGACGACCATCGGCGGGAACACCGGGTGGTCCAGCAACGGCTTCGAGAGCGACTCGCCGGTGCGAACGCTCTCCTGCACTGCCCGCGTGGCCCGCTCGAGAACGACGTTGCCGGTCGTCTCGGCGACGATGTCCAGGCTCTGCAGGATGGGTACGCCGGAGGCCATCATCGTGCCGAGGTTGCGGGCGAAGCGCGTCAAGGCGATCTTGCGGAAGAGCTCGCCGAAAACGGGGAGCTTGAGCTTCATGGGATCGACGAAATTGCGGACCTGCGGCGTGCGCTTGATCCGCTTCCACACCTGCAGGCCGACGACGATCAGCACGATCAGCGGGATGAACCCGACCTTCAACGCCGACGACATGGCGACGAGGATGCGGGTCGGCAGCGGAAGCGTGCCGCCGAGGGTCGTGAACAGACCCGCGAACGTCGGGACGATGAAGAGCAACATGCCGATGACAGCCAGGATGGCGATGCAGAGCACGACCACCGGATAGGTCATCGCGCTCTTGACCTTGCCGCGGAGCTTGGTCTCGGCTTCGTAGTTGGCCGCGATCTGGAGCATGACGGAGTCGAGGAAGCCGCCGACCTCACCTGCACGGCACATGTTGACCATGAGCGGCGGGAAGATCTCGGGGTGCTTGGCCATGCCGCTCGAGAGGGAGTTTCCCGTCTCGATGTCGTTGCGGACCTCACCCAGCACGCGGGCCAGCTCGGGGTTTTCGGTCTGCTCGCAGAGGATGTTCAGCGCGCGGAGCAGCGACAGACCGCTGTTGACCATGGTTGCGAACTGCCTGGAGAAGACCGCTAGGTCCTTGAGCTTGACCTTCTTCTTCCCGAAGCCCGGGATGGTGATCTCTTTGCTCATCCCGGTGTTGGACGCGGCGATGCTGATGGGCGCGTAGCCCATCGACTTGAGCTTGCCGGCGACCTGAGCCTGTGACTCAGCCTCCAGCTTGCCGGTCACGACCTTGCCGGCCTGGTTGCGGACCTTGTACTCGAACGTTGCCGTAGCCATGAAGTCAGTCCCCTACGCCCGGCCGCAAAGCCGCTCGAAGTCCTCGACGTGGTGGCACTTCTCGAGCGCCGCGTCGTACGTGACCTTGCCCTTCTTCACCAGCTCCGCGAGGTGCTGGTCCATCGTTGCCATGCCGAACTTCGCCCCGGCCTGCATGGCCGAGTAGATCTGGTGCGTCTTGCCCTCGCGAATCAGGTTCCGGATGGCCGGCGTAGCAACCAGGATCTCCGTCGCTACCACGCGGCCCTTGCCGTCCGCGGTCCGCAGCAGCTGCTGGCAGACGACCCCCTGAAGCGAACCCGCCAGCTGCACCCGCACCTGCTGCTGCTGGTGCGGTGGGAACACGTCGATGACACGGTCGATCGTCTGCGCCGCGTCCTGGGTGTGCAGGGTCGCCATGACGAGGTGACCGGTCTCGGCGGCGGTCAGGGCGATCTCGATCGTCTCGAGATCGCGCATCTCACCGACGAGGATGATGTCGGGGTCCTGACGCAGCACGTGCTTGAGGGCGTTCTTGAACGACCAGGTGTCCTCACCGACCTCGCGCTGGTTGACCAGGCAGCCCTTGTGCTGGTGCAGGAACTCGATCGGGTCCTCGACCGTCATGATGTGCTCGCGGCGGTTGCGGTTGGCCATGTCCACGACAGCGGCCAGAGTCGTCGACTTGCCGGAGCCGGTCGGTCCTGTGACGAGGACGAAGCCGCGAGGCAGCATGGCGAAGTTGCCGACCGCCGGGGGTACACCGAGGTCCTCGAGCGGCTTGATCTCGTACGGGATGAGACGGAAGGCCGCCCCGAGCGCGTCGCGCTGCTTGTAGATGTTGACGCGGAAGCGGGCCCGGCCGGGCAGCGCGTAGGCGAAGTCGAGCTCGAGGTTCTCCTCGAACTTCTCCCGCTGCTTCTGGGTCAGGATCGCGTAGAGCGTCTTCTGGATGACCTGCGGCGTCAGGACGGGGTAGTCCTCGAGCGGCGTCAGGTGGCCGTTGAGGCGGACCGTCGGGTGTGCGCCGACCGTGATGTGCAGGTCGGAGCAGTTCTGGTCCAGGACGTGGATGAGCAGGTCGGCCAGGAAGTTGGAGTCGTCAGATGTGCTCTCGGCGCCGACGCGGACGGCCAGGTTGGCGTCGACCTGCTGCACAGGTGCGGCCTGCGCCGGCACCTGCGCGGCGGGTGGGACGGGGGCGGGCGCGACCGGCGGCAGCGGCGCGGGCATCGCGACGGGCGGCGGCGGGGGCGGGGCCAACGGTGCCGCCGGCATCGGCGGGGCCACCGGGGCGAAGCTCATCGAGGCGTCGGTCGACAGCTGCATCGGTGACTCGGCCTGCAGTGCCGGCGCCGGCGTCCAGGTGGGGTCGAGCGGCGAGGCGGCCGCGGGCGCGCCGAAGTAGCCGTCGAGCCCGGCGGGCGTCGATGTCTGATCGTCCACGTGCGTCCCTTCTCAGGGCCGGGCACACGTCCCGGCTCTCCAGGCAGGCATCGGCCGTCCGGAGCAACGGCTTGAGCCTCCCAGCCCATTCGGCCGCGCAGGTGCTAGACGACGACGCGCAGGATCTCCTCGATGGAGGTGTGACCGGCCTTGACCTTCGCTAGACCGTCGTCGCGGAGCGTGACCATGCCCTGCTCGCGCGCCACGTTTCCGATCGTCAGGGCCGAGGCGTGCTCAACGGCGAGCCGCTCGATGTCCTCACTCACCGCCATCACCTCGTGCAGTGCCAGCCGACCCTTGTAGCCGGTCTTGGAGCACGCACTGCAGCCGACCGGTCGGTAGAGCGTCGGCAGCGGCTCGTCCGGAGAGAACGGGAAGCGATTCTCGACCATCATCTCCTTGGTCGGGACGTACGCCTCCTTGCACTTCGGGCAGAGCCGGCGGGCGAGGCGCTGCGCGAGCACGCAGTCCAAGGCTGACCCCACGAGGAAGGGCTCGATCCCCATCTCGGTCAGTCGCGTGATGGCCGAGGGCGCATCGTTCGTGTGCAGCGTCGACAGCACGAGGTGACCGGTGAGCGCCGCCTCGATCGCGATCTGGGCCGTTTCGTGGTCGCGGATCTCCCCCAGCAGCACGATGTCGGGGTCGGACCGCAGGATCGACCGCAGCGCGGCGGCAAAGGTCAGCCCCGCCTTGGCGTTCGTCTGGACCTGGTTGATACCCGGCAGCCGGTACTCGACCGGGTCCTCGACCGTGATGACGTTGACCTCAGGCTTGCTGACGATATTCAGCGTGGCGTAGAGGGTCGTCGACTTCCCGGAACCCGTCGGACCCGTGACCAGGATCATCCCGTACGGCTTTGTGAACGACCGGGAGTAGACCTCGTAGTTGGCGTCTCCAAAGCCGAGATCCGAGAGCTTGAGCATCGCCGTCGAGTTGTCCAGGATGCGCATGACGACCTTCTCGCCCCACACCGTCGGGAGCGTTGCCACGCGAAGGTCGATCTTCTTGCCGTTGGTGCTGACCGACATGCGGCCGTCCTGCGGGATCCGACGCTCCGCGATGTTGATGTCGGCCATGATCTTGAGCCGGCTGATGACCCCGGACTGAATGGTGCGCGGCGAGCGCATGATCTCGTGGAGCACCCCGTCGATGCGGAACCGCACCCGCAGGTCGCGCTCCGTGGGTTCGATGTGGATGTCGGACGCCCGGTCCTGGATCGCCTGCGTGATCAGCAGGTTGACGAACTTGACGATCGGGGCGTCTTCGACGATCTCCTTGACGTTCGACAGGTCGTCGAGGTCCTCGGCGTTGGCGTCCATCGCCATCGTGAGGTCGTCGAGCTCCGCGTCCCCGCGGTGATAGCGATTGATCGCAGCGATGACGTCGGACTTCGTGGCGACGACCGGCTTGACCTCGAGCCCGGTCATCGACCTGATGTCGTCGACCGCGAAGACGTTGGCGGGGTCGGCCATCGCCACCACGAGCCGGCCGTCCTCGTAGCCGATCGCGAGGGCGTTGTGCCGCCGGCAGACCGCGTCGGGTACGCGAGAGACGGCTGAACCATCGACGGGGTAGTCGGACAGGTCGACGAACTTCAGCCCGATCTGGGTCGCAAGGGCGGCGACGAGCTGGCCCTCGGTGAGCACCCCGAGGTCGACCAGGACGCGACCGAGACTGCGGCCCAGCCGGCGCTGCTCCTCGACGGCATTGGCCAGCTGGTCGGGCGTGACGTGCCCGCCCTCGAGGAGGATGTCTCCCAGCTGCTTCACGACAACCCCAGTCCGGTGCTCAGGTGGAGATCGCCGCCCCAGGCGGCGACGGCGGCGAAGACGAGCAGGACAGCGCCGACCACACCCCAGAGGACACCGATGCGGCTCGTCGCGGTGCGCGACGTGGGTCTGCTGGCCAGAACGGCGACCAGGGCGGCGAGGGAGAGAAGCGCGGGGTACGACCAGTCGAAGTCGATCATGCTGTGGAAGGCAAGCGCCGCGAGCAAGCACAAGGCTGCCAGCCCCGTCACCTGCCGCTCGCGCAACGCTCCAGGCAGCATTCGCACAGCCCCGAAAGCGACCGAGACAGCCGCGAACGTCAGCGGCAGCAGCAGGACCAGCCCGCCGTCCGAGGCAGCCTGAAGGAACCCGTTGTGCACCAGCGCTGACGCGGTGCCGGCCGGGACGTCGCCCACCTTCTGCGACGCGGCCAGGAACGAGTGGAAGCCCGCACCGGTGACGGGCCACTCGCGGAACACGGACAGGGCATGCCGCCAGTACTCGAGACGGACGTTGGTGCTGCCCGTCAGAGGCTGGGCATCGCCCCGGGCGACCGTGGCGGCAAGCGGCGAGACCCGGGTCGGAAAGAACGGCGGACCCACGACAAGGACCGAGACGCCGTACGTCAGCGCCGTGACGGCACCCAGCCGAAGGAGCGCGAGCAGCCGCCCTGGCGCGAAGCAGCAGCCCACCGCCAGCAGACCGGCACCGAGCGCGAGTGCCAGCTCGGAGCCCCTGCTGGAGCTGAGCAGGACGCCCGTCCCGGCGAGCGGCGCGACCGCCCATCCCAGCAGGCGCCACGGCCGCTGGTCTGCGACCACGAGCGCAGCCGCTGCGACTGCACCTACAGCCAGGAAGGCACCCGCCTGGTTGTGCCAGTAGAAGGTCCCGACGAACGGATGTGCTGGATCACCAGTGCCCCACCAGGCGAGCCACCCTCGGGCGAACTCGAGCCCGGCCGCGCCGGCGATCACGACCAGCAGCAGGGTCTTGCGCATCACGTCGGTGGCCCACGCCGCACCGACCAGGTAGAGCTGGCCGGCGACGGCGTACGACGCCGCATCGAACCGCCCCTCCCAACCCGTGGGGGCGGTGAGGATGACGACCACGGCGGCGAGGCCGAGCGAGTTGGCGAGCACGAGCTGGGCGGGCCCCAGTGATGACCAGGGCCGCACGACCAGGGTGGCGACCAGCAGAGCGATCGCGAACAGGGACAGGTCCCGCGGCTCACGACCGCCGGTTCCCCACGTGAGCAGGGTCGCCCAGTAGGCGAGCACGCCCACGACGAGGACGTCGGCAGCGTGCCGATGCACGAGGACGCCCGCGCGCGCGACCAACTCGGGCAGGCGCGCACCTGGCGCGAGCGCAGCCACCGGCACGTCCGTCACAGCAACACCATCGGCCGAGGATCGCACCTGGTTAACCCCAATGCAGTAATCGGCGCCAATCGACGCAGCTGCACTCAGTCTCGGCGCGTCAGCACCTGGGCGATCTCATCCAGTGCCCGGGCCTGGGTGGGGTCGAGCGAGGCGCTCGAGCCGTCCCGGAAGGTCAGCTCGACACGAGGCCCGGCCGCAACCGGCTCCGGAGCCACCAGCTCCGGGAAGGACCACTCCCCGGTGGGCTCCGGCGCGTAGGACGGCGTCTCGTACGCCGGTGCCTCGTACGACGGAGCGTCGTACGCCGGAGCCTGGTACGCCGGTGCGGCGAACAAGGGAGCAGCCGGCAGCGGAGCCGGCGGGCGCGGCGCAGACGGCACCGAGGTGACGGCGGCGCCGAGCGCGTGCCGCCCCTTGGTACGCCGCCAGAAGGCCATCAGGCGCGGGCAGGCTCAGCCGCGTCGAGCTGGTCGACCACGGAGTAGAGCAGTGCGAGCAGCACCGCCTTGACCGACTCGCGGTCGGTCGCGTCGCAGGGCACGACCGGCACCTCGTCGCCGAGCTCGAGTGCTGCCCGGACGGCAGCCTCGTCGGACTGGTCGATGCCGGCGGAGCGGTTCAGCGCCACCACGAACGGCACCCGGGCCATCTTGCGGAAGGCCGCGAGGATGCCGACGGCCTCCTCGAGAGAGTCGGGGCGCGACGAGTCGACCAGCAGGATGTAGCCGAGCATCCCCTCGCCGAGGATCTCCCACATGAAGTCGAAGCGGTCCTGACCCGGCGTACCGAACAGGTACAGCACCAGGTCGCGGTCGATCGTGATCCGGCCGAAGTCCATCGCCACCGTCGTCTCCGCCTTGCGGGACTTGGTGTGGTCGGTGATGTCCTTCTCGGTGGACAGCACCGTGATCTCGCTGATGGTGCGGATGAGCGTCGTCTTGCCGGCCGAGAACGGACCGGTGACGACGATCTTCACCGCCGTACCCCCGTGCTTGCGACGGTTACGCGCAGGCGTGCTCATCTACAACCCCCTCACGCCGGCGATGAGGCGCAGCAGCAGGCTCTTGTTCACGCTCGGGTCCCGTTCGATGTACGGCGAGGCGGCCGGAACCGTCTCGGCGGAGGGCTGCATGGCCGTGGCCCCGTGGACGTCGCCGACTGAGGAAGCCGCGGTGACCGTAGCGGCGGGACGCTGAGCTGGGGCGGAGGCGCGCGCGTAGGACGGCGCGGCCGGCTCGGCGTGCTCGGGCTGGCGCGGCGGGGTGAACGGCTCGGGGCGCTCCGGGATGACCGGCGCCCGGGTGGCGGGTGCCGACACCGGTGCGCGCGGTGCCGGCGGGGCAGAAGGCGGCGCGGGCGGGGCCGGAGCCGGCATGCCCTCCAGCGCGCTGAGCAGCTCCTGGAGGCGGCCGACGTCACCGGCGGACTCGCCGACGACGAGCAGACCGCGCTCGACCAGCCCGGCGATGGCGGAGACGACGACGTACTCACCGCGGCCGGACAGGATCACCAGGTCGGAGACCGTACGGCGGCCGTCAACGAGCGACAGCAGCGACCACTCGTCGCGCGTCATGCTCGGGTCCTCGGCGGGCGCGGGGGCAAGGGAGATCACAGCATCGGCCGCCGGCATGTCCGCCTCGGCCCACGTCTGCATCCGACGCTGGCCCTCCGCCACGACGTCTTCGACGGCAATGGTGGCTCCGAGGTCGTCCGGGTCGGCCTCGTCCACGACGAAGGCGAACTCCCCCTCCGGCCACCGCAGCAGCTCGAAGACGGCATCAGCAGCCTGCTCGGCGGCCAGGGCGCGCCCGAACTCCTCCGAGAGCGATCCCGAGTCGGCAAGCGCGCGGGCGAGGCCGCAGGAGGGGTCGGACTGCACCCGGGCGACGGCCTCGGCCAGTGCCTTGTCGTCGACGACACCGGCGCCGACGATGCGCCGTCCGAGCGCCTGCCGGCGGACGTCCGCCCGGGCACCGGTGACCGCGCCGTCGCGCACGTGCACGACGCCGTGGGCGCCCTCGCCGCTGTCCAGCACACGCTGCAGATGCAGCGTCCCCGTCTTCTTCGTGTAGCTCAGGAGCTGGAAGATGTCGGGGAGGCTGAACGCGTCGAGCGTTCCTTCGAGCCTCATGGTGGTCCGTTCGGTCCGGGCGGCGGTCAGGGGCAGGGGTCGGCTAGGACCAGTGGGGGTTCTCGCTGGGCAGGACGGATCCGGTGGGTGCGTACGTGGACCAACCGCCGTCCGGTGCTACGGGCGGGGTGTACGACGGCACGACGGGCTGCTCGGCGACTGCCTGCAGCACGGGCTCGGGCTGGGTCGGAACGGCCTGCAGGACCGGCTCGGCGGGCGCGGGGGCAAGGGAGATCACAGCATCGGCCGCCGGCATGTCCGCCTCGGCCCACGTCTGCATCCGAC
>JAWWOH010000119.1:0-92383 GCA_033851845.1 Actinomycetota bacterium
ACCAGGGCAGCGGCGGCGGACAGGGCGATCAGCGGACGGCGCACGCGGATGCTCCTTGTGAGGGGGGTCACGTTGTCTTCGCCGCCGGACCGGGGGTTCCTGCCGTGCCTAGTGTCCGATTCCGCCGGGGCCGGGCTCGACCAGCTCCACCAGGACACCGCCGGCGCTCTTCGGGTGCACGAAGTTGACCCGGGAGCCCGCCGTGCCCTTCTTCGGCGCGTCGTACAGCAGCTTCATGCCCTGGCCACGCAGGTGCTCGCTCACCTCGTCGATGGAGTCCACCCGGTAGGCCATCTGCTGGATCCCGGGGCCGTTCTTGGCGAGGAACTTCCCAATCGTCGTGTCGGGGTCGAGCGGTGAGAGCAGCTGCAGATAGGAGCCGGAGTCGCCCACGGCCATCATGGCCTCCCGGACGCCCTGCTCCTCGTTGACCTCCTGGTGGACGCAGGTCATGCCGTACGCCGAGGTGTAGTGCTCGATCGCGGCGTCCAGATCGGGTACGGCGATGCCCACGTGGTCGATGGCCGTGATGCGCAAGGGGTCCTCCGGGAGTGATCGCAGACCCGATTACTGTTGCACCGTTGGTCGAACGCCTAGTCGTGGAGGCTCCCCGTGGCCCGCTCCGAGAACCCGTCCGTGATCGTCGCCGGCGCGCGTACGCCGATCGGCAAGCTCTCCGGGGCGCTCAAGGACTTCACCGCGATGGACCTCGGCGGCATCGCCATCAAGGCCGCGCTCGAGCGATCGGGCGTCAGCGGGGACCAGGTCGACTACGTGATCATGGGCCACGTGCTGCAGGCCGGACAGGGCCAGATCACGGCACGCCAGGCGGCCGTGAAGGCGGGCATCCCGATGACCGTGCCGGCGCTCACCATCAACAAGGTCTGTCTGTCGGGTCTCGACGCGATCGCGCTGGCCGACCAGCTCATCCGGGCCGGTGAGTTCGAGGTGGTCGTCGCAGGCGGCATGGAGTCGATGACCAACGCGCCGTACCTGCTGCCGAAGGCCCGCGGCGGCTACCGCTACGGCAACGCCGAGATCCTCGACGCGACCTTCCACGACGGGCTGTTCGACGCCTTCGACAAGGTGCCGATGGGCGAGGCGACGGAGTCGGTGCAGAGCCGCTACGACATGACCCGCGAGCAGCAGGACGAGTTCGCCGCGCGCAGCCACGAGCTCGCCGCCGCCGCCATCAAGGACGGCCGGTTCGCCGACGAGATCGTGCCGGTCGAGATCCCGCAGCGGAAGGGCGACCCGGTGGTCGTCAGCGAGGACGAAGGCGTCCGGCCCGGCACGACCGCGGAGACCCTCGCGAAGCTCAAGCCGGCGTTCGTGAAGGACGGCACGCTGACCGCGGGCAACGCGTCGCAGATCTCCGACGGCGCGGCGGCCGTCGTCGTGATGAGCAAGGCGAAGGCGGAGTCCCTCGGGCTCACGTGGCTCGCGGAGATCGGTGCGCACGGCGTCGTCGCCGGGCCGGACAACTCGCTGCAGGAGCAGCCGGCCGAGGCCGCGAAGGCGGCGCTCGCCAAGGAGGGCCTGTCGGTCTCGGACGTCGACCTGTTCGAGCTCAACGAGGCGTTCGCCGCGGTCGGCATCGCGTCGACGATCGCTCTCGGCGTCGACCCGGAGAAGGTCAACCCCAACGGTGGCGCGATCGCGCTCGGCCACCCCATCGGAGCGAGCGGCGCGCGGATCGCGCTGCACGTCGCGCATGAGCTGAAGCGGCGCGGCGGTGGGGTCGGGGTGGCCGCGCTGTGCGGCGGTGGGGGTCAGGGCGACGCGCTGGTCCTGCACGTTCCCGCGTGACGGCTGGTTCCTCCGTCGGTATTCGAGCCCGGCGTACGGCGGACGTCCCGTCGCTCGTCGAGCAGGCAACCGAGGGGAACGCCCGGGCGGTCGGGCGGCTGATCAGCCTCGTCGAGGACGCGTCGCCGTCCTTGCGCGAAGTGATGGAGCTGCTCGCGCCGCGAGCGGGACACGCCCGCGTCATCGGGCTGACCGGCTCGCCGGGCGTCGGCAAGTCGACCTCGACGAGCGCGCTGGTTTCGGCGTACCGCAAACGAGGGATGCGCGTCGGCGTGCTCGCGGTCGACCCGTCCTCGCCGTTCTCCGGCGGCGCGCTGCTCGGCGATCGCGTGCGGATGCAGGACCACGCAACGGACGGCGGGGTCTTCATCCGGTCGATGGCATCGCGTGGTCATCTCGGTGGGCTGTCCTGGGCGACGCCGCAGGCGCTGCGGGTGCTGTCGGCAGCCGGCTGTGACGTCGTGCTCATCGAGACGGTCGGAGTCGGGCAGGCCGAGGTCGAGATCGCGTCTCTTGCCGACACGACGATCGTGCTGCTGGCACCGGGGATGGGTGACGGCATCCAAGCGGCGAAGGCCGGCATCCTCGAGGTCGCCGACGTGTTCGTCGTCAACAAGGCCGACCGGGAGGGCGCGGACCAGGTCGTGCGCGACCTGCGCTACATGCAGTCGCTCGGCATGGAGGCGCCGTCGCAGGCCAAGGTCGACGGCAAGTGGGTCGCGCCGATCATCAAGACCATCGCCGCCAAGGGTGAGGGTGTCGACGACGTGATCGACGCCGTCGAGAAGCACGGTGCCTGGATGGACTCGACCGGCGAGCTGGATCGTCGGCGTACCCGCCGGGCCGCGGACGAGGTCGAGGCGATCGCGCTCACCGTGCTGCGCGAGCGGATCGGTGACCTGCGCGGAGGCGACGCGTTGACGACGCTGGCCGGCCGCGTCGTTGCCGGCGCGCTCGATCCCTATGCCGCAGCCGACGAGCTCGTCGCAGGTGTGACGGCCTGAGCGAGCCTGCCTAACCTGCGCGGCGGGTCTGGACGGCGGTGATGGCCCACCACACACCTGCAGCACAGACCACCGCAGCGATGGCCATGCCGATGGATCCGAGGGCGACGACGAGTCCCCACTTCCAGCCGGTCAGTGGCGTGGTCGTGCTCGTGAGTTCACCGAGTTGGCCGGCGGAGACGTAGAAAAGCGCTGAGAACCAGAGCAGGAACGCCCCGATGGCGCCGAGCACTCCTCGGCGAGACGCAGCCAACACGAGCAATGCCCACACGACGCTGATGAACAGGGGTGGACTGAGCGCCGTGCCATTACCCAGGACGGCCTGATGCGCGATGTGGGCTGTGCTGCACACCTCGCCATTGCAGGGCGGCAGGTCGGCGAGGACACCCACGCCCATACCGAAGAAGTTGTACGCGGCGAAGGTCCAGCCCGCGCCGAGAAACACCGTCCGCGCTGTGCGATGCACGACTGACTCCCAACGCGTGACTCGCAGCGCCGTGAGGATACGCGTCACAAGGTGGCCCTGGCCATGCGCCATCACTCCTCGTGGAGCGGCTTTCCTTGACTCGCGGCGGCTTCGACCTCGAGGAGGGACTCGGAGTGGCGCTCTGCCTCGAAGGCGGCATGTCCGCCGCGCACGCCGAACAACCGCTTGGTCCAGACGAGGTAGGCGACGGCGGCGACGTTGATGATGAGCGCGCCGACCCGGAGAACTGTCACCCGCTCCACCAGCTCGTAGACCTCCAGCGGGATGAAGGCAGAGGTGCCGACAACCGCGACGTACTCACCCCAGCGCTTGAGCATCCAGAGGCCGACGCCCTCGACAAGCTGCAGTCCGGCGTACGCGAACAGACCCACGGCGATCAGCGCAAGCGTGTGCGGCCGAGACTCCAGCACGTGCTGGAGCCGGTGCACGAACGCGCTGTCGGTGAGGTTGACGTGTAGGGCATCCTGCAGCGGCTTGGCCGCGGGGAGCGCGCGCTCGAAGGCCGCCCGCAGGTCGTGCTGCGCGGAGCGGAACCGCACGACGCCGTAGGCGATTGCGAGGATGATCACGCCGCGGATCAAGCGCTCGGCGGCGAGCAGCCGCAGGATGGTGGCATCGCGCAGCGCCCGGTCCCGCAGCACGATCGGTGCCTCGTCAGCGGGACCGCCGCCCTTGGCCGGCCCCACCACGAAGTCCGTGCAGCGCAGGCAGCGCCAGGCCTCGCCGGCCGGGGTCGTCGCGTGAAGGCGTTCGCGCAGCTCGGGCTCGTCCGGCGCGTAGGTCTCGTGGCCGCGGCGGCCGCACGCCCGCAGGCTCCAGTCCATGTCGCGAGCCTGTCACGCCGTACCCTGAGCGTCATGACGCCAGAGGAGATCGCCGCCGGTCGCGCGCGCTGGGAGGCGCGGTACGCCGCTGCCAGCAAACGGGACGCCGACTTCACGACGCTCTCCGGCGACGAGGTCGCGCCGGTCTACGGCCCGCGACCCGGCGACACGTACGAAGGCTTCGAGCGGATCGGCTGGCCCGGCGAGTTCCCGTTCACCCGCGGCTTGCACGCGACGGGCAACCGAGGGCGGCTCTGGACGATCCGGCAGTTCGCCGGCTTCGGCAACGCCAAGCAAACGAACGAGCGCTACAAGATGATCCTGGCCGAGGGCGGCGGCGGCCTCTCGGTCGCGTTCGACATGCCGACGCTGATGGGTCGCGACTCCGACGACCCGCGCTCGCTCGGCGAGGTCGGGCACTGCGGCGTCGCGATCGACTCGGCCGCCGACATGGAGGTGCTGTTCGCCGACATCAAGCTCGACTCGGTCACGACGTCGATGACCATCAGCGGCCCGGCCGTTCCGGTGTTCTGCATGTACCTCGTCGCCGCGGAGCGCCAGGGCGTCGACCCGGGCGTCCTCAACGGCACCCTGCAGACCGACATCTTCAAGGAGTACATCGCGCAGAAGGAGTGGCTCTTCCCGCCCGAGCCGCACCTGAAGCTCATCGGTGACCTGATGGAGCACTGCGCCGAGAAGATCCCGGCGTACAAGCCGATCTCGGTGTCCGGCTACCACATCCGCGAGGCCGGGTCGACCGCTGCGCAGGAACTCGCATTCACGCTTGCGGACGGCTTCGCGTACGTCGAGCTCGGCCTGTCGCGCGGCATGGACGTCGACTCCTTCGCGCCGGGGCTGTCCTTCTTCTTCGATGCGCACATCGACTTCTTCGAGGAGATCGCGAAGTTCCGCGCGGCCCGGCGCATCTGGGCGCGCTGGCTCCGCGACGTCTACGGCGCCAAGACGGACAAGGCGCAGTGGCTGCGCTTCCACACGCAGACCGCGGGTGTCTCGCTGACCGCGCAGCAGCCGGACAACAACATCGTGCGTACGGCGATCGAGGCGCTCGCAGCTGTCCTCGGCGGCACCAACTCGCTGCATACCAACGCGCTCGACGAGGTGCTCGCGCTGCCGTCGGAGAAGGCCGCGCAGATCGCCATCCGCACCCAGCAGGTCATCGCCGAGGAGACCGGGGTCGCAAACGTCGCCGACCCGCTCGGCGGCAGCTGGTACGTCGAGCAGCTCACCGACGAGATGGAGCGGCAGGCCGAGGAGATCTTCGCCAGGATCAAGGACATGGGGACGGATGGCTCGATCACGTCCGGGATCCTGCGCGGCATCGAGGACGGCTGGTTCATGGGCGAGATCGCCGAGGCCGCGTTCCAGTACCAGACGGCGATGGAGAAGGGCGACAAGAAGGTCGTCGGCGTCAACGTCTACGACGGTGGGGTCGACGACCCGCTGGAGATCCTGCGCGTCTCGCATGAGGTCGAGAAGGAGCAGGTGCGCGAGCTCGTCAGCCGCAAGTCCGGCCGCGACGACGAGCTGGTCAAGGCCCGGCTCGCGGACCTGGTCGAGGTCGCGAAGAGCGAGGGCAACACCATCCCGCCGATGCTCGACGCCATCCGCGCCGAGGCGACGCTCGGCGAGGTGTGCGGCGCGCTACGCGACCTGTGGGGCAGCTACACCGAGCCGCCGAGGTTCTGACCTACGGCACCGCCGGCTGGACCTTCGGGCAGCCCGCGAGCAGGTCCGTGCAGGTCTGCGGCTTGCCGGTGCGCGGGTCGGTCAGCCGGTACTGCGAGTAGTAGTAGAACGACAGCGATCCCGGGATCGACACGCCCTTCACGAGGTAGGGCACGTTGCCGGCCCTCCCGTTGGTCGGGTCGGCCGCCGCTGCCGTCGGGTCGTAGCTGCCGGTGCCGATGGAGACGACGCTCTTGCTGTTGCGGTCCGGGCTCTCGTCGTACTTCCCAAGGCTCGTCAGCCGGCTGAACGCGGACTGTGACGTGTAGGGGTCGCTCCCGCCGCGGAGGTACTGGTCGAACCAGGCGAGCGTGTAGTAGAAGGCGAACCGCTCGCTGAGCTGGTTGGACGGGAGCACCAGCGGGATGTAGGTGTACGTCAGGTGCGTGCCGTTGCGGAACGACACGCGCTGCGCGTCGACGCCGGCCTTGGCGAGCTGCAGGTAGCCGGCGTCACCGGCGATGCCGCCGCCGTTCGCATCGCCGTGCGGGTTCGGGACCTGCGTGGCCGGCTGCACGTTGAACTCGTAGTCGTTGGCGGTCGCGAGGGCCGGCGTGTGAAGGGTCGTGGCCCGGTAGCGCGCCGGGATCTTGACGTTGGCTGCGCACTGCTTCGGGTCGACGGTCACCAGGTCGTCCCATGCGACGAGCGTCTTCACCCGGCTGTCGCACTGACCGACCCAGCTCACCGCTGCCGCGCCGAGCGAGTGCCCCGCGATGCCGAGCCGGCTGCGATCGAGGGACCGGAAGCCCGGGTTCGCGGGCGAGTCGAACCAGCTCAGCGAGTCCTCGGCGCCCTGGTAGAAGTTGTAGTTCTGCTGGTAGGGCACGCCGGGGCAGTCACTCGGTGTGCAGCTCGCCGGCAGCAGGTCCGAGTCGCCTTGTCCTTGTACGTCGTACGTCAGGACCTGGTAGCCGTACTGCGCGAGACCCTGCGCGGCCCAGTAGTAGAGCTGCTCGAAGGCCTGCACGGAGCCGTCGGTGATGACGACGCCGGGGTAGCCGCCCGCCGGCATCGGCACGTTCTTCGGCGGCATCCAGAGGTGGCCGTACAGCTTGGCGCCGTCGGTCGCGGTGAAGCTGACTCGGGTCGCCTTCCCACCGGTCAGTCGCTCCCAGTCCTCGATCGAGCGGAAGGCGTCGGCGGCCTGGCTGCCCGGGACGAGGACGGTGAAGCCGCCCTTGACGTGGCCGGGTCCGTCGGCGGCCTGCTCCTGCGCCCGGTTCGCGAGCAGCTCGGCGCCGAGCGTCACGTTGGCCTTCCCGTACGCCGGGCTCGCCGCCTGGTCGCGCAGTCGCAGCGTCGCGCAGTACTGGTTGATCTCGTCGCGCTCGATCCAGGCGGGGTTCGTGGGCTGGCCGGTCGGACCGACCATCGGGTCGATGCGCGTCGTCGGCGCGAAGCACTGCGGATCGACGCCGAGACCGGGCAAGGGGTCCGCGGTGGCGGCGCCGGCCGTGACGAGGGCCGCGAGCAGCGACAGGGCGAGGGCGGGTCTGGCGAGACGCATGCCGACCACTTCGACGGACCGTGCACCACTCCTCCTGACCTCGCCGCCAGGCTGTGCAGACCGAGGCGCCGCCGACGGGCTCACCCGAAAATGGTCATTTCGGGCGGTGTTGCAGCGAAGCGGACTTTTCTATCTTTCCGGCATGCCCCTCACCCGCACCCTGTCCCTGCTCGCCCTCCCGCTGCTCGCCGCTGCGACGCTCGCCTCGACCCCGGCCGCCGCCGCCGGTGGATCGGTCCCCGGCGTCGCCGGCGACGCCCCCGGGCAGGTGGTCCGAGAGCGCGCCGTCTGCGCCGCCCCGGGCGACCCGACCGAGGCCCGGTGCGCGTCGCACGTCGTCACCCAAGCCGACGGCGTGACCCCCGCCGCCAGCGCCGACTACGCCGGCGGCTTCACGCCCGACCAGCTGCGCGCGGCTTACGGCCTCGGCACGGGCATCCCGCTGTCTGGTACGCCGACGATCGCGATCGTCGACGCCTTCGATGCACCGGGCATCGCGACGGACCTGGCTACCTACCGGTCGCGGTTCGGACTGCCGGCGTGCGATGCCGATTGCTTCACCGTGGCTCGGCCGCAGGGCCAGCCCGCGCCCGACTCGGGGTGGGCGCTGGAGACGGCGCTCGACGTCGACATGGCGTCGGCCATCTGCCCGGGCTGCCACATCCTGCTGGTGCAGGCCAAGACCAACGCGTGGAGTGACCTGCTCGGCGCCGTCGAGTACGCACGTCAACAGCCCGGGGTCGTGGCGATCAGCAACAGCTACGCCGGTGGTGAGTTCCGTGCGGAGCTCACTGACGCCTACAACGGCGCGTTCCAGCGAGCGCGCCAGCAGGGCATCGCCGTCACAGCGAGCAGCGGTGACGGCGGCTACGGCACGCTCTTCCCGGCGGCGTCGCCCGATGTCGTCGCGGTGGGTGGGACGTCGCTCTACCTGAAGACGGACGGCACATACGACCGCGAGACGGCCTGGTCCGGCGCGGGCAGCGGTTGCAGCAGCATCGTCGCGAAGCCGTCGTACCAGCCGACCGTGAAGGGCTGTGGCAACCGCGCGGTCGCGGACGTGTCGGCCGTGGCGGACCCCAACACCGGCGTCGCTGTGCTGGGTTACGACGGCAACACGGGGACGAGTGGCTGGATGGTCGTCGGCGGCACCAGCGCGTCGGCCCCGATCATCGCCGCCGGCTACGCGCTCAAGGGACGGACGACGACGACCCCGGTGACGACAACAGCGTCCGCGGCGAAGTCGTTGTACAACGCTCCTGCCGGATCGCTGCGCGACGTCACGAGCGGCAGCAACGGCCGTTGCGGGAAGTCGCCGGCACTTTGCACTGCCGTCAGTGGCTATGACGGACCCACCGGCGTGGGCACACCGAACGGGCTCGGCGCCTTCTAGCGGTTCGCATCCAGCGCGGCGCGCAGCTCGCGGCGCAGCTGCTCGACCTCGGCCCGCAGCTCCTCGACCTGCCGGCCGAGGTCGACCACGTCGATGATGGCGCGCGCAGGCTGCGCCGTCGGCTCTGCGGCTGGTGTCGGCGTGACCGCCGGCGGGCGAGCCGGCCCGGTCTCGACGAGCAGATCGGCGTACCTCGCCTCCTTCTGACCCGGCTGCCGCTCCAACCGCTCGGCGAGCGGCTCGGCCCGCTGCGCCAGCTCCAGCAGGACGTCCTCGACCTCCGTGACCGAGCCGAACGAGTGCATGCGCTCGGTGCGGGCCCGGAGCTCAGCGGCGGTCTGCGGACCGCGCAGCAGCAGCACCGCGAGCACAGCGACGTGACCAGCGGGCAGGTCGAGCGCACGATCGAGCAGGTGCAGGTGCTTCTCGCTGCGCTCACCCGGCCGGTGAACCGTGCGGAGGAGCTCGCGCTCGCGGAGGCTGCGGACGGCCAGCCGAACCGTCGCCACGTCGTACTGCACAACCGGGTCGCGGCTGGTCGTCTGGTTGCAGGCCGCGACGAGCGAGTTGTCGGTCAGCGGGTACTGCTGCGGCGTCGTCAGCTGCTTCTCGACCAGGCAGCCGAGGACCCGGCCCTCTTCAGCGGTGAGCTCCACGAGGGCGCAGCGTAGGACGGGCGCCGGAATCGGGCGGGGCAGGCCTCGTGTTGAGTAGAGGTATGCAGAGACGTCCCACCGACCTCAACATCGCCGGCGCCATCGACCTGTCGGCGCTCAAGGCGCCCGCATCCCCGCCGGCCGCGCCGACGTCCTCGTCGGCGCACGTGATCGACGTGACCGAGGCGACCTTCGAGGCCGAGGTGCTGCAGCGGTCGATGTCCGTGCCGGTGCTCATCGACTTCTGGGCCGACTGGTGCGGGCCGTGCAAGCAGCTCTCGCCCGTTCTCGAGCGGCTGGCGGAGGCCGACGGCGGTGCCTGGGTGCTCGCCAAGATGGACGTCGACAAGAACCCGGGCATCTCGACGCAGCTGCAGATCCAGAGCATCCCCACCGTCCTGCTCGCCCTCGGCGGACGGCTGATCCAGGGCTTCACCGGAGCGCTCCCCGAGCGCGACGTGCGGTCGTTCCTCGACCAGGTGCTGGCGGCGGCGCAGCAGGCCGGGCTGCCCGGTGCGGGCGCAACGACCGAGGCCGGCGATCCGGCGGGGCCGCCGCCGGAGCCCGAGCTGCTGACCGCGGAGGAGGCGCTCTCCCGCGAGGACTACCCGGCTGCGCTGGCGGCGTACGACGCCCTTCTGCAGCGCAAGCCGAACGACCCCGAAGCAGTGGCCGGCAAGGCGTGGGCCGGCCTGATGCAACGGACTGCCGGCGTGCAGGACCCGGCCGCCGTGCTCGCGGCTGCGGCTGCGGCTCCGGACGACATCGCCGCGCAGACCGCGGCCGCCGACGTCGAGATCCTCAGCGAGCAGATCGAGCCCGCGATCGCCCGGCTGGTAGATCTCGTACGACGAACGAGCGGCGACGAGCGCGACGTGGTGCGGGTGCACCTGCTCGGCCTGCTCGACGCGCTCGACCCGGAGGACCCTCGCGTGCTGGCCGGGCGCAGGTCGCTCGCGAACGCGCTCTTCTAGGACCCGCCCACAACCAGGGGCGGCCCCGAGGTCTGGCGGAACGCGACGCCGTCGGCCGACTGGGCGGCGCCGTTCTCCCCGGTCAGATCCGAGTGGCCGCCCACCCGCCGGGTGCTGCACTCGGCCAGCGGGGTGCAGGTGTCGGTCGCCGTTCCCCACACCGTGCCGGCCCGGTCCACGACGACGTCCAGGAAGTCGTACATCCCGCCGCAACGCCCCGCGCAGTCGCCGCGGTGGATCGGGTCGGCCAGACCGCCGGGGTTGGCCACCGCGGACAGGAACGTCGGCTTCGTCGAGAGCGCGTCCACCGACTCGACCACGTAGCTGAACCAGGGTCGCGTGATGTCTTCATCGTCCTTCGACAGCGTGCCCGGGAACGTGATCGCGATGCGGCCGGCCGAGCCTGCGGAGATCGACGGGAAGTTGACCGCCTGCACACCGGGGGGAGCGATCATCCGCGGGCGGGACCAGCTGCGGCCGGCGGTCTTGGAGACGGAGAGGTACGGCAGCTGGTGGACGTCGTCCCACCAGACGTAGTACAGGTTGTCGGCGGCGTCGACCGCGACCGACGTCTGGATGTCGGCGGCGCCGATGTTGCTGCCCTCGGGCAGAACCGGCACCTCGCTCCACGTGGTCCCGCCGTCCTCGGACACCCCCAGCATCGGCTTTCCGCAGAACCCGCGTGGCAGGAAGACCCGACCCTTGCTGTCGGTGACGCCGTGGCCGTGCAGGCCGCCGCAGAACCCCGCGCCGTCCGCGTCCGCCTCCGCCGCAGCAAAGGCCGGCTCGCCGCTGTTGATGAACGTGCGACCGCCGTCGAGGCTGCGGGCGCAGAAGGAGCCGTCGACCTGGTTGACGCAGTAGTAGACGATCTTCGGGAAGGCCGCGTCGGTCGTCGGTAGGCCTAGGACGGGCGGCCCGGCGAACAGCGTCTGATGGTCGTTGGCGCCGAAGGCGCTGATCGCGGCGCCGCGGGTCCAGGTCTTGCCGAGGTCGTCGCTGAACGACAGGTACGAACCCGCCAGCGTCAGGTCGACGTCGAAGACGCGCCCGTACTGCTGGTCGACGTAGACGTACGGGTCGAGCGTCACCGGGTGCCCGTCGCCCGGGACGCCCTGCAGCGGCGGCGGCTGTGCGGACGCCCACGAGCCGTTGCCGTCCGTGGACCGGAGCAGGACGGTGCGCGCCGGCTGCGCGGGTGCTCCTTCCGGCAAGCCGTCGAACGCGGCCGCGACGAAGAAGGCGTTGCCGTCCTTGTCGACCCCGATCGTCGGCTCCGCCGCGCTGCGTCCCACGTACGTCGACCGGAACGCGAGCCGCGGGCCGTCGTACTCGATCGCCGTGTTCGCCGGCTTCCTCTTGGGCTGCTTGCTCAGCGTCGTCCCGTAGTACGCCGCGAAGCCGTCGCCGCTGAGCTCGGTGTCCGCGCCAAGGTAGGAGACGAACCGTGCTGTCACGGCTGAGGTCCCGAGCGCCACGTACGGCGCGAGTCGGATCTCGTACGTCCCGGCGGCATTGGGGATCGTCAGCAGGTGGGGCTCACCGGTCCACGTCGAGGCTGCGGCGATGCTGTTGTCGGGTGTGTAGGCGTAGCCGTAGAAGTCCTTCGGCACCAGCACGGACACTCCACCGTGGTGCGACTCCCAGTACGACCTGGCGACGTCGACGGTCAGCGTGTAGTGGTCGCAGACGACGTTCAGGGGATCGATGCTCCCCGGTGGGCATGCGACGTTGCGCGAGAACACCCCGGTGGGGCTGCCCACCTGCATGGCCGTCGCGTAGGTCAGCGTCAGCTGCGTCGGGCCGAGGTGCCCCTCGGCCGGCGTTGCCGCCTGCGCGCCCAGCGTGGTGGCGATGACCGCGACGCCGAGCACGGCAGTGATCAGGGCACGGCGACGCGACACGAAACAACTCCAAGCAGGGGGACTGGGTCGCTGCTGGTTCGGGGCGCCACGAGGAACTCCTGCTTCACCTGCCGTCGACCTCGGCGGTATGGCCCGTCGACCACAGCTCTGTCCGAATCGGGGAGTGGTCGCGCCTCCCGAGCGGTGTCGCCGGCGTACGGGCGGTGTCGCCGGCGTACGGGCGGTGCCCCTAGTCGACGAGCGACGTGTAGACGAGCTGGCGGAGCTCGCTGCGGATCGGATAGGTGCTCGACGGCAGCAGCTGCGTGTAGAAGGCCGCGGTGATCTGCTCGTGCGGGTCGACCCAGAACGCCGTGCTCGCTGCGCCTCCCCAGGTGAACTCACCGGCCGACGCGGGCACCTTCAGCGCGACCGGGTCGACGAGCACGCCGAAGCCGAGCCCGAAGCCCATGCCGTCGTAGCTCGTCTCCGCGAACTGGCCGCGCGCGACTGAGGTGAGCATGGCGCCGCCGGGCAGGTGGTTCTTCGTCATGTACGCCAAGGTCCGCGGCGACAGGATCCGTACGCCGTCCAGCGCGCCGCGGCCGAGCAGCATCCGCGTGAAGCGGTCGTAGTCGTGAGCGGTCGAGATCAGCCCGCCACCGCCACCGAGCCAGGACGGCCGCTTGAGCGCCCCCTTGCCGATGACGTCGTACCGGAACGCCTCGCCGGTGCCCGGCATCGGCGCGTAGAGCGCAGCCAGCCGCGATGCGTCGGCCTCGTCGACCCACCACCGGGTGTCGGTCATGCCCAGCGGAGCGAGCATCCTCTCGGCGAAGATCTCGTCGAGGCTCTGCCCGGTGAGCACCTCGCACACGCGACCGACGACGTCCGTCGCGACGGAGTAGTTCCAGCCCGTGCCCGGCTCGAACAGCAACGGCATCGACGCCCACAGGTCGCACAGCGCCGCGAGGTCCATCCCCGGCGGCTGCGCGAAATCCGACCCGGCCAGGCGGTACATCTCGTCGACCGGGCTGGACTTGGTGAACCCGTAGGTCAGCCCCGCGGTGTGTGTCAGCAGGTGCCACATCCGCATCGGCTCGGTCGCCGGGACCGTCTTCGGCTTGTCGGCCGGGCCGTCGCGGTAGACCCGCATGTCGGCGAAGGCCGGCAAATAGCGACCGACCTCGTCGTTGAGCGAGAAGGCGCCCTCCTCGTAGAGCTGCATCGCGACGACGCTGGTGACCGGCTTCGTCATCGAGTAGATGCGCCAGAGGGTGTCCTGCTCGACCGGCAGCCCGGCCTCGATGTCGCGCAGTCCGTACGTCGAGCTGTGCGCCCGCTTGCCGCGCCGGCTCACCACGACCTGCCAGCCGGCGAGCCGGCCGTCGTCGACGTACCTGGCGAGGTGCCGGTCGATCCGTGCGAGCCGCGCCGGGTCGAAGCCCACCTCGCCCGGCTCGACCTCGATGTCCACGTTGCTTCCCATGTCGGGAGAATAGGTGCGTGGGCGTCATGTCGATCGGCCGGGCGTTCGGCTGGCATGCGGAGCAGGACCCCGACCGCCCGTCCGTCACCGACTCGAGCAGCAGCGTCAGCCGGCGCGAGCTCGACCTGGCCAGCAACCGGCTGGCCCGGGCGTACGGCGAGCTCGGCGTCCGCCGCGACGACCTCGTCACGATCGGCCTGCCCAACAGCGTGGAGTACTTCGTCGCCTGCGCCGCGGTCTGGAAGCTGGGTGCCACGCCGCAACCCGTCTCGGCGAAGCTGCCGCCGGCTGAGCTCGAAGCCGTCGTCGACCTCGCCGACCCGCCACTGCTGGTAGGGCTCGACCTCCCCGGTCGCAACAGCGTCCCGGCCGGCTTCGACGCGAGCGGGTACGACGACGCGCCGCTCCCCGACTCGGTCGCGGCGTCGTGGAAGGCACCGACTTCCGGCGGCAGCACCGGGCGACCCAAGCTGATCCTGTCCGGCACGCCCGGCGAGGTCGACCCGAGCATCGCGGCCGTGCCGTACATCCCACGCGACGGCGTCCAGCTCGTGCCCGGCCCGCTGTACCACAACGGCCCGTTCATCTACTCCATGCGCGGGCTGCTCAGTGGGCAGTCGCTCGTCGTCATGGAGCGGTTCGACGCGGAGCGCGTGTTGCAGCTCGTCGAGCAGCAGCGCGTGACGTGGATGCTGCTCGTGCCGACGATGATGCAGCGCATCTGGCGGCTGCCGGAGTCCGTTCGTTCGTCGTACGACGTCTCCTCGCTCGAGATGATCCTGCACCTCGGTGCACCGTGCCCGGCCTGGTTGAAGCGGGCCTGGATCGACTGGCTCGGTCCCGAGCGCGTCGTCGAGCTGTACGCCGGAACTGAGTCGCAGGGCGTCACCGTGATCGACGGCCGGGAGTGGCTGGAACGGCCCGGATCTGTCGGCCGGCCGGTGCTCGGCTCGCGCTTCCGGGTGCTCGACGAGCACGGTCGCGACGTGCCGGCGGGGACCGTCGGCGAGATCTACATGATGCCCGCGGATGGCCCGGGGACGACGTACACCTATCGCGGTGCCGAGCCACGCGGCGTCGACGGGTGGGAGTCCCTCGGCGACCTCGGTCACCTGGACGAGGACGGCTACCTCTACCTCGCCGACCGCAGTGCAGACCTCATCCTGTCCGGCGGCGCCAACGTCTACCCCGCGGAGGTCGAGGCCGCGATCGATGCCCATCCCGCGGTGCGGTCCAGCGCAGTGATCGGACTGCCCGACGACGACCTGGGAGAGCGCGTGCACGCCGTGGTCGACATCGCGGAGCACGACGTCTCGACCGAGGCGCTGCTCGCGCACGTCCGCGAGCGGCTGGTCCGCTACAAGGTGCCGCGGACCATCGAGATCGTCCGCGAGCCGTTGCGCGACGACGCCGGCAAGATCCGTCGTTCGGCGTTGCGGGCCGCTCGCCTGCCGTGACGGTCGGCAACCTCCCTGGAAAGCCGCCCACAGACTCTCTACCGTGGACGAGTGCTGATGCGGCCGCTCCTCATCGTCGGGTGCCTGCTGCTCCCGATGCCCGGCTGGGCCGTCGCCGCCCCGGCGCACTGCCCTCAGCTGGTGGACCCCGCCGGGGACCAGAACCCGGCGGAAGACGCCGCGGCGGATCTGCTCGGCGTGACCATCGGCTCCGACGGCAGCAGCGTGACGGTCGTGCTGCGGTACGGCGGTGAGCAGCCCGCGCCGACGCCGCTCACGGGCCACGAGTACAGCGTTGACCTGAACACCGGCGAGGCCGGCCTCACGGCAGACGCGTTGACCAGCCCGACCGGCACGGACTTCGCGGTCTACCGACATGCGGTCAGTGAGGGCACATCCGGTTCTTCGGCGTCCGGGGGGACAGGGATCGGCCGGCCGGCCGGCCGGCTCGACACGACGGCGCACACGGTGACGATGACCATCCCGTTCGCGATGGCGGCCGACATCCTGCGCGCGAGGCAGCAGCTCGAGATCTCCGCGCGAACGGCCGTGTCGGTCATGACGCCGCCGGTAGCCGGTTACCGGCTATTCACGGGTAACGGGAGTGACCAGAGCGACCGCCCCGTGCGCTACCGCGTCGGTGTTCGCTCCTGCGCCGTACGCGCGGCCTAGCGTCCCACCCGCTCAGCCGGGGCCGGGGGAGTGCAGCCACACCGTCGCCAGTGGCGGCACCCGTAGCACCGTCGAAGCAGGCTGGCCGTGCCAGCTGTCGGCGGTCGCCTCGACGCCGCCCATGTTGCCGACGCCGCTGCCGTAGTAGCCCTCGAAGTCGGTGTTGATCGCCTCGCGCCAGCTGCCGGTCCAGGGCAGGCCGAGCCGGTAGCCCTCGTGGGGCATCCCGGCGAAGTTGGCGATGCACGCCAGCGCGGAGCCGTCGGACCCGTAGCGGAGGAACGAGAAGACGTTGCCCGCCGAGTCGTTGGCGTCGATCCAGGCGAAGCCGGCCTGCTCCGTGTCCAGCGTCCACAGCGCGGGCGTCTGCTTGTAGACCTCGTTGAGGTCGCGGACGAGCAGTGCGACGCCGCGGTGGTCCGGCAGGTCGAGCAGCCACCAGTCGAGTGAGCGCTCCTCGCTCCACTCCGACTCCTGGGCGAACTCCGATCCCATGAACAGCAGCTGCTTGCCGGGGTGCGCCCACATGAAGGCAAGGTAGGCGCGGACGTTCGCAAGCTGCTGCCACCGGTCGCCGGGCATCTTGCGCAGCAGCGAGCCCTTCCCATGAACGACCTCGTCGTGGCTGATCGGGAGCAGGTAGTTCTCGGAGTAGGCGTAGACCATCGAGAACGTCATCTGGTGATGGTGGTAGCCGCGGTAGATCGGCTCGTGTGCGACGTAGTCGAGGGAGTCGTGCATCCAGCCCATGTTCCACTTCAGCCCGAACCCGAGGCCGCCCAGGTGCGTCGGCCGCGAGACGCCCGGCCAGGCCGTCGACTCCTCGGCGATCGTCACGACGCCGGGCACCCGGCGGTAGACGACGGAGTTCATCTCCTGCAGGAAGGCCACCGCGTCGAGGTTCTCGCGGCCGCCGTACTGGTTCGGCAGCCACTCGCCTTCCTCGCGCGAGTAGTCGAGATAGAGCATCGAGGCGACCGCGTCCACCCGCAGTCCGTCGACGTGGAACTCCTGCAGCCAGTACGTCGCGTTGGCGACGAGGAAGTTCTTGACCTCGTTGCGGCCGAAGTCGAAGACGTAGGTGCCCCAGTCCATCTGCTCGCCGCGACGCGGGTCGGCGTGCTCGTAGAGCGGCGTCCCGTCGAAGCGCGCGAGGGCAAACTCGTCCTTCGGGAAGTGCGCCGGGACCCAATCGACGATCACGCCGATCCCGGCCTGGTGCAGCTTGTCGATCAGGTAGCGCAGCTCGTCCGGCGTACCGAACCTCGATGTCGGTGAGTAGTACGACGTGACCTGGTAGCCCCAGGAGCCGCCGAACGGGTGCTCCGCGACCGGCAGGAACTCGACGTGCGTGTAGCCGAGCCAGGTGACGTACTCGACGAGCTGCTCGGCGAGCTCCTTGTACGAGAGCCCCTGTCGCCACGAGCCGAGGTGCACCTCGTAGCAGGACATCGGCGCGGCATGCGCCGGCGTTCTGGCCCGGTGCTTAAGCCACTCCGCGTCGTGCCATGTGTAGTGGGAGTCGTCGACGACGCTGGCGGTCTGGGGCGGCACCTCCGTGCGACGTGCCATCGGGTCGGCTTTCTCGCGCCAGACCGAGTCGGCGCCGAGGACGGAGTACTTGTAGTGGGTGCCCTCGCCGATGTCGGGGACGAACAGCTCCCAGACGCCGCTGGACCCGAGTGACCGCATCGGGTGGCCACGGCCGTCCCACCCGTTGAAGTCGCCGATGACGCGGACGCCGCGAGCGTTGGGTGCCCACACCGCGAACGAGGTGCCGGTCACCAGTCCGTTGGCGGTGTCGTACCGCCGCACATGTGCGCCGAGGACCGTCCAGAGCTCTTCGTGCCGACCCTCACTGATCAGGTGCAGGTCGATGTCACCCAGCGTCGGCAGGTAGCGGTACGGGTCGTCGGCTGGGTACGCCGAGCCGTGGTAGGTGACCTCGAGCCGGTAGTCGGTGACTCCGGTCCCGGTGACCTTGCCCTCCCAGACACCTGCGTGGCAGTGGTGCAGTTCGACGCGGTCGCCGTTGATCAGCGCGACGACCTTCTCGGCGTCGGGTCGCATCGCGCGCAGCACCACGCCGTCGTCGACCGGGTGGATGCCGAGGATCGAGTGCGGGTTGTGGTGCGCTCCGCCGGCAAGTGCCTCGAGCTCCTCGTGCGACGGACCGCCCGCTGCCGCCGGTCCGCTCGAGGGGTACGCCGAGTCCGGAGTCGGCTCGTCGGGGTAGGGCACCGGGCCATCGGCGACCACGGGCGCCTTCGGCTTGCGCGTGCGCTTCTTGGGCTCGGTCATCTTCTGCTCCGTCACGCGGGTGTCCCCTCGACGAGTCGCTCGATGGAGGCGAGCGGGATCGGCAGCCAGGACGGCCGGTTGCGTGCCTCGTAGACCACCTCGTAGACCGCCTTGTCGAGCTCGAACGCCCGCAGCAGCACCGACGCCTCGCGGGGATCGCTGCCGGCCGCCTTGGCGTAGCCGTCGCAGAACGCTTCTCGGTTGCGGTCTGCCCACTCAGCCGCGCGGTACGCGAGATGCTGCTCACCGGGCCGCTCTGCGAGCAGGTGTCGCGCCGCGTAGTCGAACGACCGCAACATGCCGGCAACATCGCGCAGCGGGCTCATCAGCGCGGTGCGCTCGGCGAGGCTGCGGGCCGGCTCGCCCTCGAAGTCCAGCAGCACCCAGTGGTCCTGCGTCCGCAGCACCTGCCCGAGGTGCAGGTCGCCGTGCACCCGCTGGATCGGGACCGGCTCGGTCAACGCACCGATCTGGGCGTAGACCGCGCGGATGCGATCGGCGTACGGCGCCAGCTCGCTCACGATCGCTGTTGCCGCCTCGAGCCGCTCGTGCAGCTGCCGGGCCGTCGCCTGCGAGTCGTCGGGGCCGGCTGTGCGCGACGGCAGCGTCCGGGCCATCAGCGCATGCACCTCTGCGGTGGCGGCGCCGAGTCGTTCGGCCTCGCCGGCGAAGTCGCCGCCCACCTCATCCGCATGCAGATCGCCTTCGGCGAACAGGTCGCGGACGCTGGCGGTCGCCATCGCCCAGCCCTCGCTGGCGTTGCGGAGGAAGGACTGCATCATGCCGAGCGTCGTGGGCTGCCCGTCGACGTCGCCGTCGATCCAGGCGAGCGGCGGTGCGACGTGCAGGCTGCCGGCATCGGCAAGCGCGCGGGTCACCTCCAGATCCGGGTTGAGACCGGGCTGCAGCCGGCGGAAGACCTTGAGGATGTAGTCCTCGCCGTAGACGAGCGAGGTGTTGCTCTGCTCGGCTCCGATGACGCGACTGGTCAGCGTCGGGTCCAGCTCGTCGCTCGTGGCGGTGAACCGCACGGTGGGCGTCTGCTCGCCGGCGATGATGCGGCGCAGCAGCTCTGACGTGGCCTCGGTGTCATGGACCGCCTCGTAGACGGTCGCGCCGTCCGCCTCGCCGATGACCGCGTGCTGCAGCCGCTGCGGCATCTCGCCCGTCCGAGTGCCGATCAGCAGCTGGTAGCGGTCGACCGCACCGCCTTCGGCGTCGACCCGCAGGAGCAGGTGGCGGACGACCACGTCGTCCTCGGCGGCCTCGAGCAGAACGGCGGACGACTCGATCTCGACGGCCTTGATCGCCTGGCCCTTGCCGCCGAACCAGCGCTGCTCCGGCAGCCAGCGAACCAGCAGGTCGTGCAGCTCGGTGTTCACGGTGGCGCTCATGGGCTGACGTCCTCCGGGGGCTTCAGGGCGAACCACATGAACCCGTGCCCGGGAAGAGACAGCAGGTAGGGCAGGTCCCCGATCGCGGGGAACGCCACCAGGCCGGTCAGCTCGACCAGGCTCCAGCCGTCGAAGCGGCGCAGGTCGAGCTCGACCGGCTGCGGGAAGCGCGACAGGTTGTTGACGCACAGCACCCGGTCGTCACCGAACTCGCGCACGAAAGCGAGCACCGACGGGTTGCTCGACCCCAGCTCCTCGTAGTCGCCCATTCCGAACACCGGGTGCTGCTTGCGGATCCCGATCATCTTGCGGGTCCAGCTCAGCAGCGAGGTCGACGAGCGCATCTGCGCGTCGACGTTGAGCCCCTGGTAGCCGTAGACGGGGTCGAGGATCAGTGGCAGGTACAGCTTCTGCGGATCGGCAGTCGAGAACCCGGCGTTGCGGTCGGCGTTCCACTGCATCGGCGTGCGCACGCCGTCGCGGTCACCGAGGTAGATGTTGTCGCCCATCCCGATCTCGTCGCCGTAGTAGAGGACGGGGGACCCGGGCAAGGACAGCAGCAGGCCGGTGAACAGCTTCACCTGGCCGTGGTCGTTCTCGAGCAGCGGCGCGAGGCGCCGGCGGATGCCGACGTTGGCCTTCATCCGCGGGTCCTTGGCGTACTCGCTGTACATGTAGTCGCGCTCTTCGTCGGTCACCATCTCGAGCGTGAGCTCGTCGTGGTTGCGCAGGAAGATGCCCCACTGGCAGTTCGGCGGGATGGCCGGCGTGTTGGCCAGGATCTCGGAGATGGGGTAACGCGACTCCCGGCGTACCGCCATGAAGAGGCGTGGCATCAGCGGGAAGTGGAAGGCCATCTGGCACTCGTCGTCGTCGCCGAAGTACTCGACGACGTCCTCGGGCCACTGGTTGGCCTCCGCGAGGAGCACGCGGTCGGGGTAGAGCTCGTCGACCTCCTTGCGCACCCGCTTGAGGTAGTCGTGGGTGGGCTTGAGGTTCTCGCAGATCGTGCCCTCCTCCTCGAACAGGTAGGGCACTGCGTCGAGCCGGAAGCCGTCGATGCCGAGATCGAGCCAGAACTTCAGCACCTCGATCATCGCGTCGGCGACCGCGGGGTTCTCGTAGTTGATGTCGGGCTGGTGGCTGAAGAAGCGATGCCAGTAGTACTGCTCGCGAACCGGGTCCCACGTCCAGTTGGACTGCTCGGTGTCGATGAAGATGATCCGGGCGTCCTCGTACTTCAGCTTCGTGTCGGACCACACGTAGAAGTCGCCGAACGGCCCATCGGGGTCGGACCGCGAGGCCTGGAACCACGGGTGCTGATCGCTGGTGTGGTTCATGACCAGGTCGGCGATGATGCGCATCCCGCGCTTGTGCGCCTCGTCGACGAGCTCGACGAAGTCGCCGAGGTCGCCGAACTCCGGCAGCACCTTCATGAAGTCGCTGATGTCGTAGCCGCCGTCGCGCAGCGGCGACTCGTAGATCGGCAGCAGCCAGATGCAGTCGACGCCGAGCCACTGCAGGTAGTCGAGCTTGCTCGTCAGCCCGCGGATGTCGCCGGTGCCGTCGTTGTTGCTGTCGGCGAAGCCGCGGATCAGCACCTCGTAGAAGACGGCCCGCTTGTACCAGAGCGGGTCGCGCGACTCCTCGAGGCTGACCAGCTCCCCGTGCTCGAGATGGTCGGCAGGAGCACTCACTCAGCCGCTCCTTTTCACTGTGAAGATGTGCGCCGGCTCGACGAAGGGGTCGAGACGGACGTAGTTGGCCTCGCCCCAGGTGTAGTCAGCGCCGGTCACCTCGTCGTGAACCGCGATGGTGTCGTGCCACTCGAAGCCGAGTGCGGGCAGGTCGACGTGCACCGTCGTCTCCCGCACGCCGTGGCTGTCGAGGTTGACGACGACCAGCACGATGTCGTTGCCGGTCTGCTTCGACCACGCCAGCACGTGGTCGCTTTCGGTCGAGTGAAACCGCACGTTGCGCAGCCAGTGCGTCGCAGGGTGGTTGCGGCGTACCTGGTTCAGCATCGTGAGGTACGGCGTCAGCGAGCGCTCCGGCGTGCTCCAGTCACGCGGCCGGTACTGGTACTTCTCGCTGGCGGCGTACTCCTCGCTCCCTGGTTTCACCGCGACGTGCTCGAACAGCTCGAACCCCGCGTAGACGCCGTACGACGGGGCGAGCAGTGCCGCGAGCACCGCCCGGATCTTGAACATCGGCGGGCCGCCGTACTGCAGCGACGCGTGCAGGATGTCCGGGGTGTTCACGAAGAAGTTCGGCCGCATGTAGTCGCTGGCCTCGGCCAGCTCCTCGGCGTACTCCTGCAGCTCGTTCTTGCCGGTGCGCCAGGTGAAGTAGGTGTAGGACTGGGTGAACCCGATGCGGGCGAGCTCGTGCATCATCGCCGGCCGGGTGAATGCCTCCGCGAGGAACAGTACGTCGGGATCGGTCTTCTTGACCTCGGCGATCAGCCACTCCCAGAACGGCAGCGGCTTGGTGTGCGGGTTGTCGACGCGGAAGATCTTCACGCCGTGCGAGATCCAGTGCCGGACGACGCGCAGCACCTCGGCGTACAGCCCCGGGGCATCGTTGTCGAAGTTCAGCGGGTAGATGTCCTGGTACTTCTTCGGCGGGTTCTCGGCGTAGGCGATCGTGCCGTCGGCCCGTGTCGTGAACCACTCCGGGTGCTGCTTGGCCCACGGGTGATCCGGTGCACACTGCAGCGCCAGGTCGAGCGCGACCTCCATGCCCAGGCGCCGGCACTCCTCGACGAAGGCATCGAAGTCGTCGATGGTGCCGAGCTCGGGGTGGATCGCGTCATGGCCGCCCTCGTCCGACCCGATCGCCCATGGCGAGCCGGGGTCGTGCGGCCCGACGTCGTTGGGGTTGCCACCGGGGAACTCGGCGCTGTTGGGGCCCTTGCGGTTGACCTTTCCGATCGGGTGGATCGGCGGCAGGTAGACGATGTCGAAGCCCATCGCTGCCACTGCGGGCAGCCGCTCCATCGCGGTGCGGAAGGTGCCGCTGCGCATCGGTCCGCCGTCCGGCGGCACGAAGGCGCCCTCGGAACGGGGGAACAGCTCGTACCACGCGCCGTAGAGCGCCCGCTCCCTGTCCACCCAGACCTGACGCGTCTCGCCCGCAGTGACCAGCTCACGGATCGGGTGCTGGGAGAGCAGCTCGACGACGTCGTCGGCCAGCGCCAGCTTCATCCGCTCGGCCGGGGCGCGGGTGCTGTCGCGAAGAACGTCAGCCAGGCCGGAGACGGCGGTGCGCGTCGACTTGCTGACCGACTTCGGCAGCCCGGTGGCTGCCCGTAAGTAAAGTCGAGCACCCTCCTCGAGCATGACCTCGACATCGACCCCGGCTTCGACCTTGAGCGGCGCGTCGTGCCACCAGGTGCCGAGCGGGTCGCTCCACCCCTCGACGGTGAACGACCACGCTCCCTCTGTGTCCGGAACGAAGGACGCCCACCACAGGTCGGGCTCGGTCTCGTCGGGCGCCATCCGCAGGAACGGCGCACCGCTGCCGTCGGCCCCGGTCACCGCGACGTTGCAGCCCACCGCGTCGTGTCCTTCGCGGAAGACCGTGGCCCGCACGACGACGGTCTCGCCCATCACTGCGCGTGACGAGTACTGACCGCACGCGACCGACGGACGGACATCTGTGACTGCGATTCGACCCACCATTGCCAGCGACGGTACCCAGGTCGCCGACGGGCGAACGCGACTGGTCGATCGTCTCGGTCAGCCCGCGGTGATCTTGTCGATCACCGTGCGCAGCGTGCGCAGGTCGCCTTTCAGCAGGTACGTCGCTCCCAGCCGCTCGGCTCTCGCTGACAGCTTCGCGTCGCGGTAGTTGGTGTAGACGACCATGTGCAGGCCTGGGTGGTCCCGCAGCTCCTCGACCACGACGAGGCCGTTGGGGCCGGGCGGCATGCGCAGGTCGACGACCAGGACGTCCGGGTTCAGCTCCCGGCAGAGGTCGATGGCCTCCTGGCCGTTGCGGCCGCGGCCGACGACGTCGTGGCCCTCGAGATCGAGGTCCAGGTCGAGCAGGTCCAGCGCGTCAGGGTCGTTGTCAGCGATGACGACCCTCAGCGGCCGCCCGGAGCCGGGTCTCAAACCTGCGCTGACTCGACCGGGGCAGCCACGAGCGGAAGGGTAAACGAGACGGTCGCCCCGCGGCCCTCCGTGCTGGTCGCGGTGATGTCACCGCCGTGTGCGTTGACGATCTGCTTGCAGATGTAGAGCCCGAGGCCGGTGCCTGCGGGGGTCGACGTACGCCCTCGCACGAACTTGTCGAAGACCCTGGCCAGCTCGGCTTCGTTCATCCCCGGCCCCTGGTCGGCTACGGACACGACGGCGGACCCGTTGCGCGTCGCGACCGTGACGTCGAGCGGGCTGCCCGGCGCGCTCTTGATCGCATTGTCGAGCAGGTTGGTGAGCACCTGTGTGATGCGCTCGCGGTCGCAGCTCACCCAGGTGGGGTCGTCGGGCAGGTTGAGCCGGATCGTCCGGTCCGGCATCACGTCCTGAGTCGCGAGGACGGCGGAGCCGACCTCGTCGCGCAGGTCGGTGGTGCTGAAGCTGTACGACAGGCCCCCCGCCTCCATCGAGCCCGTGTCGAGCACGTCGCGGGTGAGGGCGTGCAGCCGGCGCGCGCTCGACAGCGACCGGCCGATGGCGCGCCGCCGCTCGTCGTCGGCCATCCCCTCCCAGTGGTCGAGCGTCGTCTGGAGGAAGCCGAGCAGACCGGCGACGGGCGTACGCAGCTCGTGGGACACGATGCTGATGAACTCCTCGCGGACCGCGCTGACCTCCTGCAGCCGGCGCTGCTCCTCCCGCGCGGCGCGCAGCCTTCTGGCCAGGAACACCACGCCGACGCCGGCGGCGAGCGTGCCGGCCAGGACGATGAGCACGAGTGCCGACTTGAGCGGCCCGGTCAGTGCCCCGTCGAACTCGCTGCTGTCCTGCCGGAACACCGCGCGCCACTGCGCGGCAGGCACCGGCTCGACCACACCGACGCGGTCGCCGTACCGGTGGAAGCCGTTCCGCGCCGAGATGATCTTGTCGTTCAGCTTCTTGCCGAGCAGCGTGGTGTCACTCGACGCCACCACCACGCCGGCCGCGTCGACGAAGCTGAAGTCACCGGTCTTGCCGGCCTTGAGCTGGGCGACCTCGGCACTGAAGTCGGCCTGCGGCGAGACGTCCGCCTCGAAGACGAAGGCGCCGACGACGACGTTGCCGCGGGTGATGGGGAACGCGTAGCCGACGGTCGGCAGGGCGGTGGTGAGACCTGGCGCCACGCTGAGGATCGCAGGCTTGCCGGCCAGCACCCCGTCCAGACCCGGCCGATTCACGACGGTGCCGAGCGTGATCCCGTTCTTCAGCAGCGCGCCGTTGCTCAGATGCGCCTGCTTGTCGACGACGTAGAAGCCCGTGCGGGCGTTCTTCAGCAGGTCGTCGAAGAGCTTGAGCTGCGCCTTGTCCCCGGGGTCGTTCACCTTTGCGGTCAGCTGCAGCGGCTGGATGAACTTGGCGAAGGTGACGAACGTCGTCTCGATGCGGGTGTTCATGCTCCGGGCGAGCTGCTCGACCTGGGACTGCTGAAGCCGCTCGAGGGCCTGCGTGCCGTCGCGCTCCGCCTTGAGCACGGTGAAGACGATGAGCGCTGAGGTGATCAGCACGGCCGCGACCGCGGCGGCGAGGACGGCACGGTCCCTGCGGTGACGGTCGGCCTGGGCGGGGATCGTCATGTCGAGCTCCTCTCGGCAGCCACCGGCTGGCCGTTCTGGGACGTCGGGGCGTCGGGGTCGAGCGGCAGTTGCACGACCATGCGAGTGCCACGGGGGGTGTTCGGCAGCGCTTTGACGGTGCCGCCCATCTGCTGGACGAGCTCGCGCACCACCGACAGGCCGATGCCGGCCCCGCGGGTGCCGCGGGCGGCGTCGCTGTCGCCGCGGTAGAACCGGGCGAACACGCGCTCGCGGTCCTCGGCGGCGATTCCCGAGCCCTGGTCCGCGACCTCCAGCGTCGCGTGGTCACCCTTGCGGCGTACGAGAACCTCGATCCGACTGTCCGCAGGGGAGAACTTCGCAGCGTTCGTCAGCAGGTTGGCGAGCACGCGCTCGAGGGCGCCGGCGTTCGCGAGCGCCGCGGCGGGCTCGAGTTCCGAGACGATCTCCCGGCTGCCGAGCACCGGCGCCAGCTGGGCGAGCGTCTTCTGCACGTGCTGGTCGAGGTTCATCGGCGTCGGCGGCGCGTTCAGGGCTTGCCGCTCGAGTCGGGCGAAGTCGAGCAGGTCGTCCACGAGAAGGCCGAGGCTGAGCGTGTTGCCGTGGACGCGTTCGAGGAACTCCTTGCGCTGGTCCTCGCGGAGCTGGTCCCACCGATCGCGCAGCAGCCGGATGAACCCGCTGATGGCAGTCAGCGGGGTCCGCAGCTCGTGGGAGATCGTCGACAGGAACGCGTCCTTGAGCTGATCGAGCTCCCGCAGCCGGCGCACCGATGCCTGCTCCCGCTCGAACAGCTCGACGTTGTAGGTCGCGACGGCGATCAGGTCGGACGCTGCCGACAGCGCTGCGAGCTGCGGCTGCCCGAGCGGCCGGTGCGCGCTGACCGACAGCCGCCCGATCGTGCGGCCGGCGCGCAGCAACGGGAGGCATCCGGTCACGCCCGCGGGCAGCTCGTCGACGCTCCCCGGCGAGATGTCGATCTCCTCGGCTCCGTCGCGGGCGCGGCCACCGAGCGCGAAGACGTCGAGCAGGTGCCCGTGCTCGCCGACCAGCTGCACGCTGAAGCGGTTGAGCTCGAACTCGTCAGCCAGTCGCAGGGCGACCGCCGGCAGCACCTCCGCCAGGTCGAGGCTGCTCTGGAGGAGAGGTCCCAGCTCGGCGACGGTGCGGGTCTCTCGTTCCAGTGCTGCCGTGGACATCCGCTCCTGGGCGAGTGCCCGCTGCACGCGCACGTCCGCCAGCAAGCAGGCGAGCCCACCGAGGAGAGCGACGCCCAGCGTCCCGAGCGCGCCCCGGGACAGCGGTTCCGGGGTGCGCGCCATGTACAGCGTCCAGGGCTGGCCGGCGACCAGCACGGTACCGGCCTGTGTCCCGGGCCGCTGCTCACCGATCACGGCGTCGTCGATGCGAAGCGCGCCGGCCCTCGGCTTCGTCTCGGGGAGGCTGGCGAGCAAGCCCTTGGGTGACAGCAGCGCGACGCGCCAGCCGACGACGAGCCTGCGCCGGTCGTCGGTGCCCGCCGCCGTCACGCCGTCCGGGAGCGCGGCTGCGACGAGGGGGACCAGGCCGTCCGTCATCGGTCCGGCCTGCGGCTCGCCGGTATCCCGGGAGACGTCGAGGGCGGTTCGGGCCGCTGCCAGGATGCGCGCGGTGTCGACGCCCGCGGGCGCGCTGCGCAGCAGCGTCGTCGGAGCAGAGCCAGGCTTCGCCGACAGGCTGAGGATTGCCGGCACCTCGCTTTCGCGCAGGACCGCCAGCCCGTCCGGTGAGCCCGGGATCAGCTGCGCGATCGCCTGCGTGCGCCGCTCCAACGTGCTGAGCGCGACGTCAGCAGCGGCCGAGTCGTTCTGGTGCCGTTGGTCTTGGTCGTGCCCTGAGATGAACCACGCGAGCGCGGACCCGACCAGCACGACGACGAGGGCCGCCGCGACGGCGGTCCCGCCGGGCCTCAGGCGCCCGCGGCCAGCTGCCACAGGGCTTCCGGGAGCCGGTCGACGTCGGTCTTGTCCATGCACGACCGCACACCGATCGCGCTGGCCTCGGCCTTCGTCTGCGCGTCCAGGTAGGCCGAGAACAAGATGATCGACTGCTCGGGATGGTCGGCCAGGATCCGCCGTGCCGTCTCGAGGCCGGTCATGCCGGGCATCCGGTTGTCCAGGACGACGACTCCGGGACGGTCCTGGGCGACCGCATCGAGGGCGTCGGCACCGCTGGCGGCTTCACCGGCAACGGAGAGTCCATGGTTGGCCACCTCGATCGTCATGCGCACGAGGAATCGCATGTCGCTGTCATCGTCGACGATGAGCGCGCGCAGCATGACACGTCCTCCCTCAGTGGTCCCACCAGCCTCGCCGCTTCCGGCGTGTTCCGCCATGGCCCTTTCGGGTGGGTTGTCCCACCTGTCGCTGTCGGCTCGGTCCGGCCGCTAGGGTCCCCCTGAGCGGAGGCTGTGCTTGTCGCCCCGCGACGAAGGAACGGGCGCGGCGAGAGCTGCTGGAGCGAAGAAGGTCAGACAGCCCGTGAGAGCGCTACGACGGTTCACCGTCCGATTGGCCCTGCCGCAGGCCCTCGCCCCGCTGGGCGAGCTGGTGATGAACCTGCGCTGGTCCTGGCACCACCCGTCCCTGGACCTGTTCGCCTCGGTCGACCCCGAGACGTGGGCCGCAGTGAAGCAGGACCCCGTGCAGCTGCTGGGCGAGGTCAGCCCCGAGCGGTTGGCGGAGCTGGCAGCCGACCCCGACTTCCTCGCCAGGCTGCAGGCGGTGCACGACGACCTGCGGGAGTACCTGAGCACGCCGAAGTGGTATCAGTCCCTGACCGACGCGCCGGCCTCGATCGCCTACTTCTCGCCGGAGTTCGGCATCACCGAGGTGCTGCCGCAGTACTCCGGCGGTCTGGGCATCCTCGCGGGCGACCACCTCAAGGCGGCGTCGGATCTCGGCGTACCGATCCTCGGTGTGGGCCTGCTCTACCGAGCCGGCTACTTCAAGCAGTCACTCAACGCCGAAGGGTGGCAGCAGGAGCGCTACCCGCCGATCGACCCGCACGGCCTGCCGCTGACGTTGCTGCTCGACGCGGCGGGCGCGCCGTTGAAGATCACCGTCGGCTTCCCGCAGGGCCGCACGCTCTATGCGCAGGTCTGGAAGGCGCAGGTCGGTCGCGTGCCGTTGCTTCTCCTCGATTCCGACGTCGAGGAGAACGCGCCGGCCGAGCGGGAGGTCACCGACCGGCTGTACGGCGGCGGCAGCGACCATCGGCTGCACCAGGAGATGCTGCTCGGCATCGGTGGTGTGCGGGCCATCCGCGCCTACACGGCGCTGACCGGCGACCCGGCGCCCGAGGTGTTCCACACCAATGAGGGGCATGCCGGCTTCCTCGGACTCGAGCGGATCCGCGAGCTGACCGAGATCGGGCTGACCTACGACGAGGCGCGCGAGGCGGTGCGCGCCGGCACGGTCTTCACGACCCACACGCCCGTTCCCGCCGGGATCGACCGCTTCCCGCGTGAGCTGATCGCCAACTACTTCGGCGGCGACAACGGCGTGGCAGGCGTGCCGGTCGATCGCATCCTCGAGCTCGGCGCGGAGGACGACCCGACGGTTTTCAACATGGCGCACATGGGGCTGCGGATGGCCCAGCGCCGCAACGGCGTCGCGAAGCTGCACGGGGTCGTCAGCCGGCAGATGTTCAGCGACCTGTGGCGCGGGTTCGACCCGTCCGAGGTGCCGATCACGTCGGTCACCAACGGGGTGCATGCGCCGACGTGGGTATCGCGTGAGGTGTTCGAGCTGGCCGAGCGCGAGATCGGCAACACCCTCACGACAGAGGCGCACGGCTGGGAGGAGATCGCGAAGGTCCCGGCGACCGCCATCTGGGACACCCGCGGGGTGCTGCGGGCCCGGCTGGTGGAAGAGGTGCGGCGGCGCGTGCGCGACTCGTGGCTGCTGCGGGGCGCGACGTCGGCGGAGCTCGGCTGGACCGACACGATCTTCGACTCCGAGGTCCTCACGATCGGCTTCGCCCGACGCGTTCCGTCGTACAAGCGCCTGACCTTGATGCTGCGCCATCCGGATCGTCTTCGCGCCCTGCTGCTCGACCCGGATCGCCCCGTGCAGTTCGTCATCGCCGGAAAGGCTCACCCGGCCGACGACGGGGGCAAAGAGCTGGTGCAGCAGATCGTGCGCTTCGCCGACGGCGAGGACGTACGGCGCCGGATCGCGTTCCTGCCCGACTACGACATCGGGATGGCGCGCTACCTGTACGGCGGCTGCGACGTCTGGCTGAACAACCCGCTGCGCCCGCTCGAGGCCTGCGGAACGTCGGGCATGAAGAGCGCGCTGAACGGCGGTCTCAACCTGTCGATCCGCGACGGCTGGTGGGACGAGATGTACGACGGCGAGAACGGCTGGGCCATTCCGACTGCGGACGGCGTCGACGACCCCGATCGGCGCGACGACCTCGAGGCGACGGCGCTGTACGAGCTGATCGAGAAGCAGGTGCGCACCCGCTTCTACGACATCGACAGCTCGGGCGTGCCGCAGCGCTGGGTCGACATGGTGCGGCACACGCTGCAGTCGCTCGGCCCCAAGGTGCTGGCGTCGCGGATGGTGCGCGACTACGTGCACGAGCTGTACACCCCCGCGGCGCGGGCGTCTCGCGAGCTGGCGGCGTCGTCGTTCACCGCGGCGCGCCAGGTGGCGCAGTGGCGCAGCGAGGTGCAGTCGCGTTGGAGCGACGTCCGCGTCGTGCACGTCGAGGCCGGTGGTGTCGGCGACGCGCCGCAGGTCGGTGCGAAGCTAGAGGTCCGCGCGCTGATCGACCTCGGCGGGCTGGCACCGTCCGATGTCACCGTGCAGGCGGCGTACGGGCGGGTCGACGAGAGCGACCAGCTGCGCGCGCCGACGACGGTCGTGCTGACGCCGGGGGAGCAGGGCGAGGACGGGCTGATCCGCTACTGGGGCGACGTGCCGCTCGAGCGGGCCGGCTCGTTCGGCTACACGGTGCGGGTGCTCCCGCACTCCGACCGGCTCCCCTCCGACGCCGACCTCGGCCTGATGACCACCGCCTGACCTCCCCCCTCTGCCGATGATCCCTTGATCATCGCGTGACGCGCAGGAGGAGGGCGGAGCGGGCGAGCATGGGGAGTGACCCTCCGGCGGGGTAGGCGCGGCCGCCCGAGCCGTCCTCCTCGCAGGTGTCGATCACGACGTCGTACGCCGTCGCCCACGGCTGGCCGGGCAGCGTTACCTCGCGGTCCTGCGCTGCGGCGTGCAGGACGAACAGGAACGAGTCGTCGACGACGTGCTCGCCACGCGGGCCGCGGGTCCGGATGCCGCCGCCGTCGAGGTACATCGCGATCGTCTGCTGCTGCGGGTCGAACCACTCGGCGTCGGTCAGCTCCGCGCCGTTGGCTCCGAACCAGGCCAGGTCCTTCACGCCCTCCTCGCCGACGGGCTGGCCGCGGAAGAACGCCTTCTGCCGGAACACCGGATGAGTGCGCCGGAGCGCGACGAGCCGCTCCACCAGCCGGCACAGCGGCCCGCCGTCCTCGTCCCACGGCAGGTAGGACACCTCGTTGTCCTGGCAGTAGGCGTTGTTGTTGCCGCGCTGCGTACGGCGTACCTCGTCGCCCATCGTCAGCATCGGTACGCCGGTCGAGAGCAGCAGCGTGGTCAGGAAGTTGCGGGCCTGCCGACGGCGTACTGCGTTGACGGCGTCGTCCTCGGTCTCGCCCTCGACACCGCTGTTCCACGACCGGTTGTGGTCGTCGCCGTCCTTGTTGTCCTCGCCGTTGGCCTCGTTGCGCTTGTGCTCGTAGGTCGTCAGGTCCCGCAGCGTGAACCCGTCGTGCGCCGTGACGAAGTTGATGGACGCATACGGACGGCGGCCGTCGTCCTGGTACAGGTCGCTCGACCCGGACAGCCGGTAGGCCAGCTCGCGCACCCCGCTCCCGTGACCTCGCCACACGTCGCGGACCGTGTCGCGGTACTTGCCGTTCCACTCGGTCCAGAGCGGCGGGAACTCACCGACCTGGTAGCCGCCCTCGCCGATGTCCCACGGCTCGGCGATGAGCTTCACCTGGCTGATGACCGGGTCCTGCTGGATGACGTCGAAGAAGGCCGACAGCTTGTCGACGTCGTGGAAGGACCGCGCGAGTGCCGACGCGAGGTCGAAGCGGAACCCGTCGATGTGCATCTCGGTCACCCAGTAGCGCAGCGAGTCCATGATGAGCTGCAGGACGTGCGGCGATCGCACGTCGAGGGTGTTGCCCGTGCCCGTGTAGTCGCGGTAGCGCGAGCGGTCCTCCTGCAGGCGGTAGTACGTCGGGTTGTCGATGCCGCGGAACGCGAGCGTCGGCCCGGTGTGGTCGCCCTCCGCCGTGTGGTTGTAGACGACATCCAGCAGCACCTCGATGCCGGCCGCGTGCATGGCCCGCACCATCGCCTTGAACTCGCGAACCTGCTCACCGCGCGAGCCGCTCGCGCTGTACGCCGCATGCGGTGCGAAGTAGCCGATCGAGTTGTAGCCCCAGTAGTTGGTGAGGCCGCGCCGCAACAGGTGCGGCTCGGACACGAAGTGGTGCACAGGCATCAGCTCGACGGCCGTGACGCCCAGCCGGTGCAGGTGCTCGATGGCGGCCGGGTGCGCGAGGCCGGCGTAGGTCCCCCGGAGCGGCGGCGGGATGTCGGGATGCAGAGCCGTGAAGCCCTTGACGTGCAGCTCGTAGATCACCGTGTCCGACCAGGCGTAGTGCGGCCGGTGATGGTCCGCACCCCACGGGAAGGAGTCGTGCACGACCACGGACTTCGGGACGTACGGCGCGCTGTCGCGGTTCTGGGCCAGCCGGTCCTTGCCCGGTACCGACCCGAACACGGCCCGGTCCAAGCGGAACTCGCCCTCGATCGCCCGCGCGTAGGGGTCGACGAGCAGCTTCGCGGGGTTGTAGCGCAAGCCGTTACCGGGCTCGAACGGCCCGGAGACGCGGAACCCGTAGCGCTGACCCGGCCCGACCTGCGGCAGGTAGCCGTGCCAGACGTGGTGCGTCGACTCCTCCAGCGTCAGCCTCGCCTCGCGACCGGCTTCGTCGAAGAGGCAGACGTCCACCGACTCGGCGCCGGAGCTGAACAACGCGACGTTGGTGCCTTCGCCGTCCCAGGACGCGCCCAGCGGTGTCGGACGACCGGGCCACACCGAGGCGGACGGTCGTGAGGACGGGGCGGTCACCGGCGCATTCTGTCGGCCGGCGCGTCGTCGTGCTCGGGACGCCTGGCCGCTGACCTGCGTTCCGGTGGGATGAGGTCAGCGAGCGTGGCACCCTTGGGAAGTACGACGGCCTGCCCGCGCTGCTTGCGCTCGAGCATGCTGTGCACGACCAGCGCGTTGCGGAGCAGTGTCGCGAACTCCTCCGGTTCGGTGAGCAGCCAGCCGTGCCGGCCGCCGATCACCTCGGCCGGCAGCGATGTCACGACGTCGGCGAGCGCGCCCGGCGCGACGACCCGGTCGCGGTCGGCCCAGATGAACAGCACCGGCAGGCCCGCCGCTACGAGCGCCTCGACCTGACCCGCGAGCGACGCGGTCAGCGCAAGCCGGGCCGACAGCGCCATCGCGGCCGGCCGGCGTACCCAGTTCGGCAGGTAGTCCCGAAGCAGCGACGGGGCCGCCCGCAGCAACCCGCTGCCGTTCAGCTCGCCGACCGTCCCCACGGCCCAGCGCAGCCAGGAGGTGTCGGCCAGCCCGGACCACTTGCCGGGGGCGCCCCCGACGGTGTTGACGAGCGTCAGTGACCGCACCCGTTCGGGCCGGTCCGTCGCCAGCTGGATGGCGACGCCACCGCCGAACGAGTGACCCGCGACGAACACCGGGTGCTCGACGCCGAGAACGTCGAGCAGCCGTCCCATGCGACGGGCGTACTCGTGCAGTGACACCTGTGACCAGCCGAGCCCGTCGCTGCCGCCGAATCCGGGCAGGCACGGGGCGATGACCTGCACGCCGGCGGCGGTCAGCCGCGTGATGCCGTCGGCGTACGCGCGTGGCGTCAGCCCCCAGCCGTGCAGGAACAGCAGCGGGTCGCCGCGGCCGGCCTCCATCACGCGGACAGTGGCGCCGTCGACGTCGACATCGCGCCAGGTCGGCGTGCTCAAGCGGGATGCCCCGGCCCGGTGGCGGCATGCAGCCCGGCATGCCGGTCCGCGAGCGCCTCGTGCTCGTGCGGTGCGTCGGCAACGCCATGCCGCAGGACGAGGTGACCGAGCAGCTTCTCCTCGTCGGCGAGCAGGTCCGACCAGTTCTCGACGAGGTCGGCCGCGGCGACGAGGGCCTCCAGCCGGGTCCGGATCGGCAGCAGGAGCAGCTCGCGCTCGAGCAACGAGACGAGCTCCTCGGGCAGCACGGCGGTGAGGTCCTCGTCGTCGTCCGCCGTGATCAGGTCCACCGGCAGATCGTCGTCGCGGCCGAGCCCGGTCAGGTCGAGCTCCGCGTCGTCGTCCGCGAACTCCGCCTCGATCTCGTCGAGCGACATCCCGGCCTCCGCCGCCCAGCGTCGCTCCTCCTCGACGTCGACGTCGTCAGGGAGAGCCGCGAAGAACGCGTCCTGCCATCGCTCGACCAGCTCGCGGACCGCATCGCAGCGCTCCAACGCGCCGCCCACGTCACCGTCGACCGGCCGCAGCACTGCGTCCTGGAGCGCCCGTGCCGCATCGGGCGGCAGGTCGTCGAGCGGATCGGCCGACGAGACGGTGTGCACCACACCGCGCGAGTCACGGAACACACCGCCGACACTAGGGTGCGCGCAGGTGGATCAGGGCCAGGCAGTGTCAGCTATGGAGGCAGACGTGGGCGAGTTCGTGCGGCTCGAGGTCGACGGCGCGGTTGGCACAATCCGGCTGGACCGGCCGAAGATGAACGCGCTGAACGCCCAGGTGCAGGAGGAGATCCGGGCCTGCGCGATCGAGGCGACGGCACGCCAGGACATCCGCGCCGTCATCCTGTACGGCGGCGAGCGGGTCTTCGCTGCCGGCGCCGACATCAAAGAGATGAAGGACATGTCGTACGCCGACATGCTGGGCCGCGCGGGCAACCTGCAGGACTGCTTCCAGACGGTCGCGCGCATCCCGAAGCCGGTGATCGCGGCCATCAACGGCTATGCCCTGGGGGGCGGGTGCGAGCTGTCGATGTGCGCCGACTTCCGGGTCGCCGCCGACAACGCCAAGCTCGGCCAGCCGGAGATCCTGCTGGGCGTCATCCCGGGTGCCGGCGGCACCCAGCGGCTCACCCGGCTCGTCGGTCCGGCCAAGGCCAAGGACATCGTCTTCACCGGGCGGTTCGTCGATGCGGCAGAGGCGCTGGCGATCGGCCTCGCCGACGTCGTGGTGCCGGCCGCGGAGGTCTACGACAAGGCGCGTGAGATGGCCTCGGCGTACAGCGAGGCTGCCGCCATCGCGTTGCGCGCGGCGAAGAAGGCCGTCGACGAGGGGCTCGAGATGGACCTCGACGCCGCGCTGCGGCTGGAGTCGACGCTGTTCGCGGGGCTGTTCGCCACCGAGGACCGCAGCATCGGCATGGAGTCGTTCGTCGAGAACGGCCCCGGCAAGGCGAAGTTCCTCGGCCGGTGACCGGCGTCGCCCACCTCGAGCGCGCTCGCATCGATGACGCAGCGGTGGTCCTGGCGCGCGCCTTCCACCCCGACCCCGGGATGGTCTTCATCTTCGCCGAGGACCGTCGACTGGACCGCTCGGAGGCCTTCTTCCGGGTGATGGTCCGCGCGGTCAGCCAAGCCGGCGTGGCGGTGGCGACCCCGGGCCTCGAGTCGATCGGGTTGCTCGTGCCGCCGTCCGCGCAGACGGCGGAGGCAGTCGGCGCCGCCGGCATGGCCGACTTCATGGCGTCGCTGCTGCCGGCCGAGGCGGAGCGGTTCGGGCGCCTGGTGTCGACGCTCGGCGGCGAGCACGACCGGGTGATGACGGAGCCGCACTGGCAGCTGGCGTTCCTCGGGACAGAGCCGAGTGCCCAGGGGAGGGGCTTCGGTGTCGCCGTCGTCGACGACGTCGTCGCGCGCGCGGACCGTGACGGCGTACCCGCCTTTCTCGACACGTTGACGTCCGAGAACGCGGCGTTCTACGGACGGCACGGCTTCACGGCGGTCAGCGAGCTCGACATCCCCGACAGCGACGTGCATGCCTGGGCGATGCGGCACGAGCCGAGCGTGTCGTAGGTCACGTCCCGACGTGCTTGCTGCAGTTTGCAGCCCTGCTACCGCCGGGTAACAATGGCCCGCGAGGGCGGTGACGAGGGCGCGGGCCGCCCGCGTTAGCGTGATCGCCACCGTCGAAACGCGCGCGGATCACCGCGCCAACTGCAGTCTGCCTACGGAGGTCGGCGCCCGAGCATGAACATCGTCGTACTGGTGAAGCAGGTCCCCGACACATGGGCCGAGCGCAAGCTCAAGGCAGACGACAAGACCCTCGACCGAGCGTCCGTCGACGTCGTGATGAACGAGATCGACGAGTACGCCGTGGAGGAGGCGCTCAAGCTCAAGGAGGCCGGCGGCGGCGAGGTCACCATCCTCACGATGGGGCCCGAGCGCGCGGTCGAGACGATCCGCAAGGCCCTGTCGATGGGTGCCGACAAGGCCGTTCACCTCGTCGACGACGCGCTCGCCGGCAGCGACGCCGTGCAGACGTCGTACGCGATCGCCAAGGTCCTCGACACGCTCGAGTACGACCTGCTCATCTGCGGCTCGGAGGCCACCGACTCGCGCATGTCGGTCATGGCGGCGCTGCTCGCGGAGCGCACCGGCAAGCCGCAGCTGTCCGGCGCCCGCAAGGTCACCGTCGATGGCGGCAACGTGAAGATCGAGCGGCAGACCGACAACGGCTACGACGTCGTCGAGGCGCCGCTGCCCGCGATCCTGTCGGTCGTCGAGAAGATCAACGAGCCGCGCTACCCGTCGTTCAAGGGGATCATGGCGGCCAAGAGCAAGCCGCTCACGACCCTGACCATCGCCGACGCCGGGATCGAGGCCGACAAGGTCGGCCTCGCCAACGCGCCGTCGCAGGTCGTGGAGTTCGCGAACAAGCCGCCGCGGCAGGCGGGCCAGATCGTCAAGGACGAGGGTGACGGCGGCGCCAAGGTCGCCGAGTTCCTCGCGTCGCAGAAGATCATCTGAGAGGGCTGGACTCGTGGCGGAAGTGCTTGTTCTCGTCGATCACGTCGACGGAGCTCCGAAGAAGGTCTCGTACGAGCTGCTGACCCTCGCCCGCACCCTCGGCGAGCCGTCCGCGGTCGTGCTGGGCAAGGGCGCGTCGACGGCGGCCGAGAAGGTCGGTGCGTACGGCGCGGAGAAGGTCTACGTCTGCGAGGCCGAGGAGCTCTCGTCCTACCTCGTCGGCCCACACGCGTCGGTCCTCGCGAAGCTGGTGCAGGAGAAGTCGCCGGCCGCCGTGCTGCTCCCGAGCAACGCGACCGGCAAGGAGATCGGTGCGCGGCTCGCGGTCAAGACCGGCGGCGGGCTGCTGACGGATGCCGTCGGCGTGACGCCTGAGCTCGTCGCCGAGCAGCAGATCTTCGGTGGTGCGGTCACCGTGCAGTCCAAGGTGCAGAGCGGTACGCCGATCATCACCGTCCGGCCCAACAGCACGCCGCCCGTCGAGCAGGCGGGTGCGGCGGCGGTCGAGCAGGTGACAGCCGAGTTCACCGACGCCGACAAGGCGGCCAAGCTGGTCGAGGCCGTCGTCGAGGCCAAGGGCGGCCGCCCCGACCTCGGTGAGGCCTCGATCGTCGTCTCCGGCGGCCGCGGCATGGGCAACGCCGAGAACTTCTCCATCGTCGAGAAGCTCGCCGACACCCTCGGTGCTGCTGTGGGTGCCTCCCGCGCTGCGACCGACGCGGGCTGGTACCCGCACCAGAACCAGGTGGGGCAGACCGGACGCACTGTGTCGCCGCAGCTGTACATCGCCGTCGGCATCTCCGGGGCGATCCAGCACCGCGCCGGCATGCAGACCTCGAAGACCATCGTGGCCATCAACAAGGATCCCGAGGCGCCGATCTTCGAGCTCGCCGACTTCGGCCTGGTGGGCGACCTGTTCAACGTCGTCCCGCAGCTGACCGAGGAGATCGAGAAGCGCAAGGGCTAGCCCCCCTTCCTCGGCGATCTACGTCTCGATGCCCGCGACACGCCGCGGGATCTCGTACGGGACGTAGATCGCGGCGAAATCGGGGCTGTGGACGACGCCGCGAGGCCGTCGTCGCACGCCACGATCGCGCCGTGGACGTCGAGGTGCTCAGCTGGCGCGAGCTGGTGAAGCGGACCAGCAGCCGGCGGCTCGCGGATGCCGCTCTCGTGGAGGGCAGCTGGTGGCGTGTGCTGCGCGACGCGTATGTGGAGTGGTGCCACGAGGACACCCCCGCCGTGCGTGCCGCAGCCCTGCGCAAGGTCCTGCCACGCGATGTTGCCCTGAGTGGCAGGGCGGCCCTCTGGGTGCTCGGTGTCGACGTCCTGCCGTTGTCGGGTGAGCTCGATGTGACGGTTCCTCGTGGCCGTCACCTGCAGGCCCGACCCCGCATCCGAGCGCACATCGCCGCCCTGCCGGACGCTGAGCTGTGCGAGGTCAACGGGCTGCTCGTCGTCAGCGCGTCGCGTGCCTTCGTGGACGTCGCCCGGCGCGAGCTGTTGACCGAGGCGGTGGCTTTCGGGGACGCGGTGCTTCGCTCGGGAGCCGCGACGCTCGAGCTGATCGATTCTTCACTCGCGCGCGCCGCGGGCCTGCGCAACGTCCGGGCGGCTCGCGCCGTCGTACCCCATCTCGAGCCGCGCAGCGAGTCGCTGATGGAGAGCAGGCTGCGGATGAAGCTCGTGCTCGGCGGCCTTGCCCGTCCGCAGGCACAGTTCGACATGTACGACGAACAGGGCGCGCACGCCGGTCGGGGCGACCTGCACCTCGACGGCGTGGTCCTCGAGTACGACGGTCGCGAGGAGCGGCTCAAGAAGTCGAAGTTCAACGCCGACCGCCGACGCCGCTCACGGATTTCCGAGCTCGGCCTGGAGATCAGGGAGTTCACGGCGGCGGACGTGTACACCCGCAGCGACCTGTCCGTCTGTGCTGAGGTCCGCCGCGCCATCGTGGTGGCGCACGGACGTGACCGCAGCCGGCTGCGCGCCGGCAGCGACACGCTTCCCCGACCACGGCTGCAGCCCGTGCCGACGCGAGCGGACGCTGCCCAGCGACCAGCCGCCTGACCTCGTCGCGATCTACGTCGCGATGCCCGCGACACGCCGTGAGAACTCGTACGAGACGTAGATCGGCGCGGGAGGGGGGCGAGTGGCTCTCAGAAGCTGTAGGTCACGCCGGTCAGCTGCTCGCTGACGTCCCACAGCCGCCGGGCCGCGTCGTCGTCCTGCGCGGCCTTCACCGGCGTCACCCGGTGTGGCGCTCCTCGCAGGCCGAGCAGGCCGTCGGGGCCGAAGTACTCACCGGTCCGCACGTCCGGCATCGTCGCTGCGTAGAGCTGCGGCAGAGCACCGGCCGCATCGGACTGCGCGATCAGCCGGTTGCCGAGCGCCATCACCCGGCCGGCGATGCCGGGCGCGGTCTGCAGGTTGGTCGCGGCGTAGCCGGGATGCGCCCCTGCGACGACGAGCCGCTGCCCGGCCCGTCGCGACAACTCGCGCATGAAGAGCAGGTTGGCGAGCTTGCTCTGCCCGTACGCCAGCCACCGGAAGTAGAACCGCTCACCCATCAGGTCGTCGAAGCGCATCCGCCCCCACTTCGCGGCGTCGCTGGCGACGACGACGACGCGGCCGGCCGGCGCCCCGGTCAGCAGCGGCATCAGCAGACCGGTCAGGGCGAAGTGACCGAGGTGGTTGGTGCCGAGCTGCATCTCGAAACCGTCGGCCGTCTGTGCCCGCGGAACGGCCATCACCCCGGCGTTGTCGACGAGCAGGTCGAGGGTCGTGGTGCTGCTGGCGACGTCATCAGCGGCCGACCGGATCGAGGCGAGCGACGCGAGGTTGAGTGCGACGAGCTCGACCTCGGCCGACGGCACCTGGCTGCGCACCATGGCCAGCGCTTGGTCGGCCTTCGTCGGGTTGCGGCAGGCCATCAGGACCCGGGCTCCGCGGCGAGCCAGGGCCAGCGACGTGTGCAGCCCGAGTCCCGAGTTGGCACCGGTCACGAGCGCGGTTCGCCCGGTCTGTGCAGGGATGTCGTCGACGCTCCATGGGGCCATGTCGCGGACGCTATCCCTGCCGTCCTTAGACTCGCCGATCATGGCTGCCTGGGACCGTCGTACGCCGAAGCAGCAGGCCAAGCTCCGCGACGCCGCCGTACGCAGCCAGGTGGTCGACGCCGTCGCACCTTTTTCGCCCTGGTGGAAGGCCCGGCTGAAGACCTTGGGCCGCAAGGCCGGCTCGGTGGGCTCGCTCGCGGGACTGGCGTCGCTGCCGGCGGTCGGCGAACGCGACGTGTGTCCCGACGGTGACCCCCGCGGCATGGCGGCGCTTGTCCTGCAGGGCTCCGAGTCGGGCTTTGCGCTGCACGCGGAAGGCCCGGTGCTGCGGCGCGCGCTCGTGAGCCGGCTGGCCCGCCCGTCGGCGTACCGCTCGATCGTCGAGGCCGACACGCGCCCGACGTCATTCGCGTGGGCCGGCCTCGGCATGCGCTACCCCGTCGCGAGCACGCGTTCCGACCTCGACCTCGTCGCGCGCGCGGGTGCCCGGCTGTGGCAGCTGCTGGGCCTGACCCGGGAAGACGTCGTGGTGAGCGCCCTGCCGACTGTCCCGACCGCGGCCGGCCACGGGCTCGAGCTGGCCGCGCTGGGTGCCGGCTCGCCTCTGCTGGCGCCGGGCGACGAGATCGACGCCGTCGCCGATGCACTCCGGCTCGTGCCAGCCACGACGCTCGCCGTCAGCACCGCCACCGCGGCGCAGCTGCTGGACGACCTCGATGAGGCCGGTGCACCACTGGAGTCGGTGCGCACCGTGCTGCTCGTAGGAGGGGCGTACGACGACGAGAGAGCTGCAGTCGGCGACGCGCTCGCCCGCGTCGGGATCTCCGACTGCGCCGTGCTCGCGGTGCACGTGCCGGACGGTCACCGGCTGCTGTGGGGGGAGTGCCGCGAGTCGGCGGGGCGCACCGGCCTGCACACCTACCCCGACCTCGAGGTCGTGCAGCTCGTCGATCCAGAGACCGGCGAGGAGTCGTCGCAGTCGGGCGGCGAGATCGTCGTGACCCAGCTGGGCTTTCGCGGAAGTGCGCTGCTGCGCTGGCGGACCGGCGACCTCGCCGAGGACGTCACCGACGCTGCGTGCCCGTCCTGCGGCCGCACCGTTCCGCGCGTCACCATGCTCCGCCCCGGGGTGCTGGTGCCGGCCCTGGACCTGCGTGGTGGCGTGCGGCCGGTCGACGTGCGTGGCGTGTCCGCGGCGCTCGTCGGCCGCGCGGACGTCCTCGATTGGCGGGTCGTCCTCGGCCGGAGCCCGCGCGACGGCGCCGACGAGCTGCTCGTGCACGTCGTCCCGGCCCAGGACCAGGACCCCGCCGAGATCGCCGTCGCGGTGGCTCGCGATGTCCGCGCTGCGGCCGGTCTGCTGCCGACCCAGGTCGTCGTCGTCGACGAGGACGCGCTGCCGACTGAGGGCTGGGCACTGACCCGCCGCGTGCTGAGCAGGCAGTAGCCCGGCCCCGGGCGTCTACGCTCGCTGGTGTGGCCTACCTCGACCATGCGGCGTCGACGCCGATGCTGCCGGAGGCCGTCGCGGCCGTGACGGCGGCGATGGCTTCGACGGGCAACCCGTCCTCGCTGCATACGGCCGGCCGCCGGGCCCGACGCGTCGTCGAGGAGTCGCGCGAGTCCCTCGCCCGGTCGCTCGGTGCTCGTCCGTCCGAGGTCGTGTTCACCGGAGGCGGGACCGAGAGCGACAACCTCGCGGTCAAGGGGATCTTCTTCGCGCGCCGGTCGCTCGACCCCCGGCGCACGCGGATCCTGGCGAGCGCCGTCGAGCACCACGCCGTCCTCGACGCGGTCGACTGGCTCGTCGTGCATGAGGGCGCACAGGTCACCTGGCTCGACGTCGACGAGGTCGGTCGCGTCCACCCCGATGTGCTCGAGGCAGCCCTGCGCCGCTCCGACGACGTAGCCCTGGTCTCGGTCATGTGGGTCAACAACGAGGTTGGAACGGTGCAGCCGATCCGGGCTCTCGCCGACGTCGCGCACGAGCACGGCGTGCCGTTTCACACCGACGCCGTACAGGCGGTCGGGCAGTTGCCACTGGACTTCGCGGCGTCCGGTGTCGACGCCATGACCGTCACGGGCCACAAGTTCGGAGGCCCGCTCGGCGTCGGTGCACTCCTCCTCGGTCGCGACGTCGCCTGCACGCCGCTGCTGCACGGCGGCGGTCAGGAGCGCGACGTCCGATCGGGCACCGTCGATGTGCCGGGTGTGGCCGGTCTCGCGGCCGCCGCTGCGGTCGCCACGGACCGGCAGTCGGAGTCGGCGGTTCGGCTGGCGGCGCTGCGTGACGACCTGGTGACGCGCGTGCAGGCCGCCGTACCCGATGCGGTTCTCAACGGCGACGTCGGCGCGGGTCGGCTGCCGGGCAACGCGCACTTCTCGTTCCCGGGCTGCGAGGGCGACTCGCTCCTGCTTCTGCTCGATGCACGCGGCGTCGAGGTATCGACCGGGTCCGCGTGCTCGGCCGGGGTCGCGCGGCCCTCGCACGTGCTGCTCGCCATGGGCGCCGACGAGGAGCGCGCGCGTGCCTCGCTGCGGTTCTCGCTCGGCCACACCTCGACCGCGTCCGACGTCGACGCGCTGGTGGAGGCACTGCCCGCGGTCATCGACCGGGCTCGGCTCGTACGCCGATGATCGGCCGGCGATGAAGGTTCTCGCCGCGATGTCCGGCGGCGTCGACTCCGCGGTTGCGGCCGCGCTCGCCGTCGACGCGGGACACGATGTCACCGGCGTGCACCTCGCGTTGTCCCAGTCACCGGCGACCTTGCGCACCGGATCGCGCGGCTGCTGCTCCAAGGAGGACGCGCACGATGCACGCCGTGCAGCGGACGTCCTCGACATCCCCTTCTACGTCTGGGACCTCGCCGACCAGTTCCGTTCCGATGTGGTGGACGACTTCGTCGCGGAGTACGCCGCGGGTCGCACACCCAATCCCTGCCTGCGGTGCAACGAGAGGATCAAGTTCGCCGCGGTGCTCGACCGCGCCCGGCGGCTGGGCTTCGACGCCGTCGCCACGGGCCACCACGCCAGGCTCACGAACGGCATGCTCCGTCGGTCGGTCGACAGCGCCAAGGACCAGTCCTACGTCCTCGCGGTGCTGACCTCCGACCAGCTCGCCGGCGCGCTCTTCCCGCTCGGCAGCATGACCAAGGAGCAGGTGCGGGCCGAAGCCGCCCGCCGCAGCCTCGCCGTCGCCGACAAGCCCGACTCGCACGACATCTGCTTCATCGCCGACGGTGACACCAGGCGCTTCCTGCGCGAGCGGCTCGGCGAGCAGCCGGGTCCCGTCGTCGACGCCCTCACCGGTGCCGTCGTGGGCCGTCATGCCGGCGCCTACGCCTACACGGTGGGCCAGCGACGCGGCCTCGCGCTTGACGTGCCGGCGCCCGACGGCCGGCCCCGGTACGTGCTGTCACTGTCACCAGCCGACCGGACGGTTCGCGTCGGTCCGGTCGAGGCCCTGGATGTCACCAAGGTGCTCGCCGAGTCGCCGCTGTGGACCGGGGGTGCGCGGTCGCTCCCGATGCAGTGCGACGTGCAGCTGCGCGCCCACGGCATGGTGCACGGCTGCGAGGTGCGCGAGACCACCGCCGGTTGGGACCTGCGGCTGTCGACACCCGCCCGCGGCGTCGCCGCCGGTCAGGCCGCGGTCCTCTACGACGGCGACACCGTGCTGGGCAGCGCGACCATCGCCTCGACCGCCTGACTCGCGCAACCTCGGGTTCGCGCCGTGCTGCGTTGGATAGGTTGACCACATGGCTTCCGGCGACGACGTCCAGCTGCCCGACCTGCAGGTCATCCAGCGGTACAGCCTTGCCGTCCGCGGCGCGACGGCTCCGGTTGCCGAGGTTGTCGAGGCCCTGCGGTCCGACCTCGACTGGCTGACGGGCAGTCGTCGCCGGACCAGCGAGCCGACGGTCGCGAGCGCACCGGCCGCCAGGCCATCGGTGCAGTCGGAGCCGGCCGCGGCGGCGACGCGCGCAGCGCCCAAGCGCGCAGCGGCGAAGGCACCGGCGACGAAAACAGCGGCGAGCAAGCCGTCGGCGAAGGCAGCCCATGGTGGGCAGAAGGCGCCGGGGAAGAAGCCGGCGACCAACAAGTCCGCCCAGGTCAAGAAGAGCGCCAAGAAGGCGGCCGCGAAGCGGGCAGGAGCTCGCCGGGCGTGAGCCGTCCGTGGCCGGCGGCCTCGGCCACCGGCGTCGGGAGCATGCCCGGCACCGACCCGGTGGAGGCCATCCGCGTCGTCCTCGGTGAGCTCCCCGACCTGCCGTTCCTGCCGGAGCTCCCCGCCCGTGGCCCACACGCCGATCTCACCGCGCGCGCCGCGGCCCTGCTCGTGGACCTGTACGCCGACCTGCAGCCGAGCGGGTGGCGGATCGCGCCCCGGCCGGGTCGCGACATCCGCCGGGCCCGCGACCTGCTGGCGCGCGACCTGGACGCGCTCGAACAGGCAGGAGAGAGGCCCGGGCTGCTGAAGATTCAAGTCGCGGGTCCGTGGACGCTCGCCGCAACGCTGGAGCTCACCAGGGGAGACCGCGTACTGGCCGACCCGACCGCCGTCGACGACCTCGCCCAGAGCCTGGCCGAAGGCCTCGCTGCGCACATCGCCGACGTCTCACGTCGACTGCCCGGTACGACGATCATCGTGCAGCTCGACGAGCCGGCACTGCCCGCCGTCCTCGCCGCGCAGATCCCCACGGCGAGCGGCTACGGCCGGCTTCGCCCGCCCGACGAGCAGACCGCGAAGGACCGGTTGCGTACCGTCCTCGACGTCGCCGACGACAGCGTCGTGCACTGCTGTGCGGCCGCGCCCCCCGTCGGCCTGCTCCGGGCGGCCGGGGCGGGCGTCATCTCGCTCGACGCGGCCGTGCTGACGCCGCGCGACGACGACGCCATCGGGCAGGCGCTGGAGGAAGGCGCCGGGCTGCTGATCGGACTGGTGCCTGGTGTGGATGCCGATCTGTCCGACCTCGTCAGCAGAATGGAGCCGGTGAGGGAGATGTGGCGACGGCTCGGGCTGCCGGCCGAGATGCTGCCCGTTGCCGTTGTCGTGACACCAGGCTGCGGTCTGGCAGGTGCGTCGCCGGCCTACGCCCGGCGGGCTCTCGCGAGCTGTGTCGAGATCGCGCGTCGGCTGGGCGAGGAGCCCCTGTGAGCGATCGAGAACGTCGTGGTGAGTGAGCTCGTCGACGGCGTGCCCGCGGCGGACAGGGAGCGGCACGCCGAGCTGTCCCGGACACTCGACGACCTGGCGTTCCGCTACTACGTCCTGGCCCAGCCCACGGTGTCCGATGCGGAGTACGACGGGCTGATGCGCGAGCTGACCGGGCTCGAGGAGAGGTGGCCCACGCTTCGTACGCCGGACTCGCCGAGCCAGCGGGTGATGGAGACCTTCTCCACCGACTTCACGCCGGTGGAGCACCTCGAGCGGCTGATGAGCCTGGACAACGTCTTCACGGAGGACGAGCTTCGGGCCTGGGCGACCCGCACCGAGCGCGAGGGGCGGCCGCGCTACCTCTGCGAGCTGAAGATCGACGGGCTCGCGGTTGCGCTCGTCTACCGCAACGGGGTGCTCGAGCGCGCCGCGACCCGCGGCGACGGGCGGATGGGCGAGGACATCACTCCCAACGTCCGCACGGTGCGCAACGTCCCGAAACGGCTCGCGGGCAGCGGATGGCCGGCCGTGCTCGAGGTCCGCGGCGAGGTGTTCATCGCCACCGCCGACTTCGAGGAGCTGAACAAGCGGCTGATGGACGAGGGCAAGCCGCCGCTGGTCAACCCGCGCAACGGGGCCGCGGGCAGCCTGCGTCAGAAGGACCCACGGGTCACCGCCTCGCGGCCGCTGACGCTGACCCTGCACGGGATCGGTCATCGCGACGGCTGGGAGCCCGACTCGCAGTCCGAGGCCTACGCGCAGCTGGCCGAGTGGGGCCTGCCCGTCGCGTCTCGGTACGAGGTGTTCGACGACATCGACGGCGCGCTCGGCTACATCGCGGGGTACGGCGAGCACCGCCACGCCGTCGAGCACGAGATCGACGGCGTCGTCGTCAAGGTCGACCAGCTGCCGCTCCAGCGTCGGCTCGGGGCGACCTCGAAGGCGCCGCGCTGGGCGATCGCGCACAAGTACCCGCCCGAGGAGGTCACGACCCGGCTGCTCGGCATCGAGGTCAACACCGGCCGCACCGGTCGTGCGACACCCTTTGCCGTTCTCGAACCGGTCCATGTCGGCGGCGTGATGGTCGGGATGGCGACCCTGCACAACGCGCAAGAGGTCGCCCGCAAGGACGTGCGCATCGGGGACATGGTCTTCGTACGACGGGCCGGTGACGTGATCCCGGAGGTGCTCGGGCCGGTCGTCGACGACGAGCACGCAGCGAGGCCGCGCTGGGTGATGCCCACGACGTGCCGGTCGTGCGGCACACCGCTTGCGCCGGCGAAGGAAGGCGACGTCGACCTGCGGTGCCCCAACGCCCGGTCCTGCCCGTCGCAGCTGCGGGAGCGCATCTTCGCGATGGCCGGCCGCGGCGCTTTCGACATCGAGGGGTTGGGGTTCAAGGCGGCCGATGCGCTGCTGCACGACGGAGTCGTCCATGACGAGGGCGATGTCTTCGGCCTCGACGAGGAGCAGCTTCTGCGCAGCGACTTCTTCCGCAACAAGGACGGATCGCTGAGCGCCAACGGCCAGCTGCTGCTGGCCAACCTCGAGAAGGCGAAGGACCAGCCGCTGTGGCGGGTGATCGTCGCCCTCAGCATCCGGCACGTCGGTCCGACTGCTGCCCGCGAGCTCGCCCGCGGCTTGCGCAGCATGGACCGCATCCGCGAGGCCGGCGAGGAGGAGCTCGCCGCGGTGGACGGAGTCGGCCCGACGATCGCCCAGGTCGTGCGGGAGTGGTTCGACGTCGACTGGCACCGCGAGATCGTCCGCAAGTGGGACGAGGCAGGCGTGCGGATGGCCGACGAGGGCGCCGACGAAGGCCCGCGTCCGCTGGAGGGCATCATCGTGGTCATCACCGGAACGCTCGAGTCCTACAGCCGTGACGGCGCGACCGAGGCAGTGCAGGCTCTCGGCGGGAAGGTCACCGGCAGCGTCTCGAAGAAGACCGACTTCGTGGTCGTCGGCGCCGACCCCGGAGCGAGCAAGTACGAGAAGGCCGTCAAGCTCGGCGTACCAACTCTCGACGACGCCGGACTGTCCGTCCTGCTCGCGCAGGGCCCCGACGCCGCCCGAGCCGTCGCGATGCCCATCGAGCTGTAGCTCTCAGACGCCGCCCGCCACGGCGACGACGGTTGCCGTGATGCCGGCCAGGTGCCGGAGGCGCAGGAGCTCCGATGCACGGAACAACGGGCCACCGGGACGGCCCAGCAGCACGACACGGCAGGGGTCACCGACCGGAGCAGCAGCCAGCTCGGTTGCGAGCAGCTTCCACTGCCGGGGGACCCACGTCTCGCTTGTGTCGACGCGGCGGGCCGACGTCAGCGGCAGCCAGCTCGGATCGACGCTGCTCACCTCCGGTGCGCCGCGGCTGGCCCACACGACTCGTCCGTCGTCGACGAGCAGCGCCCAGCCGGCCCGGAACACACCAGGTGCGCCCTCGATGAACACCTGCAACGCGTCGACCGGAGATGCGGCGAGTGCCTCCATCAGCTCGACGTCTCCGTGCAGGTCCGCGGCGCCGGTGTACGGCCGGAGCGACTCCACGACCACGCCGGGCACCGACTGAGCGGCTGTGATCAGCCGATCCACCAACGCGCCCGCCGGCAGCTCGACGACGAGGTCGTCGACAGCCCCGTCCGGCCCCCGCTCAACGACATCGAGGCTGACGATGTCCGCCCCGGCATCACCCAGAGCCGTCGCGACCGCGCCGAGCATGCCGGGTCGGTCGGGCACGACGACGCGCAGCAGGAAGGCCACGCCCCCAGGCTGCCCGATCCGTGTGACGCTGGTGTTGCACACCGGTGTCGAAACGCGGCGAACCTTCCGACCCGCGGCGGGCTCTACGGGTCATCGTCGATGAAAGGACCTCGCCGTGCGTCGACTCGTCGCCATCGCGCTGCCACTTGTCGCTTCAGCCGGAATGCTCCCCGCCGGTGCCACTCCAGCTGCCCGGACCGCGCGGCTGGCCGAGGTCGGCATCAGTGTCCCCGCCGGCCATGGCCTGACCATCCGGATGACCCTCAACGCGATTCGGGCCGACGCGGGCGACCGTCTGGAGGCGAGCATCTCGACATGCGGTCGCACCTGCGGCCCGGCCCGGTCCTTCGCCGGCCCACTGCCGAGCGGTGCGCTGCAGCTCGATCCGCAGCAGGCCAGCGGCCGGCTGCACACCTCACTCGGCGGACTGCCCCTACAGGTCAGCTGGGTGCCGCAGCTCGGCGCAGGCGTCGAACGGGGATACGTCGACGGGGGTGGCGGCACCACCGACATCTCGACCGGCACGTACCGCGGTGACGACGCCGTGGCCGCGGTCAGCGTCGCCGGCCGGAGCTGTCACGGTCGAGCGACAGTTGGCACGGAGGCGGACGTGAGCCTGTCGGACAGTCGCAACAACCCTGAACCCCTGTCCCGTCTGCGCATCACGGCCGTCGGCGCTCCCAGCTGCACCGGCTGAGAGATCGGGCGAGGGGCCGTTGCCTCCGCCCTAGACTGCGGACCCGTCCTGCTCGCTGTCCCCGGGAGCCGCATGTCCGAGATCACCCGCGCAGAGGTAGCCCACCTCGCGCGGCTCGCCCGGCTGGCGCTGCAGGACGACGAGCTGGACCGGCTGGCCAGCCAGCTCGACGTCATCCTCGGAGCCGTCGCGAAGATCGGTGAGGTCAGTGACGCCGAAGGCGTCACGCCGATGACGCACGCCGTACCTCTCGAGAACGTCATGCGGCCCGATGTCTTGGTGGCCTCCATGCCGCGCGACGACGTACTCGCAGGTGCGCCGGCGGCCGAGGACGGCCGGTTCCGTGTCCCGCGCATCCTCGACGAGGACCAATGACCGACCTCACGCGGATGACGGCGGCCGAGCTGGCTGCGACGATCGCGTCGAAGCAGAGCAGCGCCGTCGAGGTCGCGCAGGCCCACCTGGACCGCATCGCCAAGGTGGACGGGCAGCTGCACGCCTTCCTGCACGTCGACGCGGAGGGCGCCCTCGCGACCGCCCGCAAGGTCGACTCGGGTGAGCTCACCGGGCCGCTCGCCGGCGTCCCTCTCGCACTGAAGGACGTGATCGTCCAGCAGGGCGTGCCGACGACGGTCGGCTCGCGCATCCTCGAGGGCTGGCGGCCGCCGTACGACGCGACCGTCGTCACTCGGCTGAAGGACGCGGGCGTCGTCATCCTCGGCAAGACCAACATGGACGAGTTCGCGATGGGCTCGTCCACCGAGCACAGCGCCTACGGCCCGACCCACAACCCCTGGGACCTGGCTCGCATCCCGGGCGGATCCGGCGGCGGCTCGAGCGCCGCCGTCGCGTCGTACGAAGCGCCCCTTGCCATCGGCACCGACACCGGCGGTTCGATCCGGCAGCCTGCGGCGGTCACCGGCACGGTCGGTGTCAAGCCGACGTACGGCGGGGTGAGCCGCTTCGGGTTGGTCGCGTTCTCCAGCAGCCTCGACCAGGCCGGCCCGTGTGCGCGGACCGTGATGGATGCAGCGCTCCTGCACGAGGTCATCGCCGGCCACGACCCGCGCGACTCGACGTCGATCCCGGCACCCGTCCCGCCGGTCGTCGAGGCCGCCCGCCAGGCAGATGTCAGCGGCATGACGATCGGTGTCGTCAAGGAGCTTGCCGGTGAGGGCTACCAGCCGGGTGTCGAGCAGCGCTTTGCCGAAGCCGTCGAGACGCTGACCGGTCTCGGCGCGAAGGTCGTCGAGGTCAGCTGCCCGCACTTCGCCTATGCGCTCCCGGCCTACTACCTCATCGCGCCGTCCGAGGCGTCCAGCAACCTCGCGCGCTTCGACAGCGTGCGCTACGGCCTGCGCGTCGGTGACGACGGGGACCGCAGCCTGGAGGAGGTCATGTCGCTCACGCGGGCGCAGGGCTTCGGCGCGGAGGTCAAGAGACGCATCATCCTCGGCACCTACGCGCTGTCATCCGGTTACTACGACGCCTACTACGGACAGGCGCAGAAGGTTCGCAGCCTGATCACGCGCGACTTCACCGACGCGTTCGCGGTCGCCGACGTGCTCGTCTCGCCGGCCGCGCCGACCGTCGCGTTCCCGCTCGGGGAGAAGCTCTCCGACCCGCTCGCGATGTATCGCCAGGACCTCGCGACGATCCCTTCGAACCTGTACGGCGGGCCGGCGATGTCGCTGCCGTGCGGCCTGTCGGACGGGCTCCCCGTCGGCCTGCAGATCATGGCGCCGACGATGCGCGACGAGCTGCTCTACCGGGTCGGGGCCGCGTTCGAGGCCGCGATGCCCGCGCCCGTGCCGCCGCTGGACTGGGAGGGCTGATGCAGGTCGCCATCGACTGCGCCGATCCGGGCGCGCTCGCGCAGTTCTGGGCCGCGGCGCTGCCCCGCTACCAGGTGCAGCCTCCGCCACCCGGCTTCGACAGCTGGGAGGCGTTCCTCGAGGAGCAGTCGGTGCCGAAGGAGGAGTGGAACTCCCGGTCCGCGATCGTCGCGCTCGACTCCAACGGACCCCGACTGTTCTTCCAGCGCGTGCCCGAGGCCAAGACGGTCAAGAACCGCGTCCACCTGGACCTGCACGCGGGCGGTGGACCGTCGGTGCCGCTCGACGAGCAGCGCGCGAAGGTCCGGGCCGAGGTCGCGCGGCTGCAGTCGCTCGGGGCGTCGTACGTCGAAGAGCGCGAGGAGATGGGCGTCGTCTGGGCGGTCATGACCGACCCTGAGGGGAACGAGTTCTGCGCATGACGGTCCCTTATGCGGAAGCGCTCGAGGAGTTCGAGCCGGTCATCGGCCTCGAGACCCATGTCGAGCTCGGCACCGCGAGCAAGATGTTCTGCGGCTGCGACACGACGTTCGGCGCCGACCCCAACACCCACACCTGCGCGGTCTGCCTAGGCCTGCCCGGCTCGCTGCCGGTCGTCAACGCCAAGGCGATCGAGTCGACGATCCGCATCGGGCTCGCGCTGCACTGCGACATCGCGACGTGGTGCCGGTTCGCGCGGAAGAACTACTTCTACCCGGACATGCCGAAGAACTTCCAGACCTCTCAGTACGACGAGCCGCTGTGCACCGACGGCTACCTCGACGTCGAGGTGGATGGCGAGACCGTGCGGGTGCCGATCGAACGGGTCCACCTCGAGGAGGACACAGGCAAGTCGCTGCACGTCGGCGGCGCCACCGGGCGCATCCACGGCGCGTCGCACAGCCTCGTCGACTACAACCGGGCCGGCATCCCGCTCGTCGAGATCGTCACCAAGCCGGTCGTCGGCACGAAGCACCGGCCGGCCGAGGTCGCCAAGGCCTACGTCACCGAGCTGCGCGACGTCCTGCGCGGCCTCGGCGTCAGCGACGTGAAGATGGAGCAGGGGTCGCTGCGCTGCGACGTCAACGTGTCGCTCAACCGCCCCGGCGACGACTGGGGGACACGTTCCGAGACCAAGAACGTCAACTCGCTGCGCTCCGTCGAGCGTGCCGTCCGCTCGGAGGTCGAGCGGCAGGCCGCCCGGCTGCGCGCCGGCGAGCGGATCGTGCAGGAGACCCGGCACTTCCACGAGGACACCGGCCTGTCGACGTCGGGGCGCTCCAAGGAGGAGGCGACCGACTACCGCTACTTCCCGGAGCCGGACCTCGTCCCCATCGCCCCGAACGCAGCCTGGGTGAAGGAGCTCGAGGCGACGATCCCCGAGGCACCGTCGGTGCGCCGGCGTCAGCTCGTCGAGCAGCTCGCGCTGTCGGCGCTCGACGCCGAGGCGATGACCAACGCGGGCGTGCTCGATCTCGTGCTGGCCACGGTCGACGCGGGCGCGCCCGCCGCTGAGGCTCGCAACTGGTGGCTCGGCCACCTCGCGCAGTCGGCGAACGCGGCCGGCGTGGAGCCGGCCGAGTTGGCCATCACGCCTCCTCAGGTCGCCCGCGTCGTCGAGCTCGTCGCCGACGGCTCCCTCACCGCCGGCCTGGCCCGCCAGGTCGTCGACGGCGTGCTTGCGGGCGAGGGCGAGCCCGACGACGTGGTCGAAGCGCGCGGCCTGGCGGTGGTGTCTGACGAGGGTGCGCTCACGACGGCCGTCGACGCCGCGATCGCGAGCGACGCCGATGCAGCGGACAAGGTGCGAGCCGGCAAGGTCCAGGCGGTCGGTGCGCTCGTCGGATCGGTCATGAAGGCAACCCGCGGCCAGGCCGACGCCTCCGTCGTACGCCGGCTGCTACTCGAGCGCCTCGGAGTCAGCGAGTAGCTCGGCCCGGCAGGCACGACGAGCCAGCAGGATGGCGTTGAGGGTCGCCCCGACGAGCAGCCCGAGGCACAGCAGGTAGAACCACGTCATCAGGATCAGCCCGCCCCCGAGCGCCCCCAGGAGGGGAGATGACTTGATGACGATCTGCAGGTAGACGTTGAACCCGACCGAGGCCGCCAGCCAGAACAGGGCGGTGAGCAGGCCGCCAGGCAGACCGGATCGCCAGCGGGTCTGCCGGTCGGGGCAGATGTGGCACATCGTGGTCGCCCAGAGCACGAGCGAGACGAAGGCGACGGGCCAGCGCAGGTAGGACCAGAGGAAGTCGTACTGCCGCGACAGTCCGATGCTCGTCACGATGTCGACGCCCCGGCCGAAGAGCGGGCCCACCACCACGAGCGTCACGACGACCGCGCCGGTCAGCACGCTGCCGATCCCCACGACGAGGCCGAGCCATCGCCGCTTCCACCAACCGCGGCGGTCGTGCACGTCGTAGACGACCGTGACCGTGTTGATGACGCCGGCGAAGGCCATCGCTGTCGACACGAGGGCGATCACGGAGGCGACGGTCAGCGTGTTGCCGCCGGCCTCGAACAGGCCCTTCACGGTGTCGATCGCGCCGCTGGCCTCGTTGGTCAGCAGTCGGTTGAGGAAGTCGATGACGGCCTTCTCCACGCGTTGCGCGTTCGCCTCGCCGACGATGTGGCCGAGCTGGCCGAGTACGGCGGCGACGACGAGCAGCGTCGGAAACACGGTGAGCGTCGCCATGAAGGCGTTCTCGGCCGCGAGCCCGAGCACGCGGTCCCGGTTGGTCTTGCGCCACACGTCTGCGACCGTCCGCCCGGCCCACGCCACCGGGCCGCCGCGGATCGGGCGCTCGGCCTCCGCCTTCGTCGCGGCGGCGCGGGCCGCAGCACTGCGACGGTCGGCCTCGGCCGTCACCGCTGCAGAGGGAGAGGTCACGAGCACATTGTCGCCGATGATGGCGGTGCGAGCTGATCAGGCGGCCCGCAGATCGCTGCGCTTTGCCAGCTCTGCGAGCGCAGTCGCGACCAGCTCGGGGTACTCCATCGGCAGGAAGTGACTGCCAGGCAGCACCGTGATCTGCGCTTGCGGGATGCGGGCGGCCGTGTCGACGACATCGTCCATCGACGTCAGCACGTCCCACTTGCCCGCGACGAGAGTCGTCGGGCACTGCACGAAGGAGACGTCCATCGGGTGGTGATCGGCCGCAGCCACGGCGAGCCTCATGTACCACCGCCAGTCCTGCTTGAGGAACTCCTCGAGCATCGGCGTCACGACCTCGAGGCGGGCGGCCGGCAGCATGAAACCGGAGTGCGTGACGAGCCAGGCCAGCCGGTCGTTGACCGGGATGGCGTTGACCAGGGGAGTCATCAGACCGCCCGTGGCCCGGAACAGCCTCGCCGCCCGCGTCGCGACCGGACGGCGCAGCCGGCGCGGGATCCGCAGCGGCGCACCCATCGTGCCGAAGGTCCCACCGGGCACGCCCGCGACCGCCATCAGCCCGGCGACCCGGTCGGGGTGGCGCTCGGCCATCTCGAACGCGATGTTGACCCCGATGGACCAGCCCGCGACGAGGGCGCGGTCGATGCCCTCGGCATCCATCAGCGCCACGAGGTCGGCAACGTGGTCCTCCACCCGGATCCGGGCCGGGTCGACCGGCCGCTCCGACCCGAAGGTGCCTCGGTAGTACCAGGTGCGCACGCGGTAGCCGCTGTCCGCGCCGACCAGGCCCGGCCAGGCCTGCGGGATGGTGCCCAGGCCGTTGCTGATGATGACCGGGAGCCCGTCACCATCACCGCGCCAGCCGCGGATGCAGGTGCCGTCGGAGCTGAGGTAGTTGAACGACGTCGGCACGGCACGACTCTAGGCGGCGCCGGTCATGTCCCTCGCGGCCCACATGCTGAGACAACCGTCCCACTGGCTTGACACCGGCGACCGCGTCACGCAGGCTGGCGCCGTGTCTCAGCTCATCGTAGTTAGCTAGCGCGTCCGCCTCCCCGGCGAACGCGCTCACCCCTCCGTGCCCCGCACGAGGGGTTTTTTGTTGCCCCAGCCTCTGAAGGAAGATCAGCAGATGTCCGAGCAGGTCACCGGTGCCCAGTCGCTCGTCCGATCCTTGGAGAGCGTCGGGGCCGAGGTCGTCTTCGGCATTCCCGGCGGTGCGATCCTGCCGGCGTACGACCCGCTGTTCGACTCGAAGACGGTGCGCCACATCCTCGTCCGGCACGAGCAGGGCGGCGGGCACGCCGCCGAGGGGTACGCGCAGGCGACCGGCAAGGTCGGCGTCTGCATGGCGACGAGTGGCCCGGGCGCGACGAACCTCGTCACGCCGATCGCCGACGCCTACATGGACTCGGTGCCGATCGTCGCCATCACCGGCCAGGTCCCGAGCCTGTCCATCGGCACCGACGCCTTTCAGGAAGCCGACATCTGCGGCATCACCATGCCGATCACGAAGCACAACTTCCTGGTGCAGCACGTCGACGACATCCCGCGCACGATCGCGGAGGCTTTCCACATCGCGGCGACCGGTCGGCCCGGTCCGGTGCTCGTCGACCTGCCCAAGGACATCCTGCAGGCGACCGGCGCCTTCGCCTGGCCGCCGACGCTGGACCTGCCCGGCTACCGGCCGACGACGAAGCCGCACGCCAAGCAGATCCGCGAGGCGGCGAAGCTCATCGCGAGTGCCAAGCGCCCGGTCTTGTACGTCGGCGGCGGCGTGCTCAAGGCCCGGGCGGCCGCCGAGCTCAGGACGCTGGCCGAGCTCACCGGCATCCCCGTCGTGACGACGTTGATGGCGCGTGGCGCCTTTCCGGACAGCCACGCGCAGCACCTCGGGATGCCGGGCATGCACGGCTCGGTGGCGGCGGTGACCGCGCTGCAGAAGTCGGACCTGCTGATCACGCTCGGGGCGCGCTTCGACGACCGGGTCACGGGCAAGCTGTCGACGTTCGCGCCCGATGCAGCCGTCATCCACGCCGACATCGACCCGGCGGAGATCGGCAAGAACCGCGCTGCCGATGTGCCGATCGTCGGGGACTGCCGCGAGACGATCGCTGATCTCGTCGTCGCGGTGAAGGAGCTCTACGACGGCGGCACCCGTGCCGACCTCACCGGCTGGTGGAAGTCGCTGGACCAGTGGCGCACGACGTACCCGTTGGGCTACGAGGAGCCGACGGACGGCTCCCTGGCGCCGCAGCACGTCATCAGTCGCATCGGTGCGATCGGTGGTCCGGATGCGCTCTACGTCGCGGGCGTGGGCCAGCACCAGATGTGGGCCAGCCAGTTCATCTCCTACGAGAACCCCTACACCTGGCTCAACTCCGGCGGACTCGGCACGATGGGCTACTCGGTGCCCGCCGCGATGGGGGCGAAGGTGGGTCGGCCCGAGGCAACGGTGTGGGCCATCGACGGTGACGGCTGCTTCCAGATGACCAACCAGGAGCTCGTCACCTGCGCGATCGAGGGCATCCCCATCAAGGTCGCGGTCATCAACAACGGCAACCTCGGCATGGTCCGTCAGTGGCAGACGCTCTTCTACGAGGGGCGCTACTCCAACACGAACCTCCAGTCCAAGCGCATCCCGGACTTCGTCAAGCTCGCCGACGCCATGGGGTGCATCGGGTTGCGGTGCGACAACAAGGCCGACGTGGACGCGACCATCGAGAAGGCGATGGCGGTCGACGACATGCCGGTCGTCATCGACTTCGTCGTCGGCCAGGACGCGATGGTGTGGCCGATGGTGCCGGCCGGCACCAGCAACGACGAGATCCTCGCCGCCCGCGACACGCGGCCCGACTACGACAGCGACGAGATGGTCTGACATGACATCCACCCACACGCTCTCCGTCCTCGTCGAGGACAAGCCCGGCGTCCTGGCTCGGGTCGCGTCGCTGTTCAGCCGCCGCGGCTTCAACATCTCCTCGCTCGCCGTGGGTCCCACCGAGTCGCCCAACGTCAGTCGGATGACGATCGTCGTCGAGGTCGAGGGGCTTCCGCTCGAGCAGGTCACGAAGCAGCTGAACAAGCTCGTCAACGTCCTGAAGATCGTCGAGCTCGACCCCAACGCGAGCGTGCAGCGTGAGCTGCTTCTCGTGAAAGTCAAAGCCGACCTGACCACCCGGTCGCACGTGCTGGAGACGGTGCAGCTCTTCCGCGCCAAGGTGGTCGACGTCGCAACCGACGCCGTCACCATCGAGGCGACCGGCACCGCCGACAAGCTGGCGGCGCTCATCAAGGTGCTGGAGCCGTTCGGCATCCGCGAGCTGGTGCAGTCCGGCCTCGTCGCGGTCGGCCGCGGCTCCCGCTCCATCACCGGCGCGGACACGCGCCTCCGCTCTGTTTCTGCGTAACCCGAGAGGACACCAAATCGATGGCCGAGATCTTCTACGACGACGACGCCGACCTGGCGATCATCCAGGGCCGCAAGGTGGCCGTCCTCGGCTACGGCAGCCAGGGCCACGCCCATGCGCTGTCGTTGCGCGACTCCGGCGTCGACGTACGCGTCGGACTCCCGGCCGGCTCCAAGAGCCGCGAGAGGGCCGAGTCGGCCGGGCTGCGTGTCGTCACGCCCGCGGAGGCCGCGGCCGAGGCAGACGTGATTATGATCCTCGCGCCGGACACCGTGCAACGGAAGCTCTACGAGACCGACGTCGCGCCCAACCTCAACGACGGTGACGCGCTGCTCTTCGGGCACGGCCTCAACATCCGGTTCGGCCTCATCACCCCGCCGGCGGGTGTCGACGTCGCGATGGTCGCGCCGAAGGGGCCGGGTCACCTGGTCCGGCGGCAGTTCGTCGACGGTCGCGGCGTGCCGTGCCTGATCGCGGTCGAGCAGGACGCCACCGGCGGGGCGCAGGCCCTGGCGCTCTCCTACGCGAAGGGCATCGGCGGCACGAAGGCCGGCGTACTCAAGACGACGTTCACCGAGGAGACCGAGACCGACCTGTTCGGCGAGCAGGCGGTGCTCTGCGGTGGCGCAAGCGCACTCGTGCAGGCCGGCTTCGAGGTCCTCACCGAGGCGGGCTACCAGCCCGAGGTCGCCTACTTCGAGTGCCTGCACGAGCTCAAGCTCATCGTCGACCTGATGTACGAGGGCGGCATCTCCAAGATGCGCTGGTCGGTCTCCGACACCGCGGAGTACGGCGACTACGTGAGCGGCCCGAGGGTGATCACGCCCGCGGTGAAGGAGGAGATGAAGAAGATCCTCGCCGACATCCAGGACGGCACCTTCACCAAGAACCTCATCGCCGACGACGATGCCGGCCGGCCGCAGTTCACGAAGTACCGCGAGGAGGGCGCGAAGCACCCGATCGAGGTCGTCGGGGCGAAGCTGCGGCCGATGATGGCGTGGATCGACGACGCCGGGGAGTGACGGCGTAGTGACGGACTACGGACCGAACCAGCCCACGACGTCGGCCACCAGCGCGAGCTCCCCGCTGCTGTTTCGCAACCGGATCTGACCGCCCACGCCGGTCGCGACGAGCGCGAGGTCGGCGGCCGTCTGATGAGCGAGCAGGTTGAGGTTGGACGCCAGCGGGAAGCTGTCGTCGTTGGGCGTCGGATAGACGGCGACATCGGTCGTCTGCGAGGCGTCGACGCCCGTGACATTGACCGCGACGGCCGCCGCGCCAGTCGAGGGCACACCCGCTACGCCGGCCAGCTGGAGGTCACGGGTGGCGCCGCCCGGCAGCCGCGACACGGGCTCGGTGCGGGTGTCCAGCACCCGCCTGGGGGCGAGCACATGGAACAGCGCGCCGGTCGGGTTGGCGTCGTACCAACCGGCGAGGTCAGCCACCAGGTCGACGCTGCCGCCGCTGTTGCGCAACCGCAGCCGACCACCGTCGCCGATCTTCGCGATGACGAGGTTGGGCACGATCTGCCGGCTGCCTACGTTGATGTTGCTGATCGTCGGCGGAGGGCTCCCGGAGTCTGCCGGTGTCGGGTAGACGCGGATGTCCGTGACGCTGGTCGCGTTGACCGCGGTGACTGTCAACACGACGGCCGTTGCGGTGTCCGGCACACTGCCTCGGCCGCCGGTCACGGTGAGGTCGATGCTCTGCCCGGCGCCGACCGGTCCCGCCGGCGCACCCGTGCCGTCGCGGGTGTCGAGCAGCCGGACCGGCGAGGTCGGCTCGTAGCGCGACGCGCCGGTTGCGCCGTACCAGCCCTCGACGTCGACGAGCACGTGCGGGGCGCCGCCGCTGTTGAGGATGCGCACGCGGCCGTTCTCGCCGATGGGCACCGTCACCAGGTTGGCGCGGATGGCGCCGGCCGCCAGGTTGAGGTTGCTCACGAGCGGCTCGGCGGTGCCCGACTTCGGCGTGGGGTAGACCCGCAGGTCGGTCGGGGTCGCCGGGCCGATGCCGGTGACGTTCAGCACGACGGCAGTGGCCGACGCCGGTACGCCGGAGGAGCTGCTCACGACACTGAGGTCGAAGGTCCTGCCCTTGCCGAGTCGTCCGAGCAGGCCGCCGGTGCCGTCGCGGGTGTCCATGATGCGGACCGGATCGAGCGGCGTGTAACGGACGCCGGGTATCGGCGGCACGCCCCAGCCCATGTCGGCGAACATCCCGAGCACCACCGGGCCCGGGTCGCGCTTCACGTAGTCGGGGCTCAGGACGGACGTCATCAGCGCGTTGACGTCGGACTGCGGGAAGTCGACGGTGGACAGGTGGCTGTAGCTGCTCGCCGGCTCCCACGTCTCCGGCGCGTACAGGCGCGGCGGTCGCCCGTTGTAGGCCGCCTTCCCCTGCGGTCCGTCCCAGTAGACGTCGAGGCTGGTGAGCGCTTGGCCGAGGGCGACGGTGCCGCTCGGGTACGACAGCAGCCGCTTGCCCTGAACCGTCCCGCCGGACCGGACCGTGAAGCGGTCGTAGATGGTCGGCTGTGGGTGCTGCGGACCGCCACCCCAGAAGCCGAAGCCGTCGGTGTCGACGTCCATGGAGCCGAGGAATCCGAGGCCGTGACCGAGCTCGTGTAGCACGACCGTCTCGAAGTCGTACTTGCCGTTGTCACGGCCGTCCGTGCCGAAGTACAAGTCCGTCGCGGAGGTGTCGAACTCGGCGGTGATGTCGGAGCCCGCCGAGAGGTCGTGACCGACCACGGCGTTGGCCAGCGCGAGTGGGTAGTCGGTCTTCGCCGTGCCTCCCAGGCCGTCGCGGTTCAGCGCGACGAAGCCGGTGGGTCCGGCCTGCCCGAGGACCGATGGCTCCAGCGTGACGGACGCGGCGTCGACGCTGATGGGCACGCGTGAGGAGACGAGGTCCGACCAGATCGCGGCCGCTGCCTCGAACGCCCGTCTGGCCTGCGGTGAGGCGCAGAAGGTGCTGTCGTAGCTGATCGTCCACGTGGAGGCCGCCCCCGACAGGGTCGCGGGCTGGCACGAGCCGGTGACACCGGCGCGGGTGAGCTCTGGCGCGACCGGTGAGGCCGGCGCGGGGTGCCCGGCTCGGAGCGTCTGACCGAGAACCCGCGGCGTCGACCAGTGCTCGCCGGCGGCTGCCGGTGCGGCGACGGCCAGCCCGGCAGCAACCAGGGCGGCGGTCAGCGCGGCACCGATCAGGCGGTTCGGCGGGCCCAAGCGCACGCGGACTCCAAGGCGTTGCAGGAAGCGGTCTCATAGTGCCAGGACGCACTCCGGGGGTGGCGGTCGTCACAGCTCCGGGGCCTGTGGCGCCCCTAGACTTGCCCTGTGACGTCGCCTGTCGTGCTCATCGCCGAAGAGCTCGCCCCGTCTGTCCTCGCCGTGCTCGGGGAGGGGTTCGACATCCGGCACGTCGACGGGGCCGACCGGTCGAAGCTGCTGCCGGCACTGGCCGATGCCGACGCGGTCCTCATCCGCAGTGCCACGACCATCGACGACGAGGCCCTGGCGGCGGCGCCCCGGCTGAAGGTCGTCGCGCGCGCCGGCATCGGCCTCGACAACGTCGACGTCCCCGCAGCGACGGCGCGCGGCGTCATGGTCGTCAACGCGCCGCAGTCCAACATCGTCAGCGCCGCGGAGCAGGCCGTCGCCCTGCTGCTCGCCTGCGCCCGCAACATCGCGCCCGCCAACGCCGCGCTCAAGGCCGGCAAGTGGGAGCGGTCGAAGTGGACCGGCGTCGAGATCGCCGACAAGACGGTCGGCGTCGTGGGTCTGGGTCGCATCGGCGTGCTGTTCGCGCAGCGGATGTCGGCGTTCGGCGTCCGGCTGCTCGCCTACGACCCCTACGTGCAGCCGGCCCGGGCTGCGCAGATCGGCGTACGGCTCGTCCCTCTCGACGAGCTGCTGCGCGAGAGCGACTTCATCTCCATCCACCTGCCCAAGACACCCGAGACGGTCGGACTCATCGGCGAGCGGGAGCTGGCGAGCTGCAAGCCCGGCGTGCGGTTCGTCAACGCGGCTCGCGGCGGGCTCGTCGACGAGCACGCGCTCGCTCAAGCCATCAAGGACGGGCACGTCGCAGGTGCGGGCATCGACGTCTTCGCGACCGAGCCGTGCACGGAGTCACCGCTGTTCGAGTTCGACAGCGTGGTCGTCTCGCCGCACCTCGGTGCGTCGACGGTCGAGGCCCAGGACAAGGCGGGGATCGCCGTCGCCCGGTCGGTGAAGCTCGCCCTCGAGGGCGACTTCGTACCGGACGCCGTCAACGTCCAGGCCGGCGGCGCGGTCGTGCCCGAGCTGCGCCCCGCACTACCGCTCGTCGAGAAGCTCGGCCGGGTCTTCACCGCCCTTGCCGGTCACGTGGCGGCGACCCTGGAGGTCGAGGTGCGCGGCGAGATCGCGGCCTACGACGTCTCGGTTCTGCAGCTCGCGGCGCTCAAGGGCGTCTTCGCCGATGTCGTTGAGGAGTCGGTCACCTTCGTCAACGCGCCCGCGCTGGCTGCCGAGCGTGGCGTCGAGGTCTCGCTGACCAAGCACGACGACAGCCCCGACTACCGCAACTTGCTCACCGTGCGCGGTGTCCTGCCGACCGGTGAGAACGTGTCGGTCTCCGGCACGCTGAGCGGCACGCGCCAGGTCGAGAAGCTCACCGAGATCGACGGCTTCGACGTCGACCTGCTCGCCGCCGACCACCTGCTGTTCTTCCGGTACGCCGACCAGCCCGGCGTGGTCGGCCGCGTCGGAGCGGCGCTCGGTGCCGCCGGCATCAACATCGCGGGCGCCCAGGTCAGCCGCACGTCGCAGGGCGGCGACGCGCTGATGGCGCTGACCGTCGACAGCGCCGTACCCGGGGAGGTCCTCGACGAGATCAGGGCCGCGATCGGTGCGACCTCGGCTCGCTCCGTCGACCTCGCCTAGAGCAGTGCCGACGTTCGCGTCGTACGACGGCACGAAGCTCTCGTACGCCGTGGTCGGCGCCGGCCCGCCCCTCCTGTGTCTGCCGGGCGGACCAGGCCGGGCGGCGGCGTATCTCGAGGACCTCGGCGGCCTGGCCGCCGACCGTACCCTCGTGCTCCTGGACGCCCGGGCCACGGGCCGGAGCGAGGTGCCGCCCGACCCCGCGACGCTCCGCTTCGACCGGCTCGCCGACGACGTCGAGGCTCTGCGTGCGCATCTCCAGCTCGAGCAGGCGGACGTCCTCGCGCATTCGGCGGGCACCGTCGTCGCGCAAGCATGGGCGGCGGCTCACCCGGAGCAGGTCTCGTCGCTGGTCCTGGTCACGCCCAGCGGCTGGCTGCAGCGCAGTGACCTGACCGACGTGCGGGAGATCATGGCGACTCGAGCCGGTGAGCCCTGGTACGCCGACGCCCGGGAGGCACTCGACGCGTTGGAGCACGCACCGCCGGCCATGCAGCAGCAGCTGTTCCGCGCCGTGCGACCCTTCATGTACGGCAGGTGGGACGAACGCATGCAGGCCCATGCGGCGACCGCCGACTCACAGACGAGCAAGCGCGCGGAGCTCGGCTTCCGGCCGGCGCACGAGGAGGATGTCGACGTCCCTGCGCTGCTCGCCGGGCTCCAGGCCGTCCGCGCGCCCGTGCTCGTCGTCGGCGGTGAGCGGGACGCGCTCACCGGAGTCGCGGCTGTCCACGCCGTCGCGGCGTCGTTCCCGACGGCGCGCGCCGCCGTCGTACCGGGCGCCGGGCACTTCCCGTGGGTCGACGAGCCGGGCGCGTTCGCCGAACTCGTTCGCGCCTTCCTGGCGAGCGTGTAGCGTCCGGGTCGTGACGAGCGCGCGCCTGCTGCTTAGCGGCCGCGACGGGGTCTGAGCCAGGCCGGCTCCCCGCCGCGGGATCTCGTGCTGGCCGTCACCCCACCATCCGACGGAGTCCGCCGTGACTGTCCCCCAATCCATGCCCTTCCACCGCTACGCCGCGTTCCCGCCCATCGACCTGCCGGATCGCACCTGGCCGACCCGCGTTCTCGACAAGGCACCGCTCTGGTGCAGCGTCGACCTGCGCGACGGCAACCAGGCGCTGATCGACCCGATGGACAGCGCCCGCAAGCTCGAGATGTTCGCCCTGCTCGTGCGCCTCGGTTACAAGGAGATCGAGGTCGGTTTCCCGGCGGCGAGCTCGACCGACTTCGACTTCATCCGCACGCTGGTCACCGACGACCTGGTGCCCGATGACGTCACGATCCAGGTGCTGACGCAGGCGCGCGAGGAGCTCATCGAGCGTACCGTGCAGTCGCTCGTCGGGTTCCGCGGCGCCGCGCTCATCCACCTCTACAACTCCACGTCGACGTTGCAGCGACGGGTCGTCTTCGGCCTGGACCGGGACGGCGTCAAGGACATCGCGGTGCAGGGCGCCCACTGGTGCAAGAAGTACGCCGAGCAGCTGCTGCCCGACACGGACGTCCGCTGGCAGTACTCGCCGGAGTCGTTCACCGGCACCGAGCTCGACTACGCCGTCGAGGTCTGCGAAGCGGTGATGGACGTCTGGGAGCCAAGTCACGAGCGGCCGGTCGTCCTCAACTTGCCCGCCACCGTGGAGATGTCGACGCCCAACATCTACGCCGACCAGATCGAGTGGTTCGGCCGCGCCCTCGGTGCGCGCCGCAGCAGCGTCATCCTCAGTTTGCACCCGCACAACGACCGCGGCACCGCAGTGGCCGCCGCAGAGCTCGGTGTGCAGGCCGGTGCGGACCGCGTTGAGGGATGCCTGTTCGGCAACGGCGAGCGCACCGGCAACGTCTGCCTGGTGACCCTGGCGCTCAACCTGTTCAGCCAGGGCATCGACCCGCTCATCGACTTCTCCGACATCGACGAGGTACGGCGCACCGTCGAGCACTGCAACCAGCTCCCCGTGCATCCGCGTCATCCGTACGGCGGCGACCTCGTCTACACGGCGTTCTCCGGCTCGCACCAGGACGCCATCAAGAAGGGCTTCGAGGCGCTCGAGCGCGACGCAGCCGATGCCGGCGTACCCGTCCGTGACTTCGCATGGGGCGTGCCGTACCTGCCCATCGACCCGCTCGACGTGGGCCGCTCCTATGAGGCGGTCATCCGGGTCAACTCGCAGTCCGGCAAGGGCGGCGTCGCCTACGTGCTGAAGAACGAGCACCGGCTCGACCTGCCGCGTCGGATGCAGATCGAGTTCTCCCGGGTGGTGCAGGAGCTCGCCGACGTCGGCGGCGGCGAGATCGCGCCGGCGAAGATCTGGCAGCTGTTCCGCTCGACCTACCTCGACGCCGAGACGCCGCTCGAGCTGGTGTCCTACACCAGCGCATCCGGGGAGGTCGACGTCGTCGACGCGGTCGTGCGCTGGGCGGGTGAGACGCGCACCGTCCGCGGTGAGGGCAACGGTCCCATCGCCGCCTTCGTCCACGCGCTGGCGCAGCTCGACGTCGACGCGAGGGTGCTCGACTACGCGGAGCACGCCACCGGGGCCGGCGAGGAGGCCCAGGCGGCGTCGTACCTCGAGGTGGCGGTCGACGGACGCGTGCTCTGGGGCTGCGGCGTGCACCCGAGCATCGTGACGGCGTCGCTGCGGGCCATCGTGAGCGCGGTCAACCGGGCGCGCGCATGAGGCTGGCGGTCATCCCGGGCGACGGCATCGGGCCGGAGGTCGTCGCCGAGGGCTTGAAGGTGCTCGACGCCGTGCTGCCCGGAGTCGAGACGACGCACTACGACCTCGGAGCTGCGGCGTACCACCGCACGGGTGAGGCGCTGCCCGACAGCGTGCTGGCCGAGCTGCGCGGGCACGAGGCGATCCTGCTCGGCGCCGTGGGCGACCCGTCGGTCCCGCCGGGGGTGCTGGAACGCGGGCTGCTGCTGCGGCTGCGCTTCGAGCTCGACCACCACGTCAACCTGCGACCGGTGCGCCTCTTCCCGGGTGTGCGCTCACCACTGGGCGACGTGCCCATCGACATGCTCGTCGTGCGCGAGGGCACGGAGGGGCCGTACGTCGGCAACGGCGGCCGCTTCAAGACGGGTACGCCGCATGAGGTCGCGACCGAGGTCAGCATCAACACGGCGTACGGCGTCGAGCGCGTCGTCCGCGACGCTTTCCGGCGGGCGCAGTCACGGCGCGGGCACCTGACTTTGGTCCACAAGACCAACGTCCTGGTGCACGCCGGCGGGTTGTGGAAGCGCGTCACAGATGAGGTGGCCGCCGACTTCTCCGACGTGACTGTGGACTACCAGCACGTCGACGCCGCAGCCATGTTCTTCGTCTCGGATCCGGGCCGTTTCGACGTCGTCGTGACCGACAACCTGTTCGGCGACATCCTCACCGACATCGGTGCCGCGATCGGCGGCGGCATCGGTCTCGCCGCGAGCGGCAACCTTGACGTCTCGGGCACGAACCCGAGCATGTTCGAGCCGGTGCACGGCAGCGCGCCGGACATCGCCGGCCAGGGCAAGGCGGACCCGACCGCCACGGTGCTGAGCGTGGGGATGCTGCTCGAGCACCTCGGGCACGTCGACGAGGCGAAGCGGGTCGAGGCGGCCGTCGCCGACGACCTGCTGACCCGGGGGACGCGGCCGCGCAGCACTGCGCAGGTCGGGGAGGCACTCGTAGCGCCACTGCACTAAGGGCCAGCACTGAACTTCTCCCGAGGTGATGGCGCCGGCGGGTCGGGAGCCCTACGGTCGCCGCATCCAACCCTTGGGGGCGTCATGAACGGCCTGTCCCGTTCCACCGGATCCGCGCTGGCCATCAGCGGTGCCGTCGTTGCCCTCGTGGGCAACCTGATGGCGCCGCGCTTCGAGCAGGCAGAGAACGTCGACGTCTACCGCGCGATGGCCGACAACGGGCTCCTCGCGCCATCGGGGCTGATCCTCATCCTCGCCTTCCTGCTGACCACGGCGGGCATTGTCTCCATCGCCTCGACGATGCGCGACACCGCGGGCCACGATGCCGCCTGGCTCGGCCGTGCCGCCGTGGCAGCCGGCGGCGTCATCGCGCTCGCACAGGTGGGGATCGAGACCTTCGGGCTGCGACAGCTGGCCAAGGTGTTCGCGACCGCGGACGACCAGAACCGCCCCGGGGCGTTCTGGGCGACCTCTGCCCTGGACAAGGTGAACGGTGGGCTGCTTTCCATCTGGACCCTGTTGTTCCTCGGTATCGGTCCGATCCTCATCGGCGTGGCGATGCTGCAGAGCAGAGCCTTCGCCTCCTGGCTGGCGGGCATCGGGATCCTGGGTGGGCTGTGCTGCGTCGTGGTCGGACTGCACAACCTCGTCAGCGAGGACCAGACGGCACTCGACCTCGTGTTCCTGATCGGCTCCCTGCTCGTGACCGCCTGGTTGCTCGCGTCCGGTGTCCTGATGCGCCGGGCTCCCGCGCTCGTCGACGCCTAGCGACCTGCCCTGTCGGCTCGCCTGCGGATACCGTGGTGGACGACGAGAGGGGTGTGCGCGGTGGAGTTCGAGCTGCAGCCGACCGGGACGCCGGTCGATGCCGAGACCCGGAGCGGGGTGCTGGCCAACCCGGCGTTCGGGCGGGTCTTCACCGACCACATGGTCAGCGCCCAGTGGACCCATGAGCGCGGCTGGTTCGACGCCCAGCTGACGGCGTACGCCCCGTTGACCGTCGACCCCGCCTCGGTGGTGCTGCACTACGCACAGGAGGTCTTCGAGGGGCTCAAGGCCTACCGGCAGCCCGACGGGGGCGTCGCCCTGTTCCGGCCGGAGCGCAACGCGGCCCGGATGGTGCGCTCGTGCCGGCGGCTGGCGCTGCCGCCGTTTCCGGAGAACGACTTCGTCGCCGCCTGCGAGCTGCTCGTGCGGCATGACCGCGACTGGGTGCCGGACGGCGAAGGCGCCTCGCTCTACCTGCGACCGTTCATGTTCGCCGACGAGGTCGGCCTCGGCGTACGACCGTCGGACTCGGCGCGCTTCCTGCTCATCGCATCACCGGCCGGCAACTACTTCCCCGGGCCGCTTCGCCCGGTGTCGCTCTGGCTGTCCCAGGAGTACGTCCGCGCCGCACCCGGTGGGACCGGCGCGGCCAAGACAGGCGGCAACTACGCGAGCTCGCTCGTGGCCCAGCAGGAGGCCATCGACAACGGCTGCGACCAAGTGGTGTTCCTCGACGCGGTCGAGCACCGCTGGCTCGAGGAGCTCGGTGGCATGAACGTCTTCCTCGTGCAGGACGACCTCACCCTGGTGACGCCGCCGCTCGGCGGCACCATCCTCGAAGGGGTGACCCGCGAGTCCGTCATCACCCTCGCCCGTGAGCTCGGCTACACCGTCGAGGAGCGGCCCGTCGACGTCGACGAATGGCGCAAGGGCGCCGCCGATGGCTCCGTGGTCGAGGCCTTCGCCTGCGGCACCGCCGCCGTCATCACCCCGATCGGTGCGCTGCGCTGGCCCGGCGGCGAGGCAGTCGCCGGTGACGGCGCACCGGGCGCGGTCACGACGCAGCTGCGGACGGCGCTGATGGACATCCAGTACGGCCGACGCCCCGACACGCACGGCTGGCTCCGCCGCGTGGTCTGATCGGGTGCTGATTTGATCGGGTCTAGTGTCGGCAGCCGCGCAAAGGAGGCTGGATGTTCGTCCGCGACGTGATGTCCCCGGCCGTCGTGACGGTCGGACCGACCCACACGATGCGTCAGGTGGCGCAGGTGATGGCGGCGCGCAAGGTCGGTGCCGCCGTGGTGCACGACCCGGACGCGGACGGACCGGGCATCCTGACCGAGCGCGACATGCTGGAGGCCATTGCCGCGGGCCAGGACCCCGACACCGAGCCCGCGTCCTCCCACCTGACGCGGGAGGCGGTCGTCGCCGCGCCCGACTGGCCCCTGCTGCAGGCTGCCCAAACGATGCTCGCCGGTGGATTCCGCCACCTCGTCGTGTGCGAGGGCGACGAGGTGGTCGGCGTGCTGTCGGTCCGGGACGTGCTCCGGGCGTGGACCGAGCGCGGGGCGCCGAGCACGTAGGGTCTCGGGTCGATGCGCCCCACCGATGACGAGACGCTGACCTTCCGGATGCCCGATCCGGATCGCGCGCTGCGCGGGGTGAGACTGCAGCAGGACGTCCGGCTGCCAGGCGAGCTGCTCGACTTCGCGTACGCCGACGACGGCTGGGTCCTGACCGTTCCGCGGCCCGACGTCGACCGGATGGAGTACTCCTTCGAGCTGCAGCACCCCTACGGCAGCGACTGGGTCTGCGACCCCGGCAACCCGAAACGGGTCGGGGGTGCGTTCGGCGACAAGTCGGTTCTCGAGCTACCGGGGTACAGCGCACCCAAGTGGCTCGATGCGACGCCGCCGCGCGGCCAGAAGCGCCAGGAGTCGCTGCCGAGCCGTGGGCTGCCGCACGACGTCCCCGCCATCATCTGGTCGGCGCACGCCAGCGACGACGGTGCATCGCTGCCGCTGCTCGTCGTACATGACGGCCCGGAGTACGACGCACTCGCCGACCTGACCCTCTTCCTTGACGCGATGGTCGACGACGGACGGTTGCCGCCGATGCGCGCTGCGCTGCTCGCGCCGGTCGACCGCAACGAGAGCTACGCCGCCTCGGCGCCGTACTCGCGGGCCCTTGCGCTGGGACTCATCCCGTCGCTGCACAAGCTGCTGCCCACGACGGTGACGCTCGGCATGGGGGCCAGCCTCGGCGGGCTGGCGATGCTGCACTGCCAGCGCGCCCACCCGGGGACGTTCGCGGGCCTGTACCTGCAGAGCAGCAGCTTCTTCCACCGGCTGCTCGACGAGCAGGAGAGCTCGTTCGGGCGCTTCCAGCGGGTCACGGCGTTCGTCGAGAGCGTGCTCCGGTCCGGGCCGGCGCGTGAGCCGGTGCCGGTCGTGATGACCTGCGGACTGATCGAGGAGAACGTCGAGAACAACCGGCTGATGACGCGGTCACTGGCAGCGCAGGGCTACGACACGCGCCTTGTCGAGAACCGGGACGTCCACACCTACACGGGGTGGCGGGACACGTTCGACCCCAACCTCGTCGATCTCGTACGGCGGGTGCTTGACGGGCCAACCTCATGAGGCGCGACGAAATCGAGCTGTGGTCGCCGGAGCTCGGCTGGTCCCCGCGCGTGATCGCCTACGGCTCGTGGGGCCGACCGGTCGTGGTCTTCCCGAGCAGCGGCGGGCACGCAGGCGACTACGAGAGCAACGGCATGGTGAATGCCGTGCGCCCGCTCATCGACGAAGGCCGGGTGAAGCTGTACTGCCTCGACTCGTGGGATGGCGGCAGCTGGTACCGCGACGACCTGCAGCTCGAGGACCGCGCCCGGCTGCACGAGGCCTACGAGCGCTGGGTGGTGCACGGCGCGGTGCCCTTCATCGACGCCGACTGCGGCGGCCGACAGGAGATGGCCACGACGGGTTGCAGCTTCGGAGCGTTCCATGCCGTCAACATCGCGCTGCGCCGCGCCGACCTGTTCCCGCTCGCCATCGGGCTGTCCGGGGTCTACGACCTGAGCGGGATGGGCTGGGGCCACCGCGGTGACGCCTTCTACTTCAACAACCCGATGGATGCGGTGAGCGGCCTGCACGGCGACCACCTCGCCTGGCTGCAGTCCCGCCTCTCGCTGCTGGTCGTCGCCGGACAGGGTAGGTGGGAGGACACGACCGGGGCCCTCGACAGCACCCGGGCCTTCGGCGGGCTGTGCGCGTCGAAGGGCCTGCGCGTGGAGACCGACATATGGGGGCACGACGTCGTCCATGACTGGCCCGCCTGGCGGACGCAGATCGCCCACCACCTGCCGCGCTTCGTCTAGAGACAGAAGGACAGGGCCATGACCGAGACCAAGCATCTGCTGGGACTGCTGCTCGGCACGGAGGAGGACTGGCCGGGCGCGTTCGAGCAGCTCGTGCGTCGCCTCGACCCCGCCCTCGAAGTCGACGGGACGACGCATCGCTTCGACGTCGAGCGCATCACCATCGAGCCGTTCGACCTGCGCCAGCCCAGCCGCTACGACCTGGTCGTCGACCGGCTCGCCTACTGGTACTACGTCCCGCGCGAGTGGTTGAAGAAGGTCGCGCTGATGGACGACGTCTACCTGCTGAACAACCCTTTCACGTTCCAGTCGATGGAGAAGCACGCGGCCTACTGCGCGATGATCCGGCTCGGGCTCAAGGTGCCGGAGACCTGGCTGGTCCCGCACAAGCAGCCGCCGGACAACCCGCGCTTCCCCTACACCGCCGCGAAGTACAACCGGCTCTTCGACATCGCCGAGGTAGCCGAAAAGGTCGGCTACCCGCTCTACATGAAGCCGTACGACGGCGGCGCGTGGGTCGGCGTCACGCGCATCAAGGGGCCCGATGACCTGCGGCAGGCCTACGACGAGTCGGGCGAGCGACTGATGCACCTCCAGGCGAGCGTGGAAGGGTTCGACGTGTTCGCGCGCTCGCTGTCGATCGGGGCCGAGACGATGGTGATGAAGTTCGCACCCGATCGTCCGATGCACGACCGCTACAGCGTCGACCACGGCTTCCTCGGGCCGGCAGTCGGCGAGGAGGTCGTGACGATCGGCAAGGTGGTCAATGCCTTCTTCAAGTGGGAGTTCAACTCCTGCGAGACGTTGATCCGCGGCGGTCAGGTCCATCCCATCGACTACGCCAACGCCTGTCCCGACGTGGCCATCACCTCGCTGCACTACTACTTCCCCTGGGCGATGAGCGCGCTGGTGAAGTGGTCGATGTTCTGCACGGCGACGGGCCGCAAGCCGCGGCTCGACCTCGACACGGCCCGTTGGTACGAGATCGCGGACGGGGAGGCGTCGTACGACGAGAAGATCGCGGCGTACCGCAGGCTTGCCGACGAGTACTTCGAGCAGGACCGGTACGACGAGTTCGTGGCGAAGTCGCTCGGCGACTTCGACAGCATGGCGGTGGACTACTTCGGATCTTCGGACTTCGATCAGCTGCTGGTCGAGACCGTGCGATCGACGTTCCCACCCCATGAGCACGAGCAGTTCATCGCCCACTACCGGGGGCTGCTGGCCGCCTGGGTGCGCGACCAGGGCTGACGTAGCGTTTGACGGTCCTGCCCAGGGCTGGCAGTCTGAATGCGATGACCTTCGTCGTGATTATCGCCGGGCGCGCTGACTAGCCCTTCGTCAGCGCGCAACCCTCCACGCCCGCCGGGCTGGGGGGTTTTGTGTTTCCTGGAGCCCGCATGGAGTCTTACCTGATGACCGTCGTCTGTCGCCCGTCCCTGCCTGCGCTCGCGCGGGTCGTGTCGACCCTGCACGCGCGGCGGGCCGAGGTCACGGCGCTTCGTTATGACGCCGGATCGCGGATCGCCGAGGTCGTGATCGACATCGAGGGTCACGATGGCGCTCGTCTGGCTGCCCAGCTCCGACGGGTGGTCGACGTGCTCACGGTCGACGCCGTGCGCCGCGTGGATGTGGCGGTTGCGTCATGACCGACTTGCCACCTGACTCGTTTCACGTCTATGACACGACGCTGCGCGACGGGGCGCAGCGAGAAGGCATGTCGCTGTCGGTCAACGACAAGCTGGCCATCGCGCGTCACCTCGACGACCTGGGCGTGGGCTTCATCGAGGGAGGCTGGCCGGGCGCCAACCCGAAGGACACGGAGTTCTTCCGGCGGGCCCGGAGCGAGCTGAAGCTGGGCACGGCGCAGCTGACCGCCTTCGGATCGACCCGCCGCCCGGGCGGCGACGTGGTGACGGACCTCGCGCCCTTGCGCGAGTCCGGCGCCGGCGTGGTCTGCATGGTCGCGAAGTCGGACGTGCGGCACGTGGAGCGAGCCCTACGCACGACGCGCGAGGAGAACCTCGCCATGATCCGCGACTCCGTCGCGCACCTGCGCGAAGAGGGGCAGCGGGTCTTCCTCGACGCGGAGCACTTCTTCGACGGGTACGTCGCGGATCCGGCGTACGCCGTCGAAGTCCTTCGTACGGCGGCAGAGGCGGGTGCCGACGTGGTCGTGCTGTGCGACACCAACGGCGGGATGCTGCCGCACCGGCTGGCCGAGATCGTGCACGAGGTGGTCGGCACCGGACTGCGGGTAGGCATCCACGCGCACAACGACGCCGCCTGTGCCGTCGCCAACTCGCTCGCGGCGGTGCACGCCGGTGCGACGCACGTGCAGGGCACGGCCAACGGCTACGGCGAGCGGTGCGGCAATGCCGACCTGTTCAGCATCGTGGCAGCCCTCGAGGTCAAGGACGGTCGGGACGCTTTGCCGGCCGGGCGGTTGGTCGAGCTCGGCCGCGTGGCGCACGCCATCGCGGAGGTCGCCAACATCGCCCCCGACCCGCACCAGCCGTGGGTCGGGGCGAGCGCCTTCGCACACAAGGCGGGACTGCACGTCAGCGCCATCAAGGCCGACCCGGACCTCTACCAGCACACGGACCCGGCCGTGGTCGGCAACGACATGCGCCTGCTCGTCTCGGAGCTCGCCGGCCGGGCGACGATCGAGCTGAAGGGCCGCGCGATGGGCCTGGAGCCGGACCGCGACACCGTTGCGCGCGTCATCGAGCGGGTGAAGGACCTCGAGTCCGTCGGCTACTCCTTCGAGGCGGCGGAGGCGTCGTTCGAGCTGCTGCTGCGCGAGGAGATGGGGGAGCGGCCGCGCTACTTCGACCTGGAGTCCTGGCGCGTGATCGTCGAGCGTCGGGCTGACGGGGCGGTCGTGTCCGAGGCGACGGTGAAGCTGCATGCCAAGGGGGAGCGCATCGTCGCGACCGGTGAGGGCAACGGCCCCGTCAACGCGCTGGACAACGCGCTCCGGGGCGGCCTCGAACGGCTCTACCCGGGTCTCGCGTCGCTGGAGCTCGTGGATTACAAGGTCCGCATCGTCAGCGGCGCGCACGGCACCGACGCGGTGACCCGCGTGCTCGTCGAGACCTCGGACGGGACCCGCGAGTGGGACACGGTCGGTGTGCACGAGAACGTCATCGCCGCCTCGTGGCAGGCCCTCGACGACGCCTACACGACCGGCTTGTTCCGTGAGGGTGTCGACAGCAGCTGACGCCCGGCCGGGAACGCCGTGAAGGTCAGACGACGACGAGCTCCAGCCGCGGGTCCAGCCGGCGCAGGTCATCAGGGTCACTCGTGACGACGCGGTGACCGCGCTGCATGGCCACGACGACGACACTGGCGTCCACGACGTCAGACGTGGCCGCGAGTGCACACAGGCGACCGGCCAGGCGCGCCCCCGCGGCGTCCAACGGGACGATGTCACAGTGTCGGGTGCGAAGGAACTGCGCGAGGCGGGCTTGCCGCCGCCCGTAGCGCCAGACCTGGGCGACGACCGCAGCCGGAACCGCGGCTGCTGTCCCTCGAACCCGGGCCCGGTCGAGCAGCGCTGCCAGCTGACGGGAGCCGCGCTCGACCGCGATCAAGGCGCCAGCATCAAGGGTGATCCCCTTCTCCGTCAGAACCCGAGGGCGCGATCGGCCCACGCGATCTCCTCCGCAGTGAGCGGACCGCCGGTCTCCGCCAGCCACTCGTCGATCCAGGTGTCGTCGTCGTTCACCGCGTGCGCGGCGAGTGCCGCTTCGACGTAGCCACTGACGCTCGCTGCCCGACCGGCCTTGACCGCGCTCTTGGCTGCGCGCACCAGCTCGGCGGGCAGGCTCACCGCGATCTTCTCGCGTGTCATACCAAACATCATACCGCTCACCGCCGTCGCCGGGAGCCCTTTCCGCGCCGGGCCATAGGTGGCCGGTCGATGTACCCGTCGACGTTGTCCTCGGACGTGTACGGCGGCCACGCCCGGAACGAGTCGAGGTTGCCGGCGTCGCTTGACCAACGCAGGAACCCCGCCCACGGCTCCGGAACCAGCTTGGCCGACTCGGCGAAGATCTCGCGCAAGCCGCTGTCGAGCAGCCCCCCGTCCTGAGCCAGCCACACGAGGATGCCCCCGTTGGACAACATCCGCGCGACGAACCACGCGACGTACTCGATCTGCAACGTGCCGTCGTTGTGACTGGCCACGAGTCGGCCGAACCACCGGATGACGGCCGAGTCGGTCTCGCTGAGCCGTGGGATCGCTAGGGGAACCCGTGGCCACTCGGGGTTCTGGATGAAGATGTCGCTGAAGTCGAAGTCAGTGTGCTCCATGCGGTGGAGACTGACGGCCGCGACTGCGTTGGGGGATGCGGCGGAGCGATCTGTGGAAAACGCTCCCCGGTAGCCTGCCCCGCGTGCGCATCGCCCGGTTCTCCCATGCGGGCGATGTCGCTTTCGGCGTCGTCGAGGGCCCGGGCGAGGACCCGGCCGACCTCGTGGTCGGTGTGGCGTCCGGACACCCCTTCGCGCCGCTGCAGCTGACAGGCGAGTCGCTGCCGCTGACGGCGGTGAAGCTGCTCGCGCCGGTGCTGCCGAGCAAGGTCGTCTGCATCGGCAAGAACTACGCCGACCACGTCGCCGAGATGGGGGGCGGGGCTGCGCCCGAGAGCCCCGTGGTCTTCCTCAAGCCGTCGACGTCGGTCATCGGCGCCGGCGATCCGATCGTGCTGCCGCGAAACAGCGAGCGGGTCGACCACGAGGCCGAGCTCGGCATCGTCATCGGCCGGCTGTGCCGCGAGGTACCGCGGGAGCGGGCGTTCGACGTCGTCCTCGGCTACACGTGCGGCAACGACGTCACCGCGCGCGACCACCAGGCGCAGGACGGCCAGTGGACGCGCGGCAAGGGGCACGACACGTTCTGCCCGCTCGGGCCGTGGGTCGAGACCGAGCTCCCCGTCGACGACGTCGCCGTCCGGTGCACCGTCGACGGCGAGGTGCGGCAGGACGGACGCACGTCGCAGCTGATCCACGACGTCCCGGCCATCATCGAGTGGGTGACCGCGTTCATGACGCTGCTCCCCGGTGACGTGATCCTGACCGGGACGCCGGCCGGCGTGGGACCGATCACCGCGGGGTCTTCCGTGTCGGTGTTCGTCGAGGGTATCGGCACGCTGACCAACCCCGTGGTGGCCCGCACATGACGGTGCGGCTGCGCGTGGCACCGTCGCCGACGGGTGACCCGCACGTCGGTACGGCGTACGTCTCGCTGTTCTGCCTTGCCTTCGTCCGGCAGCAGGGCGGGCAGTTCGTGCTGCGGCTCGAGGACACCGACCGCGCGCGGTTCCGCGACGACAGCGAGGCGCAGATCTACGACATGCTGCACTGGCTCTCACTCGACTGGGACGAGGGGCCGGACAAGGGCGGCCCCTATGCGCCGTACCGGCAGAGCGAGCGGCTCGACACCTACCGGCCGCACGTCGACAAGCTGCTCGCCGACGGGCGCGCTTACTACTGCTGGTGCACGCCGGACCGGCTGCAGGCGATGCGCGAGGAGCAGCAGAAGCGCAAGGTGCCGACCGGCTACGACCGGCTCTGCTACGGGAAGACGCGCGAGGAGCGGACCGCGCTGCCGGGCTTCTCGGCCGCCGCCGTCGTACGCATGCTCATCCCCGACGACGCGCCGCTGACGTTCACGGACGTGATCCGCGGTGAGGTCAACGCGCCGAGGCCGGACGACCAGGTGATCCTCAAGGCCGACGGCTTTCCGACGTACCACCTCGCCGTCGTGGTCGACGACCACCTGATGGGCATCACGCACGTCGTCCGCGGCGAGGAGTGGATCTCCTCGACGCCCAAGCACCTGCTGCTGTTCGACTGGCTCGGGTGGGAGCGGCCGGCGTTCGCGCACATGCCGCTGCTGCGCAACACCGACAAGTCGAAGATCTCCAAGCGGAAGAACCCGGCGGCGCGGCTCACCTGGTTCCGCGAGGAGGGCTACCTGCCCCATGCACTGGTCAACTTCCTCGGGCTGCTCGGCTACTCGCTGCCGTCGGGGGAGGAGATCTTCACCTTCGACGAGATGTCGGCGTCGTTCGACTGGACGCGCGTCAACACCGTCGGTCCGGTCTTCGACCTCGACAAGCTGGGCTGGCTCAACGGTCACTACGTGCGTGAGCTCGCACCCGACGATCTGGTACGCCGGCTGCTGCCGTTCCTGCACGACGCGGGCCTCATCGCTGAACCGCCGACGGACCGCCAGCACGCCGACGTGACCGCTGCCGTCCCGCTGATCCAGACCCGGATGGCGTTGCTCAGCGAGGCGCCGGCGCTGCTGCGGTTCCTCCTCGTCGAGGAGGACTCGTTCGTCGTCGACCCGGCTGCCGTCGAGAAGTCGATCGTCGGGAACGGCGCCGTGCTGGCCGCGGCGGCCGATGCCCTCGAGCCCCTCGAGGTGTGGGACACCGAGCACGTGCAGGGGGCGCTGGACGGTGCGCTGCTCGAGGATGGGATGGGTCTGAAGCGGGGGAAGGCGTATGCGCCGATCCGTGCGGCCGTGTGCGGATCGAGCATCTCGCCGCCCCTGCCGGAGTCGCTCGCGCTTCTCGGCAAGGAGCGGACGCTGCGCCGGCTGCGGGCACTCACCGGCGAGCTCGTCGTTTGAGCGCCCTCGTCGCGCTCCGGTAGGCTTCGCGACCGCAACACCATGGGGTATGGGGTAATTGGCAGCCCGACGGTTTCTGGTTCCGTTAGTCTTGGTTCGAGTCCAGGTACCCCAGCGGTCGTCCCCGATCAGCCAGCTCGGTAGGACAACCACATATCAGTCCGGCCCCCGTCGTCTAGCGGCCTAGGACGCTGCCCTCTCACGGCAGTAGCGGCGGTTCGAATCCGCTCGGGGGTACGCAGAGTAATGGCCCGGCTACGACGCGTAGCCGGGCCGATCTGTGTCCCCAAAGGCCTCCCAGCCGAGGATCTCCTCCGCTTGAGGATGGTGTCGCCGGATGACCTCCCATGCCCAGGCGAGCAGGTCCTCTACGCGTGCGCCGTTCGGTTGGTACCTCGACCACAGCTCTAGGTTCTCGATGCGGTTGTCGGTTTTCCGGCCATTGCGATGGTGGACGCTCTCATCGGTGCGCAACGGCCGACCGAGGTGCTGCGCCATGACGAGACGGTGCTCGAGCGCACTGGTGTCGCCGTTCACCAGATGTCGGAGCTCCGGGGGAACCGGGACTTTCCAATAGCCGTGCGACAGCGTGCCCTTCCCCGTGATGACTTTGACTGGGACATCGGCCTGGGGCGTGCCGTGCTGCCTGACGCGAGTCAGATGCGTCCCGCACAGTCCTTGTGCTTGGGACCTGCGGCCGCAAGCTTCAATGGCGCAGACTTTCGGCGGTCGGCGTACCAACGGGACGTCTTCCTTGATGTCGCCGGTACGGACGACGCGCAGGTAGTGGCCGTGGCACCAGCCGCGCGTGACCGCGCGGCGCTCGCAGCCGTCGGCAGCGCACTCCTTCGGCGCGCGGTCGGGCCGCACTGACCCGTGCCGAAGCAGCTGCTTGTAGTGGCGGCTGCAGTGGCCTCGGGCGTAGACGGGGCGGTCGCACTCGGCGGCCTCGCAGGACATGTCGTGCCTCCTCGACGGGTGGGATTGTCGCGATCCTCCCGTCGAGGTCCGACAGAATTGGGCTTGTCGGCAACCGCGAAACCTCCCGACGCGTCGTACGTCTGCGGGCTAGGGTGCGCCCGTTCGCCCATGCGGGCGGATTGCTGACGGAAGGTGCGACCCGTGCGCGTCCACAACATCTCCGCTCGCCGGCTGTCGGTCGCTGCGACCGCGCTTGTCACCGTTGTCGCGGGTCTCCCCGCTCTGATGGGCACCGCGGCCTCGGCCGCCGCCACCGGCGACATCCAGCTCGCCGGGCCGACGCACGGCGCCGCCGGCGCGTGCCTGACCTACACGGTCATGCCGACCGATTCGTTCGGCCGGCCCGCAACGGACACGGGCACCGTCGTCGTACGACTCACGGAGAACCCCAACAACACGACCCAGGACGTCGACTTCTGCACCGTGAGCGGGGCGACCACGCCCACCGTCGCGCCGCACTACGTCAACGCCAGCAGCACGACGCGCACCTACACGGCTGGTCCGACGATCACGTCGTCGGCCAGCAGCAACAGCACGCCTGATGTCGCCTCGACGACGACGCCGGCGCTGCAGGCCAACCCGACCGGCCGCGACACGGCCGTGTTCACCTACACGAGCGGCGCGACGATCACCTTCGGGGTGGCGGGACTGGTCCCCGGCGGGGCGACGATCGACGTCTTCCGCAGCGCGGACGGTGACGAGGTGCAGAACGCGAGCGACTTCAGCCGGACGCTCAACGTGACCTTCACGGCGGGCGGTCTGCCGGACAGCCCGGAGGCCGCGAACGCCGTGCGGACCGTCGCCGTGACGCCCAAGACGTCGTTCCAGGCCCTCGGCGGCGCGGCCCACACCTTCACGGTGGTGCTCACCAACAACAACGGCGACGGGGTCGCCGGTGTCACGCCGTCCATCGCGGCTACCGCCGGCCCCAACGCCGCCACCTCGACGACCGCGGCGTCGTACACCGGCTCATGCACGACGAGCAGCAACAGCGGGACGTCGACGTGCACCTATCGCGGCACCAAGACCGGCACGGACACGGTGACGGTGTGGGTCGACCAGACCTTCGCCCGGACCTCGCCGGCCAACCCGACAGCCGGCATAGACAACAACGAGCCGCGCGACACCGCCTCGGCGACGACCACGCCGGCGCCCGCGCAGGCCAAGTCCATCGCCCTTGCGCCGGCCACGTCGACTGTTGTCGCGGGCAACAACAAGACACTCACCGCGACGGTGACCGACGCCGCCGGCACGCCGGTTGCCGGGGTGGGGATCACCTTCACGGAGAACGGTCCCGGCTCGATCCAGGGTGGTACGGCGGGTGCCGGAGCGACGTCGACGCTGGACGCCACCACGGACGCCAACGGGACGGCCAGCGTCACCCTCGTCACGACGACGGGCACGGCGGCTGGTAGCAACACGGTGACGGCCGAGATCCGCAACCCGTCAGGCACGGCATGCGGCACGAGCGGCGGCCGCTGCACGGACACCGCGACGGTGAACGTGACGTCGAACTCGCCCAGCCCGTCGCCGACCGGCAGCCCCGGCTGCACGACGGCCTCGACGCTGCTGGGCACGGGCATCATCAGTGCGATGGAGACCGCCAGCGTGACGGTGACGGCGGCGCGTGGCAGCACCGTCGACCTGTTCGCTTACACGCGCCCGTCGACGACGTACGCGATCGTTCGGACCGGTGTCGTGACGAACAACGGCACGATCAGCTGGGACATCCAGCCGCCACGCAACACGCGGCTGTTCGCGCAGCAGCGTGGTTGCGCGCCCGGCAACCAGGTCGTCCTCGGCGTCCGGACGACCCTCAGTCTGGCGGCGGTTCGCAACGGCACCCGGAGCTACACGTTCTCCGGTGACAGCCTGCCGGCCCGACCGGGTGGGCTCATCGTCTCGCTCTATCGCGTCACGGCCGACGGCTCGCAGGTGCTCACGGCGCAGGCGCGGGCCAGTGCGACGACCGGCGAGTGGAGCCTCACTCGGCAGTTCACCGGCACGGGAACGTTCGGCTTCGTCGTACGCACCGGGCAGGACTTGCAGAACGCGCCGGGATCGAGTCGGGTGCGCCCGACGATGATCTACTAGAGAGCGGCCAGCCCGCGCTTCTCGCTCGGCTCCTCGAGCAGCTCGGGGAACAGGCCGGCGACTGCTGCCAGGAAGGCCGGCGGGATGTGCCGGACCGGGGCGGCCGCGATGTCGGCGACCGTGAGCGCCTGGGAGGCGAACCGCGCCTCGACGTCCGTGGCGGTCTCGTCGTCGCGAACCAGCATCAGCATGTCCTCACTGTCGACCTGCGGCGACGTGCGGACCATCACCCGATGTGACCGTTTTGCGTCAATGGTCCGGGTAGTCCGACCGGGCCATGGCTCAGGGCACGGTCGGGCGGCTGAGCTCAGCGGCCGCTCCCACGACCGCGGCCGCGTGCAGCCGTCCGGGGGAGCGGGTCAGCCGCTCCAGCGGTCCGCTCACGCTCACCGCCGCGACCACCGTGCCGCCGGCTCCCCGCACCGGTGCTGACACGGACGCCACTCCCTGCTCGCGCTCGGCCACCGAGTGCGCCCAGCCCCGCCGTCGCACCTCCGCGAGCGTGCGCGCCGTGAACGCCGCCCTGGCCACCAGCGGGTCGTCCGGCGTCCACGCAAGGAGCACCTGTGCGGCGGAGCCGGCGGTCAGCGGAAGAGCCGAGCCGACCGGCACCGTGTCCCGCAGCCCGCTCCCGCGCTCGGCCACGGCGACGCACATCCGCCGATCGCCGTGCCGCTGGTAGAGCTGCGCGCTCTCGCCGGTCACGTCCCGCAGCCGCGCCAGCACCGACGACGCCCGCTCGAGCAGTCGGTCGCCGCCGCCGCTGGCGAGCTCCGCGGCGCGGGCGCCGATCCGCCAGCGTCCGTCGCCGTCGCGGTCCAGCAACCGGTGCACCTCGAGGGCCACCGCCAGCCGGTGCGTCGTCGCTCGGGACAGGCCGGTCCGCTCGGTGAGCTGGGCCAGCGACGTTGCCCCGCCGTGGACGGCCTCGAGGACGAGAAGGGCCTTGTCCAGGACACCGACTCCGCTAGTGTGTTCCACGTAGTGATACTTGCATCTCAACATGCGAGATTCCAGAGAACGGGGCAACGGAATGGCGCGCACGCTCGCGGAGAAGGTCTGGGAGGCGCACGTCGTACGCCGTGCCGACGGTGAGCCCGATCTGGTCTTCATCGACCTGCACCTCGTGCACGAGGTGACCAGCCCGCAGGCGTTCGACGGGCTTCGGCTGGCCGGCCGCACCGTCCGCCGGCCCGACCTCACGCTGGCCACCGAGGACCACAACGTCCCGACGGACGCGCTCACGATCAGCGACCCCATCAGCCTCACCCAGGTCGAGGCGCTGCGCAGCAACTGCGCCGAGTTCGGCATCCGGCTGCACCGGATGGGGGCCGCGGGTCAGGGCATCGTCCACGTCATCGGGCCGCAGCTCGGCGTCACGCAGCCGGGCATGACGATCGTCTGCGGGGACAGCCACACCAGCACGCACGGGGCCTTCGGCGCGCTCGCCTTCGGCATCGGCACCAGCGAGGTCGAGCACGTCCTCGCGACGCAGACGCTGCCGCTGGTCCGTCCGAAGACGATGGCGGTCAACGTCGAAGGCGCACTGCCTGTCGGTACGACGGCAAAGGACCTCGTCCTCGCGTTGATCGCCCAGGTCGGCACCGGTGGCGGACAGGGGCACGTCGTCGAGTACCGCGGCGACGCCATCCGCGCGCTGTCGATGGAAGGCCGCATGACGGTCTGCAACATGTCCATCGAGTGGGGTGCGCGGGCCGGCCTGATCGCACCCGACGAGGTCACCTACGCCTATCTGAGCGGCCGCCCGCACGCGCCGTCGGGGCCGGCCTGGGATGCCGCTGTCGCGGCCTGGGACCAGCTGAGGACCGACGACGACGCGGTGTTCGACACCGAGGTCACCATGGATGCGAGCAGCGTCTCCCCGTTCGTCACGTGGGGCACCAACCCCGGGCAGGGTGTCGCCCTGACCGATCGGGTGCCCGACCCGCAGTCCATGCCGGCCGGCGGCCAGCGGGAGGCGGCGGAACGCGCGCTCGCCTACATGGGGCTGACAGCTGGCACGCCGATGCGCGACATCCGTGTCGACACCGTCTTCCTCGGCTCCTGCACGAACGGCCGCATGGAGGACCTGCGCGCAGCGGCCGACGTGCTGCGCGGCCGTCGGGTCGCACCGGGCGTACGCGCCCTCGTCGTTCCCGGGTCCATGCTGGTGAAGCAGCAGGCGGAGCAGGAGGGCCTGGACCGCGTGTTCACCGATGCCGGTGCGGAGTGGCGCAACGCCGGCTGCTCGATGTGCCTCGGGATGAATCCCGACACGCTGTCCCCGGGGGAGCGCAGCGCGTCGACGTCCAACCGCAACTTCGAGGGCCGGCAGGGCCGGGGCGGGCGCACGCACCTGGTCTCGCCCGCCGTCGCCGCCGCAACGGCCATCGCCGGTCATCTGGCCGCACCCACCGACCTGGAGGCCTGACGTGGAGCCGTTCACGAGTCACAGCGGGCGCGCGGTGCCGCTGCGCCGCAGCGACGTCGACACCGACCAGATCATCCCCAGCGACTGGCTCAAACGGGTCGAGCGGACCGGCTTCGGCGCCGGACTGTTCTCCGAGTGGCGTGAGGACCCCGCTTTCGTCCTCAACCGCCCCGAGTACGCCGACGCGACGGTTCTGCTCGCCGGCGAGAACTTCGGCACCGGATCGTCACGCGAGCATGCCGTCTGGGCACTGCAGGACCACGGCTTCCGTACCGTCATCAGCTCTCGTTTCGCCGACATCTTCCGCAGCAACGCGCTGAAGGGCGGTCTGCTGCCCGTGCAGCTGCCCGCGGTCGTCGTCGATGAGCTGATGACCCTTGTCGAAGGCGATCCCTCGACGACGGTGACGGTCGATCTGACGACGCAACAGGTCCGTGCAGGTGACGTCCACGCCGCGTTCGACATCGACGAATTCACTCGTTGGCGACTGCTCGAAGGCCTCGACGACATCGGTTTGACGTTGCGCCACGCCGAAAAAATTTCTGCCTTCGAAACTTCTCGTCCGGGCTGGCTGCCGGTCATCCAGTGACCGTCAGCGTCGCTTCCGGTTCGTCGCGCGTTTCGCCGTCGATCCGGCCGTGACGCGCGGAGCCGCTTCACGAGCGCGGTGTCGAGCAGCCCGAAAAAGCCTTAGCCCGCAGGCGATTCTTGCCAGTCGAAGAGAATGTGAAGCGTGCCACTCTGGCCGCGGTGCGATGTCGGAAAGCCTGCATCTGCGCCGTCGAATCGGGCCGGATCGTCGACGTTCAAGGCGGCGATGAGCCGTCATCGCCGGATGAACTGCTTGCGACACAAGGAAACTTCCTGCGCCAGATGCTTTGTGTGAGCACCGTTTCCCCTCTACCTTCCCCCGAAGAGAGGCACAGTGCCTCGACCGTTCTGGAAGGGACACGTCGTGAACAAGGCCGATCTGATCGAGGCCGTCACCAAGCGCATCGGTGACAAGAGAACGGCAAACGCTGCGGTCGAGGCGTTCATCGACGCCGTCACCCGCGCGGTTGCCACCGGCGAGCGCGTTGCCATCACCGGGTTCGGTGTCTTCGAGAAGGTGGACCGTGCCGCCCGCACGGCCCGCAACCCAGCCACGGGTGCCATCGTGCAGCTCAAGAAGACCTCCGTCCCGAAGTTCCGGGCCGGCCAGGGCTTCAAGGATGTCGTCTCCGGCGCCAAGGACCTCGCTGCCGCACCCGTCGAGTTCGTGATGGCCCGTACGGCCGTCGCGGCAGCGGCTCCGGCGAAGCGCGGCACGACCGCCAAGGCCACCGCCAAGAAGACGGCGAAGAAGGCCGCCAAGAAGACCACGGCCAAGAAGGCCGCGAAGAAGACCACGGCCAAGAAGGCCGCGAAGAAGACCACGGCGAAGAAGACCGCCGCCAAGAAGAGCGCGGCGAAGAAGTCACCGGCGAAGAAGGCCGCGAAGAAGACCACGGCGAAGAAGACCGCCGCCAAGAAGACCGCGGCGAAGAAGTCACCGGCGAAGAAGGCCGCGAAGAAGACCACGGCCAAGAAGACGGCGAAGAAGGCCGCCAAGAAGACCACGGCGAAGAAGGCCGCGAAGAAGACCACGGCCAAGAAGACCGCCGCGAAGAAGTCACCTGCCAAGAAGGCCGCCAAGAAGACCACGGCGCGAAAGACGGCGGCCAAGAAGACCGCCCGCAAGTCGGCTGCCAAGAAGGCCAGCCGCTAGGCGACCCGCACGAGAACATGACGAAGGGCCCCGGCTGATGCCGGGGCCCTTCGTCATGTCGTCGGTCAGGTGGCTCCGCGTTCGCCGGTCCGGCGCAGCAGCTCGGTCTGCAGGTCCGCGGCCGGTCCCGACTCCGGCCATCGGGTCCAGCAGCCATCCGGGCCGAGCTCCCAGCGGCGGACGTCATCGTCGGTGGCCCGCTCGAGCACCGCGGCCAGCTGCGCCTGCACAACGGGGTCCTTCACCCGTACCAGGGTCTCGACCCGCCGGTCGAGGTTGCGGTGCATCAGGTCAGCACTGCCGAGCCAGTACTCGGGCTCCCCGCCGCCGGCGAACGCCAGCACCCGGCTGTGCTCGAGGAACCGGCCGACGATGCTGCGCACCCGGATCGTCTCGGAAAGTCCCGGGACGCCGGGCCGCAGCGCGCAGATCCCGCGTACGACCAGGTCGATGCGCACGCCGGCGCGAGCGGCGCGGTACATCGCGTCGATGAGCTCCTCGTCGACGATGCTGTTGGCCTTGATCCTGATGCCCGCCGGTCGGCCGGCCCGCGCGTGATCCGCCTCCGCGGCGATGCGCTCCAGCAGACCGCTGCGGATTCCGAGTGGCGCGACGAGCAAGGTCCGGTACGACGTCTGCCGGCTGTAGCCGGTGAGCGTGTTGAACAGGTCGGTCAGGTCGGCGCCGACGTCGGGGTCGGCGGTCAGCAGACCGAGGTCCTCGTACGTGCGCGCGGTCTTCGGGTTGTAGTTGCCCGTGCCGATGTGCGCGTAGCGCCGCAGCGCGCCCTTCTCCTGACGGACGACGAGCGAGGTCTTGCAGTGCGTCTTGAGCCCGACGAGGCCGTAGACGACGTGGCAGCCGGCCCGCTCCAGCGCGCGCGCCCACTTGATGTTGGCCTGCTCGTCGAACCGAGCGGTGATCTCGACGAGGACGACCACCTGCTTGCCGGCCTCGGCCGCATCGACCAGGGCATCGACGATGGGTGAGTCACCGCTGGTGCGGTACAGCGTCTGCTTGATGGCGAGCACTTGCGGATCGGCGGCAGCCTGCTCGATGAAGCGCTGGACGCTCGTCGCGAACGAGTCGTACGGGTGGTGCACCAGCACGTCACCCTCGCGGAGCGCCGCGAAGACGTCGACCGCCTGCTCGCCCTCCGACAGGCGCGGATGCGTCGCGGGCACGAACGGGTCGTCCTTCAGCTCGGGCCGGTCCGCGTCGTAGAGCTGCCAGAGCGATGAGAGATCGAGCAGGCCGGGGACCTCCACGACGTCGTCCGCGGTGACCTCGAGCTCGCGCACGAGCAGGTCGAGCACATGCGGGTCGATGTCGGGTCCGACCTCGAGCCGGACGACCGGCCCGAAGCGCCGGCGCGCCAGCTCGCGCTCGAGCGCCTGAAGCAGGTCCTCATCGCGATCCTCTTCCACCTCCACGTCGGCGTTGCGCGTGACCCGGAACGCGTGGTGGCCGGTGACCTGCAAGCCGGGGAAGAGCTGGGGCAGGTGCGCTCCGATCAGCTCCTCGAGCGGCAGGTACGTCGTCTCGTCGTCGCCGTCGCCGCCGTCGACGTGGACGTAGCGGCGCACGTTGTTCGGGACCTTCACGCGGGCGAACCGCTCACCGTCGGTCGCCGGGTCGCGCACGAGGACCGCGAGGTTGAGCGACAGCCCGCTGATGTAGGGGAAGGGGTGCGCGGGGTCGACGGCCAGGGGAGTGAGCACGGGGAAGACCTGTGAGCGGAAGTACTCGTGCAGCGGCGCCTGCTGCTGCCGGCTGAGGTCGCGCCACAACACGATGCGGATGCCCTCGGCGGCCAGTGCCGGCCGCACGTCGTCGACGAAGCACAGCGCGTGCTCGGACACCAGCTCACGGGAGGTCTTGGTGATCTGGGCGAGCTGCTCGCGCGGCCCCAGCCCGTCGGCGCCCCGGACCCCGAGGCCCATGCTCTGCCGCCTCTTCAACCCGGCGACCCGGACCATGAAGAACTCGTCGAGGTTGCTCGCGAAGATTGCCAGGAACTTGGCCCGCTCCAGCAGCGGGGTCTCCGGGTCCTGCGCGAGAGCGAGGACCCGCTTGTTCCAGTCGAGCCAGGAGATCTCCCGGTTCAGGAACCGACCGTCCGGCAGATCCGGGTCCGCACGAACGACCGGCGCGGCCACCGCCTCGAGCATGGACGCGTCCGCCGCCTCCGGCGGGGCGATGTCGTGCTGGAGGTCGGTCACCCCGCCATGGTGCACCCGCTAGGTGAACGGCAGCGCGGCGATGGTCAGGGCGACCACCCGCTCGTCGCTGAGGCGCAGCCGGACGCGCTGGCCGGTCCGGAGTGCCTGCACCTGCACCGCTTCGCCCGGGAAGTCGAGCCGGCTGCCGTCGTCGAGGAGCAGGCTGCCCCCGCGGGTCGCCGGGTCCCAGGAGCGCACTGTCGCCTGCACGCCACTCACCGTAGGTGGCGAGCGGCTTCCGCAGTCGCGGCACCGACCCCGAGCAGCAGGGCCGCATCGAGGTCCGCAGGGGTGTCGACGTCCAGCCGCAGTCCTGGCGCCCCCGGCAGCTCGACCGCTCCCGACCGCAGATGCACGTCGCGCGAGCCGACGCCGTACGCCGGTGCCAGCCCGACTCCTGGCGCGGCTGCGAGGAGCGTCGTGCCGGTCCCCGTGACATCCACGACGAACCCGCGCCCGCCGGCCGGCACGGCCGACAGCGCCGCGTCCAGGTGCTCCGGCCGCAGGGCCGGCAGGTCCGCCGAGAGCGTGGCCCGGCCGAGCCCGTCGGCAAGGTGGCGGGCGCCGTGCTCCAGCGCGGGGTTCAGGCCCGCGTCGGGCGCATCGGCGACGACGTGCGCACCGAGGTCGGCGAGCGCCTGTCGCGCCCTCGGGTCGTCGGAGACGACGACGACCGCCGAGACTGCCGTAGCCGCGAGCGCGGCCGTCACGACGTCCGTCGCGAACGCGAGGGCGAGCTCCTGGCGCACGTCGTCGCCGTACGAAGACAGCCTGGTCTTCGCCAGCGAAAGCCGCTTCACGGGCACGACGAGGCCCCAGGAGACGGCGGGCATGATCAGCGAGTCTGGCAGGTGCCTCGACAGGCGCCCGGCGAACAGTGAAGGATCGCGGAGATGACAGCGGGCAGTGCATCGACGGACAGTGCCTCGACGAGGCGACGGCGGGTCCCGTTGCGACGGCTCGGGTTCTGGTACGGCCTGGCGGCCTGCATCTTGAAGCCGCTGACGTGGGCGTTCATGAAGAAGGACTGGCGCGGCCTGCAGCACGTGCCCCGCGAGGGTGGCGTCATCGTCGCTGTCAACCACATCTCGCACGCCGACCCGATCGCCGTCGCCGACTACATCGTCTACGGCACCGGCCGGATCGCTCGCTTCCTGGCGAAGAGCACGCTGTTCCAGCGGCCGCCGCTCGTCAGCCACGTGATGCGCGGCGCGGGGCAGATCCCGGTGCACCGCCACACGGCCGACGCCTCGCTGGCGCTCCGCGACGCGGTCGCTGCGCTGCAGAACGGCGAGTGCGTCGCCATCTACCCCGAGGGGACGGTCAGCCGCGATCCCGACAAGTGGCCGATGCTGGCCAAGACCGGCGTGGCGCGGCTGGCGCTCCTGTCGGGCGTCCCCGTCGTCCCCGTTGCGCAGTGGGGCGCAGAGCGGATCCTCGACAGCTACCGCACCAAGGGACTGCACCTGCTGCCTCGGCACACCATGCACATCCTCGCCGGCCCACCGGTGGACCTCTCGAGGTACGCCGGCCAGGAGCTCACCGGCGACGTGCTGCGGGCCGCGACGGACGACATCATGTGGGCGGTGACGGCCCTGCTCGCGCAGCTGCGTGATGAGCCCGCTCCGGCCGCGTTCTTCGACGCCCGCGCCATCCTGGCGGCCGCGAGGGGCGCTCGATCCGAGGAGCGGAAGTCGGCATGACGCGCGCGGCGGTGCTCGGCACCGGGTCATGGGGCACGGCGTTCGGCAAGGTGCTCGCGGACGCAGGCACGGATGTCGTGCTGTGGGCGCGGCGGGACGAGCTCGCGAAAGCAGTCCGCGACACGCATGAGAACGCCGACTACCTGCCCGGCGTGACGCTTCCCGCCAACCTGACCGCGACCTCGGATGCCATCGAGGCAGTGACGGACGCCGACTTCGTCGTGCTCGCAGTCCCGTCGCAGAGCCTGCGGGACAATCTCGCCGCGGTCGCGTCCGTGCTGACGCGAGGAAGTGTGCTCGTCAGCCTCATGAAGGGCGTCGAGCTCGGTACGACGAAGCGGATGAGCGAGGTGATCCGCGAGGTCGCGGATGTCGCGGAGGACGCGGTCGCCGTCGTGACCGGCCCCAACCTGGCGAAGGAGATCGCCGCCGGGCAGCCGGCGGCGACCGTGGTGGCCTGCACGGACGCCGCGGCCGCCGAGCGGCTGCAAGAGGCGTGCCGTACGCCGTACTTCCGCCCCTACACGAACATCGACGTCGTCGGCTGCGAGCTCGGCGGCGCCGTGAAGAACGTCATCGCCCTGGCGACCGGCATGGCCGAGGGGATGGGCTTCGGCGACAACACCAAGGCGTCGCTGATCACCCGCGGGCTGGCAGAGACGGCCCGGCTGGGTGCGGCGCTGGGAGCGGACCCCATGACGTTCTCCGGACTCGCCGGACTCGGTGACCTCGTCGCCACGTGCACGTCACCGCTCTCGCGCAACCGCACGTTCGGCGAGCGGCTCGGTCGCGGCGAGACGCTCGAGGACATCCTGGCGCAGAAGCAGCAGACGGCAGAGGGCGTGAAGTCCTGCCGCTCCATCCTGGACCTGGCCCGCAAGCACGACGTGGACATGCCGATCACGGAGCACGTCGTGGCGGTCGTGCATGAGGGCATGACTCCGCGCGAGATGGTGCGCGGGCTGATGAGCCGCGAGACGAAGTCGGAGTAGCCCTCTAGCCTGGGGTCATGACGCCAGGCGAGCACACCCGCGCCGTGCACACCCCGGCCGCGCCGGTCCCCGACCAGGTGCCGATGGGGTTGCCGGTCTACCGCACGGCCGCCTGGACGTTCGACACGGCTGACGAGTACCGCGACCTGCTCGCCGGCAGCCGGCCGGGCTACTCCTACAGCCGCATCGACAACCCGACTGCCGACGCGTTCGCGCAAGGGGTCGCGGCGCTCGAGGGTGCCAACGTCGACGCGCCCGTCGTCGGGCAGCCGTTCGCGTCGGGCATGGCAGCCATCTCGAACGTGCTCATGACGCTGACCCGCGCGGGAGCGCACGTCGTCTGCCCGCGGGAGGTCTACGGCGGCACCTACGGGTTGCTGTCGCACGTTCTCGACCGGTTCGGTGTGCAGACGACCTTCGTCGACAGCACCGATCTCGATGCGGTCCGAGCGGCGCTGCGGCCGGAGACCACGGTCGTCTGGGGCGAGACGCTCGCGAACCCGACGATGACCGTCGCTGACCTGCCCGGGCTGGCCGCGATCGCGCATGATGCGGGGGCCACCTTCGTCGTCGACTCGACCTTCGCCTCACCGGCGATGTGCCGGCCGCTCGAGCACGGCGCCGACATCGTCGTGCACTCCGCGACGAAGTACATCGGTGGGCACAGCGACGTCACCGGAGGTGTCGCCGTCGGTGCAGCTGACCTCATGAAGCGGGTGCGTGCCGACCGGATCGACCTCGGTGGCTCGCTGTCGCCGGACGACGCGTTCCTGCTCCACCGCGGCCTGTCGACCTTGCCGCTCCGGGTGGCGCGGCACTGCAGCAGCGCGCTCACCGTTGCCACCGCCTTGCTCGAGCACCCGGCCGTCGAGCGGGTCGACCATCCCGGCCTCACCGGTCACCGTGACCATGGCATGGCCGTGAAGCTGTTCGACGAAGGGCGCTACGGCGCCGTCGTGACCATCAACCCGCGCGGCGGCCGCCAGGCCGGCGTCGACCTCTGCGACCGGCTGCACCTCATTCGGGTCGCGACCTCGCTCGGCGGCACGCACAGCAAGGTGAGCCACGTCGCCTCGACGACGCACCGCCAGTTCGACGATGCGGCGCTCGCGGCGGCCGGCATCGGAGCGGGTGCCGTCCGCATCAGCGTCGGCCTCGAGGACCCAGAGGACCTCATCGCCGACGTCGTGCAGGCCCTGGACACCCTGTAGACGCTGCATCGCCGCTGGATATCGGCGGCGTCGCCACCACGCTGCTCGACCACTACGGCGAGGAGCCGTGGTGGTGGCCGCGGCTGCTGCCGGAGATCTCGCGCGAGGACGAGCTGCTGCTCGGCGGTGTCCTGTGCCAGCAGTCGCGGTGGGAGCGCGTCGAGCAGGTGCTGTTCCGGCTGCGCGACGCCGGGCTCCTCACCTGGGCTGCGCTGCGGGCCGCCGAGCCTGAGCTGCTCGCCCCGCTGCTCAGCGGTGCGGCCTACCCACCCACGCGCGCCCGGCTGCTCCCACGCCTCGCCGTCGCCGTCCTCGACGCCGGTGGCGTGCAAGCCATCCTGGCCGGCCCGGATCCACGGCGCGCCCTGCTTGCGCTGCCGCAGGTCGGTCCCGAGACCGCCGACGCCCTGCTTGCCTTCACCGGGACCTCGGTGCCCGTCGTCGATGCCTACCTGCGACGTGTGCTCGGCCGATTGGGGCTCGTCGATCCGAAGGCGTCGTACGGCGAGCTCCGCGCGCAGCTCGCAGCGGCCGAGATCGGGCTGCCGTGGCACGTCTTCCACGCCCTGCTCGTCGAGCACGGCATCCACCACTGCCTGACCGGGAAACCACGGTGCGGCGACGCCGGGTACCCACGCCGGGACTACGCCGAGCCGCGCAAGTGCGCGCAGCACTGCCCGCCGTGTGGCGGCTGCCCGCTGACCGACGTCTGCCCGCGCAGAGGTGTACCGGCCGTCCTCTGAGCGCAGACTCGTCGTATGGAGTCGTACGACGTCGTCGTGCTCGGCGCGGGATCGGCCGGCGAGACCGTCGCGACGGAGCTGGCGGAGGCTGGCCGCTCCGTTGCGCTCGTCGAAGCCCTCCGCGTGGGCGGTGAGTGCCCGTATGTCGCCTGCATGCCGAGCAAGGCGATGCTGCGCAGCGCGCACGCACGCGCTGACGCAGGTCGGCTGGGCGACCTGGGTGCGGGCTCGGTCGACCTGGAGGACGGCGAGTCGGCTTACCGCTCGGCGGCAAAGCGGCGCGACGAGATCAGCGAGCACCGCGATGACGCCGAGGCGGCGAAGGCGGCGAAGGCGGCCAGCATCACACTGGTCAGGGGGCGCGGCCGCGTCGTGCACGCCGGTGCCGTCGATGTCGACGGGCGCCGCCTCGGCTACACCGACCTCGTTCTCGCTACCGGCTCCTCCGCCGTGACGCCCGATGTCGACGGCCTAGAGCAGGTGCCGACTTGGACGAGCGACGAGGCACTGAGCGCAACGGAACGGCCGACGGCGCTGCTCGTCCTCGGCGGTGGCGCGGTCGGGTGCGAGCTGGCGCAGGTGCACGCGCGCTTCGGCGCAGCCGTCTGCCTCGTGGAGCCCGGCCCGCAGCTGGCCGGCAAGGAGGAGGCGAGCATCGCCGCACTGCTTGCCGACGTGCTGCGCGACGACGGCGTCGACGTACGCCTCGAGACGGAGGTACGCCGGTTCGAACGCACCGCGGACGGCCTGGCCCGTGCCCACCTCTCGGACGGTTCAGCGCTGGACGCCGACCGGGTGCTGGTCGCAACCGGCCGCCGACCGAACAGCGACGGCATCGGGCTCGACGTCCTCGGCATCAAGGCGGACGACAGCGGCGCGGTCGAGACCGACGACCGTTGTCGGGTCAGCGGGCAGGAGCACGTCTGGGCGGCGGGTGACGTCACCGGCGTCGCGCCGTACACGCACGCCGCCAGCTACCAGGCGCGCGTCGTCGTGGCCAACCTGCTCGGGACGGATCGGGTCGCCGACTACCGCGCCATCCCGCGCGCCGTCTACACGTCGCCTGCGGTGGCAAGTGTCGGCCGCACGGCAGAGGAGGCACGGGAGGACGGCATCGACGCGGTGTCAGCCGTCATGGACGTCGGTGAGACGGCGCGCGCCGGCACCGAGGGATCGGGGGGCGGTCGTCTCGTGCTGACCGCTGACCGCCGCCGTGGTCTGCTCATCGGGGCGGCCGCGATCGGTCCGCACGCCGAGGAGTGGCTGTCGGAGGCGACGCTCGCGATCCGCGCCGAGGTGCCACTGCGGGTGCTCACCGATGTCGTGCACGCCTTCCCGACCTTCGGCGAGGCGTTCGAGCCGCCGTTGCGGGAGCTCGCCGGGAAGACGGGCCACTAGGGTCTGGCCGTGCCCCTGAAGACCCGGATCGCTGTCGTCTTCGGCGGCCGTAGCAGCGAGCACGCGATCTCGTGCGTGTCTGCAGGCAGCGTCCTCGGCGCGCTGGACCGGGACCACTACGACGTCATCGCGGTCGGCATCACACCGGAGGGCCGCTGGGTCCTCGCCGCCGATGACCCGGAGCTGCTGTCGATCCGCGGCCGCGAGCTGCCGGCTGTCAAGGACGGCGCTGCTGTCGCGTTGCCCGGCGACCCGACCGCCGGCGGGCTGATCCCGCTCGAGGACGGGCCTGCAGTTCTCGGTACGGTCGACGTCGTTTTTCCCGTCCTGCACGGGGCGTACGGCGAGGACGGCACCGTGCAGGGGCTGCTCGAGATGGCCGGCGTTCCCTACGTCGGTTCCGGCGTGCTCGCCAGCGCCGTCGCGATGGACAAGGCCGTCGCGAGGGTGCTGCTGACTGCTGCGGGCATTCCCATGACGCCCGCAGTCGTCGTACGACGAGAGCAGTGGGACAGCGATCCCGCCGGCGTCGAGCGATCGGCACGCGGGCTGGGGCTGCCCGTCTTCGTGAAGCCGGCGCGTGGCGGCTCGAGCATCGGCATCAGCCGCGTCGACGACTGGAGCGCGCTCCCGGGCGCGATGGAGGATGCGCTTCGGCACGACCCCAAGGTGCTCATCGAGGCGCGCGTCGACGGGCGAGAGGTCGAGTGCGGGATCCTCGAGGGCGTCGACGGCCGGCCGGCGGCCAGCGTGCCGGCCGAGATCCGGCTCGTCGGCGACTACACGTTCTACGACTTCGAGGCGAAGTACCTCGACGAGGGCACTGAGCTCGACTGCCCCGCCGACCTGCCGGCCGAGGTGATCGATCAGCTGCAGGAGATGGCCCGCCGCGCGTTCACTGCGCTCGAGTGCTCGGGTCTCGCGCGGGTCGACTTCTTCGTCGGGGCTGATGGCGAGCTGACGCTCAACGAGGTCAACACGATGCCGGGCTTCACGCCGTCGTCGATGTTCCCACGGATGTGGGCCGCCAGCGGCATCGACTACCCGACGCTCGTCGACCGGCTCGTGCAGACCGCGCTACGGCGCGGCACGGGGCTGCGCTGACGCGGTGAGGCTCCGACCGATCGAGGGGATCGACCGCGGTCACGCGCCCGGGGCCGCAGCGGCTGTCGGCAGCGCCGCGAGCAGCGGCGCCACCAGCGGTGTCACCAGATA